>NZ_JADCLQ010000062.1:0-71100 GCF_015234155.1 Dysgonomonas sp. GY75
TCTCAATTCTGTCAAAGAACTCGTGAAAGTAGAGAACTCTCGTGTGGTTTTCTTTATGCCTTCGCCATCCACGGTGGCTACTACTACTTTCTTGTGTACGTCTATGCCGCATCCCCTGGATACGACCTGGGTAAATGTAATCTGTTCCATAGTCTTAATCTTTAGTTGGTTATAACCAAAGCTAAGGGCCTTTGCTAACTTTTACATTATCTTTGGCGTCTTTTTTACGTCATGGGGGTTTCATAATTCAATATGTTTGTGTTTGTAGTTTTGTTTACACGTCAAATATACGAAAAAATGATTTTAACTATTTAAAACGAGAGTAAACATATCTTTTTTATTTATACTATTTTAACTCTGTATGGTTGAGAGGTTACAGAAGCAATAAGACTTAATTAATAATGTCGACCAGTAGTTGAGTTTTTAATCTTGAATTTTTCTTCTGCGCGGAATCAAAGATTACTCGAATTACTGTTGCCTAAAGCTGCAAAATGAGTATTCTGACGAAATAAAACGAAGCCGGGTTAGTGTCCGATATGTAAAGTGTTTAAAAATGTCTTATAAAATTAAGATGCTTCATTATCAAACAATCTACAACCAAAATTATCTAAAGAATGTCAAAAACAGAACTTTCCCTATAACGATATGGTTCAAAAAGGTGTGTTTAGTTTGTTTTTTTAGTATTTTTGTGCCTGCATAATGCAGAGTTAGAGGAAAAAGTATAACTGAATGATTTCAAAGATAATAGCCAGTCAGAAAATAACAGAGGTAGAAGAGTTACTCAATAAGTATGATAAAATAGTGATTGTGACACATGTATCGCCTGATGGTGATGCTATTGGCTCATCTTTGGGATTATATCATTATCTGAATGATTTGGGAAACAATGTGAATGTAATTGTTCCAAATTCTTTTCCCGATTTTCTGAAATGGATACCCGGTGCTAAGGACATTCTCGAATATGAGAGATATCCTGAATTTGCACAAAAACTAATTGCTGAGGCTGAGCTTATATTCTGCCTCGACTTTAATGTGCCGAAACGCTCTTATCATTTAGGGCCTTTTATAGAAGCGGCAAAAGGGAAAAAGGTGTTGATAGACCATCATCCCGAACCGACTGATTTTTGTGATGTAATGATCTCGTATCCGGAAATATCATCGACCAGCGAACTCATTTTTCGTCTTATCTGCCGGATGGGTGATTTTGAAGTAATGAGCCACGAAAGCGCTACTGCGATCTATACCGGAATGATGACCGATACGGGTGCATTTACCTATAATTCGAATAGTGCCGAAATCTATTATATTATAGGTGAACTGCTGAAAAAAGGCATAAATAAAGACCAGATATATTCGAATGTATATCATAATTATTCAGAAGACCGTTACCGTATGCTGGGCTTTACCCTGTCCGAAAAGATGAAGATATATCCTGAATATAATTCGGCTTTGATATGGCTGACAAATGAGGAACAGAAAAGATATAAAGTGAAAAAAGGCGACACAGAGGGTTTTGCCAATCTGCCTTTAAATATTAAAGGAATTATTTTCTCTGTTTTTATCCGTGAAGACAATGAAATGATAAAAATTTCGTTTCGTTCTCAGAAGGACTTCCCTAGCAATAAGTTTGCAGCTCAATGTTACAATGGCGGCGGCCATCTTAATGCCTCAGGAGGAGAGTTCTACGGGACAATGGATGAAGCAATCGCTATATTTGAAAAAGCATTGCCGGAATATGCTGATTTACTAAATAAGAAATGAGTAATTACTAAATACGAATAAGAATACATGAGAAAGATTATTGGCGCAATATTTACTTTTATGGGTTTAGCGATTATTTTTTCTGCTTGTGGCGGAGAAACATACGCAGATAAACTGAAAAAAGAAAAAAAGGGTATCGAACGCTTTATAAATGATAATAAGATTACGACCAGAGGAACATATCCTACCGATCATAAATTTGCTGATAACGAGTATTATCTGGATGAGAACACCGGTGTTTATTTCCGGGTGATCGATCCGGGTGATGAAAGCAAACTGCCGGTAAAAGGTAAAACAGATGTGTATCTCAGGTATGAGAATATCCTTAACTTACTAAATGAGAATGATACTATAGCGGCAAATAATTTTCAGGGTACATATATGACTTTCCGTTATGGAAATACATCCACATATATGGGTAGTGGTACCTCTACTACCTATCAACTTCAGATGTATTACTTCTTGTCTCAGGCTTGTGTTTTGCCCTTAGAACAAGGATTAGGAAATGGAGCTGAAGTTAGCTTGATTGTTCCGTTTGCAAACGGGTCTACTTATCAGCAGGCAAATTATATTCCGATGTTTTATGGACGTTTGAGATATCAATTTACATTGGATGAAACCGAAGACACTAAAGAATAAATAGGAAGATGGCCTTAATAAAATCTATATCAGGAATACGGGGAACTATCGGCGGAAGAGTCGGAGATGGTCTCAATCCTCTCGATACGGTGAAATTTGTATCAGCATACGCTTCTTTTATAAGGGAAAACGTAAAGAATGGTTCCAATACTATTGTTGTTGGTCGCGATGCCCGTATTTCGGGTAAGATGATGGAGCAGATAGTTGTAGGTACGCTTATGGGTATGGGATTCGATGTGGTAAATATCGGTTTGGCGACAACTCCTACTACCGAACTGGCTGTAGCTATGGAACATGCCTGTGGTGGAATTATTCTTACCGCGAGTCATAATCCAAAACAATGGAATGCGCTGAAACTGCTCAACGAAAATGGAGAGTTTCTCAATGCTAAGGAAGGCGAAGAGGTTCTTCGTATAGCCGAAAGCGAAGATTTCCATTATGCGCATATCGACCATATTGGCAGTATAAAAGAAAAAGATTATACAGACAAACATATACAGGCTGTTCTTGGTCTTGCTTTGGTCGATGTGGAAGCCATTAAAGCCGCAGATTTTGAAGTCTCTATCGACTGTGTCAATTCTGTTGGTGGTATTGTTATTCCTAAGCTGTTAAAGGCATTGGGAGTAAATAAAATAAACGAACTGTACTGTACTCCTAACGGTGAATTTCCGCACAATCCGGAACCACTACCGGAGCATTTGAAAGATATATCGATAATGATGAGAACTACATCGTCGGATGTCGGTTTCGTTGTCGATCCCGATGTAGACCGTCTGGCAATTATTTGCGAGAATGGTGAAATGTTCGGTGAAGAATATACGCTGGTTGCAGTAGCCGACTATGTATTGAAACATACTCCGGGCAATACCGTGTCCAACCTTAGTTCGAGTCGGGCATTGCGCGATGTGACCCGTAAATATGGTTGTGAATACAATCCTGCGGCAGTAGGGGAAGTGAATGTGACTACCAAGATGAAAGCTACCGATGCCGTAATAGGCGGAGAAGGAAATGGCGGGGTTATTTATCCGGCCAGCCACTACGGACGCGATTCGCTGGTGGGTATCGCTTTGTTCCTGTCGCATCTGGCACATGAAAAAAAGAAAGTAAGTGAGATACGCTCGTCCTATCCGCAGTACTATATAGCAAAACAGAAAGTAGAACTGACTCCCGGACTCGATGTGGATGGTATACTGAAGGCTGTTAAAGAAAAATTCAGTCAATATGATGTAACGGATATAGATGGTGTGAAAATAGATTTTCCTGACAAATGGGTACACCTTCGTAAGTCTAATACCGAGCCTATTATCCGTGTATATTCCGAAGCGCATTCGATGAAAGAGGCAGAGGAAATAGGCGGCGAGATAATGAATGTAATCAGGCAGTTGGCAAAATAAATAAGGCTGATGCTAAAAAAATATAGGATAACAATCTTTTTCTTTATAGATTTGTTATCCTTTTTTTATGACAGGTCGCAGACCTATTTATTATTTTTGCATCTGTAGTAACAATAGCTGGCTACGATCAAGTAATGTCGCATCAAATACTATCTTTTGCTTATTAAGTAAAATAATATGGCTAAAATAGAAACATTTAAAGGTTTTACTCCGGAGACGTTCAGGTTCTTTAATGACCTGAAAGAGAATAATTATAAAGAATGGTTCGATGAACACAAGCATATCTACGAAAAAGAGGTTTTGAATCCGTTGAAAGCATTAGTTGCTACATTATCGCCTGCTATGCACAATATAGATCCATTATTCGAACTGCGGCCGCATCGTTGTCTGTCAAGGATATACCGTGATATTCGTTTTTCTAAAAACAAAGACCCATATAAGGATTTTATGTGGATGGCATTCCAGATACCTGTTACAAATGATGTATGGAAAGATCATCCGGGCTATTTTCTGGATATTTCCGGTGAGGGATATACACTTGGACTGGGCCTTTTTCAACCGAAGAAGAAAGTGATGGATGCATTCAGGGAAGAGATAACCTACGATGCCGAAGAATTTCAGCGAATAACTCAAAAAACGGTCTTAGATAGGGGATATACTATAAACGGGGAAGAATATAAACGCCCGATAGTTAACGACTTGTCCGAATATTTTCAGCCATGGATACAGCGCAAAGGTATATGGGTGAGTAAGCATAGGCCGGTAGGAGAAGAGTTGTTCTCTGCCGATTTTGCTAACCTGATGAAAGAAGACTTTGTGGCCATGGAATGGCTTTATAACTTTATGAAGGAAGCGACTTTGGATTAATCCGCTATTTTTTTAACTTACAACTCATAACCCATAATTCATAACTAAAAATACATTTCAATGAAAAAAATCAGAGCAGCAATTGTCGGATACGGAAATATCGGGCAATATGTATTGGATGCGATACTATCATCACCGGATTTCGAAGTGGCAGGTATTGTACGCCGTGACCCTAATAATGTTCCGGACGAACTGAAAAAATATCCTGTAGTAAAGGCAGTAAAAGAACTGAAAGATGTAGAGGTGGCAATACTTTGTACGCCTACACGCAGTGTCGAAGAATATGCAAAAGAGTGCCTTGCCGCCGGAATCAATACCGTGGACAGCTACGATATACATGGTGGGATCGTTGTTTTGCGCAAATCGCTGGATACAGTAGCCAAAGCTAACAATACAGTGTCTATCATTTCAGCGGGATGGGACCCGGGTACAGATTCTATGGTGCGTTCCATGTTTGAATTTATGGCGCCTAAAGGTATCACATATACAAATTTCGGTCCGGGTATGAGTATGGGACATACGGTTGCAGTGAAAGCCATAAAAGGAGTAAAAGCGGCATTGTCCATGACTATTCCTGTGGGTACGGGGATTCATCGTCGTATGGTTTATATAGAAGTGGAAGATGGACATAATTTTGCTGATGTAGCGGCAGCGATCAAAGCTGACGACTATTTCGCACATGACGAAACGCATGTGATGCAGGTAGAATGTGTAGATAACCTCAAAGATATGGGACATGGCGTAAACATGGTGCGCAAAGGTGTTTCGGGAGATACACAGAATCAGCTTCTGGACTTCAATATGAGGATAAATAATCCGGCTCTCACAGCCCAGGTGCTTGTGGCGTCGGCACGCGCTACCTTGAAACAAAAGCCGGGTGCTTATACAATGATCGAAGTGCCTATAATAGATTATATATATGGCGATAAAGAAGCCTTAATAAAGAAATTGGTGTAAAAATTAATGAAGAATTAAAAATGAAGAATTAAGAATAGGGTATTGCATGTTACAACACTTTCTATTCTTCATTCTTCGTTCTTCATTCTTCGCTCTTCATTCAAAAATATGATTTGTTTCCCCAACGCGAAAATAAATTTAGGCCTGAATATTGTATCTAAGCGGGCAGATGGATATCATAATCTGGAAACCATCTTTTACCCCATTGAGGTTAAAGATGCTCTGGAGATAATAATCCGTGAAGAGCAGTCTTCCGACACCTTTATTGAAGCCGGAATAAGAGTGGATTCTATTGCCGAAGACAATTTGGTAATGAAGGCCTTGAGGCTGATGCGGACTAAGTATAAATTTCCTCCGATTGAGGTACATCTTTTAAAAAAGATTCCCTTTGGAGCAGGACTTGGAGGGGGGTCGGCAGACGCATCTTTTATGTTGAAACTTATAAACAGCACTTTTGGGCTGAAAGTTTCCGACGAGGAACTGGCCGCGTTAGCTGTCCAACTGGGTGCCGACTGTCCTTTTTTTATCTACAACCGGCCCGTATTTGCTAGTGGAATAGGAGAAGTATTTGAAAATATCAATTTATCTCTCAAAGGATACTTTATAGTACTGATTAAACCGGATATCCATGTACCTACTAAAGATGCCTTTGCCGAAATAAAGCCGAAACAGCCTTATATATCATTGAAGGAAATCATAAAACAACCTGTTTCCGGCTGGAAAGGGTTAATGGTGAATGATTTTGAAAAAAGTGTCTTTACCAAATATCCTCTAATTGATGGTCTGAAAGAGGATTTATATAAGAAAGGAGCACTGTATGCATCCATGACAGGCTCGGGCTCTTCTGTTTTTGGAATTTTTAAGGAAGAACAGTCTGATATTCAAAACTCTTATCAGGACTGCTTTGTATGGCAGGGACCTGCATAATAGGGCTGTATACGTAATTTCATTTCTGAAAATAAAATCGTACCTTTGATAGTTATTATCTATTCAAAAAACAGATTTAATTTTCTCTGATGAAAAAATATATAATATATTCTCTTTCTGTCCTCATATTATGCTTTCTGGCATTTTTTTTACTTTCCAATAACAGCGGCGAAGAAGTACAATCGAAAGTACCCTATGTGCTGTCGATGACTAAGTCGGTAGAAGTTCCCCATAAGGTAGAGTTTGCCGGAGAAGAGCTCGTGCTGGACAGGTATGATCTGCATGAGCGTTATGACCGTGAGATAAACGGGTTTACTTATCTACATTCTACAACTTTACTCCTGATAAAGAAAGCTAATCGCTATTTTCCTATTATAGAACCTATATTGAAGGAAAATGGTATTCCTGAAGATTTTAAATATCTCGCCGTAATAGAAAGTAGCCTCGATCACCGTGCGGTTTCGTCGGCCGGAGCGGCCGGATTGTGGCAATTTATGCCTAAAACTGCACCTAGCTACGGATTGGAAGTATCCTCGGAAGTGGACGAACGATATTCGATAGAAAAATCGACAGAAGCTGCATGCCGTTACTTCAAAGAGGCTTATGCCAAATATGGAAGTTGGGCGAGCGTCGCTTTATCCTATAATGCAGGACAAGGGAGGATAAGTACCGAACTGGATAAGCAGCAGGCCGAAGATAGTCTCGATCTATGGCTGGTAAACGAGACTACCCGCTATTATTACCGTATGCTGGCAATTAAGCAAATATTCGAAGATCCGTCCAAATACGGGTTTGTCCTTACCGAAAACGATTTATACAAACCTATCGAGTTTACAAAAGTAGAAGTAACACAGTCTATCTCCGATTTGGCAGGTTTTGCCAAAGAAAAAGGGCTTACTTATGCTCAGTTGAAAGATTTCAATTCATGGCTCAGGGATAGAAAACTAACTATTACTTCCAAAAGCCGTAGTTCATATACAATCCTTTTACCTACGCAGGAATCGCTCTATTATAAAAAGGGTGAGAAAATAAAAGTACACGATAAGGCCTGGATTTACAGAGACAGATAAGTGTTTAGTAAAGAACATTTTTATTTAATGGAAACAAATACACAGGAAACAAAAGAAACGATAAGCGTGTATGGAGCACGCGTTCACAATCTCAAAAATATAGACGTAGAAATACCCCGCGATTCACTTGTAGTCATTACAGGCCTTAGCGGTAGCGGAAAATCATCATTGGCATTCGATACTATCTTTGCCGAAGGACAAAGACGATATATTGAAACATTTTCGGCATATGCCCGCAATTTTCTGGGAGGTATGGAGCGTCCTGATGTGGATAAGATAACGGGGCTTAGTCCGGTTATCTCTATCGAACAAAAAACAACTAACCGGAATCCCCGTTCTACGGTAGGTACAACCACTGAAATATATGACTTCCTTCGCTTGCTGTATGCACGTGCAGGAGATGCCTATTCTTACCTTACAGGGGAGAAAATGGTAAAATATACAGAAGAGCAGATTCTGGAACTCATTATGGAGCGTTATATCGGGAAAAGGATATACTTGCTTGCCCCTGTAGTCCGGAACCGTAAAGGACATTATAAAGAGCTGTTCGAGCAAATCAGTAAGAAAGGCTACCTTACAGTGCGTGTCGATGGTGTGATACGGGAAATACTTCCCGGCATGCGTGTCGACAGGTATAAAATGCACAGTATCGAAGTCCTGATAGATAAGTTGCAGGTATCCAATAAATTTGCAGATAATCTGAAAGCCAGTTTGCGCACGGCGATGAAACAGGGAGACGGACTTATAATGATTCAGGATGTAGAAACCGGGGACGTACGCCATTTCAGCCGTCAGCTGATGTGTCCTACCACAGGTCTGTCTTATAGCGAGCCTGCTCCACATACATTTTCATTCAATTCACCGCACGGAGCATGTCCCCGTTGTAAAGGATTGGGGGTAGTCAACCAGATAGATATGGGTAAAATCGTACCCAAACCCCAACTTAGTATTTATGCCGGTGGTATAGCCCCGCTTGGAAAATATAAAAATTCACTGTTCTTCTGGCAAATAGAAGCCATCTGCGAAAAGCATGGTGTCTCTATCAAAACCCCGATAAAGGATATACCACAAGAAGCAATGGATGATATCATGTTCGGCACCGACGAGCGTTTACAGATTAAAAACGAATCGTTGGGAACATCGAATTATGTAGTGGCATTTGAAGGTGTAGCTAAATATATCGAGATGCAACAGGATAGTGATTCTTCGGCATCGGCTCAGAAATGGGCAGAGCAGTTTATTAAAACTGATGTTTGTCCAGATTGCAATGGTCAGCGCCTGAATAAAGAAGCTCTTCATTACAAGATAAATGAAAAGAATATTGCAGAACTGGCGGAAATGGATATTCAACGCTTGTATGAATGGATACAAGATATGGATGTACATATCTCGGAACGCCAGCAGCTGATAGCCCAGGAAATAAAGAAAGAAATTGCATCCCGTCTTTCGTTTCTACTCGATGTGGGTTTGAATTATTTGTCATTGAACAGAGCCTCGGTAACTCTCTCGGGTGGGGAAAGTCAGCGAATCAGGCTTGCCACTCAGATAGGATCCCAATTGGTAAACGTTCTATATATATTGGACGAGCCTAGTATTGGTTTGCATCAACGGGATAACAACAGACTCATAGATTCGTTGAAGAAATTACGTGATTCGGGCAATTCGGTCATTGTAGTAGAGCACGATAAAGATATTATGCTGGATGCCGATTATGTAGTCGATTTAGGACCATATGCCGGACGTCGCGGAGGTAAGGTCGTGTTTGCGGGAACTCCGAAAGAAATGCTTAGTGCAAGTACAATGACAGCTGATTACCTGAACGGTAAGCTCAAAATAGAGATTCCGAAGAAAAGGCGAAAAGGTAACGGTAAGAAAATAACGATAAAAGGTGCGACAGGACATAATCTGAAAGATGTATCAGTCACATTCCCGCTCAATACATTCATTTGTGTGACAGGAGTATCGGGTAGTGGCAAATCTAGTCTTATAAACGGAACGCTGCAACCGATATTGAGCCAGCACCTATACAAGTCATTGGCCGATCCGCTACCATATAAGACATTAGACGGAATTGACAATGTGGATAAAGTTATCAGTGTAGACCAATCGCCTATCGGCCGTACACCGCGTTCCAATCCTGCGACCTATACGGGTGTGTTTTCCGATATCCGTAACCTTTTTGTCGGGCTCCCCGAGTCGAAAATCAGAGGCTATAAACCCGGACGATTTTCATTTAATGTAAAAGGCGGGCGGTGTGAAGTATGCGGAGGAAACGGTTATAAGACTATCGGTATGAATTTCCTTCCTGATGTTTATGTGCAATGTGAAGAATGTCATGGAAAACGCTACAACAGAGAAACGTTGGAAGTCCGCTTTAAAGGTAAGTCTATTGCTGATGTGCTGGATATGACAATCAATATGGCTGTTGAGTTTTTCGAAAATGTACCTGTTATATTGCATAAAGTGAAAATGTTGCAGGAAGTAGGTCTGGGATATCTCAAACTTGGTCAGCCCTCCACTACATTGTCGGGAGGAGAATCGCAGCGTATAAAACTTGCATCCGAACTGGCCAGAATAGACACAGGAAATACTATATATATATTAGATGAACCTACAACAGGTCTTCATTTCGAAGATATCAGAGTATTACTGGGTGTACTAAACAAACTGGTAGACAGAGGCAATACAATCATCGTGATCGAACATAATCAGGATATTATAAAAAGTGCCGATTATATTATAGATATGGGGCCTGATGGGGGAATCGGAGGAGGAACAGTTGTTGCTGTCGGAAAACCGGAAGAGGTCATCAAAGAGAAAAATAGCTTTACCGCTGAATATCTAAGAGATGAGTTAAGTTAATTTACGAGAAAAGATAATTTTTTCAAAAAAATAGATATTATCTATTGCCAATGTGTAAAATTTACTATCTTTGTCGAGTGATAATAGAGAAACGGCAACTATAACATTTGAAGGTAGAAATGTAAAGAAAAATGAGGGCTTCCTCATGTCAATAGATAATTTCACTTACTACTTTGAACGGGAGAATGTCATATCCAACCTATAGTTTCCAATATCTGTTTTTGTCAGAAAAGAAATAAAATAAGAAGAATTGATAGCATGTTACTATGTGGGTACACGTTATCTTTATCTTAGAAAATATAATCGAACACAGAGTTGGTTCCTGAAATTACGAATGAACCAAATATCAGGCTGCAATCAGCTCTATTGTGTAGTTTTGTAAAGTTTGTGTTAAGGTTGGGAAGTCTGCGAAGGTGATTTCGCGGACTTTCTGTTTTTTATATATTCATTATCATTTAATTATTATTGAGTTGTTGAAAATACTTATATTATATAATTTCATAACTTACAACTTATTTTTACCTTTGTCCCCGAATTTAAAGGAAAAGGAATAAATTACTATGAGTCAGCTATCTTTATTGGAAAAACTTGATACTTTGGTTATGCGCTTCGAAGAAATAGGCAAGCTAATAACCGATCCCTCAGTTATTGCTGATATGAAGCGATATGTCAAGTTGAATAAAGAATATCGTGATCTGGAGAAAATCAGCATAGCCCGTAACGAGTATAAACAGTTGCTGACTAATGTGGAAGAAGCTAAGAATATTCTCGACTCGGAGAATGATGCTGAGCTGCGGGAGATGGCCAGAGAAGAACTTGATACAGCTAATGTACGTTTACCGGAACTTGAGGAGGAAATAAAACTCCTGTTAGTCCCTGCCGATCCCGAAGATAGTAAGAATGCGATTGTAGAAATACGTGGAGGTACAGGTGGAGACGAAGCTGCTATTTTTGCAGGTGATCTTTACCGTATGTATATCAAATATTGTGAACTCAAAGGGTGGAGAACAGAGATAACCAGCCTAACAGAAGGTACTTCGGGCGGATATAAAGAAGTAATATTCACCGTTACAGGTGAAGGTGTTTACGGAATATTGAAATACGAATCGGGTGTACATCGAGTACAGCGTGTACCCGCTACTGAGACACAAGGGCGAGTGCATACATCAGCTGCTACCGTTGCCGTATTACCCGAGGCAGAGGAAGTAGATGTGGAAATAAATCCGGCCGATATAGAGATGCAAACAGCCAGATCGAGCGGGGCAGGAGGTCAGAATGTAAATAAAGTGGAAACAAAAGTACAATTGACACATAAGCCTTCAGGATTGGTTGTTGTCTGTCAGCAAGCTCGTTCCCAGTTGGCAAACAGGGAATTGGCAATGCAGATGTTGAGGACAAAACTGTATGATATAGAATTGTCCAAGTATCAGGCCGAAATAGCATCGAAGCGCAAGACGATGGTGTCTACGGGTGACCGGTCTGCTAAGATCCGAACATATAACTATCCGCAGGGAAGAGTGACTGATCACCGCATCAACCTCACACTCTATAACTTGTCAGGTGTTATGGATGGCGAGATACAACCGATAATAGACCAGTTGATTATAGCAGAGAATACAGAAAGATTAAAAGAGAGTGAACTATGACGAAGCAAGAATTATTTGAAAATATTAAAAAGAAAAAATCCTTCCTGTGTGTAGGACTGGATACGGACATAAAAAAGATACCTTCTCATCTTTTGGAAGAGGAAGATCCTATATATGCTTTTAACAAGGCCATTATAGATGCCACAGCCAAATATTGTGTGGCCTATAAGCCCAATACTGCTTTTTATGAAAGCCATGGAGTGAAAGGTATTATTGCTCTGGAGAAGACGATAGAATACATACGGATCAAGTATCCGGATCAGTTTATCATACTCGATGCCAAGCGGGGGGATATAGGCAATACGTCTGAAATGTATGCCGTATCGGCATTCGAACACCTGAAAGCAAGTGCCGTGACTGTGGCTCCTTATATGGGAGAAGACAGTGTGAAGCCGTTTGTGAAGTATCCGAAGAAATGGGTTATTCTTTTGGCTCTAACCTCTAATAAGGGTTCTGCTGACTTCCAGTTAACAGAAGATAAAGCAGGAGAACGCTTATTTGAGAAAGTTTTGAAGAAATCTCAAGAGTGGGCTACCGATGAGCAACTGATGTATGTGGTCGGGGCTACGCAAGGTGAAATGTTTGCCGATATCCGGAAGATTGTGCCTGATCATTTTCTGTTAGTACCCGGAGTAGGAGCTCAGGGAGGCAGTCTGGCCGAAGTAGTAAAATACGGTATGAATTCGCAATGCGGACTACTGGTTAATTCATCGCGTGCGATTATATATGCAGATAATACACGTGAATTTGCTTTTGCTGCAACGGCAGAGGCTAAGAAGGTACAAGCGGAGATGGCCGGTTATCTGGAACAGATCATTTGATAACGTTTATCTAAAAATATGAAGCCTCGTAAAATGAATTTTACGAGGCTCATTTTGTTTTAGTGCATGTTTTCCTGCAAGGTGTAAGATAAATATATGTGTAAAAAATATGAAAACTGAACTTTTTGTTGTAAACTTGCGTTATCCTAAATATAAACTTTTAAAACAAAACAAAATGGGAAAATTTGAAATCAAGAAGAGAAAAAGCGGTGAATACCAGTTTGATCTTAAAGCTAGTAACGGACAAGTGATACTTACAAGCGAAGGCTATACAACTAAGGAAAACTGTAAAAACGGAATTGAATCTGTAAAGAAAAACAGTCAGGTAGATGCCCGCTTTGATAAGTTGGAGGCAAAGAACGGTAAGCCATATTTTAATCTGAAAGCAACAAACGGACAGATTATCGGTACAAGTGAAATGTATGAAACTGTTGCCAGCCGCGATAATGGTATTGCCTCAGTTAAGAAAAACGCTCCTGATGCAGAGGTGGTAGACCTGACGGTGGAAAAATAAAGGCTAGACATTTATTATATGTGAACGGAGATTCGGTAAGGAGTCTTCGTTTTTTATTTTTATTTCCTATCTTTAAAAAACGGTGAAACTTTTATCACTAAGGAGAGATTAAGTAATTTAATTATAAAGGAGGAACTTTTATGCCAAGAATGTCGAATGTAGAGTTGTTGAGGCAAAGAGAGCAGCCCATTTTGTGTATTAAAGTAAAGACGAATCTCGGAGAACTGCCATCTATCATAGGCCGGAGCTTTGCCCGGATGGCAGCTTATCTGAAAGAATTAGGGGAACAGATGACAGATGTCCCTTTTGTAGCTTTTCCTGATTATGAGAATATGGATGAGGATAATATGCTTATACAAGTCGGCTTTCCCGTATCAAAGAAGCTTCCGGAAAAAGAAGATATTAAACCGGACGTGATACCCGAAGGTAAAATCGCTTTTTGCATGTACAGAGGTTCATATGCCGAGTTGATGCCTGTATACGAAGATATGATAAAATGGATTAAGGAAAATGGATTTGAGTCAGCAGGAATTTCGTATGAGTATTATTATAACGGGATAGAATATCCTGAAAGTGAATATCTGACAAAAATAGTAATTGCATTGAAGTAAAGATTAAAGACCTGAATGTCGCTTTTTTACACAAAAAAAGCAGTAGCTTCTGACTATTTTTGCATATACTACTAACAATAAAATGAAAACTATGAAACTAAATGGTATCAGACTATTAGTAAAAGATTTTGACGAGTGTTTCAGATTTTATTCCGAAAAGCTGGGGCTGGAGGTGACCTGGGGTGAAATTGGCGGACAGTATGCCAGCTTTAAAGTAAGCGATAGTGAAGGCCTCTCCATTTTTCCTTCCGATCTGATGGCTCCGGCTGTAGGTAATACAGACCTATCGTTACCGGAAAATTGCAGGGAGAAGATTGCTATAATTCTTGAAGTAGATGATGTGGATAAAACTTACAAAGAACTTTCGTCGCGTGGTGTGAAGTTTATTAACGAGCCGACCGATATGACAGGTTGGGGTTGTCGTACGGTACACTTGAGAGATACAGAGGGTAATTTGATAGAATTATATGCAAGCCTGCCTTTAGATAAATGGGATCAGGATTTGTTGGAGGATATGAAGAAGTTTGAAAATTAATTTCAGTCTGCAGAATATAAGTAAAAGAAAGTATTTAATGATATACTATTAGTTTATAACAGTCTTTGTAAAGCAATAAAAAGGTCTGAGACCTTAAAATGAAAAGCGGGAATAGATAAGAACCTATATCCCGCTTTTCTCGTCGTGTTTTTATAGTATAATGTAATCTCGATTATTTTTATTCGTTTTCACTGTAAGCGAATTCTCCATGTTGGGAGATATCCAGCCCCACAGCTTCTTCTTCTTTAGATACTCTAAGCCCGATTGTTTTATTAACGATGAAGAATAGGATGAATGTAAGTACTGCACTGTAAACAACTGATGCTCCGGTAGCTATTACCTGTATCCAAAGCTGGTTCCAGTCGCCATATAAAGCACCCTGCACACCTTCTGCCCCGGTAATTGCTTGTGTGGCAAATACACCTGTAAGAATTGATCCGACAATACCACCTACACCATGTACACCGAACGCATCCAGAGAGTCGTCATATTTCAGTTTTGGTTTCACATAAGCAACCATGAAGAAGCATACAAGTGCAGAGATGCCGCCTATGGCGAATGCTCCTAATACATCAGCTGTTCCTGCTGCCGGAGTTATTGCTACAAGTCCGGCTACTGCTCCCGTACAGAAGCCCACTATAGTAGGTTTTTTGTACAAGAACCATTCCAGTGACATCCATACTACTGCGGCCACACAGGTTGCCAGATGAGTTACAAGGAACGCATTTGCGGCAAGCCCGTCAGCAGCAAGTCCGCTACCGGCATTGAACCCAAACCATCCTAACCATAGTAATGCTGTACCGATGAACACAAATGGTATATTGTGAGGGGTAAATGGATGACCTATTGTTCTGTATCCTTTGCGACGTCCCAGCATGAGAGCCATTACCAAGGCTGAGATACCGGCATTGATGTGTACGACAGTACCTCCGGCAAAGTCAATGGCACCCATTTCCTGAAGCCATCCGCCTCCCCACACCCAGTGCGCCATAGGGTTGTAAACTATAATGGACCAAAGAATGATGAACACAACATATCCCGAAAATTTGATCCTTTCGGCGAATGCACCAATAATAAGGGCAGGGGTAATAACTGCAAACATACATTGAAATAATGCAAACAGTATTTCAGGAATATTTCCGGCCGTAAGGGTATCGAGCGTGAGACTGCACAGGAATACTTTGTCCCATCCTCCGATTATTGCCCCTAAGGCGCTATCAGACTCCATAAAACTTGTACCGAATACCCAACTGTATCCGAATGCTATCCATAATATACTGATAACGCCTGTTATAAAGAGACATTGCATAATAATACTTAGAACATTCTTCTGACGTACCAGACCTCCATAAAACAAGGCTAGTCCGGGTACAGTCATCATCAATACCAGTATGGTTGCAACTATCATCCATGCTGTATTTCCAGAGTCCAGTGTTGCAGGGGCTTCTGCTGCGGCTACTCCCTCTACAACGGTAGTAGCAACCACCTGTAAAGAATCTGTACTTGTAGCCAATGAATCTTGTGCTATTACGGCTGTGGGGAGAGTCAGCGAAGCGAACAGCAATATAGTTATATACTTAAATAATCTTCGTTTCATATTTTCTTGTTTTTACCTTAACCTAATTTTATAACCAAATCCTTATTTATCTTCATCTTTGTCATACAACGACTCGTCGCCGTGGTCTCCAGTGCGTATGCGTATCGACTGCTCGATACTGGAAACGAAGATGCGTCCATCACCGCTTTCTCCCGTATATGCCGATTTTAGTATAGCGTCTATTGACTTTTCTACATTTATATTTCTTACCACGAATGAAATATATATGCGGTCTATAGCGTTCACATCATATGCTATTCCCCTGAATATTAATCCTTGACGGGCGCTGCCCTGTCCCTTTACGTCCCACCACGACAAGAAGTCTATATCAGCTTCGTGCAACGCAGCGCGTACTTCATTAAATTTTGATTTGCGGATAATCGCTTCGATTTTTTTCATTTTAAATAGTAATTATAGAGTGATTTTTACTTACCTGATGGATATTCCAAATACGAAATGAATGTCTTCTACAGCCGGATTAGCTATTATATTGGCAAATACGGGTAAGGAGAATGAATCGTTGATCTTGATGCTTTTGGATGCGCTTAATGCTATGGATGTAAATTTAAATCCGGAAGTCGGATATACTGAACTTTCCCAAGGAGTAAACCCTGCCGAAATGCCCATATCTATACCTTTTACCGAAAACGGGTAAGCTAATTCGATATAGGTGGAATAGGAATTGTCTCCATTTTCTTTTTTATTCCCTTTTCCCAGTAAAAATGTATTCCAGGTAAGGCTTAACGGAAATGCTTCGGGTAGAGTATATCCCAATGTAGCTTCCAGGTAATGTCCGGTGAAACCGTCGTTAGGGCTGCTGAAATAACGGTTGGCACCTTCTCCGTCCCACCAGTAGTCGGTAACGGCTACTTTAAATCCGCTTTTCTCATAAGCAGCAGTGAAGTCAACTTCTTTTTTACCTACACTGGCCAGGTCTGTAGAGCCCCATGCACTTAGGCTGAATCCGGCTAAACTGGCACTGATTCCGGGTTGTACACTTGCACCAGCCTGTTTAAATCCTCGCCATACATAGGAACTGACCAGATCTGCGCCAAGATCAACTTCAATTTCCGACTGGGCTTTGATCTGAACCGTCGATAATAAACCGAATAGAATGATGACCAAACAAACTTTTTTCCTTAAAGCTAAAATCTTCATAATCAAAAATATTTAAAGATGTTAAAAATGTACTTTAATTCTCTTTTTGATTAGAAAAATGGTATTGGAGTATTCTTTTTGATATTTATATTGGCAAAAGTATGTCAAAATATTTTAATTGGCAAATTTGAAAGGATAAATTTTTGCAAAAAGATTTATTGATACTTTTTATTGTGTTATAATGCTTTTATATAAAGATTGTTTGATGATTTTTTATTGTTATTGATATCTTTTTGGATTAAAAAGATATTTGTATAATTATGAAGTATTTTATCTATATAACGCAATCTCTATATTGTCTCATTTTGTTTTTGATAAAAAGCGGAAGGTATAGAAATTGAACAGGTATGAAAAGTTACATCGTCTGGAAAGTATCTAAAGAGTGTTACTTTTCTAAAAGGTGACAGATTCCTTTGCCCGTCGCGTGGTTACAGGCTAAGGCCGACACGAAATTTAGTCTTTTTTGAAAAAGTTTATCTATGTATGTAGCTGATAGCCTTTAGTTCTTTGAAATTTTGATCACCCCCACCCGAAGTGGGAAAAAGAAAGAATGAAAAGTGGAAAATAAAAAGCAGCAAAAAGTGTAACCTTTGTTACTTTTTAACAAGTCGTAAGTTTTAAGAACAGTATTTCTGTTTGCCGTAGAGTCTCTTGTGCGATAGCTTGTGGTAACGGCTAATAGCTATCAGCTAAAAGCTGAAATATCTGTTACCTTTGTTACCTTTTAATTTTTAACCACGGAGTAGAAGGAGTAGCACGGAGTTTTTAGAAGAAAAAGTGACAATAAAAAATTGTGTAAAAGTGTCAGGTTTGTCAGGTTTTGTGCATAAGATATTGGTTAACAGCTATCAGCTAATAGCTAAAAATGTGTTACTTTTGTTACCTTTTGAAAAAAGATACGAGTAGACAAGGTACGGGATACAAGTTGCTAACAGATAACTGATATACCTGTTACTTTTTTTAATTACTTATACAGAAGAAAGATACAAAGTTGTTTGCCCATGTCCGGCAATTTCTTGGCCCATTGCTTTACAGGTAATGTCTTTATATACTCGTTTTCACAGGTAATATTCATTGCTATACAAAGCTTTGTTGAAGGCGTACAATGTTTGATGATGTCCTCCGCCAGCTTTTGGTTCCGGTAGGGTGTCTCTATGAATATCTGGGTCTGATGATCGTGTTGGATAAAGTGTTCAAGTTGTTTAAGTTTCTTGATACGTTCCGCGCTGTCGACGGGCAGATATCCCTGAAAGGCAAAGCCTTGACCGTTGAATCCCGAAGCCATCAGTGACAAAAGGATAGATGATGGACCAACCAACGGCACCACTTTATAACCTTTTCGCTGGGCGATAGCAACAATATCACTCCCCGGGTCGGCTACGGCAGGGCAACCGGCTTCGGATATAATGCCGATATGAAAACCATTGGTTATCGGTTGCAGGTAATTATCGATGTGCTCGGGCTTGGTATGCTTGTTCAATTCATAGAAAGTGAGATCGTCTATATTAATATTGTTATCCACTTTCTTTAAGAAGCGGCGTGCTGAACGTATATTCTCGACAATGAAATATTTTATTTGTAGTATTACTTCTTTGTTGTGTGGTGGTAATACTTGTTCTATGCTGGTTTCTCCTAATGTGACGGGAATGAGATATAATGATGGTTGCATATGCTTCTTATTGTTTTAACTTATAGAGGTAATACCTGCCACCTTCGTTACCTATGACAGATACTACTTCGTAGTTCTCGCGCAGGGCAGGAAGTTGGCTGAAATATGAAAAATTGAGAGCGATCTCGGCAAGTATGATAAATTGGACTTTCCGTTGTTCTATATATTTTGTTTGTTCGTCCCGCATCACAGGATACATATCGTATTCGAGATTGGGGGATATGAAATACTTTACGTTTGGGATAACATCGGCTTGTGTAAAGACTGAGTTGCCAAGATCAAGCCCCAGGTTCATCAAAGTCGGATTCTTCTCCTGTTCTACTATTTGAGAAAACTTGGATATATCAAAGCTGTTTTCTTTTTTACCGGAAAGCTCGCTGAAATCCATGCCGAAGAATTTACGCTGCTGAATACCCATATACAGGGCTAGGATAATGAAAAGGGCGTAATACTTCCACGATGGAGAAGGAACTTTTATATAGCGGCAAATAACAATACATCCCAACAGTATGAAGGTGTACAGGGGAACAGAGTAATAGTCGATATAATAGGACGAAATAAAGATGGCTGTATATGTGGCAGCGAAAGATAATATGATAGCCACCTTACCTAAACGGTTTTCAATGTATTTCAATGGAAACCAGATAGCTCCGATGAGAATAATAATAAACTCGAAGTTGCCATAGCGTATCTGTTGATAAAGATAAGAAAACAGCCTTTCTAATATTTCGCCAATGCTTCCCGGCTTCGAGTAGCTTTTATTCAGTACGATATAGGTATCCCAGGCATCTTGCAAAGCGTTGTTGAAGATGAAGTAAAGAAGGATAGGTAAGGCGATAATGGATAATCCGAGTAAAAATGCTATGGCGTTTTCCAGCAGGTTGCGATATTTCTTTTGCTGTATTATGTTGATGAATATAAACAGTAGAGGGAAAACCCAGAATGCAATCAGGTTGATCTTGATAAAGAGGGTCATCGCGCACAACAGGCCGTGTATAAGCATATGTGCTGGTTTATGCGCTGCTGCTGATCTATCTTTGAAGTATAGGATAAAGAGATAAAGGCTTATAACCTCAAATACGGTAATAAATTCATCGGCCGAACCTCCGTTCAATGTATGCGAGAGCATCAGAGCGGGGAGAAGCATAGCAGCAAAAAGGGCATATATTTTATCCAGATACAGTTTTGCTGTAAGATATGCTGCGGATACCATTAATATCCACAATAGGCACTGGATGAAGTACATTCCCAGAAAAGAGGTATTTGAGAGCAAATATCCGATTCCGTAGATAAAGAAGATGAGCGGGCCTTTGTGGTCGAACACATCCACATAAGGCACTTGCCCGTGAAATATGGCTTTTCCTATATTGAAGTACAGGTTTACATCTGCCCATTCGTTGATAGGATAAAGAGGGGACATCTTTGAACAGAAGAACAGGAGGATGATGACATACAGAATCAGTATGACGAAGTTCCTCTTATCTTCTTGTATTTGTTTCTTTATCATTTGTGTTTGGTTTAGTCTTTTCGTTTGTATAGGAAATAGGTGGACTTACCATTCTCTTCATAGGTGCTTACAAGCGTGTAATTCTCCTGAAGGACAGGCAAAGACATATAGTAATCGTAACTGAACGAAGCCCCCGACAATATGATGAACTGTACTTTCTTCTCTTCTATGTATCTTGTCTGTTCGTCCCTCATTTCGGGATAGATATTGTAAGGCAGATTGGGCGAGATAAAGTATTTTACAGTCGGCATTATATTCGCTTTGGTAAAGATGCCTGTTGTGGCATCAAGCCCCATGCACATGAGTGTAGGGTTCTTTTCCTTCGATATTACGTTGTAAAACTTATAGAGAACGCCGCTGGTTTCTTCCTGCTGTCTGAAAATAACTTCTTTGGGTTTTCCGAAAAAGTCTTTAGTCATGATTCCGCATGCAAGAGCAACGAGGGCAAAAAACAGATAGGAATACCACCGGCCGGGTATCTTAATATATTTGCTCAGCATATCCAGGATCGAGATAATGCCTGTTATGCAGAAAATATAGTAAGGAATGGAGTAGTAGAAAACATAATTGGCAGGCATAAATATGACTGTGTACAACGATGCAAACGAAAGTATAATTCCTATCTTGCCCCAATTATTTCCCAGATACCTGAATGGGAAGTATATAGCCCCTATAAGTATGATTACAAATTCGTAGTTGTCATATTTTAGGCGTTGGTAGAAGCGGATAATCAGGTTCTCCATGATGCGGGCGAAGTCGCCGAGTTGCGCATATGTCCTGTTCAGTGTAATGTAAGTATCCCAGGCATAGGAGAGTGCACCATTTATAAGGAAGTAGGCTACGATAGGTAAAGTTACTATCACTACTCCGGCTATGAATGCGGCTATATTCCTTACAAGATTCTTATATTCTTTCTTTAGCAGTAGATTAATAAAAACGGCTAGCAGGGGGAAAAACCAGAAGACAACCAGATTGAGCTTGATGAACAATACAACGGTACACATAATGCCGTGTACAAGCATATGTGAAGGTTTGTGCAGCTCAGCGTCTTTATCTTTAAAGTACCGGATGAACAAATAGAAACTGATAACGATAAATAATGTTATGAATTCTTCGGCCGAACCTCCTTCCGATGAGTGGGAAAGCATCAGAACAGGGAAAAAGAGTGCGGTGATGAAGGCATATATTTTATCGAGATATAACCGTCCTATAAGGTAGGCAGCAAATATCATCCCCACCCATGCAAGGGATTCGATGAAGTACATGCCTATGAAGGAGTCCTCCGAAAAAAGGGAGCCGATGCCATAGATGACGAAGATAAGCGGGCCTTTGTGATCGAAGATATCGGTATATAGCGTTTGCCCGTGAAACATCGCTTTACCTATGTTGAAATAGAGATTTATATCCGACCAGTCATTGAACGGATACAATGGCGACATCAGCGAGCAGAAAAAGACAAGAAGGAAAGCGTATATGAATAGAACAATAAATATGTTCCTGTCATCAGATATCGTTTTCTTTATCATTAGTATATAAATTGAAATCAGAGGCAAAAATAGGAAAAATATTACTGACAGTGAATTGTTTTGCTCATTCATTAGATATTATTTGAATCGTCATTGAACTGAATGTGTAATTATTTGATACTGTGTCCCGTTTTGGCAAAACCAAGATCGAGGATAAACACAGGAGGGTGCGGCAATAATGCGCCGATATTCTAAAATAAGCAAGGGAGGAATTAAATATAAGAGGAAAGAATATTAATATAAGTCATTAATCTTTATTGATGATTTACATAGAAAAGTTATGGTAAATATGAACTCCAAAGAACAAAAATACAGCGAATAGCCCCAAAATCAGTCCTTTGGGCTTTTTATAAATAAGGAAGATGAGTAGACCTGTGATTAGAGTGTATATTAAAATCATATCTGTAAATGATATTTCTATACCATCAATCAAAGCGAGTGGTAAACCTTCAAAGAAACGGATAATACTTGTCATCAACCATACTAAAAACTGTAATGTTTTGACCGGTAAGTAGTAAAAACAAGCTGTTAAATCCGGCATTATCATACTCAGTATTTTAGCTAGTCCAATGCCACCCACAGTATAGATTATCAATGTAACCAATGGTACAATCAGCAGATTGGCAGCAAAAAAATAAGTGGGAAATGTGCCGAAGTAATACAAGCAAAGAGGAAATGTCGCCAATTGAGCCACGATAGACAAGGTAAACATTTGCCATATATTTCGCAAATATTTATTCTCCACCTTCAATAACCCTGAAACTTTAGGTAATAAATATAATATGGAGAGAACAGACATAAAGCTCAACTGAAAACCTATATCAAATAATGAAAAAGGACTGACCAACAGAATGAAGAATCCTGCGATATATAGAGCATGCAGGGAGAAGCTTTTCCGCCCGAAAATTTCTGAAACACAGAATACCGTGAGCATTGCGCTTGCCCTTATCACTGAAGGCGGCAAACCGGTAATAAAAGCATATATCCATAGTAGAACAATAATCAATAAGGGTTTCAGCCAATAATACTTCGTGCTTTTGCGAATAAACCCGAGTAGAAAACTAATCATCAGATAGATGATACCCACGTGAAGTCCGCTGACCGAAAGGACATGTACTGTACCCGTAATCCTGAATCCCCGCTTAATATCGTCTGTCAGATCGTTCTGATAGCCCAGAGTCAGCGCAGAAAGAATACTGTATTCCGTATCATTGAATCCTAACGATTTATAGAAATCCATTATATACTGACGGCAGCGTAACGCTGTATATTTCAGTGAGGGTGATATCTCTCCCGTAGTTTGCCATAAACCGTTTGAAACATAGGCAGAGCCCACAAACCCCTGATTGTACATATAGCGTGCATAATCGAAATCCCCGATGTTCTGAAATGGTTGTATCTTTCCCTGGAAAGAAAAGATATCTCCGGGTTGCAGCCTGTTGTTATCCAATGCATCTCTTTGAAAATAACAAACTATCAGTTTATCTTCGTCGGGCAGATAGACTCTGTACGCTGTCGTTTTTTTCTTCTCCTGTGGCGTATCGGTAACTATACCGGCATATATCTCTACCTTATTTGAGTATGTAAATTCAGAATATTGCTGCCGCAAGGATGTAGATACAACACCTACGCTTATAAGAAATAAAGCGACACCCAGACCAAATAGCCAACGCCAGCGGAATTGCTTATCCTCCGGTATCAGATATGAAAAAAGCATAGCTATCAGTCCTGTCAGGGAGAAAGCTATGCCTGAATATTCTATCTTTAAATAATATTGTAATAAAATCCCCGCTACAAGCGGAATAAGAAAAAACAGGAATGGTATTTTGGAAAACGGATTCTTCATTCCCGCCGGTAATAATAAGGTCACAGACCTATTAAGTTATCATTTAAGACTTTTCAGTTTATGTATCATTTCCACAGGATCGGCATCTGCGAATACAGCATTACCTGCCACGAGCACATCGGCTCCGGCATCTACAAGTTGCTTTCCTGTCTGCAAGTTCACCCCGCCATCAACCTCGATCAAAGTCTGCAAATTCCTTTTTAGTATCATATCTTTCAAACGGGAAACTTTAGAGAGCGAATGCTCTATGAATTTTTGCCCGCCGAATCCCGGATTCACTGTCATAAGAAGAACCATATCCACATCCTGTAATATATCTTCCAGCAACGAAACAGGCGTATGCGGATTCAATGTCACCCCGGCTTTCATCCCTGCTTCGTGTATACCTGAAACCGTACGGTGCAGATGGGTGCAAGCCTCGTAATGCACATTCATCATATATGCTCCGGCCTCTTTTACCTGCGATATGTACTTATCGGGATTGACGATCATCAGGTGAACATCCAGCGGTTTCTTTGCAATTGTACTGATCTGCTTTATTATCGGAAAGCCGAACGAGATATTAGGTACAAAACTCCCATCCATTACATCGCAATGGAACCAATCGGCTTCGCTCTTATTTATCATCTCCACATCTGCCTGAAGATTCAGGAAATTTGCAGAAAGAAGAGAAGGCGCTATCTTGTGTGACATGTCTACGAATTATAAGTTATAAATATTATGAGTGTAAATATAGTAAAAAAAGGGACGGGATGATATAGGAAAATCCGAATTTGAGCTTCTGTATATTTCAAAAATCTCAATAAAAAAGCACAGGCTGTGATAGCCTGTACTCTATTTTCTTTTTTATCTGCTCTTAATTTACACAAAATCCGCTTATAGTATCCGGTAAGGATTTATCTACATAATGCGCGCGTGCAAATTGTTTAAGAAAGTCTAGTGTTTTTTCGGAAGGTGCGACAACCTTCTCTTCATTTTTATCAAAATGTTGACATTGTTCAGGTGTAAAGATTTTCTTCATAGGCGATTTCCGTTTTTTTTAGAGTTATATTAATGAAACGCCTGTATAAAAGTCTTATTGCCTACAATCTCATTTTTAACATTTTACCGGATCAACTCATTCTGTTTTTGTAGTCCTCATAATCGAACTCACGATAAATTTCCAGCTGGTTATACTTGTTCCAAAGCGCGATAGCAGGATGCGAGATACCGTTAAACATAGTTGTTTTCACAGTAGTATAATGTATCATATCCTCAAAGATAATCCTGTCGCCGATCAAAAGCGGTTCGTCGAACGACCACTCCCCTATAAAATCGCCGCTGAGACAGCTGCTACCTCCCATCCGGTAAGTAGGCAGACCTTTTACCGGCTCATGATATGCTCCCCTGATATAAGGTTTATACGGCATTTCGAGACAATCAGGCATGTGGCAGGCAAAAGACACATCGAGTATGGCTGTTTTTATTCCGCCATTATCCACAATATCCACCACTGTGGAGACTAATACCCCTGTCTGCCAAGCAAAAGCGCTTCCCGGCTCCATTGTAATTTCGAGGTTCGGATATTTTGCTTTAAACGATAGTAGCAAATTTATGAGGTGCTCCACATCGTAGTCTTCGCGGGTCATCAGATGGCCACCTCCCATATTCAGCCATTTTACTTTTGGCAGAAAATGCCCGAATTTCTTCTCTACCTGTTCCAGTGTCTTCTCTAAATCATAAGAAGAAGATTCACACAGCGTATGAAAATGCAGACCTTCTACTCCTTCGGGTAATTCATCGCCGAAATGGCTGACCGGAACACCGAGGCGAGAATCCGGAGTTGCCGGATTATACAGGTCGGTTTCCACAACTGAATATTCGGGATTGATGCGGATACCACACGAGACTTTCTTCCTGTGTTTCAGAGTCTCAGGATAAAAGCGTTCGTATTGAGACAAGGAATTGAACGTAATGTGACTGCTATATCGCATGAATACAGGAAAATTATCCGGAGTATAGGCTGGAGAGAATGTATGGGCAAGGCTTCCCATTTCCTCGTAAGCCAACTGTGCTTCAAACACCGAACTAGCCGTTGAGTATGGGATATATTCGCGGATAATGGGGAAAGATTTCCACATGGCAAATGCTTTGAACGCAAGTATTATATTAACTCCTGCCCGTTCTTTTACCGATTTGATAAGTGAAAGATTCTTTCTGAGCAGTTCTTCTTCCATAACAAAGCATGGAGAGGGTACTTTATGTATTTCTATCATGTAATTACTGATCTATATTTTTTCGTTTGCAAAGGTCGCTATTTTTATTGAATAGTGGAGGGGTGGTTTAAAAATTAATATGTCAATTCTCAATAGTAGTTTATAGAGGCGAATATTTATTCACCTCTACGTTCAATAACTTTATTTTTCTCTATAATAATTCTCAAAAAAGTTTGGTTAATTAAATTTTTAAACATTACTTTGTTTTTCAAAGTTCTTTTTTATGGAAAATAAAATAACACTTTCAATTCTTTGCTTCTGCATATTCGCAGGTTTAAAACTGGCTTATCCACATTTAGATACCGATAATATACGGTTTCTGCTTGGTCCTACTAATAAAGCCATAGAACTGATATCTGGATCGGATGCTATCTACAATAATGCATCAGGATATTTTTATCCGCAGATAAATATGGTGATCAATAAGTCGTGTTCGGGTTTTAACTTTCTGTTGATCAGTTTTCTGATGATTGCTTTTGTATTTATAAAAACAGGTATTATAAAAAAATGGCTCGTTATACCCGCATCTTTCATTCTTTCTTATATGATAACTCTTATAGCCAATATATCACGCATAACAGGGTATATGCTGATAATGGATACAGGTTTCTATTCAGCTTCCGGCCTTCCGGATAAGTTGATACATCAGGCTGAAGGGATTTTTGTCTACCTCTCCTTTCTTATATTCGGATATTTACTTCTAAATCAGATAATAAACAAAATACAACGCAATCATGAGAAAACTGCTTAATCCTAAATGGATATTCCTTATCAACACTTTACCTGTCATACTGATCCTATTTCTGGAATGGGGCGAATTTCAAATAATAAAAAGCTTGCTGGATTATTCCGAACTGACACGCTGGAAGTCGTTTGCAATTGTACTGGTTATGCTTGCATTGCTGAATGCTGCCTATGCTATTGTACAGATGGTGCGCAAAAAACGGGTAGATATAGTTTACTGTATTGTATCATTTATTGCTTTTCTCAGTTTTATATACGCATATTATTATAATTATACCTATTTGGTGCCATCCGGCATTCCCGATTGGATGATATCGGGAAACCTGCCTATGTATGTAGGGGCTTTTCTTATGCCCACACTTATATATACTTTGTTTGCCCTGGCCATTTTACTCACTCCGCATGCCAGAAACCAAAAGGCATCCATAAATATTGCAGTGGCCATAAGTATTCCGTTTTTTATTTATGTTTTTGCTACATTGGTATTGCCATTGTGGGACGGAATGAGATTCGGGAGTGAACATCTCTACCTTGTATCCGCTATTCTGGCTACTGCCGCTTTTCTGTTTTTTATCATTCGCTTTATTTATATACTTATATCACGCCGGAATATCTTTAAAGAATATGAGCTGGCATGGAAAATTCCGGTTGCTATTATATTTCCGATATTGGGTTTGTATATCAATAAGAATTTCGATAACCTGTTCGGAAATTTCTCCGATCCGTGGTTTTATATTATAGCCGTTGCAAACGGTTTGCTTATCTGCATCCCGATACCGGAAAACAGGCAGCTAAGGTTATCTCTCTACACAGGGAGATGTATCACATTTATGTATACGCTTTACTTTTTCCTGGTCATGTTGCCTTTCCTGCCGTTGTCGGTGTTTGCCATTATCATTTTCGGAGGAGGGTTCCTGATGCTCACACCATTAATTTTATTCCCTATACATCTCAATGATATCGTAAAGGACTTCAATAACCTAAAACGAAGCTATAAGAAACCATTATTATATACGATTACAATCATTAGTATTTGTGTGTTGCCAACAGCAATAACGATTACTTATAAATACGACCGCAGCATACTGCACACAACACTCGAATATCTTTATAGTCCCGACTATAGGAAAGAATATAAACTAAATGCAAAATCTGTAGACCGTATATTGGAAGCTACAGAAACACACGACCCAACGGGCGGTACGGCATTCTATTCTTCCACCCCGTATCTGTCAAGCTACTATAAGTGGTTAGTACTAGACAATCTGACCCTTTCGGAAAGTAAACGGACTCTGATTTACAACCTGTTCAATGGCCATGAAGCAAATAATAACAGACGCAGCAGGATGTGGCAAAGTCCGGGAAACGACACAATACAAAAAATAAAAATAACAGATATCCAACATAGCAGTAAATATGATGATGCACAAAAAGCATGGGTCAGTTGGATAGACCTCTCAATATACAACGAAAATGTTCCTCTCCGGGATGCTGAATATATAACAAAAATAGATTTGCCTGCCGGATGCTGGATAAGCGATTATTACCTCTATGTAGGAGATGTGAAAGAACCGGGTATACTGGCCGAAAAAAAAACTGCAACATGGGTATTCAATCAGATAAGAAATGTAAGCAGAGACCCGGGACTACTTCGCTACCTGTCGGGAAATACAGTGGAATTCAAAGTCTTTCCATTTCAAACAGACGAGACGAGATATACCGGAATCGAGTTTATTCACAAAGAGCCTGTCACTATCGATATAGACGGCAACCGGATTATGCTTGGAGATACTGAAATGCAAATGCATACAGACCCGAATGTACATATGGCAGGAGTAACATATATTTCGGGACAGGAAAAACAAAAACTGGAGACAGTAGAACGCAAACCATATTACCACTTCATTGTCGATATATCTGCAAATGTGGGTGATTATGAAATAGCGGGACAATATCTGCCGGAAGAAAAAAGAACTGATAGAGAAAAAGCCGGAAAGTATCTTGACGAAATAAACAAGCTGCTCGACCGTAATCTGATTGACAGAGAAAATGCGAAAATATCGTTTACAAACACTTATATAAAAACCTTTTCGTTGAAAAATGAATGGCAGGAAGAACTGAAAAAGCAAAAATTCGAAGGGGGATTTTTCCTCGACAGGGCTGTAAAGAAAATCCTTTTCGATTCCTATACCGATCCTCAAATGACATACCCTGTTATAGTTGTATTGAGCGATAATATACAGAAGGCTATTCTTTATAATGATTTTGCTGATATGGAGTTTACTTATCCCGAAGGAGACAGGTTTTATTCGTTGCAAAACGACAGCCTGAAAGGACATTCTTTTTCGAAGGGTATAAAAGTAACAGAGAGCATTATCGACTCTATCCCGTTAAAAGCCGTAAAAGTATGGCCGCGCCTAAGTAATCCGCTTGTATATCTGCCTGACGATAACAAAGCGTCCGTTATACTAAATACAAAAGATAAAACACTGGACATAAATCAGGATGCAATAAATAAAAAGAACTGGGAATCGGGGTTGCTGATGCAGGCACAATGGATGCATCAGGTATTACATCCCGAAACCGCCGATAAAGAGTGGCTCAGCCTGCTGCAAAACAGTTTCAAATCGGGGATAATGAGTCCGCTTACATCCTACATTGTTGTAGAAAACGACGCACAGAAGGCTATACTGAAAAAGAAGCAGGAAGAAGTTATGTCGGGTCACAGGGCGCTCGACCTGAATGACGAGACACAGCCGATGACGGAGCCTGACTTAATTATATTAATTATTCTGTTCGCACTGTTTTGGGTATGGTATAGGAAGCGTAAGATGAAAGTGACGGAATAGACCTTTGTTCTTATTGAAACTGAAAATGCTGGGGCTTAGGTAATTACTGGTTGCTCATTATCAAATTCCGAATCATTTATCTATACCATAAAAACCTTATGGCAAAGTATAGTGAAGAATCAGTAGAAAAAATCGTATCATTGATAGAGGATGATTTTTGTTCGGTGGCTGAAATATGCAGGGTAATGGGTATCAGCCGTAAAACATTTTACACGTGGAAAGACACCAAGCCCGAACTGGCGCGGGAAATATCCAAAGCCGAGAATCGGCGGGAGGAAAGAACACGCCAGATGTTGTATTCGTCCCTGAAAAAACGGCTCGACGGCTATATCATGGTTGAAGAAAAAGAAATTTACCTGCCTGATCCCGGTAATCCGGAGGGAGTATCCTTGCAATCGAAAACGATAAAACGGAAGAATTGCCTGCCCGATCTGCGTACCATAAAGCTGCTGTTGGACAGACAGGATAAACAAAGCCTTTCCCGCCTTCCACAAGAGGAGGGAAAAGACTGGAAAGAAAAAGAATATATGACGGAGACTGAGCCGGACTCCCTTTGTATGCCCGAAGAGCCGGAGAGCGAATCCGCACTTGCACAAATGGAGACACAGGAGGTGGACGATGATATGGAACAGGCCATAGCAGAGAATGATGATGAAGATAGCAGCGAGATTGACGAAGCGGAAATGAATGAATATTTCGAGCGAATGGATAATGCCTTTGCAGCCCGTCAGGAAATAAAGCGGAGACTGATTGCCAATAATAATCGAAAGGCTGTAAGCCAACAGAATAAAAGGAAAAAGAGACGTAGAAAATGAAATATGTAACAGGTGAAAAAAGTGGAAAAAGTGTTACCTTTGTTACCTTTTAGCCCTCTAACCTCCCCAATGGGGCTTTGGAGAGGGTGAGTAGCATCTAAAGTCTCCTCCCGAGGAGTGGGGCTAATAACTGGAAAAAATGAATTTACCTGATGATTTTATAATACGGACCAAACCGCTCCTGAGAGAAGAATGGGACGACCTTATCGCAGCATTAAGCAGTGATTCACCAACCAGCATCCGTTTGAGCCGAATGAAGGGAATAGGAATATCCGGAGTAAAAGTACCATGGTGCGATACAGGGTATTATCTTGGCAAACGGCCGCAATTTACGTTCGATCCCTTGTTTCATGCAGGCTGTTACTATGTGCAGGAAGCGTCTTCCATGTTTATAGGGCAGGCATTGAAGCAGTATGCAGAGGATGATGTGAAAGTTTTGGACTTGTGTGCGGCTCCCGGAGGTAAATCTACTCTGATAGCTGATTTATTGAACAAAGATAGCTTGTTGGTATCGAATGAGGTAATCCGTTCGCGGGCAAATGTTTTGTCTGAAAATATGACTAAATGGGGCAATCCGAATGTCGTGGTAATAAACAATGATCCTGCTCAAATAGGCAAACTGAAAGGCTTCTTCGATATCATACTTGTCGATGCTCCCTGTTCGGGTGAGGGGATGTTCCGGAAAGATGAGGGAGCAATATCCGAATGGTCTGTCGATAATGCAAGATTATGCAAAGAACGGCAGCAACGGATTTTAGCGGATATCTGGCCTGCACTAAAACCCGACGGATTATTATTATACAGTACGTGTACCTATAATCTGGAAGAGAATGAAGAAAATGTACAGTGGATTCGCGATGAATTAGGAGCAGAAGTATTGCCAGTGGATATACAGGAAGAGTGGGGGATAAGCCCTTCTTTTGCAGAGGATATTCCTGCTTGTCGCTTTTTTCCTCACAAGACAAAAGGGGAGGGGTTTTTCTTTGCTTTGTTGCGGAAGCAGCAGGAAGAGGGTGTCCGTACCGACTTCAGGAGAAAACGGAATGAGAAAAAGAACAGAGTGGAATTGCCTGATCAATACAAAGATTATATTCTGGATAAAGAGCAATTTGTATTTTATCCGAAGGGTGATTCCTGGTATGCCTTTACGGAGGAACTGTATAATGATGTCTGTATTTTAAATTCGAGTCTGAATATTGTATCGGAAGGTATTTGTCTGGGTGAATTTAAAGGAAAGGATTTTATTCCTGCGCAATCGTTGGCTTTAAGCAATTATCTGAATGTAAAAGCCTTTGAAACTTACGATATGGATTGGAAAACAGCTATAAGCTATCTAAGAAAGGAAGCCCTGATATTACAGGATATGCCGAAAGGCTATATTCTTCTGACATATAAGAATGTTCCAATAGGATTTGTGAAAAATATAGGGAATCGTGCTAATAACCTTTACCCGCAGGAATGGCGCATACGTTCTGCAAATATACCCGAAAGCGAAGTAAATGTGATGGATTAGCCCTTTACAAAACCGAAGATACGCCCGATTTTGCAGAATGCACGGAATCCGTTGTATATCCAACGTTTAGACTTCATAATATCGGTCACAAAGCCATTTTGTTCTAGATAATAGAGCCGTTCCAGTTTTTTGACAGCATTTTCGTTGAGGAATTCACGGCATACTTTCAGTTTTTCGGGGTAGATGACACCTCCGCCGATTTGTGTACTGAAGCCCTCCATATTGTAGATGACTATAAATGTGTCTACATACTTTACAGGTAGCTGGTCTATTCCTATTCCCTGAAAGAATAGTTTCCAGTCGGCTACTACCCGCAGGGTCTCGTCATATAGTCCATATTTTTCGAAGTTGCTGCGATGAATAAAGAATGCCTGATGGCAAAGGAATCCGGAAAACAGCTCGTAGATGGCCATATGCCAGTCGCGGTCTTTATATGAGGTGTCGGCTTCCAGTTTCCCTTTTTGCTCCATATAGAAGCTGCCGCAGATAAAAGGGGCGTGCGGATAGTCTGCAAAGACCTTCTCGAGGGTATCTTTTTCATATAGGGCGTCGCCGGAGTTGAGGAAGTACAGGTATTCGCCTTTTGACTGCTTTATACCTTTGTTTTGAGCGTTATATATGCCGTTGTCCTTTTCACTTACCCAGTATGATATCTTATCTTCATATTTGCGGATAAGGTCTACACTGCCGTCAGTGGACTTACCGTCGATGATGATAAACTCATAATCGGTAAATGTTTGTGAAACAACACTGTCGATAGTCTTTTGCAGACCAGCTTCGTCATTCAGGTTGATGGTTATAATGGACAGTTTCATATTTTATTTACGTTGCGATTTTATCAGAAAGGGATTGATGTAACACAATTTCTGGAACAAAGTAAGTATAGCAGCGGCCTTTCGCAAGCTATAGCCTTTGGCATAGTAAATTTGTACCTTATACATCCTTTTTATGCGCTCTTTGACAATCTTCTTATATTTATGATTGGTATACTTATCAAATTCATGCAATAAATATACCATCCATGCGGTTTGATTCAAAGGCTTCAATGTAGATGATATTCCGCCCAGATGTTGTCGGTACACTGCCATATATTCAGGCAGGAACTTGATTTTACCTGACAGGGAAACAATGAGTTGCAGGGCATAGTCCCCATTCTTTACAGTATAATACCAGTCGGGTGTTTTATGCGCGTCTTTACGGAAAAAGATAGACGCGGTGAGTAATCCCCAGTCTTTGCTGATAAGGTCTTCCGTTGTCAGTATATCCCGTTCCATCTCTATATTTTCGTCCAAAACGCCACACATTAGTGTATGGGCCTTATGAGAACACATGACGAAACCGGGATTAGCTTCCATAAAGTCGACCTGCTTCTGTAATTTGTAAGGGTCGGTCCAATAGTCGTCTCCATCGCAAAGAGCAATGTATTTGCCCTGTCCGGAGTTTATATTGTTTATCCAGTTGAGCATCATACCCTGATTGGTTTCGGGTAGCCTCAACTTGATAATATCAGGATATTTTTTCTGATATTCGATACATATGGCCCGTGTGTTATCGGTACTGCAATCTTCGCCGATAACGAGTTCGAAAGGGAAATCCGTCTTTTGCATGACTACTCCTTCAATAGCTTCGGCTATAAACTTCTCATGATTGTAAGTTATCATGGAAACGGAGACCATTATGTTCTTTTGTTCAGTCATTTTAGCTATATATCACATCTATGATCCTTCTCATATCCTCCTCCTCATACCGATGATCACAAGGTAAAGGTAAAAGATAATTTACAATCCTGTATTCGTCAGAATCTTTTTCGACTAAGTCCAGGGTTGCTTTCCAATAAGTGGAGACGAATATCTTATTGTCTATCAGCTTTTCCCTCAGGTTCGTATTTTCCGAATAGAACATATAACTGAGCGGACAGGTATCATCGGGAAAGTTGTCGAACTCATATATATTGTCTTTACCTAAGATAGAATGCAGATACTTGAAGTTGCTTATCTGCCTTTGTTTCAGATTTTCATAATCTATATTCGCCAGCAAGGCATTTGCCAGATTAGACATCCTTTTTATCGGCTGATTAATTAGGCTGGCACAATAGTCGAGATAATCCTGATAGGCTGCGCCTGCATTCCCATATTCGATACGCTTCATCAGGTGCGTCATATGAGGTATTGCCATATCCTGCTCGAATACTTCGTCCAGCAATGTATCTGTATAAAGATATGCGCCATCGGGCAGTCCGAAAAACTTACGTGGAGAGTAGATCGTATCTATTCCTTCATATGGTCTGGAATAGAATGCATGGGTATTATCCACAATGAGCTGCTTACCAAACCTCCTGACTAGCTTTTCGACAGTATTGCATTTGATTCCATATATGTCTGAGTAAAGGAATACTTCATCTTTAGCCAGTTCCTTATCGAAGACCGGGTCTATATTGAAATCGACAGAGTAGAATTCAGATTCGAGGCCTAATTTCTTTATAGGCTCCCATATTACCTCTGAGTTGAGATATGGAATATATATCTTTCTATACTTCTTTGCTTTCAGAATATATTCAAGGCAATTACGGGCAGTATTCAGCCGTACCGCTTCTTTGTGGTAATGCTCGCCTTTGCGGAGCTGAAGTTCGAAGTATCCTCCAATTTCTTTCATTCGATATAGTTATGTCTTGAGCGTTTTCTGTTTGTTCTTTAACATGATTAAAGCCTTTCCAGCTCTTACTTCCCGGGTTGCCTGTTGTTTGGCTCCGCCTATCCAGTCACAGTATCCCCGTTTATATCCATCTGTGAGACTCTCGAAGAACTCCTTTTCTTCATTGTTATCATTGAGGAGTTTTACGAGTTCTTCCGGTATAATGATTTCGCCTTTACTTCTTTCCATATATCAGCCGGATTATATTAATTCATAATTATCTAATATTCTATGTATATCCTCTAAAGAATTGAACATCATTACATCCAGTATGGAAAGCCAGGGTACAAATTCATTCGCAAACTGTTTGTATTCAATCGGACTGGAAGAAATGAAATGCAGGTTTATATTTTCTTTCTTAAACTCTTCGGGTGAGTATAACTCTTGCCCCCCGATTGCATTATAATAATCCGTAGCTTTCAGTTCTTTACAGATTGCAATTACTTTATCCTGTCCTTTTAGGGAATGATCGATGCCGAGAGAAGAGGATATAATTATCTCTGTATTAATTTCCAAATATCTGCATATTTCGCGAACAGAGTTATCTATATAATGAAACAGATTGTTATCGTCGTAATTGATGATTCTCTCTATCAAAGGCATTACCTGTTCAAAATAAGGAGCTTTCCTATAAGATTCTCTTATTTGATTTAATAATTTCTTTTTATCGAAACCAACCGATAAACTTCGTTCTTTGACATCCAGATAATCCGAATCTTTTTCCAATGGAATAGTAATCATCAAATCTTTGCCGTTTTGCAAAATCCGGTTCCTGTTAATCCAGCCTTTTTTTGTGTATTGAATATTATCGTATATCACATATTTATCAACAGCATTCAGCAATTGAAAATATCCGATATACGGCAAAAAGTAAGGCTGCATTATCCCCAGTTTCATTTTCCCCAAGGTTTATTTTTTATTAAATCGCAGATTCGACGTACTTCGTCAAATTCCAGATTGGCATATATAGGAAGGCATACGATTTCTTTGGATACCTGCCCTGCTATCGGGAGGTTAGCCACGCTTGCCGACGGCAGCCCTTTGTATGTAGGGAAATCGCTGATAAGCGGGTAGAAGTAGCGGCGTCCGAAAATATCATATTCCTGTAATTTGAAATAAAGTTCGTCCCGGCTCATGCCGTATTCTGCCGTATTGATGCGCACAGGATAATACGGGTAGGTGTGCTGTACTCCTTCGGCTACTTCCATGTAAGATACTCCGGGGATATCTTTCAGCAGGCTATCATATAATTTTGCCAATTCCAGGCGTTTGGCTATATAACTGTCTACGTATTTGAGCTGAAGGGAACCATAAGCTGCTTGTAACTCATTCATCTTGGCATTGATACCCGGTTCTATGACGGTGGTTTCGTTTCGGAACCCGAAGTTTTTGAGCAAATCGATGCGTTGCTTGGTCTTTTCATCCTGACAAACAATAGCACCACCCTCAATTGTATTATATACTTTTGTGGCATGGAAACTCAGAATGGAAAGGTCGCCCCAGTTCATCACCGATTGCCCGTCTTTCTTTACTGAAAAAGCATGGGCTGCATCATAGATTACCCGTAGGCCGTATATATCGGCGATACGTTGTATTTCCTCTACATTGCAAGGGTTACCATATACATGCACAGGCATGATCGCTGTTGTTTGCGGTGTTATGGCCGCTTCTATCTTTGCCGGGTCTATATTGTAATACTTATCGTCGATGTCCACAAATACAGGCTTGATATTATTCCACCAAAGTGAATGGGTGGTTGCGACAAAGCTGAACGGCGTAGTTATTACTTCTCCCGTTATACGCAGAGCCTGTAATGCCGTGATGAGAGCCAATGTACCATTAGAGAATACCGAGATATATTTCACTCCGAGATAATCAGCCAGTTCCTGTTCAAACTGTTGGTGAAAAGGCCCGTTGTTGGTCAATATCTTATTGTCCCATATCTGTTGCAGATAAGGGATGAATTCTTCTAATGGCGGTAGTGCCGGTTGCGTTACAAATATTTGTTTATTCATAATCTTTGTTTTCTATAGTTTCCGGTATATTTTTCGAATAAAACCCGGGGTAATGCTTTTTATACGTCCCCGTAGCGATTTGTCGCCATAGAGTAGTATTTCCAGCCTCCGTTTATGTTTTGTAAAAGCTTCAGTATATTTATAATTGAAGTATTTGTCGTACTCGTTTATGAATTCAATGATTCGCAGATATTGGGCTTTATCATCCATCTTCGACCATTGGCCGTTGTCGTGTATCCGGTAAGCGGAAGTAACATCTTCAAGATAGAGTAGAGGACCGAATTGCCCCATATACATCCCCAACATCCAGTCGGCAATTTCCATATCGAACAGCCTAGGATCAAGGTTTTGCACATGTTTTCCCCTGAATACGCAGCATGACAGGTTGCCTATCTTATTTCCCAAAGCCAGTTGCTCAGTGGTAATGAGTTCATAATCTTTACTCTCTGTCCAGTCGAATATTTCTTCTCTGTCCAGGTCGATAAATAGACGCAGGTGCCTGTTGTAACTCATTGAAGAATTGGGCTCGGCTTCAAGATGGTCTATATGATTTTGTAAATGATTCGGTTTCAGCCAATAATCATCTCCTTCCATAATGGCTACATAATCACCAGTGCAGGCGGCAAAAGCTTGCTGATAATTTTTATTATAGCCTACATTATGGAATTTTTGAAGGTATGTGAATTTGAACCCGGTTTTATTTTCGTATTCTTTTATGATATCTACTGTATTGTCGGTAGAACAATCGTCAGCCACAATAATCTCTACTTCATGTGCAGTCTCCTGCATCAGTATGCCTTCGAGCGTCTGAGGCATATATGCAGCCTGATTATAAGTGATTAGTATGACGTTTATCTTCATAATAGTTTGTATCAATCTTACTCCTCTTTCAAGGGCTTTTTCCGGAATACTTTCCTCAAAAATTTGACCGGTGAATAAAAGAAATCTCCTATCTTGTATTCTATCGATTTTTTGTATAAATCGGCTTCCCATTTATAGTAGGTAGCTTCGATATGGTCTCTTACAGGGTTGATGTATCCGAGGAACAAAGGTACATGATTCTTGAAGATTTGGAGTAATAATCGCTCATTTTTCTCTTTATCAAGGGACGAAAGCATTGAAACCTCTTTTATGCGATAGTAGAAATGGTATTTCTCCAATTTTACGACTTTGTCTTCTTCTTTGATAAATCCGAGCCAAAAGTCCCAATCTTCGAGTCCTCCAGCCATATTGGTATTGTAACCTCCTGTTTGCAGGAAATCACTCCGCCTGTATATCCCCGAGCAGAATATAGGGTTCTCAGTGAATAATCTTTTATAGCTATAGTCGGGGGTTTTAAGCTTTTGGTTTTTCGTCCCGAATAAGATGAGATTACTGTAAACTACCTTCACTTCCGGATCTTCTTCGAGAACATCCACAGCTTCGCTAATATATTGGGGGCTTATCTTATCATCAGAATCCAACGGCAGGATGTATTTTCCTGAAGCATGTTTTATACCGAAATTGCGGGCGTCGGACAGTCCGCCGTTCTCTTTCCTGAAATATCTGAAACGCTGGTCTTTTTCTGTCCACTGTGCGGCTACTTCCCGGGTATTATCAGGTGAACCGTCATCCACTATAATGCATTCCCAATCACTGTAATCCTGCTCTAATACCGATTGCAGTGTTTCCGGCAGGTATTCCGCCTGATTGTAACAGGGAACAATTACCGAAATCGAGGGTGGGGGAGTTGTCTTATTTATAGTTTCAGCCATTTCAATAATCCTATCTTTTTAAGAAACCTTACGCTTACTGATGTTTTCAGTTTGTACAGTTCCTGTTTTTTCTCTATCCAGCCATTGTACACACTTTGATATAGTGGGTATGTAGTAGCAATATGATTGTTCCTTTCGTCTGTTAATACCTGGCGGTTTTGACTATCGGAGCTCATTCCGTCCAGATAGAATGTAGAAAAACAATCGTCGATATGTTTATATGAAGCATTGTTAAGGCAGATAGCATCGATGAAGAAAGCCCAGTCGGAGGATATTCTCATCTGCTCCGAATAACCGCCATAATCGATCAGGGTATTTCTTTTTATAAAAGTACCCATATGTGGGAGTCCGTCTTCAATCAGGTATTTAAAGTCTATATAATCAGGATAGAACTTGATAAACTTATTATTGTTTGTTGTATCACAAATTTCGAGGTTGTAATAGATTATATCCTCTCCTGTCAGTTTATCAATAATTCCAGTCAGTCCGGCATCTTTAAGGAGGGTATCCCCGCTATTGAGAAAAAGGAGGTATTCTCCGTTGGCGTGTTTAATGCCTTTGTTCATAGCATTATAGACGCCTGTATCTGCCTCACTCAGCCAGAAGGAAATGTGATTGTTAGACTCTTTTATAACTTCTATGCTGCCATCGGTTGAATTTCCATCAATAACAATGTATTCAAAGCCTGATTGGTTTTGAGATATAACACTTTCGATGGTCTTTCTAAGCCCATCGGCATTGTTGAAGTTTATTGTTATAATGGATAATTTCATATTCTTATCTGCTCAGTATGTCTTTATATAATTGTATATATTTTTGAGTCTGTAATGTATCGGAGAATGTATTTACGGCATAATCCCTGATTGCTTTTTCCTCAAAGGTATACTTATTATTTAAGAAATCGTTAAGTCCCTGTGTTAAAGGTTCTACCCCTGTTTCAGAGAGTAATATTCCGTTTTCCCCGGTTTTTATATGTTCTGCCATACCTCCATTGCTGAAACTTATAACAGGAGTACCATTTGCAAATGATTCGAGCATGACATTGGGTAAGTTGTCTTCTTTTGACGGTATAACGGTTAGATCGGCAGCAGAGTATAATCGATTGAGTGCTGATATATCGGTTATCTTATCGAAGTGAATATGATTGATACCAGACCTTATTTTCATACTATCGGGTAGTTGGCCTACTGATATTATCTGAAAATCGTTGCGTTCCATCTTATTTATAGTTTCAAAAAACATCGGGAATCCTTTTTGTATGTTACTAAGATGCGCCCCTACTATTATGAAAGTTTTCAGATTAGTGCTGATTCCTGTCTTCTGCTTAGCATAGGTTTTATCTATAACCGGGTAGTTTGAAAAATCGAGTCCATTGGGTATCAAATAGTGAGGGTAATTGCAGAAAACAGCACTCGCTTCGGACTTTTTCTTCATCCATTCCGAAAGGCAGACTATATGGATATTCTTGTTTTTATTAATGGCTTTTATCTTGATATTTCGTACCTGATTATCAATTTTACCATATCTCTCGATGTTTTTGATCCTATCCGATTCGAAATGAAACATGCCCATAAACGGATTTATGTCATGCAGCGTCCATACAATGGGACGCGTTATATTTTTGAAGAAAGTAGGATAATTGAGAAACTCCGAAATCCAATGTAAATGGATGATATCAGCATCTTTTATGATGGGCAGTTGTTCTAACCTGTATGATGTTGTTGCAAACGTAGCTATTTCATAATTCTTAGGATATTTATTTAGTTTTACCCAATGAAAGTGTTCTGCATGTAGGTTATATTTTTTCAAAGCCCTTATTATAAGGGAACGCCCTGTACCGACTGTATGAATATTATTTGCAATAGCAAATTCAGGATCGATAGGAAAACGTTGGACTAGCTCGGACTGTATGCCCGGTTCCTTCATCAGATGCTGATGAAGTCTGAGCGTGGCGATCCCTGCACCACCACCCGTTATTCCTGTTGATATGTGGGTGATTTTCATTTATTTAGAATTTACGTCTTATGCTTCCTAATAAGTTATTAAGCTTTTCATATTTGCGCAGTTTCAAGTATTTGTTTTCCAACTTATCATATTCGGATTTTGAAGCGAGGCTTTTGCAAAATAAGTCTTCATAATTCATCCCTCTTCTTTTTCCGGTATTGATAATTACAACCCAATGCCAAAAGTAGGCCTTGCCTATATTTTCGTTGGTGGATATTCCTGAATTATGTATGCGGTAGTAATATAATTCTTCATTCAGAAAATAGGTTTCACCCACATCATACAATTTTAAGTAAAGGTCTTGGTCTACCGCTCTTTGTAAATATGGATCTATACCTTCGGTTTTTTGATAAAAATTTCGTTTGAATGAAGAAAAATGTGATATGGCGCTTTCCATGTTCAGGAAATACGGGTCATTCGCTACAATTTGTTTAGGTGCGTCATTCGTCTTGATTACTTTCAGATTTTCATCACAGTGATATGATATAGAATGGACAAGTGATACAGTTGGATTATCCCGATGGGCATTAACCATTTTTCTCAGTGCATCATCGGTTAGTGCATCGTCAGGGTCAAGAAATCCACAGATATTTCCTGAAGCCATTTCCACACATTTTCTTTTTGTAAATCCGGCTCCCTGATTTTCACTATTGCAGTATATTTTTATACGCTCATCATTTTTTAATTGATTGTATACCGTAAATGAATTGTCATCTGAATGATCGTCCACGATTATAACTTCCCAATTGTTATATGATTGCTTGTAAACACTCTCCAGGGCTTCAGCAAGGAAGCGGCCGTTGTTGTAATTGGCTATGAGAACAGAAAAAAGGGGCTGATTATCCATACTCTTATTTTTCAGGTAAGAAACTTAAACCTTTTACTTTCGAAGTTCTGCGATTATTTAATATTTTCGGGATAGTCTTTATGAGTCTTAACGAAACGCAAAGATTAATCCATATATCCTTATATGCCAAATGGAATAAATGGCCCAAAGACTCCATAAACAGATAATAGAAAGAACGGAATATGCATTTTCGGAAAGGCATATAAATACCTGTCAGGATAATCAAATGATAGATATACTTTCTGTCTTTGATTTCTTTTAATGATTTCCTGCCTTTGAACGTCCTGTCATGCACCCCATATACTTTAGGGTAAATTCCCGTTCTAAAACCATGATATTCGACCCGCCCGATATAATTATCATCTTCTCCATAATGAGGAAAAACCGGATCAAATCCACCGATGGTTAAAAGGCATGTTTTTGAAATCATCCAGAATGCTGCATTTACAAATTTGACAGGATAAATCTTGTCTTCGGCCTTTCCCTTTATTATAAAATCAGAAATAAGATTTGAGCATGCGGCAGGCCGAATATAAGCAGCGAAGTTAGCATCTAATTCGTTTTCTTTTCCATTCAGGTGTACCGGACTCAATATCCCGTATTCGAGGTTTTCTTCCAGTTTTACTGCGAGTTTTTCAATTGTGTCGGGGCGAACCCATGCATCCTGATTCAGGAGAAAAACGAAGTCAGCGTCTATTTCTATTGCATACTTTAACCCAATATTGTTCGCTTTTCCGAATCCTAAATTGACTTTGCTTTCTATCAGATTGATTTCCGGATAATTATCTTTGATAAATTGTACAGTGCCGTCGCTTGAGTTATTATCGATAACAATGGTATCGGCATGTATCGAAGAGTTTCTTATGCTATCGAAACAATTCTTATACCATTTCATACCATTGTAGGTGACTACTATTACAATTATTTTCATAAAATCTATTTGTTTTCGTCCAACGCCTTTTTTAAGGCATTTAAATACCCTTTTCCCCATTTTTGGCATGGTTCGAGATGATTCCCTTCTGCCCATTCGTTCCATGCATTAATAAATAGGAAATTTTCGTCTTTTGAATATGGTGTGAATTTATTTAATTTTCCTTTAATCCATTTATAAAAAACCTTAGGTGAAGAATGGGTGAAAATTATAGCCTCTTTTTTCCTTGCAGAATTATCCCAAGACGGACATACACAAGGGTAGCATTTATGATCCGTATGAAAATAGCGATTGTCAAAATCAACAAACTTTTGCATATTGATAATTGTTTGATTGACTTTTCTGTTTTCGTTAAAATATCTGTCTATTATTTTACTTATACGATTTCTTAATCTTTCTCCGATAGTCCATTCTCTTTTCAGAAAACGTTCGAGGGACGGGCTTAACGGTTGAAATTCTATGGATGCTTCAATATCTAAATCTACCACTTGTTGTTTCGCATTGGAGTTCCATCTGTCTATCCGGCATATATATAACTCCAGCCCTTCTTTCGCGGCTTCTTCCCTCCATATTCGGATAGTTTTTGAAATGTCAGGGAAATCAGCTGATTTATATATTGCAAATAAGGGCTTTCCGTTAACTCTTATATATCTTTTATCTTTAAAGATAGGTATTAGAAACTTTATATGATTCAAATCATCTTCTTCCGAATATGTTTGTTCTTGGATAATTTCGTTTTCGCTTCCATCCCAACGTTTACTCCAGGGCTCATTTGCCCAGATAAAACAGAATGGGAAATCTGGTTTACCTAGGTTCAGCATATTATCTATCGGTAGATTTAGCAACCTCTTGCCTTGAAACCAATAATGATAAAAAGCAAATCCATGGATACCATACTCTTTTGCCATTTCGGCCTGTTTCACCATAATTTCTGGATCACGCAAGTCATAATAACCTGTTTTTTTATCTGGTATATGAGGCTGATAATGTCCCTCAAATAAAGGTTTAGCTTTCTTTACATTGGTCCATTCTGTAAAACCATCACCCCAGGCTTTGTCATTTTCGGGTATAAGATGATATTGGGGGAGGTATATGGCGATGGGACGTATATTATCGTTCATAATTATTTATTATTTCATTCAGGTTCGACGAATAATTTTTCATGGTAAAGGTTATATCAGCCCACTCTTTAGCTTGAGTTGCAAACATCTTTCTAGTATCTTTATCTTTTAACATTAAAATTTTATTTGCCAAATCTTTACTGTTACTAAATTCGTATAAATATCCATTAAAACCTTCTTTGACAAGTTCACTGTTAGCTCCTGTATTTGACGCAATAACAGGTAATCCCATCTTCATAGATTCAATAGTAACGCGGCCAAATGCTTCACACCTGGAGCATACAAGGGCAATATCCGCTTGGTAATAATATTCACTGATATCTTTCGAGAAATCGATAGGTAATATGTATGATGATAGATCATGTTTTTCGATATAATCTTTAATCTGATTTGAATAAGAATCACGACTTGCACCAACTAATAATAATCTGACTTTCTCTCCTTGTCGTATTAAGGTATGTACTGCTTGCAAAGCCTGTACTTGGCCCTTTCCTTTTGCAAAACGTCCAACAATGATCAGTGTTAAAATATCACAGGATTGATCTTTCTTTATATATTGGTTATTTGTTTTTAGTGATACCGCTTGATATACAACTTTCCGCTTTCTCTTTGAAATGTATTTTTCATATTTAGACTCTAAAAAGTAAGAATTGAATAATATTGTTGACGATAATTTATTAGCTAGCCATAAAGACAGTTTTTTTCCATAAATGTAATTAAATCCTAAATCTTCTTTCCCTATTTCTCTAAAGTACCATAAATGCCTTATTCTTGCGATCTTGCTTGCTATAGCTCCACATGGGATGACTGAGGAATTGGTAATAACGATGTCAGGTTTTATCTTCCTGATTACGTGTAAGCTATTTCTAGTGTTTATTAATATACTAAATAGTCTTCTTGTCTTTTCTTTTAATGAAAGTTCAGTACCATGGTCGTGCCACCAAGGTTGATGCACTATTGTAAAGCTGTTAAGATACGGTTTACATAATTCTATTAATTCGCCATGATATGGAAATACAGCATATAGTTCATGTCCAGCTATGGAAAAAGCCTCGAGCATTTCTGCAAATGACCTTTCCGCTCCATTTAATGTGCTACCGTGTGATATACAAAGTATTTTCATTTCATTACTTTTTATTCACGAGATTGTTTTATTTTTCTCCATGATTTTTAATAAATTATCTTTACTGTCTACATATGAAAAATCTCCGTTATTGATAAAATCTTTATAACTGTTATAGCCTTCTTCTCCAAATATAATTACTTTTAGCCTAAACTCTTTTGCTTCTATTGCAGTTCCCGAAAATGAAACAAGCAATGTAGATACTTTTTTGAATAATTCATATAATGGTTGTCGGTTTGCTTCTTCAATTTCAACTCTGTCCGGATATTTTTTGCATAATGATAATAGGTGAGGCCTATCCTGTGGATATCTGGGATGCAGGCGAATATACCATTTCCTTGTGTCGGATTCAGCGATGGTATCTTCGATAAATTGTGGAATCCACATTCCTTGCAAACAAATTAGAATATCATTGTTTGTTTCTTTTGATATATACTGTGTATTTTCTTTTTGTGACAATAAATAATAGTTCCCCGAAACTATTACCTGTGGTTGAAACGAATTTTCGGAAAAATTACGGATGATTAACTTTTTATCATCTTCGTTCCATACATAAAAGGTATGGGGAAAATGATATGAATATTCATATATTTTACTCCAGCGAGTGTAAGCAAAGTGATTGTCGGAGATAGCACTATGCTGATATTCACACGTTGCTATTTTCAAGGAATTAGCACCTCTTATTAATGCACTTTGCTGATTGTTGTAATAAACATAACACCATACTTTCCGGGGAGATATTATCTTTAATAGATATTTGAAATAAATATAGTAAAAATGGTTCTCCGCGACACTGCTATATACCAAGGACTCTATATAGTGTGCATCTAAAGAAGTCTGCTCTGTAAAGAAGGACTTAATTAAGTTTGCATTATATTTAATGTTCTTGATCTGGTTGCTGAATATTTTATTTTTTATTCTCGATAGAAAAAGAATGACTATATGTAAATGTCTGCATAGTAGATAAAAATCATTCTGATAGTCAGAGAAAATATCGTCGATAAAGATAGTTTCACTTTCTTCATTATTCTTCTTTAATATTTCTTTATAAGGATCAATGTATTGATTATATATACCTGTGTTGTGTGCTTTGAAGCCTGAAAGTAATATTTTATTCTTCAATTTACCTTTCCATTTCGGATATAAGATTATTAAACGACAAACTGATCTGATAAACAGTTTAAAGTCCCGGAGACTTACTCTTTCATCTAAGATAGATGCTTGGATTGGCTGAACATCAGTTCCATTTATTTTCCCGATATAGATCAAATGAAGATAATATCCGACCTGAATCTGTACAATGGGCCATATGTTTGATCTCCAACATTTCTTAAGTTTAGGAAATACAGCTTCCTGAAGTTGTTGAATCAAGTTGAGATATTCTTTTCGGGTAGTGTACATATTAATTTGTATTATTCTAATTTAGAAATCAAGATAAATAACTCACTCAAGCTATTTATTTGATGTTTTCAGATAGTATATATTCTACAAATTCTCTGAAAACTCCTTCCCCCCCATCTTTTTTCAAAATGATCTGAACAACTTGTTTTACACATTCGGGGGCACTATTCGGACATGCACTGATTCCTGCATTTTTCAATAATTCGATATCATTTATATCGTCACCTATATATGCAACCTCAGATAGGCTAATTCCTAACTCTTTACATAGGTTTGTTGCTATTCCAAGCTTGTCCTTTGCTCCCTGAAACAGATAATTAATTTTCAGTTTTTCGGCCCGGCGTTTAACAATTTCAGTTTCTTCACCTGTTATTATCCCAACGGGTATGTTTGCCTGATGGCAAAATAGTACACCTGCGCTGTCGTAAGTATGAAATTTTTTCCATTCATTGCCTGTTTGGTCATAATACATTCCTCCATCTGTCCAAACGCCATCGATATCTGTGAGAACAAGTTTTAGCATATTCTTCTATTTTAATGTATTAATTTTACCCGTTTTCGCCCGATATAGCTGATTTGTATATTATCTCGTTGCTGGCAATATCGTTTAGTAGCTTTTTCCCTATCACAGACTCTCTTTGGCTCCATTTAAAGCCATCACCCGGGCTTAGCAAATGAATATCATTTTCGGTAATGATTTCACCTTTCTGCATTGAACGTATAGTTGCAATAGAACGTTCCAGTTTATATTTGCTGGCTTCAACCACAGGCTCTATATACAATTCTTTTTTTCCCATCGACATTTCTGTTATCCTGATGTCCCTAATCATTCTATTGATTCCATCAGGACCTAATGAACCGGCCTGATCAGTACCTTTCATCCGTCTGTCTATTGTAACATGTTTTTCAATCATTTCAGCTCCCATTGCAACGGCAGCAACGGGGGCGGATATGCCTATTGTATGGTCAGAGAATCCGATAGAATATTGTCCATAATATTCTTTAAGGTAAGCGATTGTATTGAGATTCAGGTTCTGCGGGTGTGTCGGATATTGTGATACACAATGAAGAATAGATATGCCTGAATGATATTTAGTAATCACTTCAAGGGCATCATCCAATTCCTTCTTTCCAGCCATACCGGTTGAAAGTATTATTGGGATTTTTGTTTCAGCCATTGCTTGCAACAATGGCAGATTAGTCAAATCGCGGCTTGCAACTTTCAGGTAATCAGGAGTGAAAAGTTTCAGTAGTGATAAACAGCCAATAGAGCAGAGTGTTTCCACAAATTCGAGGTTTCGTTCTTTTGCATATTTGTATACTTCAAAATGCTCCTCGTCTGACAACTCCAATGCAGCACGGTGTTCGCCATATGTTTTTCCGAAAGAGTGGGGGGAATCGTAAATTTTATTCATTTGCGATACGGACAATTCTTCGGATAAGTCTCTTTTTGTTAATTTTACAGCATCCATAGGTTTTAAATCGATACCGAATACATCTTCCCTGACTGGACGAGAAACCAACTCCACAAGAAGTTTGGCAATATCCACCGAGCCATTATGGTTTTGTCCTATTTCGCCTATGATATAAACATGTTTTTTCATTTTTCGTTTAATTTGATTTGCTTCATCATAGAAATTTTGTATTTGGGATTTTTATCCAAAAAGTCTATTATTTCATCAATTCCAATATTTCTATACTTTGAAACTAATATTTTATAGATTTCAGATAAGAGATCAAAATCTTGTTTAGTATCCAGAGTCATTCTTATATCTTTTCTTTCACGAACTTTTTCATTCGGATCCAACAGAAAAATGCTGAATTTATCAGGATTCTCATATATGAAGTTTGTTACATGCTCATGGTAAATAGGAGAAGTTGTTATTTTTTCTATTTTTTCCAAAGTTTGAAGGGTAACAAATTCAGTCCAGAATCCAAAATGAGTTTTAATACTAGGAGTATCTTCAATTTTGAAACTTACATAATCAAAATCTTTTGTTTTTACAAAATTAATAAGACGATCTAATTCTCTTACATCAAGAAACGGGTTATCAGAGCAGACTCTAATTATATTGTTGATGTTGAATTTTCTAGCAGCTTCTATAAAGCGAGATAATACATCTGTTTCACTTCCTCTATATATTAAAACATCTTGTTTTAATGCAATTTCTTCCAGTATATCATTCTCTTTATTTAAAGAGGTTGCTAAGATTATAGGTATGCCTTGAAATTCCTTTTTCAATTTTTCTATTAATAAATCCAAAATAGATTTCTCATTCCAAAACGGTAAGATGATTTTTGATGAAAATCTAGTAGAACTTATCCGTGCTTGAATAATAAAGCTTGTATTTCGAGTCTGATTCATAAATATATTTTTAGAGCCTGTTTAAATTTTACCAAAACATTTTATTATAGTTTTTTTGTTCATTTTCAGTCCCTTTTTATCTGATTTTACCCTTTTTTCAGATTGAATAACCCGCTATTCGCGCTTCAGAAAAGAAAAAATCATTCTAAAAATCGGAACGAATAAAATTTAAACAGGCTCTTACTCTAATAGAAATAATAATACATATTCATAATCAAAGATTTTTTATATTCCATTTAGTCTCAGTATACAAATACCCAGCCCTTGTAGCCCTGATCCCAGCGAAATCTACTATTTCCATTTTCAGGATATACCCAAAATGGTTTGTTTGTCTATTGTCTTCGTTTGTTATACCGACAGAGACAGAATAAGTATCAGGCTTCAATAAAGGCTGCTCTATTGGTATGATGAATTCATATAAACCTTTTTCATGAGGAATATCCATCCCCTTGTTTACATCGTTGATATCATTAAACCATACAAACTGATCACGCATATTCTTGAAATGAAACGTAATTTTTGGAGCGTTGATTCTTTTTCTAAATTCAATTTGCAAGCGCAGGTTAAAGGCTGTGTGTACATCTATAACATTGTCTATTTTATTGCCAGACTCATCAATTAACTCGGCAGCATGTAAAATGATATCTTTATCTTTTTGAGCATTTAAATCGGCAATATAAGAAACAGATGCATCATCATCGATCATATAATCACTAACATATTTGTCTATCGCATCCTCTACATTTCCATTAAAAACAGTATATCCATTCTCTAATATTACTCCTTTATTACAAAGCTTATTAACCGAATTCATATTGTGGCTTACAAATAAAACAGTTCTTCCTTCTCCTGTGGCTACATCTTGCATTTTTCCAATAGCTTTTCTTTGAAATTCGACATCTCCAACTGCTAAAACTTCATCTACGACCATTATCTCAGGGTCTAGATGAGCCGCTATCGCAAAACCCAGACGTACAGTCATTCCTGAGGAATATCTTTTAGACGGGGTGTCTATGTACTTTTCTACTCCGGCAAACTCTATAATTTCATCCAACTTTCGAGTTATTTCAGATTTTGTCATGCCCAAAATAGATCCGTTCATGTATATATTTTCCCGACCTGTAAGTTCGGGATGAAAACCTGTACCTACCTCTAATAAGGATGCAATCCGTCCTTTTGCTTTTATCATCCCTGTCGAAGGAGTAGTCACACGCGATAATAGTTTCAAAAGGGTGGATTTTCCCGCTCCATTTCGTCCTATAATCCCAACTACATCCCCTTGTTCAACTTCAAAATTGATATCTTTCAACGCCCATACATATTGGCTTATAGCTTTAGAACTTCTGTCGTTTACCTCTCCTACTTTCAGGTATGGGTCTTCTTTTCCTCTTACAAGATGCCACCACCGGTTAAGGTCATGGCTGATAGTTCCTGTACCGACCACCCCAAGACGATATTGTTTTGATACGTTTTCAAACTTTATTGCTATATCCGACATTTTTCGTTTTATTTATTATTATACTACATCTATAAAGTTTCTCTCAACTTTATTAAAGATCCCAATCCCGGCAATCAATACAACCACGGTGACGCCAAAGCTATACGCAAGTGAAGCCCACGAGAATTCACCAGTACCCATCGTGGCAAATCTGAAGGTTTCCACAATAGGAGTTAGGGGATTCAATGCAATAATCCACTTGTATTCACTATATCTCTCTGACATTATCGACAAAGGGTATATTATAGGGGTTATATACATCCACAATGAAACCAGAAAGCCAATGAGGATACCCATATCCCTGTATTTTGTTGTCATAGAAGAGATGATGATGCCTGTTCCTATGGCGAAACAAGCTGTCATTAATATCAGAAGAGGGAATAATAATATGTATATATTGGGTGCTATATTTGTCCCTTCAGCATAATGAAAATATAGGTAGATCACTGCAAAAGTAACAACCTGTATAGCCAGTTTCAACATTGTGGATATGGCACCCGAAATAGGTACAACCATCCGGGGGAAATACACTTTGCTGAAGACGCCCGCATTGCCAAGAAATGTACCCTGAGCTCTGCCTAAGCATTCTGCAAAATAGTTCCATATCAAAATTCCCGATAAGTAAAATAAAGGCTGAGGTAAGCCGTCTGTCGGAATATTTGCAATTCCTGCAAAAACAAACATGTACATAATTGTAGTAAACAAAGGTTGAATAATGTACCAGAGAGGGCCTAAAACAGTTTGTTTATATGCTGTTACAATGTCACGATGTATGTACCTCTTTATGAGGTCTCTATACTTCCATACTTCACCGAAGTTCAAAGAGAAGCTGTTATCGCGAGGTTTTATTATTATATCCCAATGCTCTTTTTCAGATTCCATTTATTATGTTTTTGTTTGTGTTCTATTAATCAGCGTGCAAAGATAGTTATTTTTACTCAATTATTTATTAAAATAACTGCCTTTGATTGTGAATATTACCGATAAATAGTTAATAAAAAAAACCTATATGAGTCTTACTCATACAGGCTTCTGTAATCTTTAGCTGTTATAGCTCAGATTATTTCTTTGGAGCAGTAGCAGCAGCAATTGAATCTTCAATAGCTTTAGTAGCAGCAGCGATTGAATCTTCGATAGCTTTAGCTTTAGCAGCAGCTTCTTCAGCAGCTTGAACTGCAGCGATTGAGTCAGCAGTAGCTTTAGCTTTAGCTTCTTCAGCAGCTTTATTACTACATGATGCGAAAGAGATTGCAATAACAGCAACAGCAAATAATACTAATTTTTTCATTTTTTCTTTTCTATTAAAACTTAAACGGTAAATGTATTTGAGTTATTTCTGATAACACGATGCAAAGATATATATATTTCTTTACATGTTGTATAGCATAATTATGTTTTTTTTAGTGTTTTTCTTATTTTCTTCCAAAATTATGCATTTAAGTCTAATTTTGTTAAATAACTATTTAGTTTTCATAGAGATATCTTTTTATGCTTTTTTTAGGAGTTTTCTCAAACTCGCTAGGATATATCTGTATTGCTGTTATGTTTTCGTAACTGGCCAACTGCTTATTCAGGTTGTGCCTGTTTTCTTCCATGATAGCCGGAAGCATTTCCTGTTCTACATGTGCGGCATCCATTGTTTCATAATCCGGATGAGTTAATGCAACCAGCTTCCCGTTCCTTTCTACGACAAGGCTTTCGAGTACAAACGGCATATTATTCAATCGGGCTTCTATCTCCTCCGGAAATATGTTTTGTCCGCTTGGGCCTAACAACATTGTTTTGCTACGACCTCTGATAAATATCCTGTTGTTGCTGTCTATTGTGCCCAGATCGCCTGTTCGGAGCCATCCGTCTTCGGTAAATGCAGCTTTGGTTGCCTCTTCGTTTTTATAGTATCCCATCATTACATTCTCCCCTCTGACCTGTATCTCTCCCACTGTATTGTAAGGATCGTCGGAATCAATCCTTACCTCCATTATATTGTCTAATATTTTACCGCATGAGGTTGGGATAAAGTCATAATTGTGGTCATATGAAATGAGAGGCGCGCATTCGGTCATACCATAACCTACAGTAAACGGAAATTTTATCTTGTGCAGAAAGGCTTCTACTTCTTTGTTCAAAGCGGCTCCTCCTATAATAACCTCATGAAAGTTACCGCCAAGTCCTTCCATCATGCCCTTTCGTATCTTTGAATATATCTGATCTCTTACAATCGGTATTTTCAGAGCCATCTTAATGGCGGGCTTTTCTATTTTTGGAAGTATGGATTTTTTGTATATCTTTTCTATAACCAAGGGTACTGAAATAATCAGATGGGGTTTTATTTCAGCAAAGGCTTCCGCCAGTATTTTTGGAGATGGCGCTTTTCCTAATAAGGTTGTATGAGAGCCTTCGGTAAGGGAGTAAAGGAATTCGAAGGCACAGCCATAGGCATGGGCTAGAGGCAGGAATGATACTATGTTTTGTCCCCTGAATAAAAGTTTCAGATAATGGGCATGCGTGATATTGCCGGCGAGGTTGTTTGCCGAAAGCATTACTCCTTTGCTAAATCCTGTTGTACCTGAAGTGTAATTAATAAGTGCAAGTTCTGAGTTATCTACCTTGGCATATTTTACATCGTCTTTTTTATATCCGTCGGGATATTTCTTTTTCATCTTTTCGTCTAACGAATCGACAATAAGCGATAGTTTTTCGCCTTTCTGTTCATGGAGGCATTTATAACTGCTGTCGTTCACCGAGAAGACCCCTCGTATTTTGGGTAGGTGATCCTCATCGAGAGAATCCCATATCTGACTACTCGAAAATAAGAGGACGGCTTCGGAATGATTTATGATATGCTGCACACTGTCGGCATGAAAATCCTGTAAGATAGGCACTATGATGCCGCCATATGTGATGACAGCCAGGTAAGTAACGCACCAAGGTATATTGTTTTTCCCGATAAGGGCTATTTTGTCACCTTTCTTTATTTGAGCTTCTTCCAGTATAATATGTATACGGGCTATTTCATAAGCTAAGTCTTTGTAATATAATGTTTTTTGTTCTGAATAATCGGATAATCCCTTTAATTCCCAGTTGTTTTTGAAGCTATTGGCGTATAAATCGATCAGGTTCTCTTTAATCATGAAGATTGCTCATTTTAGGTGAATTTGTGCAAAAATAAATAGTCTCCTTATATTCTACAAGTATTTTATCACTAAAATTGCGACAATTGTTGTAATTTTGTACTCTTTTAAATTTCGGGTTCATTCGAATTTGGCTCTATATGATTTAATGCCAGAGGAATGTATGATTTTCACGAGATTTTATCTATATACTAAACAGCCTGATATTTTCTGCTGTTTAATTTATGGTTCTTTGAAGGTTTGGAGAAAAGTAACAAAAGAGAAATTAGTATTTGGTGTTACTTTTACATACGCTTCGCTCCTGTGACCGTTGGTTGTTACTTTTTAGCAAGTAATGAGTCTTAAGTAATAAGTAGTGAGTAAATGGGTACAAGTAGAGAAGGTACGAGATACAAGTTGATGACTGCTAACTGTAAATAGTGTTACCTTTGTTACCTTTTTTGAAAGAGGTACGAGTAGACGGGATACAAAAAAAGCTAACGGCTAATAGCTAAATACTGTTACTTTTGTTACCTTTTAACTATATATTGCAAAATAAGGTTAATTTAATGGAGGTTCTCACAGATTAATAGTTAACATGTAGGTGGCTCATAGTTTGAACCAGTTACTTTGTTTATATAAGATTTTATAGTTTTTTAGATATACAATACTGAAGCTGACAATCGATCTTGTCAGCAAAAAGCTAAATACAATGATAGATAATTCGATATTTGAAAATAAGAAAGCAGCCTATCTCACATTAGGATGTAAATTGAATTTTGCCGAGACTTCCGCTATCGGGAAGCAACTCTCGCAGGTGGGGGTTCGCAGGGCTAGAGAAGGGGAAGTTGCGGAGATATGCGTAATAAATACATGTTCGGTTACCGAGTTTGCCGACAAAAAATGCCGTCAGGCCGTTCGTAAATTGATCAAAGAAAATCCCGGGGCGTATGTTATAGTGACGGGCTGTTATGCCCAGCTTAAGCCTGAGGATATAGCTGGAATTGAGGGTGTTGATATTGTATTGGGTTCGGAGCAGAAGCTCGACGTAGTCGCGTATCTGGATGAGTTGAAGAAGAAAGACAAGGGTGTAGTGCATACATCGAAAACAAATAAAATAAAGTCCTTTGTCCCTTCCTGTTCGCAAGACGACCGTACCCGCTACTTTCTGAAAGTGCAGGACGGGTGCGATTATTTCTGTTCATTTTGTACTATACCTTTTGCACGTGGGCGTAGCCGTAACGGCACTATTGAGAGTATGGTAAAACAGGCGCAGGAAGTGGCAGCAAAAGGAGGAAAGGAAATTGTATTAACTGGAGTGAATATCGGAGACTTCGGGCGTACGACAGGAGAGACATTCTTTGATCTGATAAAGGCTTTAGACGAGGTAGATGGCATTGAACGCTACCGTATATCGTCTATTGAACCTAATTTGCTGACGGATGAGATTATAGATTTTGTGTCAAAATCGAAACGTTTTGCACCGCATTTCCATATCCCGCTGCAATCAGGCTCTGATGCTGTATTGAAGTTGATGCGCCGCCGGTATGACACGTCATTGTTTCGTCACAAAGTGGAGAAAATAAAGGCGATAATGCCTGATGCTTTTATCGGGGTGGATGTAATTGTAGGTACAAGGGGAGAGACGGATGAATACTTCGAGGAGACCAAACTGTTTCTGGAAGGTCTTGATTTTTCCCAGCTTCATGTCTTTACATATTCTGAACGCCCGAATACACAAGCCTTGAAGATAGAGCACGAGGTGGACCCGAAAACAAAACATGCCCGATGCAAAGTCTTACTGGATTTATCGGATAATAAGCTGGAAGCATTTTACCAGTCGCAACAGGGTACGCAGAGAAAAGTCCTGTTTGAGCATGCTCAGCATGATGATAGGATGTACGGATTTACCGAGAATTATGTGAAAATAGAGACGCCATATCAGGCAAGTAAGGCAAATGAAATAAAAATAGTTACCTTAGGAGACTTTAATAAAGTAAAAACAGCACTGGTAGAGAATTAAGAAATGAGCAGACTGTTATATTATATATTATATGTATGGATGTATTTGCATGCCCTATTGCCATTCAGGGTGTTGTATATATTATCCGATATACTTTATTTTTTCGTCTATAAAATAGCCGGTTATCGTTTAAAGGTAGTCAGGCACAATCTGGAAGCCAGTTTTCCGGAGAAGACCAAACAGGAAAGATTGACCATAGAGCGGGAGTTCTATCATCACTTTTGTGATTATTTTGTGGAAACATTGAAACTGCTGCATATATCTGATGAAGAAATGCAAAGGCGGATGCAGTTTAATAATGTGGGACAAATAAAAGAGTTGATGAAAGATGGAAATTCTGCCCTGATGTATCTTGGCCATTATTGTAACTGGGAATGGGTTACATCTATAAACCTTGACTTCAAAGAAGATGGTAAGGTTTTGGGAGAGATTTATAAGCCATTGAAAAATAAAGCGATGGATGATTTGTTTCTCAAAATACGAAGTCGCTTCGGATCTCTTGCCATTTCTAAACAAGATACATACCGGGTAATTATAAAGCTTCGGAATGAAGGACAACAGACCTTGATAGGTTTTATGGCAGACCAAACACCAGCATGGCGGAATATTCATTACTGGACTCCTTTCCTTAATCAGGATACACCTGTTTTTACCGGAGTAGAGCGTATTGCGAAGCAAACCGGATTTGCGGTTGTTTATCTGGATATGGAGAAAATAAAGAGAGGCCATTATAAGGCTACCGTTCGCCTGATCACAGATGATCCGAAGAAAGAACCCGAAAATAAAATAACAGAAACATATATCAGGGCTATGGAAAAGACAATTCTTCGCAATCCGGCTTACTGGCTTTGGACTCATAAGCGTTGGAAACGGACACGTGAAGAAGTGGAAGCAATGCAACAACAAAAATGAAAAAAGTAGCAGTTGTCATTCTTAACTGGAATGGTAAGGCGCTTTTAGAGCGCTTCCTGCCTTCCGTGATACGATATACCACACATGCCGATGTGGAACTTGTTGTGGCAGATAATGGTTCTACGGACGATTCTATAGTGTTTCTTCAATCTGTATACCCTCAGATTGTCCGGATTGTTTTACCGGAAAATTACGGTTTTGCCGATGGATATAACAAGGCCCTGAAAGAAGTGGAGGCTGAATATTATGTCTTGCTCAACTCGGATGCTGAAGTAACCGATGGTTGGCTGTTGCCAATAATAGACCATCTGGATAATAATAAAGATATAGTTGCGGCCCAACCCAAAATTCTTGCCCAGAGAAATAAAGCGTGCTTTGAATATGCGGGAGCATCAGGAGGATTTCTCGATAAATACGGTTATCCTTTTTGCCGTGGACGTATTTTTATGCATGTGGAGGAAGATAGGGCGCAATATGATGAGCCGGTCGATGTGCTTTGGGCTACCGGAGCGTGTCTGTTTATCCGTTCTAAGGATTTTTTCGAAGCCGGAGGCTTTGATGCGTCTTTCTTTGCCCATATGGAGGAAATTGATCTTTGCTGGCGTCTGAATTGCCGGGGAAAGCGAATTGTTTGCCTGCCTTCATCGGTTGTTTATCATGTAGGTGCTGCCACGTTGAAGAAAGAAAGCCCACGCAAGACTTTTCTTAATTTCCGCAACAATCTGATTATGCTCTATAAGAATTTACCGCAAGAGAATTTAAAGAGAGTAATGGTTATACGTCTCATTCTTGATTATATTGCAGCCATTCAATTCACTCTTACAGGTAAATATGCCAATGCAAAAGAGGTTATCCGGGCGCATAGAGACTTTTATGATAACAGGAAACGATATCGTCAGGCACGTTGCGAGAATCTGCAAAAAAAGGTAGCAAGGGAAGTTAAAGTGATTTATCCGAAAAGTATTCTTGCTGCATATTACCTGAAGCGAGTGAGGGCTTTTTCTAAATTGCAGGGTTTTACTGACTTATAATTATTCCGGATATCAGGATTATTTATGTGCGTTTTTTTTCGAAGAATCTTTATCTATAGTTGTGAGGGTATAACTTTTATACAGGCTCGCGGTTCTTTGAAAAATTGATATATCATACCATATTGCGAAAAATAACAACTCACCACTATTATATTCTGATATAAAATAGAATATCCACGAGCTTAATTTATTCTAAAAATGATTCCTCTGTTTATTTTTCTTGTATATTTGAATGTTTTTATTTACTGAAATATGAAGAGGGTTTTATCTGTACTATGTTTGCTTTTGCTTCTTTCTGTGTCGGTTAAGTCGCAGGATGAGAAGCCTAAGACGTATATAGATATAGCCGCTATATATGAGGGTGATACTATTGCTGTGGTTCAGCTAAAACCTGTTTATATATTTGGACAAATCAAATTTAAAAACAATAAGGAGAGACAGGAATATTCCAAACTGGTGCGGGATGTGAAAATTGCATATCCTTATGCCAAAACAATAGCATACTCCATCATAGAAACCTACGAATATATGGAGACCTTGCCAACCGAAAAGGCAAAGCAAAAATATCTGGAAGATGTGCAAAAGTATATGATGGCGGAGTATAAGCCTAAGATGAAAAAGATGACCAAGAATCAGGGTAAGATATTGGTAAAGCTTATCGACCGGGAATGTAATACTCCTTCATATAACATTGTAAAAGCTCTTGTCGGCAGTTTCAAAGCGGGAGTATATAACGCTTTTGCGGGGCTTTTTGGCAACAGTCTGAAAACGAAGTATGATCCTAATGATAAGGATGCATCAATAGAAGCTATTGTTATCCAGATAGAGCAGGGGACAATAGATTATAATTACGCCCGTAATTATCACGGATTCAGATAAGACCTCAAATAAGACAAAATAAAAAGAGAGCAAGTTTCCTTACTCTCTTTATCCTTTGAACTTTCGGTTATGAACCTTTTAACCTAAGTAGCTTTTTAGTAATTTGCTTCGTGAGTTTTGACGTAGACGCTTAATTGCTTTTTCCTTGATTTGACGTACACGTTCACGTGTGAGTTGGAATTTATCACCAATTTCTTCCAGGGTCATTTCCTGATATCCGATACCGAAGAACATTTTGATAATTTCACTTTCTCTTTCTGTCAATGTTGATAATGCACGCTCGATTTCTTGTTGTAGCGATTCGTTTATCAACGTACGGTCAGCAATTGGGGCATCGTCATTTACAAGTACATCCAGCAAGCTGTTGTCCTCACCTTCAACAAAAGGTGCGTCCATAGAAATGTGTCGTCCTGAAACTTTCAGCGAATCGGCGATTTTATCAACAGGTATGTCTAATTGCTCGGCAAGCTCTTCTGCAGACGGTTTGCGCTCGTTTTCCTGCTCAAATTTGGAGAAAGCCTTGCTGATTTTGTTCAGCGAGCCCACCTGATTGAGAGGAAGGCGTACGATACGCGATTGTTCTGCTAATGCCTGCAATATAGATTGGCGAATCCACCATACTGCGTAACTGATAAATTTAAACCCTCTGGTTTCGTCGAATTTTTCTGCAGCTTTGATAAGTCCCAGATTTCCCTCATTGATTAAGTCGGGTAAGCTTAACCCCTGATTCTGGTATTGTTTTGCAACAGACACGACAAATCTAAGGTTAGCCCTCGTAAGTTTCTCAAGCGCCGCTCTATCACCTTTTTTTATGGCTTGCGCTAATTCTACTTCTTCTTCGACTGTAATCAGGTCTTCACGACCAATTTCTTGCAAATACTTGTCCAGAGATGCACTCTCACGATTTGTAATTGACTTTGTAATCTTTAACTGCCTCATATATAAGTATATATGTTAAAATGTCCCAAAAATGTTTGCAAATATAGTGAAAATAATGCTATATATGGCTATCTGTTTGGGCTTAAAGTCAGATAGCTTTAGTTAATAATACTCAATTGTTGTTTTTGCTTACTTACTTAAAGTTTATATTCAAGTTATATACAAATAAATAACGCTTAAGCAAGATGTTTAGTTTTTACTTAAGCGTTATTTGATATTTGTTAAGTTAATGTTACTCGCTCAGATCCACAGCATAATATTTTCTAGCTCCGTTAGCAGTTATTCCGGTTATGAATAACGCCTTATCCTGACTATTGGCTGTAGCTGTGATGATGCGTTCCACTTCACTGGCCGAAGATACGGGCTGGTTGTTGATTTTCTGTATAATAAATCCTTTGGCTATACCTTCTTTGTGGAATTTACCACTGTTATCTACACCTGCGACTTCCACACCATAGCTAACGCCTAAAGATTTCTTCTTTTCGGCAGTAAGGTCTTTAAATGCAGCCCCCACACTGGCAATACCGTCTTCTTTTTTCACAACGGAAGTGCTACCCGCACTATTTTTGAGAGTTACATCGAATGTCTTGGTTGAAGTTCCACGCACTACATCTACTTTAACTTTGTCTCCCGGACGGAATCTGTTTACTTGCTCCTGTAACTCGCTTACTGTTTTTACCTTCACACCATTCACTGCTGTGATGACATCGCCTTCTTCTATTCCGGCTTGTTTAGCAGGACTCATATCTGCAAATCCGCCAACATAAGCACCTTCATTTATTTTCAGGTTCTTAGTTTTTTCAGGATCAGCTTCTTTTGCCGCAGCCACTTCGCCTATCTGTACTCCAAGGACAGCACGTTGCACAGTACCATATTCCTTAATGTCAGCCACTACTTTACCGGCAATTGAAATAGGCACGGCAAATCCATATCCGGAAAAGTCACCGGTCTGAGAGTAGATGGCAGTATTGATTCCTATTAGTTCACCATTGGTGTTAACTAATGCACCACCACTGTTTCCCCGGTTGATGGCAGCGTCGGTTTGTATATATGATTGAATACTCATGTCTACTCCACCCCGGTTACCTCCACTTATGTTGCCACGACCTTTGGCGCTGACGATTCCGGCTGTAACTGTAGATGTCAGGTTGAATGGGTTTCCTACTGCCAATACCCACTCTCCAACTTTCAGATTGTCGGAGTTACCGAATGGAATATATGGAAACTCTTTGCCCTCTATCTTCAGTAAAGCTATATCGGTAACAGGGTCTGTTCCTACCAGTTTTGCAGTGTATTTACTGTTGTCGTTCAAGGTAACCTCTATTTCATCGGCCTTGTCAATAACGTGGTTGTTTGTGATTATAAACCCATCGGCAGAGATTATAACACCCGAACCAAAACCGACACTTGGCTGAGGTTGTCCGTAGCCTTGTCCGTCACGGTCACCGAATCCGAAGAAATATTCGAAGGGGTCGATCATTCGCTGACGTCCCTGTCCTTGCGAAGCTTGTGCTTTAACCGTAGACTTGATATGCACCACTGCATGGATCGAATTCTCGGCAGCTTTTGTGAAGTCGGGATAGCCATCGGCAGTCAGACTTGCCAGATGTAATCCTTTCTGATCAAATTCGGTTCCGTAATTATAGGTGTCAGCAGTGCTATACCCTCTTTTGTAATCCATGAAGCTATACATTCCATATGTAGCTCCTATACTCACTAATGCAACCACAACATAGGTTGAAATATTTTTCCAAATTTTTTTCATATGCAAGTATTGTTTTAATTGTTTATTAATTCGTTTATTTTTGTTTCAAATGTAAACACAAAAAGTGTACACTTAGTGCGGCTTAACTCCATTTTTTAACACTTTTAACCGAGATGAAAATCTTTATTGCAATTTTAACAATTCGGTCGGACTTTTTGTCAGTTTAACGTAAATGTTCTAAAGTTAAAGATGACAATCTTTTGAAAAATCGTATCTTTGCGCGCAAAATGTGAATGCGGATTTTTATCTGTCTTTAAAAGCTAATTCATTCAGCTAATGAAATTTTAAATGAAAAAGACTTTACATGCCTTTCTAATATTGATAGCAGTATTACTCATATTATTCCTGTTATCAATAATTTTTATAAAAATAGGCGCCTTTCCCGGAGGAAATCAGTCTTTCAAAGAACTTTTTCAGATAGCATATGCATTGTCAGGGTTAAATTATATTGTTTACCTAAGCATATTAACCTCTTTCATTATTCTTACTATTTGCTGTATACTAAAGATAAATATCTTGTATCCTCATACAGCATCTTTCTGTTCGTACATCGGCAGGGCGATAAAGAGTATATGGAATGATTTGAATGACAGATATGTATTGTTAATATTGCTTCCGCCCCTTATCGCATCCATCTATTTTGCTATTGTATTGCCGATATCATATGACGAGGCACTCACTTATGTTGATTTTACAAATAATCCGATCTTATATTGTATCTCGTCTTATCCCGCTCCGAATAATCATGTTTTTCATTCTATAATAACGCATATAACCAAGCATATTCCGTTTTTTGATATCTTATTCCGTTTGCGGATATCGTCGATTGTGATCTCTATACTGACATGGGCTATTGCTTATTCTTTTATCAAAAGATACTATTCGCGGAAAGTGGCGTTGTTTTCAGTTGCCATTTCGTCTATGTTGTTCATGTCTATTTACTATAGTTATATGTCGAGGGGATATGCTTTGGTAACTTTCTTCTTTGTCATTTCCTTGTATGCTACATTCAATATAATAAAGCATGGCAGTAGAAATAAAGATTGGGCTATATTCTCTATATGCAGTGTTCTTGGTTTTTATGCTGTGCCATCTTACCTCTATCCCTTTATTACTCTGAATTTCATAATCTTATTGTATAACTATAAGGATATAAAACAGCAATTCATCTTCAACCTATTTATAATGCTCGCAACATTGCTCTGTTATACACCGATTATATTACATCAGGGTTTTGGAGTGTTGTCTATTACACCGGGTGATCGCATGGGGGTATTGGCCTTGTTTCCGCTTTTCTTCAGGAATACTTTCAGTGAAATTTATGGACTGCATCTTATATACACGTTTATTGCTATCGGCATACCGTTTATAATAGCCCTATTGAAAAAGAAAAAGGAGATACTTAAACTCTGGGTCATATTTGGTCTGGCTCCGGTCATACTTTTAGCAATACACTCTGTGATTCCCTTTCCTCGCACATTCATATATTATGGTTTTGTAGTCTTATTCCTGATGGGTATATCTGTTTCGGAATACATAGAGAAAATCTCTGTAAAATGGCTTACTATTATACTTCTCGTGTTACAGGCCGGGCTGTTTTATAACTTCAAAAATAATATTGAGGAATACGAAAGTTTTAATATAGGTTTCCACGATGTAAGTGAGAAATTTATTGAAGAAGGCAAAACTTTCTATGTACTCAGTGGACTGAATATCGAGAGCCATAAATTTGAGATGATGCTGAGAGGATACGATTACAGTAAATCAAAGTATGACAGGATATTCATCGATTTTGAAGACTTCAGATTGGTAAATACAGATACTCTCAAAGGTAATTTCGATTACATTGTCATCGACAGGGAATGGGATAGAACAGAGGTAAGGAAACCTGTATATTCCAATAAAACATTGAATGTGTATATAATGAATTGAATGCAGTATGGGTATTACTATTCTGATTATCATTTCAGTATATTTTGCTGTGTTATTACTTATCTCTCATGTTGTAAGTAAAAAAGACAGCAATAATGATGCTTTCTTTCTCGGAAACAAAAAATCCCCATGGTATATTGTCGCTATAGGTATGCTCGGAGATTCCATTTCGGGAGTCACATTCGTTTCTGTTCCCGGAATGGTGGGACAATTCGATATGACTTATATGCAGATGGTCCTGGGCTTTTTTCCCGGTTATCTCATTGTCGCCTTTGTGCTATTGCCCTTATATTATAAACTCAATCTGACTTCTATTTATGGCTACTTGCAACAGCGTTTTGGCCTGTTCTCATATAAAACAGGGGCGTCATTCTTTATATTATCGCGAATTGTAGGAGCGGCCTCTAAATTATATCTAATCGTATTGATTCTGCAGACATTGGTTTTCGATCAGTGGCATATTCCGTTTTATGTAACGGTTATTGTTATTGTAGCACTGATATGGACTTACACGCATCGAAGCGGGATGAAGACAATTGTATGGACCGATGCCCTGCAAACTATATGCCTGCTGGCGGCGTTAGGCCTTATTATCTGGCAGGTGGCTTCGAAGATGGGTTTCGATATCTCACAGGTTGCTGATACTATCCGGAGTAGCAAGCATAGCCGCATCTTTGTTTTTGATGACTGGGTGTCGAAGCAAAACTTCTTTAAGCAGTTCTTCAGCGGGATACTTATTGTGATAGTTATGACAGGTCTGGATCAGAATATGATGCAGAAAAACCTTACATGCAAGACGCTGAAAGATGCCCAAAAGAATATGGTCAGTTATGGATTTGGCTTTATTCCTATGAACTATCTGTTTTTGTCGCTGGGTATATTGTTGCTCGCATTTGCGACCCAATATGGAATTACGCTTCCGGATAATCCGGATCAGATATTACCAGTGTTAGCGACCGAATACTTAGGAATGCCTGTACTTATATGTTTTACCATAGGTATTATAGCCGCATCGTTTTCTAATGCAGATTCCGCACTAACATCTCTTACGACCTCTGTATGTGTGGATCTGCTGAATGTGGAGAAGAAGGAGGGCGAAGAGGCTAAGAAGATAAGGGGTAGGGTGCATCTGCTTGTCTGTATTGTGTTTTTACTGGTTATTTTCTTTATTGACCATATAAATCAGACCAGTATACTGGATACTATATACAAAGCGGCGTCATATACTTATGGACCTTTGCTGGGACTATTCTTCTTCGGTTTGTTTACAAAGATAAATATAAGGGACAGGTTTGTCCCTGTTGTCTGCATTTTTGCTCCACTGTTGAGCTATACCTTAGAATATACTTTACTGCATACTCTGGACTACAGGGTAGGATATGAGATACTTCTTCTGAATGGTTTATTTACTGTAGCCGGATTATTCCTTTTGTCAAGAAAAAGTAATGGAATTAAAGTCGGCTTGAATTGAAAAGGTAACAATTCGGAAAACGGTAAATTCTTAGTTTTTAAGTAATTCAATCTGGTATCTCAATAGATCAAACTTTGACAAGAAGTTACACCTCATTGTCTGTTGAATAAAATCATTTATGGACGATAGCAGGATTTGCAGATTGTCCTCTTCGTACGTATCATTGCTGAAATAAATCCAGTCATGAGACAAGTATCTTTCAAAATTATCTCTTGTCGGCTTTGACATTTCTGCCGACAGTTTGGGATTCTCTAACAGTAATTTTATACCATGTTTCAATTCGGGTTCTAAATGAGATATAAGTTTAAAGTTATTCTTGATTTGTTCATAAGGGGTGACAACTCTCATAAAATAGGTCAAGTCTTCAAATTTTTTATAAAGAGCCTTACCTTTATCACATTCCTTATCTTGCTCGAAATAGTGGATGTATATTCCTTTTAATTCATGTTCTTTACCCGTTTTATAAGCTTGATTATAAAAGAATTTGTAAATGTTTATGTCGTTATTTTCAATCTTGGATTTAAGAATTGCCATTTCTTCTTCTATTCTATCCAACACAGTTGTGCAGTCTTTCGATTTATATCGTTGTCCGTCATAGTCAAATGTTTTGATTACAATCTCTTTTCTTCGGATGGCATTCAGTATATCTTTGTCGTTCTCCAAAGCAATATAACCATATATGTTATCTATTTTATCTTTGCTGAAGATAGTATCCACGCTTTCCATCAACTCCTCTTCCATATTTGTAAAGCTCTCTATGTCGAAAGGAAGCGGGTTCTTACTGTCATAGTAACCGTTATACTCCTCCGGAAAAGCGTTTTTATTAAAGTCATCTGTAAATTCATTAATAAACTCCTCTGGTTTCATAATGGTCCCAGTATCTTTATAAACGACATTTGAAAAGATATTTTCTGTAAATTTTTCTTCTGTATCATCAATATTTGGAAATAAATCAGACGCAGGATTATTACTGTTCTTCTCTTTTTGGATGTTCAACCGTTTCAATGCGGTAACTCTTTCTTCGGTCCCGGGATGGGAAGCCCACTGATCTTCTATATTGAGTTTAGATTTGTTGTATTTATTTAAATCTATGATGGATACCATTGGTAGATTATTTTTGAAAGAAATTTTGCTTTTTTCGGCAAGAAAATTCATTACAGCGAACTGTTCTTTATATATATTTTGACTTTTAATATTATTCTCTATCTTGTTGCCATAAGAATCCAAAACCAGATTATATGAGTATTGAGCTAGGGTCATTCTCAATAAAGATTCTTCGAGAGGGAGGCTGCCGGCAATATTTGCGGCTACTTGATCTGCGTGAAACTCCATTTCTCTAGAAAGGGCCATATACCTTACGTTTACAAAGCCATACATCTTTCTCAGAACCCATTGGATACCCTGTATTATCTTTACGGCAATTATGACGAAAATTGAGAAATAGCCGGAAATATTCGCCCAGCTTTGTATCATCTTGTCAAAAGATTCGTTATCGTAAAGCATATTAAAAATCACTTCATTTACATTGTAAACATAACTGCCAACACTCATGCTTCGTTGCGAGAAGTGCCCGAATTCGTGAGCCAGTATCGCTTTCAATTCCTGTTCAGTAACAGTATTAACAAGCCCTAGTCCAATTTGCAGATTTTTTCGTATAGGGAAAAACATACTCCAGAAGCTGGAATCGTAAAATACGGCGGCATTTACATCTCCTGAAAGATATACTTTTTTAGGAAATTTAGTTTTAGCTTCATTTGCGATATCCTCAATTACCTTAAAAAGCAGGGGATATTCATCACGATGAATTTCTGTCAGATGGCTTCTGTCTACCTTATGTTTTTTGAATAGAAATTTAAATAGAAATATAAGGACAAGAAACCCCAGACTAGCTAGCCCGACACCTAATAGGATAGTGAAGAATTTTGGTAGTACAATTATTAACCCTATACCTCCTAAAGCACATAAAATTGTAAGAGCGATGGCGGACACTAGTAAAAGCAAATAAACAAATATGAAAATAATGATTGCAAAAATAGCCTTAAAGGTCATTTTTTTTAAATTGTCCGATAGCTGGATATTCATAGTATTAGATAGTTTAAGTTAGTTCTGTATTTACACAGAATTTTTGCGAATATAACTATTTTGGTGAATATAAAAGAAAAATAGCCGATAAGATATTATCGGCTATTACTTCATAATATAAAGGAATGAATTTTTACTTTATTTTTTCCATTATCTCATGCAATGCATTCGACAGACCTTCCAAATTCTTTCCTCCTGCCGTGGCAAAATGAGGTTGTCCTCCTCCACCGCCTTGGATATGTTTAGCTGCGTCACGGATTATTTGAGAAGCATTTAGTTCGCGATCCTTCACCAGATCATCACTGATCATCAATGTAAGCATCGGCTTATTTTCATATTGGGTAGCCCCAACGAAAATAGAATTGACCGGGAACTGGCCTCTGATCTGGAATGCTATATCTTTTGCAATATCAGCAGGGAATGGACCTGCTAAAGAATATACATCTATACCGTTGATAACCTGTTTTTTCTTTATTAAAACATCCTTAACCTGAACAATTTTTTCCTTGACATATTCATCTACCTGTTTTTTTAGTTCTGAATTTTCTTCGAGGAATTTCTGAAGAGCCTGAGTCAGGTTAGGCGTATTGTTGAAGAACGATCTCACTTCCGTCAATACGTCCTGTTGCGTATAGAAGTAGTTTTCACACGCTTCAGCTGTAATCGCCTCTATACGGCGTATACCGGCAGCAATAGAGCTTTCATTCACAATGCGGAACGAACCGATACGGCCGGTAGATGATATATGTGTACCTCCGCAAAGCTCAACGGAATCACCGAAACGTATAACACGTACATCATCACCGTATTTTTCACCAAACAGAGCCATTGCTCCCATTGCCTTAGCTTCGGAGATAGGGACATGGCGTTTTTCATCTAGGGCAATATTTTCGCGTATTTTTGCTGTTACAAACCGCTCCACTTTACGTATCTCCTTATCCGTCAGTTTCTGGAAATGGGAGAAGTCGAAACGCAGGACACCGGGAGATACATATGAACCTTTCTGTTCCACATGGCTTCCCAGTATTTCGCGAAGGCCTTCGTGCAATAAATGTGTCGCGGTATGGTTACACTCGGTAGCTGTACGATTCTTTGTATTGATGCGTGCGATAAATGTCGCCGTCACATCTTCTGGTAATTTAGAAGAGAGGTGGACAGCCAGATTGTTCTCACGTTTTGTATCGGTGATTTCTATTTTTTCATCGTCATGTATCAGCCAGCCGCTATCGCCCACCTGTCCACCCATCTCGGCATAGAAAGGTGTACGGTTGAGTACTATCTGATAAAATTCCTGATTCTTTTGTTTTACTTTCCGGTAGCGGAGTATTTCCGTTTCACATTCAGTGAAATCGTATCCGAAGAATTCCGGGTCGCCTTCTTTCAGAACTACCCAGTCGCCTGTTTCCACAGCGGCGGCATTACGGGCACGGTCTTTTTGCTTCTGCATCTCTGCCTTAAAGCCGTCGTTGTCTACGGTCATACCGTTTTCACGAAGGATGAGTTCTGTAAGGTCGAGAGGGAAGCCGAATGTGTCGTATAGCGTGAAAGCGTCTGTACCATTAAGTTCTGTTCCGTTCTTCGCTTTTGTTTCGGATATTTGCTTATCCAGTAATTTAATACCTGTATCCAGTGTGCGCAGGAATGATTCTTCTTCTTCTTTTATCACCTTCTCTATCAACGTTTGTTGTTGGATAAGTTCCGGATAAGCCCCGCCCATAGTCTCTATCAGGGCAGGAATAAGCCTGTACATAAATGCTTTGTGCTGGTCAAGGAATGTATATCCGTAGCGGACAGCACGGCGGAGAATACGCCGGATTACATAACCTGCTTTAGCATTCGATGGTAATTGACCGTCGGTAATAGAGAACGCGATGGTGCGGATATGGTCGGCGATGACACGCATGGCGATGTCTTGTTTTTCATTCTGTCCATAAGCACTTCCGGTTAATTCGCCGATAGCTTTTATAATGGTCTGGAATACATCTGTGTCATAATTGGATGTTTTCCCCTGTACTGCCATACATAGCCGCTCGAATCCCATACCGGTGTCAATTACTTTTGCAGGTAGCGGTTCCAGTGATTTGTCAGCTTTACGGTTGAACTGCATGAATACAAGGTTCCATATTTCAATCACTTGGGGATGGCTTTCATTTACAAGTGTCAGCGCGTCCACCTTTGCACGCTCTTCGTTGGGGCGTAAATCGATATGTATTTCCGAACATGGACCACACGGGCCTGTATCGCCCATTTCCCAGAAATTGTCTTTTTTATTTCCGTTTATGATGCGGTCTTTGGACAGATATTGTTCCCAGTATCCGGCAGCTTCGTCGTCACGCGACAGGCCTTCTTCGGGACTGCCTTCGAATACTGTTACATATAAACGGTTTTTATCCAGTTTGATAACTTCTGTCAGGTATTCCCATGCCCATTCTATAGCCTCTTTCTTGAAATAATCGCCAAAAGACCAGTTGCCCAGCATTTCGAACATCGTATGGTGATATGTATCGTGGCCTACTTCTTCAAGGTCGTTATGCTTACCGCTAACACGAAGGCATTTCTGCGAATCCGCCACACGTGGATATTTAATAGGAGCATTTCCCAGAATAATGTCTTTGAACTGGTTCATACCCGCGTTTGTAAACATCAGAGTAGGGTCATCCTTGATAACCATCGGGGCTGACGGTACTATCTGGTGTCCTTTGGAAGCAAAGAAAGTTTTGAAAGAGTCACGAATTTCTTTAGAAGTCATCATTTTAGTTACTAGTTACGAGTAAACGTGTTACAAGTTATAATTTTTAGTTTCAACATTGGCATATTGGTACATTAACCTATTGCCACATTAATTAAATATAAACGATTTGCAAAAATAGTTCAAAAACTTTACTTTTGTCGAACTCTCTAAACAAAATATCAGAGAAGTACTAAAAATGAAGCGAAAAGTATACTATCGTTACAATCCGCAAACTCTCACATACGAACGGATTTATCCTAGCATGAAGGATAAAGTTATCACCGTTTTCCGTCATTTGATATCGGGTATAGTCGTTGGGATAGGAGCATTGGTCGCTTTTGTCTATTTTTTTGGTACACCTTGGGGAGAAGCACAAAAGAAAGAAAACCAACTCATGCTTACTCAGTACGAAGTATTATCGAAGAGGGCAGATGAGATGTCTAAAGTTCTGAGAGATATACAACAACGTGACGATAATCTGTATAGGGCTATTTTCCATGCCGATCCTATACCTACATCTATCAGGACTTCGGGAGTAGGCGCTCCGGGCAGGTATGATTATCTGACGGAGTTGTCAAGTCCGGAACTGATAATTCAGACCACCAAGAAGATCGACTATATTTCGAAGCAGATCTATATTCAGTCGAATTCTTTCGATGAAGTACTGAGTATGGCGAAAAATCAAAAAGATCGTCTAAAGCATATACCAAGTATTCAGCCGGTTCCTGATAAATTTCTGAAACAGGTGGCATCAGGCTACGGTACACGTATAGACCCTATATATGGAACAGCCCGTTTTCATGCGGGAATGGACTTTGCATCCAACATCGGTACTCCCGTATATGTTACGGGTGACGGGGTGGTTACTCTTGCCGACTGGAAGCAAGGCTACGGAAAATGTATAATAGTTGACCATGGGTTTGGTTATCAGACCCTATATGCTCATTTAAATGACTATAAGGTACGATATGGACAGAAGGTCACACGTGGAGAGCAAATAGGTGAAGTAGGTAATACCGGAAAATCCACTGGCCCGCATCTTCATTACGAAGTGCATGTAAGGGGAGTTCCCGACAATCCGGCGAAGTATTATTTTATGGACTTATCTCCGGAAGAGTATGACAAGATGTTGCAGATAGCTGCCAACCACGGGCAGGTAATGGATTGATGTCAGTTAACAGTTAGCAGTAAACAGTAAAAAAAGCTAATAGCTATCGGCTACTGGCTAAAAGCTAAAGAATGAAAATCGATTTAGAAAATAGTAACCGTTTGTACTATTCCATCAAAGAGGTTGCGACCCACTTTGGTGTAAATGAATCATTGCTTCGTTTTTGGGAGACCGAATTTAATATAATCAATCCACGTAAGACAGATGGCGGTGCCCGCCAATATACAAAAAAGAATATTGAAGATATTGCAGTTGTATATCATCTTGTAAAAGAAAAAGGGCTGACCCTCGAGGGCGCCCGTCAGACTTTAAAACAAAGAAAGGATGAGGAAACACGCAAAGTACAGGTCATACAGAAACTGGAACAGATAAAGAAGGAACTGGAAGACTTGGAGCGTGAATTCGATTCATCCTTTGACTAAAAGTTTTATACAGGTTTAATCAAAGACCAGTGATTATGGATAATCTTCCATTCATTTGCTACTAGCTTATAAACCTCGGTACAGTTCCACTTATACACCGTTTCCTCTGTATATGATATCAGATTATAAGTTAAGACTGCCATTTCGTCTGTAGCCTGTACTACAGGTTCAATAATCTCATACTTATCTACCCGGAGTTTACCCCTCATCTCTTCATAAAGAGCTTCTATTTTATCGAATCCGTCTAACCTTTTCTCAAGAAATGGGTCGAAATAAGTAAAGTCCGGGGTGTATAGCTCCAGATAGCCCGACGGGTTACCGTTATTCCATTTCTCTAATGCGGCTGTTTCCAGTGCGATGATCTTTGTTGCGATGTTTTCGTGATTCATGTTTGTAATGATTTAAATTATTTCATTACAAAGGTATTGCCTCCCGGTAGAATGCCTGCGATGCATATGACGGGGGAAATAGCACTTTTTACGGTTTGTTGACGTTGCGGTATTGCAAAGGTGTATGGCCTGTTTGTTTCCTGAAAAAACGGATAAAGTATGATGTGTTTTCATACGTAAATAAATTATAGTTTATAGTCCCTAAATAGGACTTTTAGTTATTAAATCATTATTTCAGGCGAAACAAGAGAGAGCACTTATCGTAATAAATGCATGGTTATTGGATATATTAAAAGGGAACAGCCAAGAAGATTAAAATTTCATACACGTGCTCACAGGTCACAATCTTTGGTGCTAAGCTGTTGAAGTCAGTTTCATAATCGGCTTATGTGTTACCTTTGAGATAACTGGAG
>NZ_JADCLQ010000063.1:0-39361 GCF_015234155.1 Dysgonomonas sp. GY75
AAGCGTTGTTTGAGGAACTTGGCGGCGATGGCTGCTCCCACGGCAAAGGTATGTCCTTGTCCGAGCGGGCCGGAGGTATTCTCGATGCCACGCAGGATATCTCTTTCGGGATGGCCCGGTGTTACACTGCCCCACTGGCGGAAGCCCTGGAGGTCTTCCATGCTGAACTTACCGGCCAGGGCAAGGGTGGAATACAGCATCGGGGACATATGCCCGGGGTCTAAAAAGAAGCGGTCACGGCCTTCCCATTGCGGGTTCTTCGGATCGTAAACCAGAAACTCGGTGAAAAGCACATTGATGAAATCAGCGCCGCCCATGGCGCCTCCGGGATGGCCCGATTTAGCTTTCTCGACCATAGAGGCCGATAGGATGCGGATATTGTCCGCTGCTTTGTTTAATAATTTTGTTGTGGTCATTGGGTATATTGTTTATGATTATTATAATTAATTCAAATAGAAAAAGTAACAAAAGTAACACATGTTTCAGCTTTTAGCCGTTAGCGTTGGCTATCGCATAAGTGACTTTACAGTAAACAGTATTATCACACAAAGACACAAATTCCAGCCCATTATCATATTCATATTTATTAACCATGTTTAGTTAAAACCTGACATATCTGACAGAATTTTCATCGTTTTTATCTTGTCATATTTTACGTTCGTTAACTGTATATAGTTAAAAGGTAACAGGGTAATCAGTTAACAATATCTTTCTCGTAAACTAGTACACTAAAAACCAGTACACTCACAAAAAAATAACAAAGGTAACACATTTTTAGCTATTAGCTATTAGCCGATAGCTTATGTACAAAACTTGACAAACTTGACTTTTCACACAATTTTTATTGTCACTTTTTCTTCTAAAAACTCCGTGTTACACCTTTTACTCCGTGTTTAAAAATAAAAGGTAACACTTCTTCTGCATTTTTTCAGTTGTTACTTTTCCTATTCACTGAATTTTCAAAGAACTACCTGCTAAAAATTATCAGTCATTCTATATAGATAAATTTGCCGAAAGAATATTCAATCCCAAATTTAGTATAAATAAAAAGAATCCAAATACTATCTTCCATCAAAGCAGAGAATATATTTGGATTCTTTCAAAATAACCTGATTGTTGATTTACAGTTTTATCTTATATACACCGAATGACTGACCCTCAGTCTGTATATTCAGTATATTTCCTTCCATTACTGCTGTTGTTTTTTCAGGAATAATATTCGTTGGAGTATCGAGTGTATTTATCGCTTTCAAATTATTATTCTTTATGACTATACAATCACCGACTGTGAATGTCGCATTCTTTTTAGTTCCGGTCAATGTTACTTTTACATTCTTTGCCTCCGTACTCGTATTTGCTACTTTCACAATGTAACAGTTCTGGCCTTTATCATAAACAGCAGAAGCATAGAGATTCTCCTGGCCTGTCACGGCTTTTTTATCCGGCCACAATAAAGTCATTGTATTAGTACCTTTATTCTGAGCATAAAGTTGTTGTATATAATAATTCGGAGTTTTCATCATCCGCAGATTATCGAACCAGATCATATCCGGACACCATTGCCATGCATCCACATGTGCAAAAAGAGGCGCATAAGTACACATATGCACAATATCGGCATTACGTTCCAATCCTGTCATAAATGCAGCTTCGGACAGAGCAGAAAGGAAGTTGTTCTGCTTCCCTGTAGAATGGTCGTGCGAAGCGTATTCTCCGGCAAATACAGCCGGACCTTTACGGTCATAATTATCGTAACGGGCAGCATTCTTATAGAACCAATCCGGCTCTTTATAGTAATGTTCATCCACCAAATCCACCTTCAGACGTTTCATTTCGGGCCACAGATAGTCGAATTGCTTTCCGTCAGCCGAAGGCCCCGAACTGCCGACTATCTTCATATCAGGATATTTCGCACGAATTTCTTTCACGAACGGAGCCAGATGTTCAGGATATTCTTCTCCCCATTGTTCGTTACCGATACCTATAAATTTGAGATTGAAAGGTTCGGGATGCCCCATATCGGCACGTACTTTTCCCCAGGTGGAAGTTACAGGACCGTTTGCAAACTCAATCAAATCTAACGCATCCTGAATGTATGGCGCTAAATCGCTTACAGGTACATGCGCATGTTGATCTTCGTTCTGAAACTGACAGGCCAATCCGCAGCTTAATACAGGCAGTGGTTCTGCCCCCATATCTTCCGACAAAAGGAAGTATTCATAAAAGCCTAATCCATAACTCTGATAATAATCTGGAAAGAAGCGGTTAGTAAACGTATAATGCCAGCGGTTTTCATTTACCGGACGGTTTTCAACCGGGCCTATAGTTTTTTTCCAGTCATAACGGGTATCGAGGTCTGTACCCTCAACAATACATCCTCCCGGAAAGCGGAATATCCCGGGAGTAATGTCCGTCAGTGCCTGAGCCAAATCTTTTCTCAATCCGTTTTCACGGCCTTTATATGTATCGGTAGGAAATAATGAAACATGGTCCACGGCAATCGCGCCCTTAGATGCAAGGAATATGCGTAAGCGTCCCTTTTCCTCCGTTGCCTTAGCTGTTATTATTACCTGATGTTTTTGCCAGTCCGGTGAGTTTATAACTAATTCCTGACTGCCTATTATTTCATCTTTGGGATTGATAAATTCGACACGGATTTTCTGATCTTCCGTTGTATTTACTTTCTTTGCCCAAACAGAGAAGCGGTAAGTCGCATCTTTCTTAAAGCCCATTCCCCGAAATCCTTCGTTCTCTATTCCGGTATGCTTGTGCCCATGTCCGGGGTTGGATAATACCAGATAATTCGGATTTTTATCGAAAGGAGGATTATCTTTCCGCACTTCCACTTTACCGAAAGTGTACCAGCCCATAAGCTCTTGCGGAAAATCAAAAGACCTGTTCTTCACTAGCTCTGCATACAATCCGCCATCGGCTCCGAAGTTTATATCTTCGAAGAAAAGTCCGTACATGGTAGACTGAACAGGCGCTCCCACTTTCTTCGTATCTAATGTAAATTCATAGGTCTGCTGTGCAACAGCCGACTGACCAAAAGCCAGTAATGAGGCCAGGCCTAAAACTTTATACATTTTTTTCATACTTCAACAATTAAGCCCCTCCTAGCCTCCCCAAAGGGGAGGAACCAGAGAGAGTATATATCTATTAAATTATTAATTAATTTATTTTTTCATATCCTAAAGTCCCCCTCCGGGGGAATAGGGGGCTACTAAAATACTATTACAAATCCGCCATTCGGTTGAATTTCGACGCTTAGTTTTCCATTATTCAATGACACCTGTTTTTGGCTGAATGTACGGTTAGTATCACCGTCGGTAATCATTGTACCTTCTTTTGAGATATTCAGTTTCGACAAATCCAGTTCCAACGTTTTCACTGCGGTTTCGGCATTAATTCCGGCTACATACCATTTATCACCTGACTTGCGCGCAAATACAGCATATTTGGCAGGGAAGCCATCTATTAACTTCACATCATCCCAGCTTCTTGGAACATTCTTCATATACTCCTGTACATAGTCGGGTTGTTTTTCCATACTTTCAGGAATTTCCACATAATGCTGAATTCCGGATTGGAAAAGAACGGTCAATGCAATTTCGAATCCGTTGGATGTACGACGCTGAATATTCGGTATTTCTCCGAAACATACAGGTGTAAAGTCCATAGGGCCGACTACATTACGGGCAAAAACAGCCGTAGCACAATGTTGCGGGGCTAGATCGGCAGTTTCCTGAGAGAAAGTTATAAACTCGAAGCCTTTAATAGATTCCAGTGTCATCAGGTTAGGAAATGTACGGCTCCACCCACGGGGTACAGTAGTACCGTGGAAGTTGAGCATCAACTTATAATCGGCAGCATCCTGCATCATATCATAATAATACTGAATGGCCGAAGGCCCGTCACCCGGCCAGAAATCGACTTTAAGACCGACAATACCCATTTTACTCACCTTTTCGAATTCGGCTCTGCGGGCATCTCTTGTCAACAATGCATTCTTCGGGGTTTGATACGTTGTATTCCAATCTCCCGCGGAATTATACCACAGAAGAAGTTTGACATTCTTAGTCTTAGCATAATCTATAAGCTCCTGTATTTTTTCATAACCAATCACAGTATCCCAAAGTCCATCTACCAGAACATATTCCCACGTCATTTTAGCGGCATAGTCGATATATTGTTTCTGGCGGTCGTAATTAACGGACGGGTCTTTTTCCACACCCCAGCTCCATGCTACGATTCCGGGTTTTACAAAACCTGCGTCTTTCACCCGGCTTGGTTCGGAAACATCTGTTACCATCGAGCTTTCTACTATATCGTTTAATCCTCCCAGCATAATCACACGCCATGGAGAACGTAACGGCAATTTCGATATCGGAGTAACAGGATCGGTAGGTTTTACAGTTTCCCCCTGTTGAGGAAATTCGATAAAATATTCACCATCAGGACTATGCTGAGCCAGACGTGTGCCGCAATAAGGCGGTTCTAACCCCGCTTCTGTAAGTAACACCCATGTTTCTCCGTTATTGAATAAAGCCGGAAAACTCCAACCTGCTTTTTTAGGAGCTTCCGTTCCTACAGGAATGTCTGTAATATAATTATCTTCATAGCTCGGACATGTCTGTGCCCAGCAGTTTTTCACATCATCGTGCGGATGCAGCCAGGCTTTAGAAGTAGCCGCAAAGCGGAACGATGTATTTTCTTTCTCTATGGTCTTTTCGTCTGTAGAAGTTTCATCAAAGGCATAGCGGAAAGCAACACCGTTGTCTCCGATATGGAAAGTAATTGTCATTTCTTTTCCTTCCGGATTTTTCACTTTCACATCCCATTCATTTGCCTTGAAACTATTGTTCAGCCTTTTTTCGGCAGGAGTAACATAAGTCTCCTGAACACTACGTTTAGCCCCGATACTTACAATTTCAAGTGAAGAAAAATCTGCATCGCTCCTTACCAATCCTAGGACTGACGGTTCGATTGCAGTTACACCATCTTTCTTTATGGTATATTTCAATACTTTTGCAGAATCCTGATTCAATTCCACTGTTATTTTTCCATCAGGACTGGTTAAAGCATCTTGTTTTGGGGAACATGATGCCAATAATCCGATAATAAAGAGAGATAAAAATCCTCCCAATAATTTTTTCATGGTAATTAATTTATTTTGATTGATTTAGCTTTTTCACTACTCTTGCAGGGTTGCCAACAGCAAGGCTGTCAGCGGGAATATCTTTTGTCACTACCGCTCCTGCCCCGATAACAGAACGGTCACCGATAGTCACACCGGGACAAATGGTAGAATGACCTCCTATCCAGCAATCTTTTCCTATAACCACAGGTTTGCATGCTTCCCATTGCTTGCGGTCTTCAACATCGAGCGGATGGCCTGCTGTATATATGTGTACTCCCGGTGCGATCAACGTATTGGCTCCTATCTTTACTGTTCCGCCATCGAGAATAACCGCCCCTGTATTGATGAAAACATTTTCTTCAGCATATATAAATTCGCCGTAGTCGCAAAAGAAAGGAGGCTCAAGGTGGAGATCCTTTGCCGAATTAGGACATAATTCGTTTATTACATCCTGAAATTTATCGGTGTAATATTCCGTCACGTTCAATTTGTGAAGTATTGGCTTTATCTTTGCCCGATGCCCTATCATTTCTTCACCATGAGCCCAATAACGCTCTCCGGCAGCCATCTTCTCCTTCTCTGTTTTCATTTTTATATCAGTGATTTATTTAGATCTCCTAGAAACACTATATAAGTGTATCAAATACACTTGCAAGATAAAAAATAAGTGTTATCAAATACACTTATTTAGATATGTTATAAAACATATTATTTCTTACATATCTGGCTATCAGCTATGCTTAAAAGCCAAAAACTGCTCTACTGCCAATTAGCAGCAAAACAGTTTTTGCATAAGATTGAGAATTACTTGGTCTTTTTACCCCAGTACGTTTTAAAATTACCACCATAAGCAGCATAAACTATAGTATGCGTTCTGGGATTGGCTTCCCAGTCCACCTCACGTTGCAGATATAATTCCACTCCATTCACTGTCAGTACTTGCTTCCCGGCATCATAACTCCATGAAGCATCTTTCCACGTACCTTCCGATACGGTATGTTCTGCCGTCAAGGTCATTACAGACGATTCCTTTTGTTTTCCGTAACTATATGACAAATCGATATGTTCCCAGTTGCCGACCAATTCCTCTTCAGTAATAGCGACTTGCGGTACAGCCCCATAACGTTCCGGCATCACCAGTGGCCACCCGTCTTTTGTCCAGCGAATGCTGCGGACATGTCCCATCATAATATAATTATCGACGCTTTCAGGTAAACGCCCCTGCGAAGAATAGTACCAATTGCCATTACCATCGTTGAATACAGCGCAGTGTGAGATACCTACCCAACCATTACTATTCGCAAACTTATACGGATGAGTAACCACAGGAAGCATGTCCCCGCCCGCAGTTACATTTGTACCATCGATGCCCAGATATGGTCCTGTAATGCTCTTCGACCGTGCTACGCGGGTATTATAAGGGACGCCTAATGCATCATAGGCTACAAACAGATAGTAATAACCTGTTTCGGGATTGTAAACTATTTCCGGGCCTTCACTAGCCTGCCATCGATTACCTGCCTGACGTGTAAATATCAATTGTCCGTATCCGGCAGGGGCACTGGTATCAGCCCACGGAACGCCTAAACTTTGTTTCGGCATGCCATCTGCCGCATTCAGTTCCATAGCTACAATACCACTGTGCCACGAACCATAGATAAGCCAGTGCGCTCCCTCAGGAGTGACTATATATGAAGGGTCGATAGCATTCCATTTGTAGTAGCAATTTGCCCAGTCGTTTGCCTGCACATTGAAATTAAGACCTTTATCCGAAGCATTGGTGACTACATATCCTTTGTCTATCCAGCCATCATTATTTGCCGGATCGGTGTTTTCCATCATACCTATAAAGGCACGTTCGCCCCAAGTACCCTCGCCATTAAGCAGCCCCGGACAAATAATCGAGTAATACATGCGGTACAAATTATCATTTACCTTATGCACACCAGGCGCCCAATATCCGAACTCACTTTCGCCGGTACTGGTAGTTTCTCCCAGCCCCATCTCTTTACGGATTTCATTCAGTTTAGGAATAACCCACTCCGGTAGTTCTTTCATAGTTCCGCCGAGATATTCCCAATACACAAGGTCTTTGGAACGGCGGGCATGAAAATGTCCATGTCCGGCATGCGCATTCCCATATGAAGCGTCTGTCTGGTACATATAATAATAACCGTCTTTAGCCAACACCACCGAAGGATCGTGTACATTGGCCAGATTCCACTGGCTGCGGTTGTCCCAGGCGGCGATACTTGCATAATTATCCGCATAGGCAGGAGCCTTATATTGAGCCAGTTGTTCATCGAGTGTCCCTTCGCCGGTCGACAGCTCTATTTCGGACGAATAAGCTACTCCTCCGTTATAGATGCTTACAAAGGCGCGTACATAATAAGTGGTGTGCCCCTGTAAACCTGTAAGCGTAGCTGTAAAAGACTCATTGCCCGTAGCAACAACCGTTGCATCATAAATATCCGGGTTGGCTTTAGTGCTATAGCAAAAGCCACGTTTCGACAATATCACATCTTTTGCAGAAGACAATGTAGCCTGCAACTGCGCCGACGAATAGGTTATTTCGGACACAACGGGCGTTTCAATGATTACGCCTAGTTCCCCAAAATCCTTATCATCGTCACTGCACGCTCCGAAGAAAAGCGAGCAGATAACTAATAAGCTAAACCATTTATAGTGTTTCATACATTTTTCATTTTTAAAGTTCTTAACCTCAACATATCCTTCTATTCAGATGCCACAGATAATTCCCAACCCGGATTTTGTCTAAGATTCGGAGCCTTCTTCACTTCTGTATCAGGCAGTGGGAAGTAATAATTTTTCGGGCTGTTGAATGCGCGGGTAGGATGCTTCTGAGCTCCTCCGTATGTGTAAACGGTCGAAAGTTCAGGAGTAACTGTTACACCATAAATATTATACACTTGTTTGTAACGCGGCAGGCTCTTTTCGCTGCTGACAGTCTGACCTTCGAATAACTTCCAGCGACGCTCGTCAAAGAAGCGATGGTCTTCGAAGCAGAATTCTATGCGGCGTTCGTTACGGATACGCTCACGAAGCTGTTCCTTTGTCATACCTTTATAAGGCGGCATACCTACACGGGCACGCACCTGATTTACATACTGATAAGCCTGATCGGGCCCCGAAGCCTCATTAATCGCTTCGGCAGCATTCAGCAAGATTTCAGCATAGCGGAAGATAGGACAGGCATGGTTGTATGTAGAAGGGCTTTTGAACGACATATTGTTCAGGAACTTCTTTGTATAATATCCGGTCAGTGTACCGCCATGCAGCTGTTGATAGTCTTTTCCGTCAGGATATGATACATCTACGGCACGTTGCTCTTCCTGCAAAGGATCACCCCAGACGGACCCGTTGTGCAGAATGGTCTGTTCAAGGCGCGGGTCGCGGTTCGCATACGGGTTCTGGTCGTTGTAAGCAGGGTCCTGATCGATAGGCAGGCCATTGATGGTTTCATAACTATCTACCAGATTCTGAGTCGGATTGGTACGTCCTGTGGAACTTGCTGTACCACTGAAACCGCAAGGAGCAAGAAACAGCTCTATCTGATAAGTATTCCATACGGAACGGGTCAGAATGTATTCGTCATTATAGTACGGAGTGGTCACAAAACATTCATAATAATTTTTATTCGGATTATTATCACTTGTCGTATATAACTTATAGCGGTTACTGTGCTTCGCATTTTCTGTAATTAAATCCAATGCCGCTATAGCAGCTTCCTGCCAGTATTCAGCCTTATTGTCCGGATTATGGAGCGCGGATGCCCTGTACAATAAAGCTCTTGACTTTAAAGCATACGCGGCAGCCCCATTCACACGGCCCCAGTTTTCATCCTCATTGCTATAACGGTATGGCAATTGATTTTTTATGGCGTCACACTCGTCGGCAATCCATTTCAATGCGTCCGCACAGTTCGTACGTGCCCTGTTCATAGCCTCTGTGTCGCTCGGATCGAATACGATAGGTATTCCATTCTCATCATTGCCAATAACGGGAACATCGCCAAACCAGCAGGCTATGTCGAAATGGAAGATAGCGCGAAGCAGACGTGCCTCAGCTATATTGCGATCGTACAGATGATTATCGTCTCCTGTTTTTTCCGAATTACCAATCACTGACGAGCGTGCATTCTTCATAAACTGGTTTGCCGCACGGATACCTTTGAAATTCTTCGGCCAGAAATCCTTGGCAAACGGATGGTCTGCTGCCGAGTAACTGTCGGTAAGCACACTGTGGTAATAATGTACATCCCAGAAAGACAAAGAATTATCCGTCATACAGTCACGCGATGCTGCCAGAAATTGTCCATTATTATATCCGGCAAAGGCATCGGGCAAATAAGTATAAATATTTGCCAGAAAACCCCGCGTATTCTCAAAGCTACTGAATACCTGTTCGTCCGATAGGGACAAATCCACTTCTTTGCTCAGATAATCACTACAAGAATGATTACTTAATAGCAACAGAGCCGTGGTTATATATATTGCAATCTTTTTCATTTTATATTCCTTGTTTATTCTTGAATTAAGGTCTCAGACCTTTTTATTGCTTTTGTATGTATAATAGCAATAATATAGTATGTCTGAAAACAATGCTTTAAATATTCTACCTTACTTAGAAGCCAATGTTTATACCAAAGGAGAACGAACGGGTTTTCGGATACCACCAGCAATAGCTCATCGGCTTTTCCGGATCCAGGCCTTTCGGCAAATGGCTCCAGGTATATAAGTTATATCCGCTAAAATAGATACGGCATTTGGTAAGATTAGCCTTGGCTATAAGCTTCTTAGGTAGAGAATAGCCAACTTCGATATTCCGTAACGATAAATAATCTCCATTCACGATCCAGATATCATTCTGATATGTACCTGTACTACGGTCGCTGTCAATAGCATTGAAGCCTCCATAAGTAGGACGCGGGTAAGTAGCATTAATGTTACGGGAGTCGGTAGGATCGTCTGTATAATATCCCCAAGCCTTAGTTACTTCGTGAGTACCCATGTTACTCCAGCCCGAATAGCTGACAGCAGGAGACAGGAACACTGAACGATTCAGGTAAGCTGTGAGTATGGCACGAGCATCGAATCCGGCATATTCAAACCCGAAAGTCATAGATGGAGTGAGTTCGGGAATGATGGTATATGTATCGGGAACCATATCATTAGAGTCAATCTGACGGTCACCGTTCAAATCTCTGAATACGGCAGTTCCTAATTGTTGTGAACCATTCGAAGCTGTATTATACGGATATTTCTCCGGATTATCTATAGCATCCTGCTGGCTGGAGGCAATCAGGTTCGGATCGCTTGCCCAACCCTCAAATTTGTAAATATTCCAGCCTCCGACACTGTTATTAAACGGTATTTCGTAAAGTTCGGCAACTGAAGTATAATCACGGATACGGTCACCTGTTTTTCGCTGCCAAGGAACATTCGGCTCTGTTTCATCCATTTCGGTAATTTTATTGGTATTGTAAGACAGCATACCTTCGATAAAGTAATTCACCTTACCTATGTTTCCACGATGGCCGAGGGATAATTCCAGCCCTTTGGATTCAACTTTTCCGTAAGAGTCCTGAGCCACTGCCACACCCACTATACTAGGAATAGTAGAACGGTCTATCAGTATATTCGAACGCCACTCTTTGAATGCATCGAACGACCCGTAGAGTTTTTTATTCCAGAAATCGAAGTCTAAGCCCACATTTAGCATTTCTGAAAGTTCCCACTTGTTGTTATTACTGCCTGCCAGACTTTCATAGATACCTCCGATGCTCGAACTGGAAGTACCAAAATTATAACCTGTACCTGAGCCATAAGTACTCTGATATGGATAACGGTTGGCTCCTGTGGTAGACTGTCCGGATGTACCGTATGACGCACGAAGTTTGAGTAAATTAATATTCTTGCTTTTCAGCCATGATTCTTCCGAGGCTACCCAACCGATGGATGTTCCCCAGAAAGTACCCCAACGGTCGTCAGGAGCAAAATTGTCACAACCCATATAGGAAAGGTTACCGGAGAAAATATACCTGCTGTCGTACACATAAGTAGCCTGTCCGTTGTAGGACATGAAACGGTTGGAAGACTGATTGGCATAGTTGGTACTCTCGATCCGGTTCACTGCATTCTGATAGGTACGGAAGAATGCCCGGGCTCCCACATTGTGTTTACCAAAAGTCTTATCGTAAGAAAATCCTGCATTGAAATTGAGATTGTAATAGTTACCACGTTCATTAGCCGTCGGGTCCGACAAGGCCGAGTAAGAGGTCATTTGCGACAATTTGAATTCTGACGGATCGGTAACCAAAGGATTTGAATAATCGTAGTAATAAGAGTTGATACTATTGGTCTGTGTAGATTCAAATACATCGTAAGCATCGAAACTCACCATTGCATTTGCTTTCAGGCCGGGAACCAATTCTCCCAGATCGCCTGTCACATTCACTGTCGAATACAGGTTGCGACGGCGGTTCTTTTCCTGACCAGATGAAGCCAGCAAGCGTGCCGGATTATTAGCCGTATTAGAAGAATATATCTGTCCTCCCGGAGTATATACCGGCTCCATCGGATTGGCTTCCACCGCACCGAAAGTCACCAGACTGAATACACCTGTCGTCGGTTGCGTAATATTATCGATACGTCCCCCTAAATCCAATGATACGTTCAAATACTTATTCACATCAATGTCCAGATTCGAACGGAGGTTATAACGGTTCAATGTATGAGAAGTATTGTAACCTTCGTTATAATTCGTCCACTTGTCATTCCATATTCCCTCCTGACGAAGGTAAGAGAATGATACATAGTAACGCGCACGGGCGTTACCACCACTGATCTGCATATTGGTCTTATACAACGGGGCTGTTTCACGATACAGTTCTTCAAACCAGTTTGTATTGAAATACTTGTACTGATCGATACCTGTCAGCTTTTCACCTGATGATACACGGCGGTACATCTCTACCTGAGCATTTGTGTACATAGGGTCAAGGCCGTCGAGATATCTCACCTGATTGCGGGTGAGCGCCATATTATAAGAATTCTGAGTTTCAAACTTATTGCTCAGCATCTGAAATCCTACTTCCTGTGTAAAGTCGATCTTTGTTTTTCCGGCAGCACCACGCTTGGTAGTCACCATAATCACACCATTAGCTCCACGCATACCGTAAATGGCTGTTGCTGCCGCATCTTTCAGGACAGTGATATTTTCGATAGGAAATGCATCCAGAAACGAAAGGTCACGTTCCACATTATCTACAATTACCAGCGGACTGCGGGCATTCTTATTCATTGTACGCAAACCGCGGACATACATAGTGGTTTCTGTCCATCCCGGCTCACTCGACCATTCGTAGGTTTGCACTCCGGAAAGAGTAGAAGTAAAAGCATTCTGAAGTACTGAAATAGGATGCTTCTGTAACTCTTCTCCGGTCACTACCGAGGTGGCTTCTGTCATAAATTTCTTCGGCTTGCGTCCGAAAGGAACCGGCATGGTATGCAAATATTCATCTAAATCAGGTTCCATCACGATTTGGAAAGCACCGCTAAATTCGGCTGTACCGGTAGCATTTTTATAACCGATACTGCTAACACACAACTCGTCGTCCAGTTTCACATTCTTCAGACTGAAATGCCCATCTTCATCGGAAAGTGCTATGCGGCTCTGCTCCGCCACATTTACCACAGCTCCGGCAATAGGTTTGCCTTCGGAATCCACGATACGGCCTCTCAACTCCTGTTCTTCTTGTGCCCAAATGTTGCAGCTTACGAATATGAGGACTCCCATCAACAGGAATTTACTTATCCCTGTCAACTTGTTTTTTATATTATTCATGCTTGTATACATATGTATTCAATTTAAGGATTACCAACCCGGATTATTTTCAATGCCTGTTTTCCAAACTTCTCCTTCCGGTATAGGATAGAGATACATCTTGTTCTCAAACACCCGGCTCTGAGCCACTTTACGCGTAATAGTTCCGTCTGCACTTACATTTACGCCATAGATAGGACGCGATAGTGCTTCTACAGCAACATTCCAGCGACGGACATCCCACGCGCGATGTTCTTCGAAAGCAAGTTCCACGGTACGTTCCTTATGAATGAAGTTACGCATATTGTCTTTAGAAGACGTCAAATCGCTACGGTCTGCTATCTTACCACTGATACCCGCGCGGTGACGTATTTTATCAAGCATATTATACACTTCCGTACCAGGGCCTTGCGCTTCGTTCAATGCTTCCGCATAGTTGAGCAGGATTTCCGCGTAACGCATGATAGTCCACAGGCGGTAAGCGCTCTGAGAATGCTCTGCACTCAGGATAGTTTCAGGAATATATTTGCGCACATAGTAGCCTGTCGGTGTTGCATTGGTATTACCTATAGGGTTGTCCCTCTGACCTGATACTACGTTGATATTGCCATTACCCCATTTCACTCCATTGTAGAGGACGGTTGCAGCCAGACGAGGGTCACGGTTTGTCCAAGGCTTGGCATCATTGTATCCGCTGGCGGCATTTACAGCCGGAGTATTGTTAGTATATACCGGAGCACCTGTTTTATCATACTGAGCAAAAGGTGAAGAACCATCTGCCATATCGTACATATCCACTAAGTTCTGCGACGGACAAAGCCCTCCGTTACCACCTTCGCCTACAGGTGTATCATTCCTGATCGCATCCCACCTTATAACTACATCATTGCGATAAAAAATCACTTCCTTATTATTTCCGGAATACGCAGTCCTTAACAATGCATTAGTATAAGACTCTACACCCAAAGCATTCCCATCGGCATCCGTAGTCGTAAACAGGCTGAAATTTGCGCCGTAATCATCAATAAAACTTTTTGCTGCATCAGCGGCCTGCTGCCATGTGACACCGGATTCGGCGCTGAAACGCGGGCTAGCCATATAAAGCATAATGCGTGAATACAGGGCCCGTGCCATAGGCTGGCCGATGCGTCCGGCCTGACTCGAATCCCAAGCGCTGTCATAGGTCAGCAATCCGGCTTCGCATTCTTTCAATTCTTTCAGGATAAAATCCACGACATACTCCTTCACTGTCGGGCGATTAATATAATTACTCAGCAAATCGCCATTCGGATCGAGAACTTCGGTCACAATCGGAATTGCCCCATAACGCAGGAATAACTCCCAATAAAAATAGGCGCGCAGGAAACGGGCTTCCGATGTATAATTCAATTTATCCTCCTTGTATTTTGTATCGCTCAGAGAAGGCTCTTTTGGTACACTCTCTATACGGGTAATGATCATGTTACATTTACGGATAGCACGATAATGATGTTCCCATGTAGCCGTAAGTTCCGCTTCACCTGCCGAACCATAATAGTTTCCAATATTAAAAGTAGTTCTCACCCCACCTGTAGAATAACTGGTCTCTGCCAAATCCGTAGCCGAATCCAACCAGGAATCTTTAATACGGCCAGCTCCGTGGCGTAAAAAATTATAAGTATCATAGTGGAATTCCACCATCAGGTTCCAGTCGCTAAACACTTCTTCTTCCGTCAGTTCATTACTGGGCTGTTTGTCCAGAAAATCGCCGAAGGCGTCTTCGCATGAAGTCAGTGTAAAAGTAGCGATGCACACAGCAAATAAGCTATATATAATTGTTTTCTTCATGTTCTATCAGAATTTAATATTTACACCAAAATTCAGAGTCTTCATAATCGGGTAGCGGTTAGATCCATTACTTTCAGGATCGGTCAAACCATCCAGATCATCCCAGGTTATCAGGTTGTTAGCATTAATAAACAGCCGGCAGTCACTCATTCCTACTTTACCTGCCCAGTTGGTTGGCAAAGTATAGCTTAATTCTATATTTTTCAAACGGACAAAAGCTCCGTTTTTCAAGAAGAATGAGTTTTGACGCTGATTATGATCGCCATAATTATTATAGTGCAGCAATGGATATTTGGCATTTGCCAGATTATAAGCTTCACTTTGTGACGGATTCCAGCGATCGAGATGATGCTCCTTCACCTTTCCTCCGTTTACAAAAGCAAACATCGCTTCTGCATCATAATAACGGCTCACATTATCAACCCCCTGGAACATCACACTGAATCCCCAGTTTTTCCAGTTGAGTCCTAATGTCAGCGCATATATATTTTCAGGTATATCACTTCTGCCGATAAAGGTTTCGTCCCTCTCGTCAATAAAGCCGTCTCCATTCATATCACGGTATTTGAGATCACCCACCTGTACATCGCCGAAAGTAGAAACCGGAAGGTCGCCACTGTCAATGTCGGCTTGTGTAACGAATCCGTCACACATCAGTCCAAAGTATTGGTTGATAGGGTGACCTTCACGCTTACGATATTCGGTTTTCAATTCAGGCTCGTCCATATCCAGAATTTCGTTGCGGGCATGAGAGTACGTCAGGCCAACAGAATAATGAAGGTCTTTACCTATACGGTCATTGTATTTCAACTCTATTTCGTAACCGCTATTTTTTGTCTTACCCAGATTCCCTGCTGCCATGGCAACACCTACCCACTGCGGGCGGGTAAGGTATTCAGTCAATATATCGTTACGTTTTTCATAGAAAACATCGATATTACCGTTGAGCCTGCTACCAAACAAGCCGAACTCAAGTCCAAGATTATATTTATGAGCGCGTTCCCATGTAACTCCATAATTAGGATACTGAGCTTCATAGATACCACTCTTTCCTGTGGTTCCTAAGTAATAGTCATTCGCTATCTGCGACCATTTTTGTTCATATAAGAAACGCTGCCTTACACCGTTGATCTGATATATATCGTTACCTACCTGCCCGTAAGAAGCACGAAGCTTCAGGTTATCCAACCAGTTTTCGGTACCCTTCATAAATTCTTCGTTAGCAATACGCCATCCCAATGAGAATGAAGGGAAAAAGCCAAAGCGTTTGCCTCGCATAAAGTTTTCGGAACCGTTGTATCCGGCATTGAACTCGGCAAGATAACGGTCGTCATAACCGTATGTAACACGCCCTACCAAACCCTGGTAACGCTGCGCCAGATCCGATTTATAACGATAGTCATTCTGCATATACAACATCATGGCAGTTACATCATGCTTGCCGAACTTGCGGACATAATTCACCTGAGCCTCCATATAGAGTTTATAGATAGACTTAAATTTTTGCGAATCTCTCAAACTCCCTTCCTCTATAAATGCCAATTCGGTATCTTTATTAAACTGATTATACGCATCGATAGATGTATAGTTGTCACGATCATTCAATTCGTAAGTAGCAAAGCCTGCTGAATAAAGATTGGTATGATAGTTTTCATAGTCAAACGAAAGCATTGCTTTGGCACTTAATCCTTCGGTCAGCCATCCCAGTTTATAGTCTACGATAAAATTGGTTTCATTGATGGTATTTACCGCACGGTAGTAACCACCTTCGGCCAATGCGGCTACGATGTTGTTCTGGTACTGTGAACTTCCTCCATAAAGGGTTTTTGCTTCTTCTCCGTTCTGTACCGTATAAGATACAGGGAAAAGCCAGCCCGGAGTATGATTCAGTTCATAGAATGTCTCGCTATAATCATTTCGTTCTTCGGTATTGGAACCTTTACGTTCCTCGAAACGGGTACCGAAGTTTACTGAGAAAGTTAAATCCTTAGTCAGGAAGAAGTCGGTATTGGCCCGGAAAGAGTAACGGCGGTAATGAGGACTTGAACTGTTACCATATACATTGTTACTTAAGTTCTTAACCAAAGATGACTGATCATAAAATTCACCTGAGGCGTAGTAACGCATGCGTTTGGTCCCCCCACGTACACTTACATTGTAACGCTGTGCAGGAGCTGTACTTTTCAATACTTCATCATACCAATCCACATTTGGATAGAGCATAGCGTCTAATCCGCTCAATTGACCCGCACTCGATTTACGATACATCTCAATATCACTGGCAGAAAACTGGGAAGGTAACCCATCATTCGCCAATGCTTCTTCGAGCAATGTCACCGACTCATAAGAGTTCAGATAAGTATTTTTGCGTGTAGGGCTTTGTATCTGCCAATTAGCTGTCAGGCTTACTTCCGGTTTTTGTTCCTTGCCTCTCTTGGTGGTGATCAGCATGACACCATTTGCGCCACGCACACCATATACTGCTGTGGCAGAAGCATCTTTCAATACGGAAATAGTTTCGATATCGTCCGGCGCAATCTGTGAGAACGGACGTTCGATACCATCAACAAGGATAAGCGGCTGAGCATCACCCGCAAAGGTAGCACGTCCACGTATATAGATCTGTGTATCATCTGCACCCGGTGCACCTGAAGTCTGAGATGTGACAACACCGCTAATCTTACCGGCAATAGCTTGTGATACGTTGGCTGCCGGCGATTGTAGTATGTCTTTAGTATTTAACTGCGAAATAGCTCCTATAACACTCTCCTTTTTCTGTGCGCCATAGCCGACTACGACTACTTCACTCAACAATTCGGAGTCTTCTCTCATTGTCACATTTATTATAGTCTTTCCTTTCACGCTTATTTCCTGTGGCTGAAAGCCTATGAATGAAAACACCAATATAGCGTTGTCATTGCTGACTGTCAATCTGAAGCCACCATCGTCATCTGTAATAGTACCGTTGGTAGTCCCTTTTTCAACGACACTGGCCCCGATAACGGTCTCTCCGGTAATATCTTTTACGATACCTGTCACCTGTCTGGATTGCGCCCATGCGTTTTGTCCAACCAGTATCAAAACAACTATTGGCAGCAACCGCAGGAGCAAATTGCTCCACGGTGCTTTTCCATTTGTTCGTTTATTTTTCATATATAACATTTTATTGATTTATTATTCGGTAGCATTCAAGAACGGATAGTATCCTACCGTACGCATATTCAGACTGGCTCCCTCTACAGTAAGAAATGCTCCTACATCGGTAGTGGTAATTCCCTCATAGAAGAATGTGTAGTCACCCAGTTTCACGCCATCAGCCGTGGTTACCTTAGCTGTCATATCCAGACGGTCTCCACTGCGTCTCAGTATTATCATACAATATGCTCCTTTCATTTGCGTGGCAAAACTATCCCAATCATAACTTGCAGATATATTCGCGGCATTGTAGTTAGAGCCTTCAGGCCCCCATCCGAAAGCATCGGCTCGTAATACGAAATATTCCGCATAACCGGATTCACCTCTGTCTTTACCATTGGTAACAACCAGTAGCCAGTTGTTCCAGTTTGCGGCACCACTGGTGTTATTAATGAATGTATAAACAAAAGGATTTGTTTTAATCAAGGAGAAATTTGAGAAATACGACCACCAGCCCGCACTTAGATCTGCCGGACCAACCAGATAGGTATCCGGTGCATATTGCTGGCCTACATATACCGTTTCCGGATCGATTGCCAGATATGAGCCTTCACAGGTCAGGAATGCACCGATATTATCAGCAAGACTTCCCTCATAGAAGAAGGTATAATTATATACTGTACCTGCGATTGAGGTAACTACAGCCTTAATATCTATTCGGTTGCCTGTACGTTTGATAGTCAGATCTACATAAGCGCCTTTCATATCATTGACAAAGCTACCATCGTCAAAATTAAAGTTATGTGATATATTCCCTCCTATATAATTGCTGTCTCCCCATCCGTAAGCATCGGCACGCAATACGAAATATTCCGCATAACCGGCTTCATCTCTATTCTTTCCATTGGTGAGAACCACCAACCAGTTCTTCCAGTTATCAGTACCACTGGTGTAGTTATAGAAACCGAAATGCATAGTCTGGTCACCCTGCATTGTTACAAGATCGGAGAAAGCCGACCACCAAGGGGTAGACATATCTTCGTTACCAACAATGATGTAATTATTTTCTTCCTCTTCACCGCCTGTTCCCGGTACTTTTATCTGACCGTCGGTAATCTGATTACGGTAGATAGTGAGATCGTCAAGCATCCATTCCTTAGTTTCACTGCCTGAGCCATAACCCAGATATAAAGAAGGTACGGAAGCCATGAACTGAACAATCTTTGAAAAATCAAATCCGGTGACTTCCTTATCTATTTTCTTCTGTCCGTCGACATATATAACATATCCGTTGTCCCGGATTGTCATTGCCACATAATGCCATTCACCGGCTGTAAGCAATCCGGTTTTATAGCCTGAAGGGTTGTTGTCCTCGTATTTTCCGTCAATACCATCATAACTCAGCCAGCCATTAGCTGTGAAGAAGAATTTCTGAGTGCCATTTTCGTTTTGGAAAGAGAATAGTGCCCCATCCAAATCCTGTTCGGAGTTTTCTCCTGTTTGAACTACTTGTTTCATCCAGAATGTGAGTGAAACTCCATTTTGAGCTTTCACGCTATTGAGCGGATTATCGATATGTGCATATCCACCATTCAAATGGAGCACACTACTTTTGCGCTCTTCATCATTTACCAGTGTGGGGGTATTGCCATCACTATAGGCATAGAGTTGGATAATTGCAGGGTCGATTTCCTCCTCGAAGGAATAAGTAACTATCTTTTCCAGTTTAGGATAAACCTGATTGCCTGAAGGGGGATCTGTTTCACCCCAGTCCTGACATGAAGCACACAAAAGGATTGTAAATGCTGCCATGATCAATGGCGCCCATTTTTTAACTTTTTGCATATAACTTAGATTAATGATTAATAATTCTTTTTTGTGCAGTATACACTGCTCAGAAAAACATTTCGGTTAACACAGTATATTACTGTTTTTCAATAGATTTAGAGTCACAAAGGCATAAGATTATTTTTCTAATTTTCATTTATTATTTTACTCTTTTTCCCCAAATGGAATATCCTTTGGAATTGAGTCCCGTAAACAAAATAGTCTGAGCCTGGTTTTCCCAGTCCTGTCCCATAAATACCTGTACATTGCATACCTCTCCAGAAATATCCAGTTTCAGAACATTCGCTTTATCAAACGACCATCTGCCGGATAGATTACCACTCAGCGACATATCTTTGTTTAAAGTGATTACATCCGATTTATTCTCTTCATTATCTCTCAGATGGTTTTCACCCCATAATATCTGTCCGGCAAACAAATCCCTGTCAGGAGCATCACCGTGGATAACTATTATTTCCCAATCACCCATAAGATCACTCTCATTTATCTGCTGCTGCGGGGTAGCTGCATATCTTTCCGGAGATACTACCGGCCAGCCGTCGGCAGTCCAGTACATGTCTCTCACATGCAGATCCATCATATGATTTTCGGGGCGCAAGCGTGCCTGATGAGCCATATAGTACTTACCGTCTTTGTCTGCGAATACACAGCAATGGGCTGTACCGGCCCAGCCAATGTGGTTGCGGAACTGATAAGGATAAGTCAGAATAGGAAAGTTATCCGCCTCTTCGCGCATATCAACTCCGAAGAAATCTGTGAAAGGGCCTTCGGGCTTGTCGGAGCGGCCTACACGCACGTTATAAGTTGTCATTAACGGGTCATAGGAGACAAACAGAAAGTATTTCTTCAGCCCGGGGTTATAGATTATTTCAGGTGCTTCTATATTGTTTTTCTTACCGTCGAAACGGCGGGCAGTAAGATGTCCCTGATCCCCGTCATTAAGCGTAAGTCCTGTTTCGGGATTCAGTTGCACGCAGTGCAGCCCGCCGAAATAAGAGCCGTAATGCATCCATTGTTCTCCGTTGTCCGGATTGGTTACAATACTAGGGTCGATAGCGTTCATTACATCACCAGTCTTCGTTTTCACCACACAGCCTTTTAGCTCCCAGGGGCCTTCGGGCGATGCGGATTCAGCCATACCGATATAAGACACCTGTTTGGCAAAAGCTGAAACGCTGTAATACAAGCGGTATTTCCCTTTATATTCTACAATGTAGGGTGCCCATATATTGGTTGCGCCTTTACCATTGTTATTATCCAAAACCCAGTCTTTGGCTTCCTGTGGAATTTCCTTAAAGGCCCATCCGGAAAATTGCCAGTTGACAAGGTCTTTCGATTTACGGACCTGTATATATCCAAAAGGCAGATTATCTTTCTTCATAGCCGCGCTGTCTTCTTTATAAATAGCGTCGGTAGAATACATATAATATGTATCCCCTATCAGCAGGCACGACGGATCGTGTACATTGTAGGTACCCCATTGCTTATAATCCTTCATTTCAGAAATGCCCGAATAATCGTCAGCCCACGGATTTACGTTGGCTTTCGGCTCAAACGGCTTCTGAGTACAGGATACAAGAAAAGTACAGCATCCTAAAAACAGGATATTGAAAATTGTTTTCATAGTTAATTTAACCGCAAGTTTGTGAGTTAATTCAATTCTATAGTTACTACTGACTTAGCCGGGATTTTCACCGTTAATACATCATTTTTCACTGCTGCATCTTTAAAATCCTTCAACTCTACTTCGTTTGGCTTTTCGAATGTATTGTGAGAATCTGTTTTGGGTGCAGTAATTATATTACCGGAAACGAAACGGCCGTTTTTCAGGTCTTTAATAGTACATGTTATATCCACCGATTGGCTAGGATCGATATTCACAATTGACACATGTATTTTTCCGTCGCTGTCTTTCGATGCCGAAGCCGATACCGAATTGATTTCCTTACCCAGACGACTGTATGAAGGACTTATAATATCGAGCGGCAGCATGGTTGCATCCTGATGTACTTTGTACATATCAAACACATGATAGGTAGGAGTCAGCAGCATTTTGTCACCTTCTGTAAGAAACAAGGCCTGTAGCACATTGACCAATTGCGCAATATTAGCGATACGCACCCTGTCAGCATGTTTATGGAAAATATTCAGGATAGTTCCCGCCAGTAAAGCATCGCGCAGGGTATTTTGCTGATACAGGAATCCCGGATTGGTTCCCGGCTCCACATTATACCATGCACCCCATTCGTCTACTATCATGGCTATTTTCTTTTCAGGATCGTATTTATCCATTATGGCGGCATGTTTTGTCACTATCTCATCCATACGCATACCATGTTCCAGTAATGAAAAATACTCATCTTCATTGAAGCCCAGCGCGTTTCCTTTATCTTCCCACTTGTAAGTAAATGTATAATTGTGAACCGATACACCCGACATCATGTGATGCGGTATGTTTTTCATCATCACTTCCATCCAGCGGTAATCGTCTACATTAGGGCCTCCGGCAACTTTGTACAGTCTGTTTTCTCCGTAGTTGCGGCAATAAGTAGCATAACGGCGGTAATTTTCGGCATAGCCTTCCGGAGTCATGTTTCCTCCGCAACCCCAATTCTCATTACCAACGCCCCACAGAGTTACTTTCCACGGTTTTTCGCGTCCGTTCTTCTTACGAAGGTTCGACATCGGACTCTCCCCGTCAAAAGTGATATACTCCACCCATTTAGACATTTCTTCTACCGTGCCGCTTCCCATATTCCCACAGATATATGGTTCTGTTCCCAGTGCTTCACAAAGATTAAGGAATTCGTGCGTACCAAAACTATTGTCTTCTAATACCCCACCCCAGTGAGTATTCACCATTTTAGGACGGTCTGCTCTTGCCCCTATTCCGTCCATCCAGTGATACTCGTCGGCAAAGCAGCCGCCCGGCCAACGAAGATTCGGTATTTTAATATGTTTTAACGCATCGATAATATCCTTGCGTACACCATTTACATTAGGGATATGAGAATCTTCCCCTACCCAGAGCCCGTCATAGATGCAACGTCCAAGGTGCTCGGAAAAATGACCGTATATATGTTTGTCGATCTTGTATTTTCCGGCGTTCGATTTAACGACTATCTCCGCCTTTTGCTGTGAGAATACCGTTATGCAAACAAAAAGAGATAAATAAAACAGTAGATTTTTTTTCATGATAAGTTATAAGTTGTGAATTATTAGTCTTTTAGAAAGGAGAGGTATCCAAAAGTGAGGACAAGCCCATACAGGCTTTATCCTCACTACCTTATTTAACGCCTAAAACCCCTTCTGATGTCATTTGTATCCGTTTTATAGTATTATCTTCATTATAATACAGGCGATCGATACAGACCGAACGGCGGAAACTCCCTCCTTGTGTCGGTATTGCACCATTGTGATATATGAAATACCACTGCCCTTTGAATTCGACTATTGCCTGATGATTGGTATTGGAATTGCCTGCGATCTCATTCAGTATGCCTTTGTATTCCCAAGGCCCGTTTATACTTCTGCTCATAGCATATCCCAGTTTTTCGGGGAAATACTGTGCGTATGACAGGTAATACCATCCATTATATTTGTGTATCCATGGCGCTTCTGTAAAGTTTGGCAAATCGACAGCCATTACCGGACTATCCAGTTCAATCATATTTTCCTTCAGTTTTGCATAGTAGCATTGCGTATTTCCCCAGAACAAATATGCCTGGCCATCATCATCTATCCATACCGTAGGATCTATATCATCCCATCCTATCGAAGTGTAGGCTGTAGTCATATCGTTAGTTATCAGCGCTGAACCTCTGGCGTCCTTAAACGGCCCGAGCGGATTGTCAGCGACCGCCACACCTATAGACTTACCGGGTATAGTTCCATGCTCTACAGTTACATACCAATAGAATTTGCCATCACGTTCGATAACCTGTGAAGCCCATGCTTCACCCTTTGCCCATGCAAAATCTTTTGCCCGTAGCGGAACTGCATGCTCTGTCCAGTTTATCATATCATCCGACGAGAATACAAGCCACTCGTTCAGTGTATAATGATTATGGGGAGGGGGACATTCGTCATGACCCGCATATATGTATAGCCTGTCGTTGTGTACCAATGCCGCAGGATCGGCTGTATATTTATGTGTAAAAACAGGGTTGCCTGTTATACGGAAAATCGTATCCTGCACCGAACCATGTATATTAGATACGGCAATACAAAAAAGAAAGATAAGTTTCAATATTTTCATGGTTTTTAATACTTTATTTCTCAAAAAAGAAAGATTCTTTGGTTGGAATCAGGTTAACTTTTGATTGTTCTTTTTTTATTTCTTTGACAAATATATGCATGTGAAAGCCTTAGAATGGTGGACAAATAAATATAAAAGGTGGACAAACTAGTATTTAAGTGTAAAAAATACATTTTTAATTTTTTATTACTAACTTTACTCAACCAAAATCAGTTTACATGAAAAATACACTTATAATAATAAGCAGTATCATTATATCTCTATTGTCTATACCAAAGGCGGCAGGGCAAAATAATATTTCATCAAAATATATATTCAGTACCATCAGCATAGATGAAGGACTTCCTGTAAATTTTGTAGATGACATATTCAAGGACAGTCACGGATTTATCTGGGTGGCTACTCAGGGAGGAGGCTTGTCACGATACGATGGTTATGAATTTATAAATTTCAATGTAAACAGTTCACCTCTCTTTCTTAAGAGTAATTTTATACGGAAGGTCGTGGAAGACAATTTCAACCAATTGTGGACAACATCTAATAATGGTATAGACATCATAGATCTCAAAACCATGAAGAAGTCGACTATTTCGCATACAGATAATTTATTCGGTACTGTATCAGAGACCCCGGCTATTACAATATTTAAAGACAGGAAAGGCAGTATCTGGGTGGTTTCGACAGAAAACATGTATAAACTGGAATTCGATACCAAAGGCAATATACAGCGCATATATACAACCGTGCAAAAAGGCTCTCCTTACAGGTTTACATGCATCAGTGAAATAGACAATGAAATATGGGCCGGAAACGACGGGGCTGTCTATAAAATAACGGAAGGACAAAGTGGAAAGCTCAATTTACAACTCGTCTCAACACATTTCAGCATATCATCGAATCTCTTTATCTCGAATATTCTGAAAAAAGATAACGCAATATGGATGGCCACAGAAGACGGACTGTTCAGATACAATGATATAAATCAGCCTCCGGTACATTACCTACACAATCCTCTGAACCAATATTCCATTTCCCAGAATATGGTTACAGACCTAAACATTGTAAACGGGTCTATCATAGCGGGAACGTTACGGGGATTAAACATTTACAATCCCGTTACTGACAGATTCGAACATATCACTCACAATAGTGAAGAGGAATCGCTGAGCAGTGACTTTATAAATTGTTTGCTGGCTGATGGCGATAATCTCTGGATAGGGACCGAATCGGGAGGTATCAATAAAATGACTTTACGCAAATTGGCCGTAAAAAATTATATCCATAGTAATTCCGACAAGGGCAGTATATCACCTAACCCTGTCAATGCCATTCTGGAAACACGTAATGGCAACTTATGGGTAGGAAGTGTGGAAGGCGGACTGAACCTGATGAAAAAAGGGGAGTCTTCCTTTACTCATTATATGGCCGGTCCGGGATTACTCAGTCATAATAGTGTAAGTGTACTGGAAGAAGATAATGACGGAAATTTATGGATAGGCACATGGGGTGGAGCAATAAGCATACTGAATGAAAGTAAACTCCCTGCCATTTCCTATAAATATATAAATCCCAATTCCAGTTTTATTGGAATCCTCAAGTACGACCCGGTGAATAATGGTATGTGGATAGGAACCAACAGGGCAGTCTATTGGTACGATATACATAACAACAGCCTCGAAATTCCTTTACCCGACAATATGAACCAAAACATATGGGGTACACTGGGAAGCGCCATAGACAAAAAGAACAGGCTCTGGCTGGGTTGCTCTGAAGGTTTGATACAGGTAGACCTCAATGCATATGATGAGCGTACCAAAAAATTCGCAGCACGATTTGTTTCTCTGAATGAACAGGAAGTCAATAAACTGTTTCTGAAAAACATCACATGCATCTTCCAGGCACACGACAATACAATATGGGTAGGCAGTAACGGATATGGAATATGCAAGATAGAGGAAATAAATGGCAAGTATATTTCCCGTACATATACGATGGTACAAGGTCTGGTTAACAATGCCGTATTCGGGATACTGGAAGACGAGCAGGGACTGCTCTGGATAAGTACGGGACGGGGCATGTCATCATTCAATCCACAGACTGAAAGATTTGTAAACTATACCAAAGACGACGGACTTGCCAATCATCAGTTTTACTGGAATGCTTCTTTCAAATCACCTGTCAGCAAGAACCTGTATTTCGGGAGTATGACAGGGCTCACAGAGCTGCAAGGAAATTCCCGGTATGCATCGAAAGAGCAGAGAGGGGTAACATTTACCAAACTGCAAATACTAAATCAGACTGTGTGGTACAATAGCGGCAATTACATAAAAGAGGATATCAGCTATGCAAAAAAACTTGATCTGCATGAACAGGATAAATCTTTCTCTATCGAATTCTCGGCTCTCGATTATGACAATCCATCGACAGTTGCCTATTCATACAGGCTTTTAGGATTTGACGATAAATGGATAGACGTACCTTCTAACCGCCGCTTTGTAAGTTATACAAATCTCAGTCCCGGCACTTACCGGCTTCAGGTAAGGTGCATGACCAAAGCCTCGGACTGGTCTGAAAACATAACAGAGCTGGAAATAGAAATACATCCGTTTTTCTATAAGACCATATGGTTTATCAGTTTATGTATTATATTACTGCTGGTATTGGGTATCCAATTATATAAATGGCGTATAAATTCATTAAAGAAACAACGCGAAATATTACACAAAAAGGTAGAGGAACGGACACATGCACTCGAAGAACAGAAAAAACTGCTGGAAGAACAAGCGGTAGAGCTAAAATTGCAAAATACCATTCTTGTAGACCAGAATGAAAAGATTTCTTATCAACGGAAACAATTGATAGGAATGTCGAAAAAAGTGCAGGAAGCAATGGACGACAGAATGTCTTTCTTTACAAATATCACTCATGAATTCCGCACTCCTATTACCCTTATTATAGGACCTATAGAAAGAGCCTTGAAACTGAGTACCAACCCTAAGGTAGTAGAGCAATTACAGTATGTGTCCCGCAACTCGAAACATCTCCTGTCACTGGTTAATCAACTGATGGACTTCAGGAAAGTAGAATCGGACAGTATGAGTGTAAATCCGACGGCGGGGAATCTCATCAATTTTCTGGATGAACTCCTGATACCGTTCGAATCATTTGCAAATGAGCGAAGTATAAAGATAAGAAGGGTATACAGGATGCCACATCCCCGCATAATGTTTGACGAAGAGGCTATACGAAAGCTGATAACCAATCTGCTGGCCAATTCCATCAAATTTACACCCGATGGAGGAAGTGTAACTCTGTATGTAAGTACCATCACGGGAAGTAACGGAGAGGATAAATTGTATATCTGCGTACGAGATTCGGGCATAGGCATTAGGGAAGAAGACCTCAACCGTATCTTCAACCGCTTCTACCAGTCGGACACACGCGCCAAATATCCTGTCTACGGACAAAGTGGTACAGGCATCGGGCTCTATCTGTGCAAAAACATCGTCAACTTGCTCGAAGGCAGTATTGCAGCCAAAAACAACCACACAAAGGGTGCCTCGTTCCGTATATTGTTACCTCTCATTGCCGCATCTGCATCCGAGCAACAGTCATTCACGGAAAATTATATTCCTCCCGTAGCCGACAGCAGAGAATATACTCCTGCAACAGAGCAAAAAGAACAACGATTGACAATACTTGTTGTAGAGGATAATATGGATATGCGCAAATATATCTGTTCTATATTATCCGATTATTATAAAGTGGCGGAGGCTGAAAACGGAGAGGAAGCTTTAAAGGTATTGAAAGCAACAGCGATCGATTTCATCATCAGCGATCTGATGATGCCTGTTATGGACGGGCTCGAATTATCTCAGAAGGTTAAATCCGACATGTCTACTTCCCATATACCATTTTTGATGTTAACAGCAAAGACATCGATCGAAACGCAAATCGGCAGCTATAAAATGGGCGCGGACGAGTTCCTCACCAAACCCTTCGATGAAGAACTGCTACTTACAAGAATCAATAATATCCTGGAAATCCGCAAACTATATCAACGAAAATTCAGCCTGTACATGAATGTGGAGGAACTGAACATCACAGAAGACTCGAACGACGAAAAGTTCCTCAAAAAAGCAATGGAAATCATAAAAGAGAATTATATAAATACAGAATATGATGTGAGCAACTTTGTTAATGATATGGGTGTAAGTCAGAGCCTGCTTAACAAAAAGATGCAAATGCTTACGGGGCAACCCCCGAGCCACTTTATCCGTGATTTCCGGCTATCCATAGCCAGAGAACTGATCCTAAAAAATAAAGGCAATAAGACCATTTCGGAGATAGCCTATGAAGTAGGCTTTAATGACCCGAAATATTTTACCCGTTGTTTTACGAAGCACTTTGGTATTGCTCCCAGCGCCATGTCGAAAGATACGGACTAGAATGTGATTATCTATCAATAAGTTTATCTATAGAATAAGAGCGGATAGCCTTTAGCTGATAGCTATTAGTTCTTTGAAAAATTAATTAGCAGATTGGTAAATTAGCATATTAGCAAATGAGTGAAAAGGTGTAACCTTTGTTACTTTTTAACAAGTAGTAAGTTTTAAGTACTAAGTTGAAAGTTATATGAGATACGAGTAGACAAGACACGAGATACAAGTTGTTCACTGATGATTGTATAAAACCACTTATGCGATAGCCAAAGCTAACGGCGAATAGCTATCAGCTAAAAGCTGAAACATGTGTTACATGTGTTACCTTTGTTACCTTTTTAACAAGTTGTAAGTAATAAGTAATAATGCGAATCAGTAGTTGAGATTTAATGTTCTATTTTATCTAACGCGCCTATCGGCTTGTTTTTCATTTTGCCTTGATGCAAAACGAAACAAAAAATCAAGGCTGCATCCCTCCGGCGACCCAAAACCGCAGCTGCGGTGGGGCAAAATAATACGGAATCATTTTTAGTTGGATTATCAGCCGTGTATAGCAGCTACCCTATTTTGCCCTACACCTCCGCTTTACGGATTGGGTACCCCGCCTGCGGGACGAGGCCGTTACCGCGATGCGGCGACAGGACAGTGTCTTTTCAGGCTTTAGCCCCGCATGCGTCAGCCCTTGCGCATTAGTGACGCAGGCGGGGTACCCAATCCGTTGCAGACGGCGTAGAATCAAACGGGGCGGTAGCCCGTGTGTTTGATTCAGCCGACGAAACGGTTTTGGGTCGCCGAGGAACGAAGCGCTAGCCTTTTGGTTCGTTTTGGGCAATGCCAAAATGAACGTTTAGGTGGAACGAAGTGGAGCATAAAAAAATAGAACAATATTATACTACAATAATTACTTTAACTACTGATTGGAATTAATAAGTAATAAGACATGGTCTCTGTTAATTGATAAAAGCTAATTATTAATTTTTCATTCTTAATTATTAATTGTTTTTTGTGTTACCTTTGTGGTCGTAAAAACTATAAACAATAATTGCAGGTGTAATTCCCGCATTTACAAAAATATAAACAGGTCTGCGACCTTAATTTTTTCACCTCATAAAAATTTCATTTGCTTATGAAAAGAGACACAGCCATTTTTGATATTATCGAAAGAGAGTATCAACGACAACTGAAAGGAATCGAATTAATCGCATCGGAAAACTTTGTCAGCCAACAGGTAATGGAGGCAATGGGTTCATGCCTAACCAACAAATATGCGGAAGGCTATCCGGGGAAAAGATATTATGGGGGATGTGAAATAGTAGACCTTAGTGAACAACTGGCCATCGACCGTTTGAAAGAAATATTCGGCGCGGAATGGGCTAATGTACAGCCTCATTCGGGAGCACAGGCTAACGCTGCTGTTTTCCTCGCCTGTATGCAGGCCGGAGATAAGTTCCTGGGACTAAACCTGTCACATGGAGGTCACCTTTCGCATGGTTCACCCGTAAACTTTTCCGGACTAATGTTCCACGCACTTGAATACAATGTGCGCCAGGATACCGAACAGGTAGACTACGAACAAATGGAGCAGGTTGCCCGTACCGAAAAACCAAAAGTAATCATCGCCGGAGCTTCGGCTTATTCCCGTGACTGGGACTATGCGCGAATCCGTAAGATAGCTGACGAAATAGGTGCAATCTTTATGGTAGATATGGCACATCCTGCCGGGCTTGTTGCCGCCGGATTACTGAATAATCCGCTGCCTCATGCCCATATAGTGACTACCACCACTCACAAGACCCTTCGTGGGCCTCGTGGCGGAGCAATTCTACTGGGTAAAGATTTTGAAAATCCATGGGGTAAGAAAACGCCTAAAGGCGAGGTGCGTATGATGTCCGCTTTGCTGGATTCTGCGGTATTCCCGGGAATACAGGGTGGCCCGCTGGAACATGTGATTGCCGCTAAAGCCGTTTCGTTTGCAGAGGCACTCGACCCTTCATATAAAGTATATCAGACACAGGTAAAGAAAAACGCTGCCGCTATGGCTCAGGCCTTTATAGATAAGGGGTATAAGGTAGTATCGGGTGGTACGGATAATCACTCTATGCTAATAGATCTTCGTCCTAAATTCCCCGAGCTGACCGGTAAGCTGGCTGAAAAAGCGCTTGTAGAAGCGGATATCACAACGAATAAGAACATGGTTCCGTTCGATAGCCGTAGTCCGTTCCTTACTTCAGGGCTTCGCTTCGGTACACCTGCCATCACTACACGTGGAGCGAAAGAACCGCTGATGGCTGAGATCGTGGAAATGATAGATACTGTTCTTTCAAATCCTGAAAATGAGCAGACAGTAAAGGCTGTTCGTGAGAAGGTAAATGCAATTATGAAAGAATATCCATTATTCGCCTGGTAATCAGAAACAATTATTATAAATATAAAGGAGCCGGTTATTATAACCGGCTCCTTTATATTTATAATACTATCTTCTCATCATTTATTCCACATACAATACCAATCCCTTGAGATATTCCCCTTCCGGATGATATATATTGATAGGATGGTCGGCCGGCTGACTCAACTGGTGTAGTATGCGCACTTTCCTGCCGGACATGGCTGCCGCACTGAATACAGCCAGACGGAATGCCTCTTTAGTTATTACCTGCGAGCAGGAGAAGGTAAAGACAATTCCCCCCGGAGCTATTTTATCAAAGGCGACGGCATTTAGGCGTTTATATCCCTGCAATGCATTCTTGATCGCTCCACGGTGTTTTGCAAAGGCTGGAGGATCGAGTATTATCAGGTCGTAATCGCCTTTATTTATATTGCCGAGGTATTTGAATGCATCTTCTGCAAAAGCCTCATGCCGCTTATCATCCGGGAAGTTAATCTCCACATTCTTGTTCGTCAGCATCACCGCTTTGGAGGAACTATCGACTGAATGCACCACCTTTGCATTTCCACGCATAGCATAGAACGAGAACCCGCCTGTATAACAGAACATGTTCAGTACCGAACGGTCTTTAGCATAACGCTCCAGTAATGCCCTGTTATCGCGCTGATCGACAAAGAAGCCGGTCTTTTGCCCCTTTACCCAGTCGGGATAGAACTTCAGTCCGTTTTCAGAAGCAATCTCGGCGACATCCTTACCGCCGAACAGATATTCGTTTTCCGCTCCCAGATTGGCTTTATATGGCAATGTCGTTTCAGACTTATAGTATATATTCTTCAACGTGGTTCCCATTACAGCCTTTAACGCGTCACAAATCATCATCCGTGATTCGTGCATACCCACAGAGTGCGATTGTATGACAGCTGTCTCGGCATATACATCGATAATCAGTCCGGGAAGGCCATCTCCCTCGCCATGAACAAGACGGTATGAATTATTATCTGCAGACAGCAGCCCTATCGACTTTCTTAGTTCTAAAGCGGAGTTCAATCGCTTTTTCCAGAAATCAGGATTGATCTCCTCTTCTTCGAAAGACAGGACGCGTACCTCAATGCTTCCGATCTGATAATGCCCTACGGCAATAAATTCGTTACTGGCTGTATATACGGAAACCACCTCTCCTTCGGTGAGGTCATTATCTTTTTGCTGTACTGCTCCCGAAAATATCCACGGGTGAAAGCGTCTCAGAGATTCTTCTTTCTTGGGTTTTAGCTTTATTATCTTATAATTCATATTATGATGCTTCAGCAATGAGTTGAAGTGGTACAAAATTACAACTTTATTTTCAAAGATAAAGTTTATCTGTATTGCATACAGGGCAAACGCATCAAATTATTCAACTTCTATCGAAGGCCTGTAGGGGCGTATTGCATACGCCCGCATAACAAAATATCACAACCGGGCGTATGCAATACGCCCCTACAGGAGGTTGAAAACAGCTTTATGAATTTTGATGCGTTTGCCCTAATTGCATATATCAAAAGACATATCGGCTCTTTAGAACTTTTTATGCAATCTTTTCTTGTTATCTACATTCCGAATCATTTCCTTTGTGTCCATGAAAAAGATAGTAAACCCTTGGGAAGGGCTGGATGGTTATATGTGTTTCGCCTGTTCGCCCGCTAACCCGTCGGGACTCCATATGGAGTTCTATGAAGACGGAGATGATATAGTCGCACATTGGAAGCCAAACGAGTTTATGCAAGGCTGGTTAAACACACTTCATGGTGGAATACAAAGCACCCTGATGGATGAAATTGGCGGTTGGATTATCATCCGTAAATTACAGACGACAGGAGTGACCTCGCGTCTTGAAGCCAGATTTATAAAGAGTATCCCTACCAATGAACCCTTGTTGACAATCCGCGGAAGAATAAAAGACCAGAAACGAAACGCCGTTTTCCTCGAAGCTGAAATATATAACTCAAAAAACGAACTATGTGCGCGTGCCGATATGGTCTATTTCATTGTGAGCCAGGAACAGGCAATGGAGCAATTTCATTTTTGCGGATGCAAGACAGAGGATGAATGACGACCTTAACCACTTTTATAGTTTTAGTTTATCTATAGTATTTGCCAATGTCGCAGCTATCAGATTTAACACAACAAAAAAACTCTATCTTTGTTATATTTTTGATTACAACTAAAAAAATTCAGATATGAATTACTTCAATTATAAAAGGCGTTTGTCTTCCGAAACCAGAATTGGCGACACTCCGCTCGGAGGCGGCAATCCTGTACGGATACAATCGATGACGAATACTAACACCAACGATACCGAAGCCAGTGCCGAACAAGTCATAAGAATCGTAAAGGCCGGAGCTGACTATGTACGCCTCACCGCACAGGGTGTACGCGAAGCAGAGAATCTCAGGAATATAAAGGATGTGGTAAGGACGCAGGGATACAATACCCCTCTGATTGCCGATATACACTTCAATCCGCGTGCAGCTGAAGCGGCCGCAAAGATTGTGGAAAAAGTGCGAATCAATCCGGGAAATTTTGTTGACAGGGTAAAAACTTTCGAAACATTCGAATACACAGATGAAGAATATGCACAGGAAATAGAGAAAATACGGGCGAAGCTCATTCCTCTGCTCAATATATGTAAAGAACACAAAACAGCTATCCGTATCGGGGTAAATCACGGTTCATTATCCGACCGTATTATGAGCCGTTATGGCGACACTCCCGAAGGTATGGTGGAGTCATGTATGGAGTTCCTCCATATTTGCATTGCCGAAGAATTCAGGGATATTGTAATTTCCATGAAGACTTCCAATACGGTAGTCATGTCGAAAGCTGTTCGCCTGCTTATTGCCCGTATGGAAAAAGAAGGTCTTAACTTCCCTCTGCATCTTGGAGTCACTGAAGCGGGAGATGGTGAAGACGGGCGTATAAAATCGGCTGTAGGCATCGGATCACTTCTTTCCGACGGTATCGGCGATACCATCCGTGTGTCCCTGAGCGAAGATCCGGAATATGAAGTACCTGTGGCTCGAAAACTTGTTGCATATATCAAACAGAAAGAAAATCATCCGGAAATAATAGCTGCCCCAAGCGATAAATTTTCTCCATTCTCTACCGACCGCAGGGAAACATATACGGTAGGCAATATCGGAGGAGATAATCTACCAGTGGTGATTTCGGATCGCTCGGAAGGCAATTTCGAATTCAATGTTCATTTCCTGCCAGACTATCTATATGTAGGAAAAGAATTACCGCTTGGCGCTCCACGTGCAATACCTTCTATTATAGATTGGGAGGGATGGAAAGGGGAAAAGAATACATGCCCTCTGTTCGATAAATCGAATTGGGAAAAGATAAGGGGGAATGATGCGGCGATCAAGTTCCTGCGCCTCTCATATCCTGAATTAGATGATAATATTATCACCCTGCTGAAAGCAGACAAATCTATCGCTATTATTCTTTCGACTAATCACATCAACGGTGTAGGAGAACAGCGCGCGTTCATACATACCCTGATGAATAATAATTGTGATACTCCCGTAATACCCAACCGCAGATATGAGGAGAATGAAACGGAAGATCTGCAGATAAAAGCAGCGGCTGATTTCGGAACTCTTTATCTCGACGGTTTCGGCAACGGTATTATGCTTGAGAACCAAGGAAGTATTTCATTGAAAAATATAGATGCGTACATGTTTGGGATTTTGCAAGCATCGCGCATCCGTACAAGTAAAACCGAATATATATCCTGCCCTAGTTGCGGCCGTACATTATTTGACCTGCAAACAACCGTTGCCTTGGTGAAAGGTGCCACCTCACACCTCAAACACCTCAAGATAGGAGTTATGGGTTGCATTGTTAACGGACCGGGAGAGATGGCGGATGCCGATTACGGTTATGTAGGGGCTGAAAAAGGAAAGATATCCCTCTATAAAAGAAAAAACCTAATAGAAAAAAACATTGCTTCGGAAGAGGCTGTGGAAAGACTTGTCCAGCTCATTAAAGACAATGGCGACTGGATGGAACCGGAGAATTAATTGCAATAAAATACTTAAAGGAGCAGGATTTCAGAAAAACCTGCTCCTTTGATTTTAAAAGGATTCTCCCCTAATCGTAACAATTAATTAACAAGCCTATATTATCTTTGTACTCAGATAACATTAACTTTATCCCTTTTTTAAACAAGCATAAGCTACTTATTGTTAAAGAAATATACTTATATTAAAATAATGGAAGGAAAAAAGAATTATACAGGGCTTACAGACAGTCAGGTAAAAGAAAGCAGGCAAAAGTACGGAGCGAATATACTCACCCCGCCTAAGAAGGAACCTTTATGGAAGCTTTTTCTGCAAAAGTTTGAAGATCCTATTATCCGCATCCTGCTTATAGCCGCGTTTCTCTCTCTGGGAATATCCATCATACACAACGAATATATTGAAACCATCGGTATATTCTGCGCCATTCTACTGGCTACGGGAGTATCTTTCTGGTTCGAGATGGATGCCAATAAAAAGTTCGACGTCCTCAACCAGGTAAACGATGAGGATATGATCACCGTTATGCGTAACGGTAATATCCGCCAGGTGCCTAAGAAAGATATAGTGGTAGGCGACATCGTGTTTCTGGAAATGGGAAATGAAGTTCCCGCCGACGGAGAACTGTTCGACGCCGTATCCATGCAGATAGACGAATCCTGCCTTACAGGGGAGCTTAGCATAGACAAAACAATAGATCCCGAGCATTTCGAAGAGGGTGTGACTTATCCATCCAACTGGGTACTCCGGGGCACGAAAGTAATAAACGGACACGGAGTTTTCGAGGTAGCCCGTGTGGGTGATGCCACCGAATTCGGTAAGGTTGCTGAAAAATCTACTGAAAAGGTAGAAGGGGAAACTCCTCTGAACCGACAGTTGGACTCTCTTGCCAAATTTATCGGGGTAATCGGGCTTGTACTGGCTATGCTTACTTTTGCCGTCCTCTTCATAAAAAATATATTTAACGACCCTGCGGTACATGTTTCACTTGGTGAACTCGGCCTTCTCGGGGCAGTTATGATAGGTGTAGCCATAACAATGGTAAAAGTATGGTTGCCTATTATATATGATGGCCTTGAACTTGCCGGCAAAGATATCAAGTTACCGAAAGCCGTAGCCGAAGGCAGTTGGCTGAGATGGCTTCTTACAGGAGCATTAGTAACTGTCGTTTTAGCTTTTTCGGGATATATCTTCGGGGTAAATCCTTTGGATGATGACTCATGGATCAGCATCGATGTGGCAGCGAATATACTTCAGGCATTTATGGTAGCTGTTACACTCGTTGTAGTGGCGGTACCGGAAGGTCTGCCGATGAGTGTTACGCTCAGTCTGGCACTGAGCATGCGCCGTATGCTGAAGATGAACAACCTTGTGCGAAAAATGCATGCCGTGGAAACGATGGGCGCCACCACTGTTATCTGTACAGATAAAACAGGTACGCTCACCCAGAACCAGATGCAGGTAGCAAATACAAACTTCTACGGAGTGGCAGATCAGAACCTGACAGACAGTGAAGTGAGCAGGCTGGTGATTGGAAATATATCTGTAAATTCGACAGCATTTCTGGACTTCTCAAATAAAGAGAAGGTTTCAGCACTGGGTAACCCAACCGAAGGGGCGCTGTTATTATGGCTGAACAAAAGCAAAATATTATATAGCAATATCCGTAATAAAGAAGAGGTACTGGATCAGTTGCCTTTCTCTACCGAGCGTAAATATATGGCAACCCTTGTCGATTCCCCGAAACTGAAAAGAAAAGTACTTTATGTAAAAGGTGCGCCGGAAGTTGTCTTTGCAAAGAGTAAACATGTAGCAGGCATAAACGGAGAGGCTCCTGTCAGTGAATTCAAGGATATTGTAGACGAACAGTTACTCCAGTATCAGAATCAGGCAATGCGTACTCTTGGGTTTGCATATAAATATATCGAAGAAGGAAATAATCAGTCCGTTGAAGAGCTAGCCTCAGGCGATTTAATATTCTTAGGTATCGCGGGTATCTCAGATCCTGTACGTACCGATGTGCCCGGAGCTGTAGAGCGCTGTCTGAATGCGGGTATCGGAGTTAAGATAGTGACAGGGGACACGTATGGCACGGCAAAAGAGATAGGACGTCAGATCGGTATCTGGAAAGATGAGGAAGACACAGACCGGAATATAATAGGCGGTATTGATTTCGAAAACCTTTCTGACGACGAGGCATATGAAAGGGTAAAAGACCTGAAAATAATGTGCCGCGCCCGTCCTACCGATAAACAACGTCTTGTTCATTTACTGAAACAACGGGGTGAGATAGTCGCCGTTACCGGTGACGGAACAAACGATGCTCCCGCCCTCAACTATGCTGATGTAGGACTGTCGATGGGCTCGGGAACATCCGTAGCCAAAGAGGCAAGTGATATAACCCTTCTCGACGACTCATTCAGCAGTATTGCCACAGCTGTAATGTGGGGACGTTCGCTCTACAAAAATATCCAGCGCTTTATATTGTTCCAGTTGACAATCAATGTGGCGGCTCTGCTGATTGTGTTCTTAGGTTCTATATTCGGACAGGAATTGCCTTTGACAGTAACACAGATGCTCTGGGTGAATCTGATAATGGATACATTCGCAGCCGGAGCTTTGGCTTCTCTCCCACCCGATCCGAATGTAATGAATAGTAAACCCCGAAAGAACAGCGATTTTATTATAACCAGTTCTATTGGGAAGCATATTCTGACTACAGGCATTCTCTTTGTTGTATTGCTGTTGGGGATGATGTATTATTTCTCTACTCCCGAACATCTTAATTCATTCTTTAGCTATATCCCTGAAGCAGATCGGAACGGATATTTCTTATCCTACTTCTTCACTGTATTTGTGTTGTTGCAATTCTGGAATATGTTCAATGCAAAGGCATACGGCACAGGTAAATCCGCTTTTGCAGGCTTAAGTAAAAGCGCAGGATTTGAACTTGTTGCCCTGATAATACTTATAGGCCAGATATTGATAGTTACTTTCGGCGGTGAGGTATTCCGTACTATGCCGTTGACTATACAGGACTGGGGTATTATAATCGGAGGAACTTCATTTGTACTTTGGATCGGAGAATTGGTTCGCTTATTTAAAAAGAAATAAGAATACGGAATATTAAAGAAGAACTTTATCTATACCCTGCACACTGATATAACTACAATCAGTTTGCAGGGTTCTTTGATATATTGAATTGGCCCCTCGGGGAGGCTATATAGAGAGTAAAAAGCTAATTATTAATTATTAATGCCAATCAGTAGTTCAAGTAACTATTGTAGTATAAAATTGTTCTATTATTTTCTGCTTCACTACGTTGCGCCTAAACGTTCATTTTGGCATTGCCCAAAACGAACCAAAAGGCTAGCGCTTCGCTCCTCGGCGACCCAAAACCGTTTCGTCGGCTGAATCAAACACATGGGCTATCGCCCCGTTTGATTCTACGCCGCCTGCAACGGATTGGGTACCCCGCCTGCGTCACTAATGCGCAAGGGCTGACGCACGCGGAGCTAAAGCCTGAAAAGACACAGTCCTGTCGCCGCATCGCGATTCCGGCCTCATTCCGCAGGCGGGGTACCCAATCCGTAAAGCGGAGGTGTAGGGCAAAATAGGATAGCTGTTATAAACGGCTGATAAGCCAACTAAAAATGATTCCGTATTATTTTGCCCCACCGGAGTTGCGGTTTTGGGTCGCCAAAGGGATGCAGCCTTGATTTTTGTAACTTTTTATCAAGAAAAAGTTAAGAAAAACAAGCCGGACGGCGCGTTAGAAAAAATAGAACATTAAATCTCAACTACTGATTCGCATTAATAATTGTTTTCCGTGTTACCTTTGTTACCTTTGTTACCTTTGTTACCTTTTAACCATTTATAGTTAACGAACGTAAAAATAACAAGATAAAAACGATGAAAATTCTGTCAGACATGTCAGGTTTTAACTAAATATAGTTAATAAACGTAAATAAGATGATGGGTTGGAATTTGTGTCTTTGTGTGAGAATACTGTTTACTGTAAAGCCACTTATGCGATAGCCAAAGCTAACGGCTAATAGCTATCAGCTAAAAGCTGAAACATGTGTTACCTTTGTTACTTTTTGAAGAAAGATAGAAGTCACTCCGTCCTACGGGCAATTATGAGTAGATTAGAGTTCAAGTTGTTGACTGCTTACTCTTAAGAAACGCTATCGATAGGCACTAATCTAAAACCATACTTAGCGGCCTGTTTATCAACGTATTTAATTCTTCGTTCCTTGAAATAGTGATTATACTCGTCAAGAGGTAAAGGCGAAAACTCTTTTTTATCCCTGAGCATCCGGTAAAAAATAATTGCCAGCTTGCGAGCAGTCGCTTTTATGGCTGTTGGTGCACCGCTTTTGGCCTTGATGCGCCTGTAAAATTCACCTAACCAGTTAT
>NZ_JADCLQ010000064.1:0-6469 GCF_015234155.1 Dysgonomonas sp. GY75
GATTCTTGTCTTGTTGACCAAGCAAAGGAATATTTGAAACTTTGACATTTTTAATACCGTTCTCGATAAGCAACGATTTGGTGATATCATTTATCAATGTACCTTTTCCGCAAAGCGATTCTTTTCGTTCAACAGATGTTGGTGTACCTGTATCTTCATCAATAAAATCTTCGTTCCAATAACGGTACTCTGACTGCATTAAATACCAGCCGTTGGCTTCTTCTACGGGTAATGTTTTCTTTTGTAATTCCATAATCTTAATATCCTGTTTTAGTAATTCTTAAATTTTCTCTTTCGTAACTTAGTATAGAGCATAAAGCATCCACCTGATGTGTTGCAGCAGCGTTGAGTCGGTCTAACCAATCAACCAAGTATGCTTCTTCTTCTTCTTCGGCAATCGAATCTATCAATGTATTTTGCACCTTTGCCGACAAGCATTGCTCTTTGGCTATACTGATAATTGTATTACTTATTTCCGAAGCTTTCTTGCGTCTCAGAGCTTTCTTTGCTTCTGCCAGCATAAAGGCTGTACGGCTGATATATGGCATAATAGCACGGATACGATCAAGTACTTCTTCGGGATTTTCAGAACATTCAATGTCGAGATAATCCTGTATTTTTTGAACTTCTTCGATAAGCGTCATAATTATCTACAGTTATAGGCGTTTATATTCTTCTTATCCAGTTCTTTTTGCTTTAGGTTCGCCTTGATAGCATCCATATTTCGTTCAATGTACCATTTTACCGATGCATCACATTTGTTGTTATCGTGCAGCCATAAAAGGTAGTCGTCCGGTACATTTGCCATCTTCCTGCCCTGGTACTTTCCGTAAGGCATCAGGCTGTCGTCGTTCAAAAGTGGTGTTGTATTCATATCATATTCTGTTTTTAAAGGGAGTATTCAGGGGATATATTTCAATCCCCTGTTTTTTACTCGGTGATAATTGATAATTGCCCGCAAGCGGCTCCATTATCGATTTCACTTTGTGTGGCGACTGCAATGGCGAAGTCATAACCTGCTTCCTCCAATTGCTTTTTCATTTCTTCTGTCATAAGAATAATGTTTAATGAGATTTATACTAGATTTACTCCATCGACAACACCTTTTCCTAAATGGTTTTTATCAGATGTTGCATTTGGATTTATAGGTGATAGCTTGATAAAGAACTTATCTTTATCGAAGTGATGCTTTATAGTGTCGATGCAAAAATCACTCTCGTTGACTAATGTCATATTCAACGTAGTTTTCAAATTGCTTTGCGTTCTGATTTTGCCGAGTTCAGCAATAGACATCTTATTCTTATACGGTATAAGCCAGTTTCTATGTGAACCGTCCAAACTGTGCAAACTTACTTGTAGGGTGATGTTTCCTTTTATCCATGAAAAATCAGCGTCTTTTATTCCAATAGTCGAGACATAGTGATGTGTATCAGGGTATATAGCAGATATACGCCTTATTGCTTCTTTCACGTTATCTATGTTTAGAAACGGCTCTCCCATCCGGGTATAGTTTATCTTAAACTCTTTTGAATTAAAAGGGCTTTCTGCATTTTTGTTGATAACAAACATCACCTGTTCTACAATTTCATCGGCTGTAAGATTTCTATAACCTTGCATTTGTCCGGTTGCACAGAATTTACACCGAACAGGGCATCCGCTCATGACAGACACACCAACCATCCAACGCTCGGAGCGACTTCCTAAATCAGAACTATCTAACATGTTTTGCTTTCTACCGATAGCATCTTTTGTGTAATAGGGTAAAAATGTATCTGTCGCTTCTATTAACTTCCCGTCCTCAAGTTCCAAGCAGTACACAGAGCCGTTTGCGAAATTCTTTTGTTTCTTTATTTTCATATTTTAAAATGACGATTTAGATTGGTGTAACATGATGAACTCATAATTTTCCCCGGCGTTCTTAAGTACAAAATCCTGCGCCTGCTGTCTGCTTAGATGGGAATTAATACTACCTACCTGATGCGCGTATTCTCCCTGTGCCCGCTTTTCACGGATAATATCGTAGATCGTATCTGCATCGTAATTGGCTTCAATGGCATATAGGTCATATCCTTTGGCGGAGATACCTTGCAGATGGACCGTATCAGTCGCATGGAATATCTTTTTTCCATCCCTGAATATTCGGTACCCGAAATTGTCAACATCGTGGTACAGTTTTACGGGGCTTATTTTGAATGCCCCGTAATCGTACCATTTGCCGATCTCATATGCATCTACATTGCGTATACCTTTCAGATGTTCCGCTAAATATCTCCCGCAACCGAAGCGGATAGCAGGACGTTCAAAGGCCAGCTTCCTGATGGTACTTAAATTCATATGGTCTTGATGGATATGACTGATCAATACAAGCTGTATCTTATCGGCATATTTCGAGATACAGGAGTAAGGAACCCCAATATCCACCATAATAGAATCAAAATATATTATACAGTTGGCCTCGCTGCCGGATGATATAATATTATACATTATAATTTTTCAATTAGTTTTTGCCATGGTTGCAATTCAGGAAGCCGAGGGCTTAGACTATTACGCCAGGCTTCATGCTGATCTTTCGTTCTCATAAAACCAATACAAGGCCTATTTTCAGGCATTGTAAGGCATGAGACCAGTCCCAGCATTTCGTCATAACCTAACATATCTGAATATTTGTCCCCTTGAATGACGTTGAAACCTCCATTTGGAAGCTTTTCTATAGTTATCTTTTCCATTATAATCTGGGAACATTATTATCTGCCTGTTCCGTTTGTTCAGACTCGGGTTCGTCCTGCTGCATAACCTCGTCTGCAGGTTCATGCTGTTCTATTATTTCCGTATATTCAGTCATACGAATATTGCCTCCCGATTCTACCTCGTCATTATCAGCAGCTAATGCCCTTGCAAAATCTGTTGTCATAAGGCCGTAAGTTCCAAGAAGCATTTTAAGGACTGTTTTCCTGCACATAGCCGGGCGCGCGTCCGGATCACTCCATTTACTGGAGAAACTACCGTATTTCTTATCATTTTGATACATCTTTGAGAAACGCATAGCGTGTTCTTCGAGCTCTTCATTCATCATATAGAATGAGGCCGTGAAGCCGGACATGAGTTCAAGGTATGCCATATATCCTATAATAGCTCCTTTGGGATTGTCTGCAATAACCTTGATCTCGCCTGTAACTTTATTCCGCAATATTTCACCCTCCCTGATTTCAGTGGCGTTAATAAAGCGGTATTGCCCTGTGCGTATTGCAAGTTGAATTAGTCCTTTGTAGCCAATCTGAAACGATGGCACACCTTTGTATGGTATTACGTATGCATATCCTAAGTTTTTATTTAAAGGAAGATTCAACGAAGTTGCGTTCATCGCACATTTCATTAGCGCCCCGGGATCACATGCCGCAAGATTTTTGTCCGCATCACATAATGCGATCAGATTGCTTACAAACTCCGGCTTTTTCTCTGCTAATGTTTCCTGCAAAAATTTAGCAGTTGAAGGCATATTCAGAAAATTAGCTATTGATTTAGGCTGCGTTGCAACCTGATTGTTTTCTGCCATAATTGTATATTTTATAGGTTATTAATTCAATTGCTTAAAACTGTAGCCATTTTCCCGGAGGAATACGCCAAGCTTCTTTATCTGATCTTCGCTAGCGGTTATAGAGAAGATAATTTCAAATTCCTTTTGATCCGGAGTGGGTGAATCTTGGTTCGGAGAAGATACAGCCGGAGATTGTAATACGGCGGGAGCCTGCGGGGCTGATTCTGTTGGGGCATGCAATACAGCCGGACGGCCATTTGCTTCAATTGTTCGTTTAATTCTGTCGTACAACCTGAACCAATCATCATCAGCCAATGACTCCACATAGGAGAGTGGTATGTTTATCTCCCGGTCACCAACTTTCCACTTATACGATCTGGCAAGGTCGCTGTATGTAAATGTCAGGTTTTGCAACGTGGCTACACGTTTTGATGTTCGTTCAGTAAGAAGCCTTTCAGCCTCTATGCGTTCCGCTTCCTTGCGTTTGCGTACTATATCTATAGCTTCAGTGACTTTTAAGGAGGATTTGTATTCTACAAGCGCTTCCGCTGGATACTGATAACCATTAATGAATTCGATATCATCGGCTACTTTCTGCACATCCGATAATACCTGCTCTTTATATTTTTTCATTGAGGTAGACAGGTTAACGTCTATCTTCAACCTGTCGAAAGTAAGCCAGTCGATACATAGCATATCGACAACCTCTTTAAAATACTCCATAAGCTCTATACGCTTAGTATTCTTAATAGTCATCTCAAAGTCGTTGATCTTTACCTTAAGCGTTTCATCTGCCGATTTATACTTGTCTATAATTTCAGACTTATATACTTTTTCAAATTCACTGTAAGGGGACAGGATGGCGTTTTTGACAGCTTTGCGTTGTTCTTCAAATTCTTTTTCCTCTTTAGTCAGTTCGGCCCTTGTGGCTTTCAGCGTCTTAACTGTTTCATCCGTAGCTACCTGATTATCTAGATTGAGAGCGTCCAGTCTTTCGGATACACTTTTTCCCATGTCAACAAGACTATGCTTGATAATGGGCGATTGGATTAGTTGGATTTCATTGTTATTCATATTACGTTACTTTAGTTATTATTCGTGTAAATATTCTTGAGTGATAAAATCTTGCAATTCAACAATACCGGAGGCCAGCGAATAAAGTTTATTGATCGCCTCTGTTACCTGCTCCGGGTCGTTCAGGTCGTTATGTAACTGGATGCTGCCTTTGCAATCGTGGATGGTAAGCTTCATGATACCATCCTCCATTACCTTTGCATGATAGCAAGCCATGCTGCGGGGACTGTCCGGCAGAAGAAAGTTCTTTTCATTGTATGTCTGTTTTTCCATTGGATTAATATATTATTGATTGGATTATGTTTGAATAGAAAAAGCCGCCATTGCTGACGGCCAAATACCCTCGTGTCGCGGGCAGCGTAAGCGATAAAATAAAATGAGAGCTCTCTAAAGGGTCGTTTTCATACCATCGTTCCTGACCTTGTGGAGTAAACCGGATTCGAACCGGTATCCCGATACTTCTTGCAGAGCGGGCGAGTGTACATGCCGGCGTTTCCTACTTCCTCTACTATTGTCCTCGTTGATTTTTCACAACTAAGTGGGCCCTAATATCAACTGTCCCGACCTCGGCGTCTTCCATTTCCGCAATTACTCCATATAAAAAGCGGACGCCAGTCTCACGACTATTCCGCTTTGCTCTTTGAGAGCAATTGAACAAAATAACTTACTTACAATATGTTGTTCCCTGTCAATCTCCAACGACTTATAAACCGAATTGAACGGTACAGGGAGTAGCTTCTAGTCTTTTGATTTTTCGAATGCCTTTAAGAATGGATCATAAACTACCTGACATGTAATAAGACAATCTTCTTTTATTTCAAGAGTTGTATGATTCTTTGTTACAAGTTTCGACTTGCCCTCAACTAGGAATGTTTCGTTTATCTTATCAAGATTCACAACTTTTTTTGCATCCGTCACAAAGTGGCCCTCTGTACTGCTCGGGGCGACATTTATTCTTTTTATATCTTCCATTTGTTTTTTATTTAAAATTCGTATTTCATAAGTTTAAAATATCTATCTCCGCTTATGTGTGTCAGGTCAGCGATGTCCGTTTCAGATAAAGATTCCAAAAGTTCTTTTCCATTATCGGTAAATACGGTTGAAAATCGTTCACCTTGCCTCTGAATATATTCAATTTCTTTTGCGAGCTTTTTGGGAACCCTATATAGGGAGGCTATCGCATCTTTAGCATTCTTATTCGATGGGTTGACAGATAGAAAGAACATGCGGTCTGTCGAGGGGCAATAACAGCGCACAAAAGCCAGATCTATGTTGTTGTTTATTCTTCCTTTAAATAAGGAGTAAACGCCTACATTCATTCCGCCTGTTGTTCCTTTTAAATACTTATCCTCTTTTTTGTCTGTATATGAATCTACCTCTTTAATATTGGCCGATATGAATCTAAATAACGCTTCGCTTCCATTCTTTTCTTCAATAAAAGACAATACAGCGGCTTTCATCTCTTCGTTGCCTTCTTTAACAAATGATTCAAATGTATATTCATTGTTAATCAGCTTGTTAAACATTTCCTCTTTTATCGATACACCATGAATAAAGTAGTATTCACTACCATCTTTGAATTTTACTGATGCATCATTTACTGAATGCAATCGATCTCTATTATCTCTAGAGATAGAGGTAGGTGGTTGAATGGCAAATACATAGTTTTCATATTCATAAGCATTGAATGCTCCTGATTTTATTATTTTCTTATAATTTCTAAATTTGAAGTTATCCAATACTTTTATTCTTTCGAAAAAATCGTAGAAAGAAACCCATCCAAAATTATTGACTCCAATATAAGAAGAATAATCCCCGACCGAATCCCTGACCGAAGCCCCGACCGAAGCCCCGACCGAA
>NZ_JADCLQ010000064.1:6479-45919 GCF_015234155.1 Dysgonomonas sp. GY75
GCCCCGACCGAATCCCCGACCGAATCCCTGACCGAATCCCAGACCGAAGCCCCGACCGAATCCCTGACCGAAGCCCCTTTTAATTTCATTTCTTTTAATATGGAAATAGTCAATAGACAGCTTAGCCAACTATCACAATAGATCACTTTAGGAATTGGTTTCTGTAGTAGCTCACTATATAGCCAAGCTATACCTTCTTCAAACATCTGTTTGTCTATTCCTTTTTTATTTTTTACATTATCGAAGAATAGATTTATCCATTCGTCTCTAACTTGGAACATAAGTTGCTGTTGTTCTTCTGTTAACTTTTCTAACATGATTATAATTTTAGGTTTATATTTTTATGTCGCTTCGGGTAGATTCGAACTACCAGCCTTCCGACTTACATTGTTCTTATTTGAGATAAATCAAACAGATTCAAACGCAATCGCTCTTACCTGTTGAGCTACGAAGCGCCTTTATATAGAACCTCATAACGAGGTGTATTTTCCTTATTTTTTTTTTAAAATTCTGACTAACCTAACTGACTATTCAGGTTTATTAGTTCGCTGTTTTTCAAGCTCCCGACTTCCTCTTATCGGTAATCCCCTTAACTACTCTGTTAAGGGTTTGAAGACCACGCCCGTGTTATTATCCATTCATCGGCGATATGTCAGGAAATCAATATGTCAAAGAACTTGCTTTTTACAGCCTAACCCGAAGGAAACACGGCTGTTCTCAAAGTCTTGAAAAGGGATTTCAGTTTTTAGTTAATATATTGAGTTCAGACATCCCCATCAGGCAGATGCACTTTATTGACTATCCAGCATCCCAGCAAAATGACAAGGGCCACAAATACGGTATATCCGAGAAGAAATAGAATTATGAACAGGATTTCCATATCAATAATAGCTAGATAAGATAGACTCTGCGTAATGTTCTGCAACATTCGCATTAACTATAGATGCAAAGTATTCATCGCTAGGCTCCACACTATATTCAGTGACATCTATATAATACTCTTCGAAAGACTCTTCTATTAAGTCGTTACGCTCTTCGAACCAAGCCGTATCTAACGTTGCTTTTAATTCTTCTTTTGTCATAGCTAATCAATTTTATAGTTTTGAATTTGATTTTCTCTTAGCTCTTTAGTCTTTTCCAATTGTCTGGAGCAACTATAATAGCTGTGTATACATATCCCTATCGCAAGCATTAGCATGATCGCTAATATTATGTCGTGAGCGTCTTCGTGCAGGAATTTCTTTTTCATAATATTAGGTTATTTCTTAATACACCGAACAGAAAATCCGAATGTAAGGGTGGCGCTGCCCGTACTCGCTCCGCTACTGCCCAAGCCTATGTAGTACGCGCCGGTACCATTCTGCGTATTACTCCAGTAGTAGCCGTGGGTGCCCCGGTTGAGCGACTTCTCACGGTTGTCGTTCATGCTTCCAGTAGCTTGCAAACGTAGTTCAAAACCGTCCTTAAAGGTAAATACACCCTCTTCAGTTTCTTTATCGAAGCTATATTCAGTATTAGTGATCAGTTCTTCAAACTCTTCTTTGGTCGGTAAGCGGTACCCTACCGGGCAGGCCTTTAATGCTTCTTCGTGCGTATAATAGTCAGATAATTGGATGCTGTCTTTCCAAAGTTTGGAACAGTCTTTTATATCCTCCAACTGTAAGGTATCGGCATTCCACCTTTTGCCCTCTTTAGCCAGGGCATCGAATAGGAGTTGCTGTTCTTCGGGAGTGGCGGGACGAAAGGTTTCGTAAGAAGTACAGTCACCTATATATAAATTAAAGGTGTCTATAAATAATTGCGCAATAATACTAATATATGGTCCTTCAAAAGATTCAGCAATAAGGATGCTTGATCTTAATGAATCATGAGAGCAATACAGTATATCACCTCTCTTTGGGAGAAACTTTTCTTCCTTTTCTTCTTTTCCATAAACTATTATAGTACAGTTGTTTTCGCGGTCGAGTTCTGCGCTTTTAATCTCTATATCTTCTTGTATAGGGAAGGAAATTTCTAGTTTGATTGTTTTCATGGTTATATACGTTTATCATTATTCAATATTTCTATAGCCGCTATAATATCAGATAGTAAAAACTTACATTTACCGGGAAATAGGCTGCTATTTATTAATAACTTATTCGTTATAAGGGTATCTATCATAACTTTGCCAAACTCTTCGTATGCTTTTGACTTCGTGTATACCACTTTATGCGATCTTAGATAAGCCATGAATGTAGCTTCATTCATATTCTTTAAAAAATCCCTTACTTCGGTAACATTAATAAGCTCCATATCTGAATATTTTGATAAAAAACAAACCCCGCATTAGTGGATGCGTCTACTCATCACAACTAACACAGGGTGTTTATTTATATTCTATCTATCTAAGTAGACGTAAGATAGATTTTGTTCATTATTTCACAAAAACCAAAACCGATTACTTATATTTGTGTCGCCAAACTTAAATATACTCTGTATAGAGGGTAACCGGTTCGGTGTTTTGTTTTACAAAGATAGTGATATATATCATTATTTATTGGTTTCTAGTGATATTTTTCACTTGAAATAGTTTATTTATAATTATTCTAAACTATAATTATTATAAAAACCTTAGTATAAACTAATTATAAAACTAAAATGAAAAAAGAAATGCAATTATCTTTCTTATCGTTGGTAATTGCGATAGGAGCGGTCAGTTTGGTATTATTTAGAATTAAACCTGTGAGTATGGATGTAACAGGAGTTCTTGTTTGTACATTGTCAATATTAGTTACATTAATAGTTTGCTGGAATATGATGACATACATTGATATAGTTAAAAAAGTAAAATTATTTGAGAATAAATTAAATCTTCATAATAAGATATTTTCTAATATTCAAAATGATACTGTAGATGATATGGAAGAATGTCATTCTTCAAAAATAGAAAATATAGTATGGCATGAGTATATACAGGCTAAATCATGGGAGCAATATATATCTGAATATATAATTCATAAGCAGGATTGGAAAAAGTATTATAGTATTGCAACTATTATTTTCTCATTAATAGGTAGCACATCATGGACTATATGGAAAATTTTTGATGTGGAATTTATGGATAATTATATTACACTTCCAATGTTCTTAGCATCAGGTATTTCACAAATAATATCCGCAATACAAACTAAAATAGTAATAAACAATGATGCTTTTAAGGCTTTGCTTAAATTGAGAAATTTATATATAGCTTATTATAATAAGCTGGAGTTATTAAATGTAGATATTCATGATAATAATATAAGTCAGGACGAAATTAAAACCAGATTTTTCACATTAAGAGAATCCGTATATCCTATAGAGGAGATTAAAGATTCTCTTAATATAAAAGACTTGAAGAAATTGAACAAGAAGATTGTAAAACGCATGAAAGATTTTGTAAAAATAAGATGGGAAGCTAAGTATGAAGAGGATAATTAATCTTTTAATAGATATTTCTCCCACTCTTTTCGGTTTTTTTTTCTAGGGATAATATCTTTTGTCATATATATATAAATATCACATTTACTATAATGAAATAAATATATCCAATAAGCCTTTTGTATCAATAGGATACATGTTAATATAAAGACGTATAAAATGATTAGAGTGGCCGTTATTGCAAAAACCCAAAGAGATACAACTGTTGCACCTTTTATAAACTGTAAAAAAGTTTCCATAACCTTTAAAAATTTAAATTATTATGAGTGAAAAAAGAAATCCAAATCCAGTTCCAAAATCAACGCCCCCACAAAGGCGGGATATTCCACAACCTCAACCGGGAACCCAGAGGAAAGACTTACAATTTCCCGTTCCGGCACCTCCTAAAAAGAAATGAATCGAATAAATCGGGATTTAGTAAGATCATTATTCCTTTAATATATATTCCTCGAATTTATTAGAGACTTCGATAACGATACTATCTAACAGGTATCCTTTGTCGTCAAAAATACGAGTATTCGGATTATTAAGGATAGCTAATACAATTTCTTTCCTTAATTGCTGATTGGTGTTTAATTCTTTTGACATAACAATCTAAATTAAATAATATGAGTAAATTTATTGAAGTAACAAATGCACCTATCAAGAAAAAATATTGCTAAACACACGGTATATCTTTTCAATAGAACAATATGGAGGCTCAAAATTAAGAGGTATGCAAATGCTGTTATCAAGATGTCTTATAACGAATCTGATATAGATGATAAATCTCAGCAATTGATATACACGGATGAAACATACGAGCAGATAAAGAAACTAATCAATCTTTAATGATTTTTCATTTTCGGCTATTTGTTTCTCCCATATTTCCACGACTTCATGATGGTATTTTCTTGCCATATCAGGAAGCGTGTCGATTAAATATGCTAATCCGGATCTATTGTTATACGAACCGCATATAGCGTCTGCTTTTTGGATAGTTTCAAGAATAAGTATATCCAAAGACGCTTTTTCGAATGGTGGTAATGATTTGTTTGACATAATCTAAATAAAACAAGAGCAATGCACAAATAGGAGTTGCGCATCGCTCTTAACGGTTTAAACCTTATTTCTTGCAATCACTCCTATTGATTGTGACACAAATTTAGTGATATATTTCACTTGATGTATAATAATTATGAATAATTTAACAACAAAAGAAAGATTAAGAATTTTTGCCAAAGAAAACGGGTATGGCAGAAATAAATTTGAAGAATATATCGGTATTGCGTCCGGGTACTTGTCCTCAAAATCAACATCAATAACATCTGATACTATTGAAAAAACGATAGATAAATTTCCTGATTTAAATTTAACTTGGCTTCTCACAGGCAAAGGATCCATGCTCAAAACCTCCGGCACGGTATCGGAACCGGAGGTATCATACGGTAATGTCAATAAGGATCTGTTAACTGAAAATGAAAGTTTAAAAGAACAGATAAAAGAGTTGGAATTTAAATTAAAATCGTCAGAAATGTTAAAGGATGTACTTCAAAAATATATCGACGATAGGGATAAATTGATAGAATCACTACATAAAATGATTGATAAGCTATCAGAGTAAATAATTACTATTGGCTTCATTTATTATTTTCAATAAACTGTCTATGTATTTATCTTTTATTTCTATTATTGATATCATATTGTATATGTGATATTTAAGCATAGATGGATTATTGATATCGGTAATGTCGGGAAATTTAATTTTGATACGTTCTAAAATTATTTTTTCTGATATAATTTGGGGTAATTTTATCATTTCATCACAAAAGGTCTTTTTTACATCATCCGATTTGTCAAACTCCGCTAAATCTTCAAAGCGTTCCTGGTCTAAAAGCCATCTACGGGCATATGTATATTCTTTTTTCATGAACCAAAATTTATTAGATTAATAAGTATGTGTAGACAGATCGCGATTCTGCAAATGAATATAACGTATATGAAACTTTTAAGTTTTTTGTTAAAAACATGTTATAAAACATAAGTATTCATTTTAATTGCTTTTCAAATAACCAGTCTAAAAATTTCCTGTTACATCTATCCAAAATTGAAAAATCCATCTCTATGTAAATATCTGTTGTTTTATGAGACAGATCTTTATGATTAAGACATAGGGAGACATCATCCTTGCTTATTCCGAGCTTATTCCTCATTACGGATGCAATGGTACGCCTGGCATCGTAAAAATCAAATGCCGGTATGTTAAGTAATTGGGAAATTTTCTTCATACCCATGCTTATTCCCTTGTTAAATTGTTGTTTATTAGTATACCATTCCCGGAATAGGAACAAGTATGGCATTTTTCCCCTGTATCGTTCAATATAAGGCAATAATTCAGATTCTATACGCATTGAGATAAACGCTTCATCATTACGTCTTGTTTTCGTCTTATTCCGTTTATATTCTATCCTGCCATTATTGGTATCGGTAAGATCGTATAAATCGGTAGCATTCGTTCCCAGCGTAAATAATGATATAACAAATGCGGCCCGCGCACGTTCGGCCCGTTCATATCCGGACAAATCCATATTTATTATGGATAGTAGATTTTCTTTAGTTAACGATACTGTTTGCGGAGTTTTCACTTTAGGCAGCTTATATTTCCTGAAGGGATAATTAAACGTATATCCATATTCCTCATACTCATCCATGCAGGCATTATATACGGCTCTAATAGTACCAAGATATAAATTTTGTCCCCTGCTTCCTATTTCTTTTAATTTTAAATAGTCTTCAAATCCTGAAAGGAATTTAAAATTTATACGCTTGACAGGTAAAGGATCTGCGCCGGAAAATGCCGATAAATGATTATAAGCCGCTGAATAGATCTGTGTACTTTTTGATCCTGTCTCCTGCATTTTTTTTATTAAATCCCTAAAGAAACCTAAGAAATCAATGTCCTTATTTATATCTATCCGCTTGTTTATATAGCTTATAATATCCTGTATCCCGGTTATGTTGTCCTCATTTATGTTATTTATTATATTGCTATATTCTGATATAATAGCATTACATTTATTAATTATAATCTGATTCTTTATCTCAAACTTTCGGGAAAGGTCATTTTTACTAACCAAATATCCGGTTTCTAAAAAAGCATATTTTGATTTGTATCCTATGCGTATAATTACAGAAAAATTTTTATCTTTACGCTGTCTATGGCGGTGGATACATGGTTTAAATGTTACTTTCATGATGGTAGGTTTTTTGTTATCAATTTTGTTATCAATTTTTACACAACAAAAAAACATATTTTTACCGTAAAAATAAAGTTTTTTGACAACAAAATGTTAACAAACCCGTATTACAAAGAGATTTAAGACTAAAAACCCGCATCTACAGATAGACATAAAAACAACGGGGAATTAGCTCATCTGGCTAGAGCGCAACGCTGGCAGTGTTGAGGTGATCGGTTCGAGTCCGATATTCTCCACAGAAGATTAAATCCCTGCATACAATGTGGGGATTTTTATATTTGGCCTATAAACGACAAGTCCGGAACCATAATCTATACTTATTTTTAGTAGACACCACAAGCCTTAAGTTAAAAAATACTATAATGAAAAAAATCATTTCCATATTTCTATTCCTTTCTCTGGTTATAGGAGTAATGCATGCTCAAAATATCTTTCCTGAGAAATTTGATAATTGCAAAATCGAAGCTTTTGGATTAGAAAGTAAGATAACTTCAGCGCGTATTTCGAATGAGGACTTGTTAACGTCTCTGTTGAAAGGACATTCTCTATTTAAGATTGAAGGTATATTGATGATGCAAATATATGTTGACAAGGACGGGACGGCGTGTCTGATAAGTGCAGACAATAAAACTAATATTCCAACTAAGGAGTTTAATCTAAGTAAAGTCATTGAAACAACCAAGTGGACGGGCAATATGAAACCTGTATGTGCGATAGTTCACATAACTTTCAAAAATGGTAAAGCAGAAGTACGACGTTTAGGTATGGATAATAATCTGGGAGTACATGAAATAACGGATAAACGAAATCCATTATATGATTTACCTCAAAATACAAAAAACAAGAACCCCTCAAACAATCCTCAAGTTATGAAGGTTGAGAAAACCAATTCAACCTGGAAATTATATACCTTCGATAATTCAATGCTTCCTTACAATCTTTGCCGGAGTGCCGAAACTGATAGTAAAGGAAATGTGTGGATTGGTACAGACAGAGGAATCGTAAAAATTGATGGGGAAAAATGGACAGTATTCGATGCTGATAATAGTGGCCTCGAAAGTAATCAGAACGGACATACAGTCACATGGGATTTAGCAGTTGATAATGGCGATAGAATCTGGACGGAAACAATGTCTAAAATTAAAGTATATGATGGGCAGAATTGGAGTATTATTGACAGTACAAATTCACCCATTAAAAGGTCTGGTAAAATAAAAGTACAGGATAATACGGTCTGGATAACAGGATTCAATGGATTTTACGAGTTTGCTGATGGAAAATGGAACGAATATACTGTAAGTAACTCCGGATTGGTAAGTAATACAACACGTGGTGTATACCGGGATAAATCCGGTAATATATGGGTTGCAACAGATAAAGGAATATCATTCTTTGATGGTAAAAACTGGAAAACATATACGAGTAAGAATTCAAAGATGCCTGCAGACGGAGGGAGAATGGTAACCGGTGACAAACAGGGAAATATATGGATAGGTGTAAGTACAGGTAAACATGATAATATAGGAGGTGTAGTCAAAATTACTCCTGATAATAAATGGATTGTTTACACGATGAAGAACTCAAAATTACCGAATCCTACAGTCTCTGATATAAAATTTGAAGGGGAGAATGATCAAATAGCCTGGATTTGCACGGGCAAATATTTAGTACGTCTTGAAAAAAATGATTGGGAGATATATGATAGCTCTAATTCATTTATTCCTGATAATTATGTCAGCACTATAGCCTTTGACCGTGAAGGTAATAAATGGATTGCAACATATAATGGTGTGATATGGATGAATCGGTGAATTAATAGTTGATAAACGAAAGGTATATACCTGAAAAATTGTATTGAAATGATAAAAAAAATATTTGGTGTCATTTTCCTGATCTTCGCATTTATTATTAGTATTACAGAGATAATTAGACTGCCGGAAGTTATTGGGAATATTATTGGTCCGATAAAAATATTCTCAGGAGAATTAAATAATTATGAAACAGGGGTAACCCTCGGGCATTTCATAGGGCAAATGTTCATTATAGTGCTAGTTAGTATTTTGATTTTATTTGGAATTAAGTGGATTAAGAGGAAAAACATTGAATAGCTATTGAGTAATCAATATAAAAGAGTATTTCATGTATAATTAATTACTATGATAAATAATAACCTTGCGCGTTCATTTCACTTATCTGTAAGTATCTATAGTTTTCCTCATCCAACAAATAATCCCAACATCCTAAATGATGAAACAATTCTCCGCCAAATCCGGTTTTAAACTGGTAAAGACCATACATCGGATGTGACCTATCCGGTCCGGGAGATACCCCAAACATGTCATATTCCGTGCAACCGTTTGCTTTAGCTATCTTTACAGCTTCCCACTGCAAGGCATAAGCAGGCATATAGTTCCTCTTTTGTGATGACGAGGCGCCATAGAGGTATGTACCCCGGTGACCTGACATTACCAGGAATATTGCGGCAAGAGGCTCTCCTTCGTGCTCTGCTATCAGTAACTCTACATGGGCAGGAGACGAGGTATCATCCGCACGAGCGGTAAGAACTGAAACAAAGTATTCGATATCATTTATAAAAAGTCCGTTGCGCAGCGCTGTTTCTTTATACAATTCGTACCAGACGGATATTTTATCCATGCCGGCTTGAAGGACACGCACACCTTTCTTTTCTGCTAACCGTATATTATAACGGGTTTTCGGCTTCATTTGCGTCAGTATTTCTTCTTCTGAAAGGGATAAATTCAGAAAAACTGTAGTAGATGGTAAGATATCGGAATTGCTCTTTCGTAGGTTCCACTCTATTGTATTGTAATTTAAATTGAATTCCTGAAATTTCTTATCAGGAGGGCCTGCCCACAGGCCTGATTCATCAAAATAACTCTCATCACACCAGTGCGACTGCCAATTGAGATCGTAACGTATAGCGATACAGCTTTTCGGCAAATATGAACGCATAATTTCCGATAATTCTTCCAAAAAACGGCCCTGATATTCTTCAGAGGGTTCTATTTCCGGCCCGTATGGTACATATGCTATACTATATTGCGGATCGAGGGGCTTTTGTAATAACAGTAAATCTGCATTGGTATATGAATGACCTCCCACATTGGTATATATATCACGGTTTTTCACCTTGAAATCAAAGGCTTTAGTTTCTAATCCCTGATGAGTTTTCACTTCCGACCAAAAGGCAGTTTGCTGTACGATGGGCGTGTTATTAATATCCCGTGTAGCTTTTTCTAATATATCGATAGTCATAATTTTACAAAATAGCCGCAAAGATAGCCAATATAAAGAGGATAAACAATCTAAGCATTGGCATCTTTAGAAGATAATCCGGGAAAAATGCAAGATTTGAATATAACACTTCTTGGTCTTAAAGAATATATCAATAAAATCCCTGCACTTTGGAGCCTCATATGGATGCATTCCTTGATTTATACAGGACTGCTCCACTCAAGAAAAGTAAGAATCCGTTGTATGCTATTTATAATTACATCAAGTTTCTGAAAAGCTGAATAATAACGTCTAACTTCCCCAATAAAGAGAAAAGCCGCAGAATATATCTGAGGCTTTTCGTTTATCATTAATTCTTACTTAGAAATTCCATTTCAATGGTTCGAAGTGAGCTTGTGGATGCAGGCAGGCCGGACAAGTTTTTGGAGCCATTTTGCTCTTGATAACGAATCCGCAATTACGGCATTGCCAGTCGATAGCTTCTTCGCGGGTAAATACACCATTGCTTTCCACGCGGGCAAGAAGAGCTTTATAGCGGTCTTCATGCATGTTTTCTACTTTACCTATCATGCGATACATTACGGCTATTTCTTTGAAACCTTCCTTTTCTGCTATTTCAGCAAAAGCAGGATAGTCGATAGCCCATTCTTCATGTTCTCCGGCTGCGGCTTCTATAAGATTTTCGGCAGTTGTTCCTATCTTGCCGGCAGGGTACATTGCAGTGATTTCCACCATGCCGCCTTCAAGAAACTTAAACATACGTTTTGCATGTTCTTTTTCCTGATCAGCAGTTTCTAGGAAGATAGCTGCAATTTGTTCAAAACCTTCTTTTTTCGCCTGGCTGGCAAACATTGTGTAACGCATTCTTGCTTGAGATTCTCCCGCGAATGATTTTAGCAGGCACTTTTCGGTTTCAGTACCTTTGATACTTTTTTCCATAACTTTTTGATAGTTTAAATTGATAGTTTTTACAAAATTAATAATTATTATCAATCAAAAGAAATGAAACCAAATCATTTTGTAACTTTGTCACCTTAAAAATGTGTAATCAATAACCTGTTTTGAACAAGTAAATTAGACTAATTCTAAACTAGTTGCAGCTATATTTTAATAACCGGTTATTTATTAGTATCTTGTATGTTTGCGAACTGATTACTAATGTGAGTTAATAGTGTTTTTTGTTTTGATATGAAAAAAGATCTTCTCAAAGATTTCACGCCCCAGTTATTTATTTCACTGAAGACGTACGATAAAGGAAAATTCATAAATGACCTCATGGCAGGTCTTATTGTTGGTATTGTAGCCCTGCCTCTGGCTCTGGCATTCGGTATTGCATCCGGTGTAACCCCCGAACAAGGTATAATCACGGCTATCATCGCCGGGTTTATCATATCCTTTCTGGGAGGTAGCCGTGTACAGATAGGAGGGCCTACGGGTGCTTTTATCGTTATTGTCTATGGCGTAGTGCAAACGCATGGTATAAAGGGATTACTCATAGCTACTATCATCGCGGGAGTAATTCTGGTTTTGTTGGGTATTTTCAAATTGGGGAAGATTATCAAGTTCATCCCGTATCCTATAATAGTCGGTTTTACCAGTGGTATTGCCGTCACTATTTTTACTACACAGATTGCCGACATTTTCGGACTTAACTTTGGTGGAGAAAAAGTTCCCGGAGATTTTATCGGAAAATGGATTATATACATTAAGCATTTCGAGACCATCAACTGGTGGAACACAGCCGTAAGTATAGGCAGCATCCTGATTATTGTACTTACGCCACGCATTGTAAAGAAGGTACCGGGTTCACTTGTAGCCATTATCCTCGTTACAGCCATCGTTTATTTTATGAAAACATATTTTGGCATAAACGCTATAGATACTATTGGCGACCGTTTCAGAATAAATGCGGAATTACCAGATGCTGTAATGCCTGATATCAATATGGCTGCCATAACCGACTTGCTTCCTGTGGCGATCACCATCGCCCTGCTCGGCGCTATTGAGTCGTTATTGTCGGCTACAGTGGCCGACGGGGTAATAGGAGGAGAAAAACATAATTCCAATACCGAGCTTATTGCACAAGGTGTAGCAAATATCATTACTCCTCTGTTTGGCGGTATTCCGGCTACGGGAGCCATTGCCCGCACCATGACGAATATCAATAACGGGGGACGGACACCGGTAGCGGGTATAATCCATGCCGTTGTCTTATTGCTTATTTTGCTTCTGTTAATGCCTTTGGCTCAATATATACCGATGGCCTGCCTTGCAGGAGTATTGGTTATTGTGTCATATAATATGAGCGAGTGGCGTACATTCAAAGCTCTCCTGAAAAATCAGAAATCGGATGTCGCGGTATTGCTTATCACATTCTTCCTGACGGTAATATTCGACCTGACTATCGCTATCGAAGTAGGTTTATTACTGGCTGTGGTACTCTTTATGAGGCGGATCAACGAGGTAACTCATGTTTCTGTTATAAAGAACGAACTGGATTTAACCGATGAAAGCGAATTTACTCAGGATGAAGAGATACTCACTTTGCCCGACGGTGTAGAGGTCTATGAGATCGACGGTCCTTTCTTTTTCGGCATTGCCAACAAGTTTGAGGAAAGCATGCGTGTAATTGGAGATAAATCGAAGATACGCATTATACGGATGCGTAAAGTTCCGTTTATCGATTCCACAGGGTTGCATAATCTGGAAAGCCTCTGTCAGAAGTCAATGAAAGACGGCATACAGGTTATTTTGTCGGGTGTAAGGCCAAAAGTGCATGCCATGATAGAAACTTCAGGTATACCAGCTATGATAGGTGAGGTGAATATATGCGATAATATTAATATTGCAATAGCCCGGGCGAATGTGATTCTCAGTGAGACGGAGGAGTAGGGCTATTTATATCTCTCTTATCATTTCATACTGCATCCCCGTAATCTCTATATTCTTTGATTTCAGAAACGCTGTAATGGAACTACAGGAAATATCTGTGTTTATAATTTTTACAGCCTGATTCTTATTTAGTCCGGTCATTTCCCTAAGTAGCAACGAGGCTATTCCTTCCCGTCTGTATTGCTTATCAACCGCTATTTGGGTAATATCTCCCGAAACGGGTTCGAATACGCAATATCCTGCCAATTTATTTTGGATGAACGCACCCAGACTCACAAAATCGTTACTCGCTCTGTTGATGGATTCGAAGCTATTTTGCCATGATGGATAAAAATCCCAAAAATTCGGTAGGAAATCAAAATCCCGGATATTGATTTGTTTTATCGAACAGGGTATATCGGAAGTCTTTATATCATTCTTGATCTTTTTGGTTTCCTGTCTGAAATAATTAAACTCCCGGCTTACTTCAAACCCTATATTTTTATAAACAGATACAGCTTTTGTATTATGTTGTAACACTTCGAGTAAATATTGTTTGATATTCTGTTCTCTTAGGTAAGGAATCGAGTATTCAAAGATTTGTGTAGCCAAACCTTTTCCCCTGTATTCTTTCAATGTGCCTGTGCCTGTATCGTAGGCTGTTTCAATCCCGTTGAAATTTCCTGTTCCATTAAGTGTAAAAGCTACGATTTCATTTCCTTCAAATGCAGCAAAAGATAAACCGGGATTAAAACCCCGCCTTTTTACCATCGTCCGGAGTTGTTGCCTGTCCAGTTGAATTTCGTAATCGGCAAAAGCCTGATTAAAAGCATGGAATATGACACCGAAGTCAGTTTCACTAAGAGATTTTATTTCCATTCCTTTATTTCTTTATTATTTTCACTTCTAATGTAGCTATTTTTTTCAACTTAGCGGCAACTATTTATTCCTGTCATACTAACCGCATCAAATATTTCAGAGAATCTGAAACTTTACAAACTTGACACATTTTCCACTTTTTCTTGTCGTTTTTCCCATAGTCTTTTTTGATGCACAGAGTGTAGGTGGGAAAAAGGTAACAAAGGTAACACCTATTTCAGCTTTTAGCTGATAGCTATTAGCCGATAGCTTATGTACAAAACCTGACAAACCTGACGACTTTTCACACAATTTTTATTGTCACTTTTTCTTCTAAAAACTCCGTGTTACTCCTTTTACTCCGTGTTTAAAAATAAAAAGTAACAGAGGTAACACGGAAAGCAATTAAGAATGAATAATTAAAAATTATTTTGCCATGCTAAGTGGTGCGAATATCTTTCATTAAAAGGTAACAAAGGTTACACATGTAACAGTTTTTTTATCCATTATGCCCTTTGTGATCCCCTTCGTGTACTTAGTGGTTAAATCTCTTTACCGAAAGGGACACAAAGAGTTACATAAGGAACACTATATAAAAAGTAACAAAGGTAACACAGAAAACAATTAATAATTAAGAATGAAAAATTAATAATTAGCTTGTCATACGGAGCAGAACAAAGCATCTCGTCAGTGAACAGTCATCAGTTAGCAACCTGTATCTTGTGTCTTGTCTACTCGTATCTCATATAACTTTAAACTTATAACTCATCACTCATTTATCCCAATACATCAAAGAGCTATCTGCTAATGCCTAAAGGTTATCAGCCATATACATAGATAAAGTATTCCATAAAAAATGAAATAAAAGAAAGAGGATACTTCCACAGGGAAGTATCCTCTTTCATAAATAGGAATGTTATCAGATTGTTGTTACTCGATACCTCCTCCAAGTGCTCTGTAAAGATTTACAGATGCTTGTAGTTGCTCAAGTTTATCACTTACCTGTCCAAGTTGTGCTTGCAGTAAACTTTGTTCCGCCTGCAACACTTCGGTATAGTTAGCTTCACCGGCTTTCAGTAACTGCTGGGTATCACCCACAGCAAGGGAAAGGGCATCTACTTGTTTAGCACGGTCCTCATTCTTGCGGAGTGAAGTTTCGTATGTAAACATAATGTTCGACACTTCCTGACTAGCAGTCAATACTGTTTGTTCGAAAGTAAGCAATGCTTCTTCCTGTTGCGCCTTTGCTATTTTATATTGTCCTCTCAGCTGATTACCCGCAAATATAGGCTGGGTAAGCCCACCTACGATATTAGCCAGAATATTTGTCGGTTTGAAGAACTGTGAAAGCGTATTGGATGCGAATCCTACCGAAGAAGAACTGCCTAGTGTCAAAGACGGATACAGAGAGCGTTGAGCCACATTCTTCATCTCGAATGCATATCTGAATCCCATCTCAGCTTGCAATACATCCGGGCGTTTTGCCAACATCTGTGCAGGGATACCTACTTGTAGTTCGGATGGAACTGACTGATTGTCAATGGCTGTCCTTGTGATAGGTCCCGGTTTGCGTCCTAATAGCAGACTAAGGGAATTCTCCAGCTGATTGATTTGCATTTGAAGATCCGGCACACTAACCTGAGTACTGTAGAGCAAAGCCTCACTTTGCTTTACACCGGCACGATTGAGGAGTCCGGCCTGCATCATGGCCTGCATTGTTGCAGTACTTTCCTTTAGTAATTCAATTGTTTCCAATGTAATCTTCAACTGCTCGTCGAGTGCCAGCAGTGAGTAATAGGTGGTAGCTATATTGGCAACCAGGGATGTCTGAATAAGATTACGGTATGCATGTGTACTAACGAGGTTAGCATACTGGGCTTTTGTTTTGCTATTCAGTTTACCCCAGATGTCAGCTTCCCATTGTACTACAAAACCCAAAGCCCATTGGTCGCCGCCATTATATCCGAGTACCCTTTCCTTACCATTGCTGATACTTTTTTGAGTATGTGTAACCTGAGCACCTAAAGCAACAGTAGGAAAATATGCCGATTTGGCAATATATAGTCCGGCTTCGGCCTGTTGGATACGGTTATATGCCAGACGCAGGTCATAGTTGTTGGTAAGACCTTCATCTATCAATGCCTGAAGAGCAGGGTCGCTGAAATATTCCCTCCATGGGATATTTGCTATAGTAGTAGTATCCGTTGGATTCTCTCCTCTGAACATGTCTGCTGAATCCACTTCGGGGGATTTGTATTTATTCTTGTTCAGAACTCCGCAGGATGTGAGTCCTATTGAGAGTATTACTCCCAACAGAACTACACCTTTTATATGTTTTCTCATCATAATGTTATTGTCCTTGTTTGTTTATGAATTCGTCGTTCGAATTTATCATTCCCGATTTACTTACTTTATCCTGTAGAGACTGGAATATGATATACAGCGACGGTATAACCAATACCCCGATCATAGTACCGATAAACATACCTCCGATAGCACTGATACCGATAGAGCGGTTACCGATGGCACCTGCACCGGATGCAATAAACAGAGGGAATAATCCCGCTATGAATGCAAACGATGTCATCAGAATAGGACGAAGACGTGCGACAGCTCCGTTTACGGCTGCTTCTATAATACTCATACCCTGCTGACGGCGTTGCAATGCATATTCCACGATCAGAATGGCATTCTTCGCCAATAGCCCGATGAGCATGATCATCGATATCTGGACGTAAATGTTATTCACAATACCCTGCGACACACCGAATATCATCAGGAAGATAAATACTCCGGCCAATCCGACAGGAAGCGAGAATAATACCGCCAATGGTATGATATAACTTTCGTAAAGGGCACAAAGCAGCAAGTATACGAAAATGATACAGATACCAAATATGAGAACGGTCTGGCTGCCGGCATTGGCTTCTTCACGTGTCATACCACCAAATTCGTATGTATAGCCATCAGGGAAAATACTTTTATCCTGAGACATTTCTTCTATCAGGTTCAATACATCCCCGGTACTTTTTCCGTCGATCATATTCGGTATAATGGTCATATCTATGGATGTATACATGTTGAAACGGCTCAATGTAGGAGGTGCATCGATATCTTCCACATGAATAAATTCTGTGATAGGAGCCATATCCCCACTTCCGGTCTTGACGAATAAACCACTCAGGTCGTCCAATTTTCTTCTGTACTCAGGAGAAGCCTGCAATACAACCCTAAATTGCTTACCATATAAGTTGAATGTTGAGATATACGAACTACCGATATAAGCCTGTAATGTTCCCATCACTTCGCTGAGACTTAATCCTGCTGCCTTAATCTTAGGTAAGTCAGCTGATATTTCTTTCTGCGGGAAGGCAGGGTTAAAGTTTGTCATAGCCATGAGTATGACATCGTTTCTGCTTTGTAGTTTATGGAGGAAGTTTTGAGCTATTTTATTAAATTCGTTAATATCTCCCCCTGTACGGTCTTGCAACTGCATATCAACCCCTGCACTCAATCCAAATCCCTGAAGGGTAGGAGTAGCCACGAAGAAGAATGTCGCATCCTTAATATGGCTTGTCTTTTCTTTCAGTATGGCAGATACTTCATTGGTCGATAGTTTACGATCATTCCATGACTCCATTTTTACAATCAAAGTACCATACGAACTGTTCATACCGGCAGTAAAGTTAACCCCTGAGATATTAGTCACACTCTTAACACCATCAATCTCCTGTGCCATATGAACGACCTGATTTACAATAGAGTCTGTTCTCTCCAGGGATGAACCCGGAGGCAAAGTCACGAAACCGATAACACCTCCACTATCCTCATTCGGTACGAAACCGGTAGGCAACATATTCATCAGAAAGAATAGTATGGCTGAAGAAACGGCTATAATAGCTACCGTAATCCAGCGATGGCCTCTTCTTCCTAAGAACTGAAGGCTCTTTTTGTACTTCTGTGTTGCACTGTTGAACGTAATATTGAAATAATAATAGAACTTTTGCAAGAAACCTTTTTTCTGATGTTCTTCGTCGTGTGCTTTCAGGAACAAGGCACAAAGAGCCGGACTCAAAGTCAAGGCATTTACCGCCGAAATAAGGATTGCAATGGCCAGAGTCAGACCGAACTGCTTGAAGAATATACCGCTGGTACCGCCGATAAAGCTGACCGGAATAAATACGGCCGACATAACCAGCGTGATAGATACAATAGCCGGTGCTATTTCCTTCATCGCGGTCATAGTCGCTTTTTTAGGATCTTTCTCTCCTGCGTCGAGCTGTGCATGGACAGCCTCGACGACGACTATGGCATCGTCGACCACAATACCAATGGCAAGCACCAATGCAAACAGAGTCAGCAAGTTGATAGAGAAACCAAACACCTGCAAGAAGAAGAATGTACCTATAATCGCTACCGGTACTGCTACCGCAGGTATGATTGTAGACCTGAAGTCCTGTAAGAATACGAATACTACGATAAATACAAGAACAAAGGCTTCCAGCAATGTATGAATAACTTTCTCGATAGATGCATCAAGGAATTCACTGGAGTCCATCATATAATTAAACTTAACTCCTGATGGTAATAATTTTTCAGCATCATTCAGTACGGCTTTCACGTTATTAATAACCTCCTGGGCATTTGATCCGGCTGTCTGGTTGATCATGATAAATACAGACTCATTTCTGTCGGTCTGGGAAATAACGCTATAGTTCAAAGAACCTAATTTAATATCCGCGATGTCTTTCAATCTTAGAATATGTCCGTCCTGAGAACGCAGGATAATATTACCGAACTGATCTTCTGTCCGAAGTTTTCCGGTATATCTCATTGTATATTGGAAAGACTGGTCGCTATTTTGTCCCAGTTCACCGGGAGCGGCTTCTATATTCTGATCTGCTAATGCTGCACTTACCTCCTGTACGGAAATTTTGTAGGCAGCCATCACATCCGGTTTAAGCCATACACGCATAGCATAGTCCCTGGCTCCAAAAACGCTGGCGTTACCAACACCATATACACGTTTTATCTGCGGGAGAATATTGATATTTGCATAGTTCTGAAGAAATTCCCCGTCATAGTCAGGGTTACTTGTACTGATTGTAAGCCCCAGTAATGTACTATTCTGTTGTTTAGCCACAGTCACCCCCAATTGAGTTACCTCTTCCGGAAGCAATGGATTTGCGCGTGCCGCGAGATTTTGCACGTTTACAGCAGCAATATCGGGATTAACCCCTTGCTTGAAATAAACTCTGATCGTAGCAGATCCACTTGTCGCAGACGATGTCATATAAGTCATCCCTTCTACACCATTGATTTGTTCTTCGAGTGGAACAACCACACTATTCATTACCACATCCGCGTTTGCACCGGGATAGGTAGCTGATACCTGCACTGTCGGAGGAGCGATATCGGGATATTGTTCTACAGGCAAGGTTGCCAGACCAATAATCCCCAGTACCACAATAATGACAGAAATGACTGTAGAGAGTACAGGTCTTTCTATAAATGTTTTTAACATTACTTCTTTATTTTATTTATTAAATAAATTGTCTTATTTTTTCACGATGATTGTTGTACTATCAGACAGAGTGGCAACTCCACCTGTTACAATACGCTCACCAGATGAAAGGCCGTTTGTTACAACATAGCTTTTCCCGTCAGGTGTAGCAGTAACATCAATTAGTGTTTGTACAGCAATAGAATCGCTCACTACTTTATAAACCAGACGTTTATTTTGTTTTGTAAATGTGGCTGCCTGAGGTATTACTATGGCCTCTTCTACGTGCTGAGGAATAGACAGGTTTCCGCTGAATCCGCTTCTCAACACTCCGTGAGGATTTGGAAACTCAGCCCTGAAGTTTGCAGATCCGGTTGATACACTTACCGATCCGGAAATTGTTTTTATCTTACCTTTCTCTTCATATACAGTGCCATCTGCCATTTTCAGGGTAACTGCAGGCAGGTTGTTTATTTTCTCAGCCTGAGTTTTACCCGGCAGGTCTGCCAATAAAGTAACGAGGTCTTTCTCATTCAATGAGAAATACGCAAATACATTTCCTGTGCTCGATACTGTAGTCAGAGTATTGCTATTATTAACCAAGCTACCCTGACGATAATTGATCGTACCTACAACACCATCTACCGGACTGGATACATTGGTCCAACTCATCTGTGCCTGCGCACTTGCTAGTTGAGCCTGAGTTTGAGCCAAAGTTGCTTTTGATGTAAGCAATGTGTTTTGGTAAGTATCGAGTTGCACCTGGCTTACAATACCTTGTTCGGCCAAAGGTTTGAATCTGTCAACATTCAACTGAGCTGTACTCACCTGTGCTTTCGAACTTTCAACTGCAGCCTGTGCTGTTCTCAAAGCTTGTTCGGCTGTAGGGGAATTGATTTTAAATAAGATCTGTCCCTTTTTCACTACTGCTCCTTCATCTACATAAACAGCATCTATAAAACCATCGATACGAGGTCTGATTTCAACATCTTCCTGTCCTTTTATAGTCACCGGATAAACAGTTTCCAATTCTGTGTCCTGTATACTTAATACCTGTGTCGGATATTCCTGAGGAGTTTTATCTCCACCTCCGAAAGGGTTGGAGTTCTTGTTCCCACAAGATACCATAACCAATAGAGCCATTGCTCCGATAACAATCTTTTTCACATTCATACCTATATTTATTTAGTTGTTTGATTTACTTAATCTGTCCATCTCCTGTAAAAGGATACTTAATTGTGTCTTTAATACTTCTACATCGATGTTTTTGAATAGAAGCTCTTGCCCGCTTTTTACTTTGGCAACTGCTTTTTCGAAAAGTTCCTTTCCTGCTTCTGTTAGTTCTACAATGCGGGCCCTTGTATCAGTTGCGCTTTCCCGTCTGCTTATTAATCCCTTTCTTTCAAGATTTCTTAATATTGTGGAAGTAGTCATAGGGTCTATTTCCGTTTCCTGCGATAAAACGATCTGTGTGGCCTCTTTTTGCTGCCTCGACATATGATATATAGCACCTAATAATTCCATTTGTGATGTTGTTAGTCCAAATTCATCTAATACCTTGTGTTTACCTCTTTGCCAGAATTTGGAAACACGCCATATTAGATATCCCACCTCCTCATTTGGATTCCCTAATTTGCAGTTTACTTCCATTTAATCTATTTTTTTTAAATTCGGCACAAATATAGTAAGTGTACTTATAATAAGTTTATAGGATAGTAAGTAAAAATTACTTTCTTAACATTTTTTATAAAAAAACCTGTTATAAAACATGTTTTACGGAAATAAACAGAAGAGGTTTTGTGAAGCAGAGAGGATATGAGTCTTTTTACAATCCTTTGCTAAAATATTCCAGTTTAATTGTTAATGTGTTATTAGTGTGAATCCTTTAGATATTTCATAACAATCTTGATTCAATAATTGTTGTTCACTGTGAGCATTTATTTAGGAATTCAGTTTTTGAAGGATAAAAATCAATTCAGTGACATTATTTTCGCAAATATATCAGGTAAAAGAGCCGGATTATTACCATCCGGCTCTGCTTAGTATTTTTTTAGATTCCCAAGTCTTTACAGACTTGTTCTATCTTCTTTTCTGTACTGGCATCTACGGCATTGTAGTCAGCTCTGGATTTCAATTTTGCTTTAACCTCTATATAGAACTTAATTTTCGGTTCTGTACCGGAAGGACGGATAGATATTTTAGTTCCGTCTTCAGTAAAGTATTGCAATACGTTTGATGTGGTAGGCATTTCCAATGTATATTCTTCATTGATAGCCAGATCCTGAGCCTTCAGTGTTACAAAGTCTTTGATGAGCGTCACCTTAGAGCCTGCAATCTGTTTGATTGGGTTTTCTCTGAAGTTTTTCATCATAGCTTCTATTTCCTCTGCACCACTGCGTCCTTCCTTAGTTACCGAAATACCCTTTTCCTTAGAGAATCCGTACTCTACATAGATGTCCTGAAGCATTTCGTACAACGTTTTTCCATTGTCTTTTGCCCATGCTGCGATTTCACCGAAGAGCATAGCTGCCGATACGGAATCCTTATCGCGAACAAAGTCTTCGGCAAGGAAACCATAGCTTTCTTCTCCTCCTCCTATATATTGACGCTTACCTTCAAGCTCGCGCATAATAGCAGCAATCCATTTGAATCCTGTATAGCACTCGAACATTTCTACACCGTTTTTCTCCGACACTACCTGGGTTAGGGCGCTGGTTACAATTGTACGCACAGTATATTCCTTTCCGGTAAGTTGTCCAAGTTCTCTTTTGCGGGTAATTATGTAATAGATAAGGATTAACATTGTCTGGTTTCCATTCAGTAGGATGAATTCCCCTTTATCGTTGCGGATACCAGCTCCGAAGCGGTCGGCATCGGGATCTGTGGCAAATACCAGTTCGGCATTTGTTTCCACTGCTTTTTTTACGGCAAGGGCCATCGCTGCCGGATCTTCAGGATTTGGGGATACAACAGTAGGGAAGTCACCACTCAGTACGTCCTGTTCCGGTACATTGATGATGTTTGTAAATCCGGATGCTTTTAGAGCCTGGGGGATTACAGTAAATCCTGTACCGTGTAACGGAGTGTATACAATACCGATTCCACTGTGACGTTTGATAGCATCAGGTGAAAGCAATATGGTTTTCAGCTCTTTTATATATGCTTCATCCATATCTTTACCTAATATTTCTATCAGGCTTTTGTTACCTTTAAACTTGATATTCTCAACGTTTACACGGTTTACTTCGGCAATAATGTTTTTATCATGTGGCGGTATAACCTGTGCACCGTCTTCCCAGTACGCCTTATATCCATTATATGCTTTCGGATTATGAGATGCTGTGATCATGATACCACTTTGGCAACCCAGTTTGCGGATCGCATATGATACTTCCGGTGTAGGGCGCAGGTCCTCGAACAAATATGCTTTGATTCCGTTAGCCGATAGAATGTCAGCTGATATTTCAGCATATTTCCGGCTGTTGTTACGACAATCGTGTCCGATAACTACTTTTATCTGTTTTAGCGAAGAAAATTCTTTCAGCAAATAGTTAGTCAGGCCTTGTGTAGCTGCCCCTATAGTATATATATTAACTCTGTTGGTACCGACTCCCATAATACCACGAAGACCACCTGTTCCGAATTCAAGGTCTTTGTAGAAAGCCTCTATCAACTCTGTTTTATCCTCTTTGTCTAATAATGCTTGCACTTCTTTTCTTGTCTCTTCATCGTATTTGTCTGATAGCCATGTTTTGGCTTTGGCTGTCACTTGCATTAGCAAATCATTACTTTCCATGCGTGTTTGTTTTATTATTTATAGTTCTATGTAATATTAATACTACAAAAAGCAAAAGTAGCATTTTTTTGCTGTTCGGGAATAAGAAAAAGTAAGAAAATATAAGTAATTTTTTTATATAAAGTTATATCTGATGATTTCCAAAAGGTTAATTATTTTAGCCGATCGGAAGTAGAGATTGATGGTTTTGTTATTAGTTACGAATTACATGTAGACGAGATACAAGATACGGGTAAACACGTTATTCTTAATTCTTTATTTTTTATTATCTTTGACACAAACTCAAATAGATATGCTGCTCAGAAGTTTACTTGTTTTCTATATCATCTTTTTTGTGCAATCCGGTATTGTACAGGCACAAACTCATACCTATAGTACTATTATTTCTGATGAGGAGATTTACGGCTTCCTGAACTGGATGACCAGTAATGATAAAAAATCTGAAATAAAGTTTCTTAGGAACAACAAAAAAGTATCTGTTAAAATACTACCGTGGGATACAACTAACTTTATCAGCAAATATATAGGAGAATACGATATCAGTCATCTGGAACCTGACAATAAATACTTGTTCAAAAAATCCTCCGGTCTGGATACGCTGTTTACGCAGGCTGATAAAGATTATTTTTATGAACAGTTTATATCCATCAAGGATTCAGTCTGGCATAAGGGTTTGTCCGGCAAAAAAATGCTACCGGTCAAGAAAAAAGATTATACGGATGTGAATTATTATTCCGTACCTCTTTTTTCGCGTAATAAGGAATATGTTATTATCTACAAAGTTTATACCTGCGGGTACGAATGTGCATATGGAAAATATTACTTGTATAAGTATGATATGGACAAATGGAGGTTTCTAATGTCAGTGAATCCGTGGACTAGCTAGTTTTAAAGTCATTTTCGTCCGAAATCGGCAGGGATTTCACCCCATTCGTCCGTTTTCCACTTTATTATCTGAGTAGTGTACGTATTGTCCCGCAGCCATTTCTCGGCACGTTCTATCATGTAGAATAAAGATTCATTTTCGGGTAGTCTTTCCAATTTTGTTTTACACTTTTTCTCTTTCACCCATTTTATGGCATTGGCGCTATCCGAATAGATAGGGATTTTAAACTTCTTCTGTTTTAGCAAAGCCAGGCCATGTACCAGAGCCAGGAATTCACCTATATTATTTGTTCCTTTCTCAAACGGTCCCTGATGGAATACCTGTTCTCCGGTCTGCACGTACACACCTCTGTATTCCAATAGGCCGGGATTTCCGCTGCAAGCGGCATCCACAGACAAGCTGTTTTTTATGATTTCGGGTATATTATGAATGGAGACTTTCTTCTTTTCTGCTTTTTTTCCTATGTATAGCCATGGATTATCATTATATGCTTTTTCCGCTTCCTCTTTGGTGGGGAAAGACTTATAAATAGCCCCCTCATACCCTTCTATTTGTGCTTTCGCCTCATTCCATGACGAATACACCCCGGGAGTTACGCCATTCCACACTACATAAAAATTTTTCTTTGCCACTAATTTTGTTATTCTAGATAATCAGCTATTGGTTGTAAATGCAAATTAACGAAGAAAGCCGGAAAATACGAAATAATAGGATGTTTAAAGAGTATTACAATCAATTATTCTGGCTCGGTTCTAAACTTAATTTCTCATTGAAATGTTATTTTAATATAGAAAAAAGTAACACGGTTGAATATAGATACGTATACTATTATTAACAATCTAAATGAGATACTTATGGATACCGAAGAACTGTCGAAACGCTACATGGAAAAATATAACGAACTTGCAAAGAAATTTGAAGAGTTGGAAATAAGCAATCTTGTAGAGAAGTTGAATAATGCAATCTCTCGGTCGGATATGGCTAAAACAAACGAATTGTATGATAAAGTCCTGGAATGGAATGCCAAAGTAGAGAAACTGTCCGGTGCCAAAATAGCGTTGGATATACAATTTAGTTATCTGCGCTTGCCTTCGCCTGCTTTGTTTGGTGTTACATTCGATGGAGAAGAGAAAATCTGGAGGTTTAACACCTGATAATAAAAATAAATTATCTCTATCAATCAAATCTTTACCGGAAATATGTGTTTTTGATACTATTTAAAAATATTTTTTAACATTAAAAATAATGTGCAATCGAATTTTATGTCGCAATTTTGTATTGTGAACGATTGTTCACGTATTTAAAATGATTAATTAATGAAGTATAGCAGAGAATACATATTAAGACGAGCTTTCGATGTTTTTATGAACAAAGGTTATGATAGTGCATCAATATCCGTTCTGCAAGAGGAATTGGGGATGTCTCGCGGAGCTATGTACCGGTATTTTAAAAATAAAGAAGAACTGTTCTTTGCTGTTATCGACGAGTATTTCTTCAAAATATTCGACAAAATGCTCAATGGCATTAAAGGAGATATTACATTACCCGAATTAATTGAAGCCATGCACAGGCGCCAGAAAACCGTAACAAATGCATTTATGAGAGCAGGCGTTACGCATACTGTTTTTCTGAATTACACGGCTTTAATAATACAAGCAGCGAAACATTATCCGGATTTTGTCAATCGCTTTAGGATTATCTATGGACGTTTGCTCGATCACTGGCGTAAAGCATTGCTTAAAAGTATAGAAATCAAGCAGGTCAGGGCTGATATTGATGTTGAGATAATGTGCATACTATTTAATAATACGGGGGTAAAAGAAACTTCGGACCAGACTTGTGACGAATCCCAATTTGTGACAAATGTGGTAAAGGATATGGAAAGAAGAAAAGAAGTGATGGATTATTTATATTGCTTGATCAAAGCTTAATTTTTTTTACAGGACCGTGAACTATCGTTCATTAATGCGATAAAATCGAGCATTTATTTTTTATAAACAAATGAACAACTGTTCATATATCAAATGACAACTTTTATGAAAAAAATAATAGCTATCCTCACTCAAAAAGGGGCACTCAGCAAAGGAGTTCAAGAAAATACAACTGTAAACCTATTTGAATTAGAAGATGAAAGCGTAAAAGGTGTTGAAAGCCTGAAACTGGAAAGTACCGAGAATAACTACTTTTCGTTACTGATGGCCATTAAAAAAGTCAGTCTGGTATATGCAGATACAATCAACTCCGACCTAAAAAATATCCTGAATAAAATAGGGATCAGAACAAAATGTAAAGAAGATATACCAAGCGACAGATTCATTAATCAATTTATCTTCGACTAATAGGGGAATTATCTTCGATTAATAGTAACAAATATTCAGAAAACTAAAAGTGAGGGATCATTTAGCTGATTTTTTTAACTTATGCGGAAAATCTATTTATTTATTTTATTAGCAATAATATCAGTCTCTCTATCAGCTCAGGACGATTTGCTGTATGCTAATGACAGTATCAGGGAGCAATATAATGTAGCCATGCGGGATCCCAATATATTCAAACCCAGACATTTTGAAATATCGGAAAGTGAAGCCGTAAAAATGGCCGACCGAATGCCTTCGTTTGCAGTATATAAAGATACATACTTTGTGACGGGAGTACCGTTGAATGAGGAAATTACGAACAGTTCGGCCGACGCCAGTTTTCAGATAAGTATAAGACAACGTCTGACAAAGAGTGTGCTTCCGTTCAAAACATTTGCTTATCTGACATATACCCAGAGATCGTTTTGGGATATATATGCTGAATCCAGTCCTTTCAGGGATACAAATTATAACCCGGGTTTGGGTTTGGGGAAATACATATTTCATGATAAAAAGCTGGTGGGAGCAATGTTTGCCCAACTGAAGCATGAATCGAACGGACGCGACGGGGAAGATTCGCGTAGCTGGAATTATTTAAGCATATCCATGAAATATTATTTCAACGCACGCTTCAATTTATCCGGTGAATTTTGGATACCTTATGTGGACGGAGGCAATAATAAAGATCTGATCGACTATAGAGGATTAGGTTACCTGTCGATAAACTATATAAGCGATAAACACAAATGGTGGTTATCCGCAGATTTAAACCCCAAAAGAGGATTTGGCAATATCAATACAACACTCACGGCAAGTTTCAGGATATCGGAGAAAGCGAACCAGTATATTTTTGCCCGTTTCTTTCATGGATACGGTGAGAGTTTGCTGGATTATGATAAATATTCGATGAATATCCGGGTGGGAATATGTATTAAACCCGATTTTTATAGTCTCTTCTAGGTTTAGTACGATTGCATCTTTTGAAGCATAACTATGGCTGATAGCTCCTGTAGGGAAGCGCAGCATTAAATTTTTTTATTAAACTAAACGGTAATGAAAACTTTTAAACTTCAGGCATGGCATTTCGGGTTGATGCTTATAATATTAAGCATAGTTACAAATATTATGGGGACCTGGGCTGTAAACAGTATTCCGGGTAATGTTGAAGACAGCCGTTTTGTAGAACTGAATGACAAAACATTTGATGAAGCAATCCGTACAGGTTCCGGATTTGTACTTTTTTATAAAGAAAATTCAGAATTGTGTGACAAAATGGAGTATAATCTCAACCGATTACCTGTAGACGATAGAGAAAAAATTAACTATTATAAAGTAAACATTGCTGAATTTGCCGCTCTGGAAGCAGAGTATCGTATATCAGGGGTTCCGAGTATACTGATATTCAAAGAAGGAAAAGAGAGAGAACGGATTTTGGGAGTTATTCCGGAGTCTAATTTAAAAATCATTTACAACAGAGTTACAAAATGAAACTATGTATCAATCCTAAATATAACGAACTTTCGGAATTTATACATTCGATCCCGGAGATTTTTTCTCAAGAAGGCGAACTGGTATATAATGCACGTAATACAATCAAGTTGTTCCGGATAAATGGTTTTATGGTAAATGTAAAATCTTTTAAAAGGCCTATACAGATCAATCGCTTTGTGTATAAATATATCAGAAAGTCTAAGGCTGAAAGATCTTTTAATAATGCACGGTATGTCCTGGATAAGGGAATAAATACACCCGAGCCCATCGCATATATAGATATATGCGAAAACAGATTATTGTCGGAGTCATACTATATTTCCATACATGAGGAGGTACAAGGCACGATGAAAGAAGTATATAGGCAAACAGAAGAAGAAAGTAAGGGATTGATACAGGCCTTTACAATGTTCACTGCCGAAATACATAAGAAAGGAATATTTCATAAAGATTATTCACCTGGAAATATCCTCTATAAAACAACCGAGGACGGCTATCAGTTTTATCTGGTAGACCTCAACCGGATGTCGTTCAGAAACATCAGTTTGCTGGATAGTTGCAGAAGCTTCAAACGTATCAAGGCCAATGATAATACACTGGATTATATTGGTGAAGAATATTCAAAAATCCGTAAATATGATGAAAAAATATGCCAGAAACTAATACATCTGTACAACAGGCGTTTTTGGAAAAAATATTTGCTGCGTCATCCCGAATGTGAAAACCAATATTGAGAATTTAAACATACAGAATATGTATATTAATGCAACAGGGTACTATATCCCACCCACAAGAGTTACTAATGACTATTTCAAAGAAGTGAACGGTCTTACCAGTGACTGGATTTTGCAAAGAACCGGTATACGCTCACGTTCCCGGGCAACCGAGAAAGAAACAATGAACTATATGTGCGCAGAAGCTGTAAATAATGCTTTGCCTAAACTGCCATACGATATCAATGAAGTGGATCTGATAGTATTTGCTTCGTACACACCGTCCGATACGATTGCTACTGCCGGACATTATATCCAACGGGAATATAATATATCCGATGCTAAAGTATTTTATGTATCATCCGCCTGTTCGTCTGCTATCAATGCGATGGAAATTATATACTCGTTTTTTTCGTCACAAATAGCTAGTAAGGCTTTGTTGATTTGTGCCGACCGGAATTCGACCTATTCGGATGACACCGATTGCATGTCGGGACATTTGTGGGGAGATGGTGCGGTTGCATATTTCTTCTCCGACACAGCACAAACCGAAAAGGACCCTCATATTATTGATATTACGACTCAGGGCCTGGGGCATGTAGGATTAGGCCCAGAAGGTGTTTTCCTTACTCCGGCTAATGGCGGGTTACAAATGCCGCATGGAAAAGATGTATTTATGTATGCTTGTAACTACATATCACAAAATACGAAAGAAATAGTGGAGAATAGCGGATACTCTCTCGACAGGTTAACTTATTTCATCGGCCATCAGGCTAATATGAGAATATTGAAAAATGTAACCAGACAGCTCGATCTGAGTGACGATGTAATATTATCCAATATAGAAGAATTGGGCAACACAGGCTCAGCCAGCGCTCTGTTGGTATATGCTCAGAATACAGATAAGTTCCGGTCGGGAGACCTGGTATGCATATCGGTGTTCGGTGGAGGATATTCTGCTGGTGCCTGCTTATTAACAATGCCTTAAGATACAAAAACAATAAAAAGATTTGTTATGGTTAATCAAAGAACTTTAAAGAATAGTTTTTCACTGAGTGGAAAAGGGTTGCATACCGGGTTAAGTATCAACATCACGTTCAATCCTGCACCTGAAAACCATGGTTACAAAATCAGACGTACCGATGTGTTGGGACAGCCTGTAATAGATGCCTTGGCCGAGAACGTATCGGCCACACAGCGAGGTACGGTATTGTCGGCCAACGGGGTACAGGTAAGTACTGTAGAACATGCATTGGCAGCATTGTATGCATGTGAAATAGACAACTGCCTGATAGACGTGGATGCTCCCGAATTTCCCATTCTGGATGGAAGTTCCATAGCTTATGTAAGTAAAATAAAAGAAATAGGAATACAACAGCAGAATGCTGTAAGAAAGTATATAACATTCAAGCGGAAAAGAATCAAAGTGGTAGATAAAGCTACCGGGGCTTCGATGCTTTTATTGCCTGATGATTCATTCAGTATTCAATCGCATATCTCATTCAATTCAGCTTTATTAAGGCGGCAGGATGCAAGCCTCAACGATCTGTCGGAATTTACAAGAGACTTTGCTTCTGCCCGGACATTTGTTTTTGTCCGCGAAATAGAGCCTTTGCTACAAAATAATCTGGTTAAAGGCGGAGATTTGGACAATGCTATCGTGATATACGACAAACCTATCGAACAAGATAATCTCGACCATCTTGCCGATGTAATGGGAGTGAAGAGAAAGGATGCCAATAAATTAGGATATATCATGAATAAGCCGTTACTTTATCCTAACGAGCCGGCCAGACATAAACTACTTGATATTATAGGTGATATATCATTGGTCGGTCATTTTATAAAAGGGAAAATTATCGCAAATTGCCCCGGACACAAAATCAATAATCTGTTTGCCAGAGCTATACGCGAAGCCATGAAAGAATCTAAGCCAACGAAAGTTGCTATGCTTGCAGAACCGGTACATACTGGACAATTTTATTGGAATCGTCCCTAAACAATTTTGATTATGAATAAGGTATTGGCTTTCATATCGAATAATAGTACCATATTGTTGGGCATACTAGCCGGAATAATTATAGGTTTTGTCTATTGGTTCTATTTTGCATGTTATTGGGGTACTTATCCATTATCGGCCGAATGTTGGGTTAATTGCAGCTATGGTGCATTGATAGGAGGATTTGTTTTAAGTCTGATCGATAATAAAGAAATATGACTCATTTTATAAATTAAAAACTAGTAAATTATGCTGAAAAATGACATTGGAATTAATGCAGGTATAATATGGAATTTACTGGCAGAAAAAGGTAAGTTAACCATAAGGGAAATTGGAGAGCTCTCTGATTTTAAGGATTCTCTTATAAATATGGCATTAGGCTGGTTATCAAGAGAAAATAAAATCCGTTTCTTTGACGAAAATGGTCATTTATATATAGAATTGAATCATTCAGTATCTGAAACTTATTATTGATTAAATTTATTCATTATAGAAAAAAGCGTTATTTAAATAAGTAACGCTTTTTTTTGCTTTTACAGTTGGTATACGGGAATGCTAAAAAAGTTCATTGGGATGAAATTCTTTGCATTTTAACTTAAATTCCAAAAACAAATAAATCGGTTAACATGTTTATCTTGGGAAGACAGACGGATATGTAAATTCTACCACATCTATGTACCATGTACCTTACCATTTTATTTTACAAGCTACGGTTTTATATAGAATAAAATAAAAAGGAAAGGAAAAAGGATAATGAAGAAGAATATTATAATTTACTTATTGTCATTTATCGGATTGTATGCATGCACCGATAATGGCGATATGGAAATGGCCCACTTCACGATCTCGGCAAGAGATATTGTAACAAATGAATTTATTGGTGGAGGGACATATAAGGTACTCGATTACAACAATGAGGTTGTAGCCACATATACTCTCACAAATGGCAAAACTGAGGTTACAGACCTACCTGCAAGAAATTATACAGTAGTAGAAGTTACGCCTCCCAGCGGTTATGTAGGGAATGAAAAAGAAAAGAAGTATCTGTATTTCAATAAGAACTCAGAAGATTTCATCTTTCAGTATATAGACAAAAATACCAGAACTTTGCCTGAATCAATGAAGGTCAACTTTTACACCACTGAGGGTAATCAGCTTCTTGGCGAATATAACGCTGTACGTGTGGGAGAATATTATTGGGTAAATCAGAACTTCTACCATACGGTGAAGTGGGGCAATGATTTTGAAAATATCTATCCGATTACTCAGAATGTTCTGGATAAATATGTAGAACGTATCAGGATAGCGCCATCACAATTTCAATTACAAAATATCACTGATTTTGAAAAAAGCTATGGTAGATACTACAGTTATCCAAGCATATTATATATGAATAAATATGGTGTAATGCGAGATCAAAACAATCAAAATATCAAAGGGTGGAAGATTCCAGCACCGGAGGATTACAGGCAACTATTTGCTATGTGTCCGTTCAATACTACAAACGATGCTCCTCACACCCGGCTAAATGAACGGGATGTACGATTTGCGTTAGGAGCAAGACCGGGTGATAATCCTTTAGCCTACGATATTGCAAATCCCGGAGGAGGCCCTTATAAGACATACTGGTTTGACAAAAAGAATACGACTAACAAGTATAAATTCAATCTGATGCCGGGAGGGGCCAGATTGAACGGCGATGGTCCGTGGTGTAATGGTTTGGGACCTACGAACGGTTGCTATACAGATGGAAAGAAAGGGGACATTTACCACCTATTTTACTCTGCATACATGGCTGTGCAGCTTTGGAATGATGAATTATCGATGGGAGTGGTCATGTTGCATGACTATGTGGATACCAAGGATGTTCTAAGCTATCATATGATGAATGTACGCTGGTGCAGAAGGCTTAGCGATATTGAACTTGGCTACAAACTATATATAAACGCAAATCAGACAGATATAAAGAAACTGGATTTGGATACGCCTCCACCAAGTGGGTATAAGGAGTTGCCTCATGGATATGTACGGGGATTCTATGTGCAATATATACTGAATAATCCAAAGTCTACGGTAACAGTAAGTAAAATAGTGGATTATGCTAGGAATGTAGAGGATAATTATACATATGAAAACAGAGCGAATTTAAGCGTCATCTTGTAAATAGAATTAAACACAGTTCGGATGACAAAGGCGGGTGATTTATGATAAGTCACCCGCCTTTTTTACTGTCTCTACTGAACATAAATTATTGTGGTCGTGTTTAGTATATATGTTTAATTAAATCTACCATCAGTCATGAAAAAGAATGAAATAGTAAAGTCGCCACAGGATTTTGTAGCTTATGAGGAAGCCAGAAAGGATAAAAGCAATAGTTCCTATCCCGCTATCATTAGCGAAAAAGAAGTGAAAGCTGCTCTCAATAAGATAAATCCGGATGAGGACAGTATGAAAAGCAGAGGTTGATATTAAGATTGTATAATAAGGCTCCCTGTATAGAACAAATGCAGGGAGCTTATTTGTATATCTATTTATAGAGTATTTTTCAGATTTTATTATCTACTTATTATACGATTTATCAGTTAACTTATATATATTTGTTATATGCAAAAAGGCAAAAAACTACTATGAGCAAATATAACATCTTAATGTCATTGCTATGCATCACTATTTTATGTCATACAATAGATGCATCAGCCCAAAGAAGAACTACAAACAAAAAAGAACCTGTTATAGCCAAGGTTGATTCTACCGAGATTGTCTTAACTCAGACCAAGGGCGCACCGGTAGCACCTTTCATCGATACATTATTTCTGATACATGGTGGAGTCGGTTCATTTACAGTCGATCAAAGAGCATCAGCAATTGAAGATAAAATAAGATCGCTCGAAGAATACCCTCTTTTTAATCCGGATTCGCTAAAGCTAGTTGAGTTTAGCGACCAGATAAATATAGTATACGATGACCAGAAGTATCAGAATTCAAGAATTATAATCAGTATAGATACACTACAGGCCCAGATATATGGCAGGGCTAAGCTCGATCTGGCCGATTCGTATCGCAATATTATAATCAGCGCTATCGAAAAGCGGCACTACGAAACCGGCTGGAAACGAATAGGATTGCAAGCCTTATTCGTTATCCTGATAATTGCCGGGGAATATTTCTTCCTGCGGGGATTCCGCTATGGCTACCGCAGATTGAAAATATTCGTACGCAAACAACGCCATAAGAAAGTCAAAGGCCTGTTTGGTATAATTGAGGCTGAAAAAGCAGAGCAAATCATATTTGCCTTGCTCAAGATTCTGCGCTTTGTCTTAATAGTAGCATCCTTATTTGTATGTACTCTATTGTTTTTCAAAATATTCCCGCATACAACAGGTATATCGGATCAACTTCTCAACTATGTTATATCTCCGGTAAAGAAAGTTGCTGTCAGTATCAAAAATTATCTGCCAAATCTGTTTACAATAATAGTCATAGCCTTTATATTCAGGTTTGTAAAGAAATTCCTACGTTCCATCACAGATAAAATATCAGATAATAAAATTACGTTCAAAGGTTTTTATCCCGATTGGGCGAAGCCTACATACAATATTGTGATAGCCATACTGATGGTGTTTACATTCATCATGATATTCCCTTATCTCCCAAACTCGGACTCACAGATATTTCAGGGCGTATCTGTATTCCTGGGGTTAATGATATCGCTGGGTTCCACATCCGTTATAGGGAATATCATAGCCGGGTTTGTGATTACATATATGAGGCCTTTTAAAATAGGAGACCGTGTGAAAATGGACGATACAGTGGGCAACGTAATAGAAAAAACGGCTTTGGTAACCCGTGTGAAAACAGCTAAGAATGAGGTGATCACTATTCCCAATTCCAGTGTAATGAGTACGAAGACAGTCAATTACTCTTTCTCAGCGAGTCAGTATGGTTTAATCCTCTATACAACAGTCACTATCGGATATGATGTACCTTGGAGACTGATACATGAGTTATTGTTAAAGGTTGCATATAAAACCGAGAATCTGAACCGGAAGCAAAAGCCTTTCATTATGCAGACAGCTTTTGAGGACTTCTATGTGGAATATCAATTAAATGTATTCACCAAAGATGCCAATAAAATGAACGATATATATTCTGACCTCCGTAAAAATATACAGGATGTTTTCAAAGAAGCAGGTATAGAAATACTATCGCCTCATTATCGTGTCAACCGGGTTGTAAACATACATGAATTTAACGAAGACCCTCAAACCGAAGACGCTTCAGGAGAAGGTTGAGCTATTTAAAAGAAACAAACTTAAGACACACCGGCATATCCAGCTTTATATCTTTAAATGTATCTTCCAGTAGGCCGGTGTTTTCGTTTCTGAGGAATATCTGGATTATATCGCTGTCGCGGCTCGCCACAAGCAGATATTTACCATTCGGTGTAATTACAAAATTACGGGGATGTATTCCAGTTTCCTGATAGCCGGCCTTGGTCAGTTTCCCGTCAGCCTGATTGATTGAAAATATGGCCAGCCCGTCACCTTTCAGACGATTGGATGCATACAGAAATTTGCCATCGGGAGATATGTGTATGTCTGCACTACCCTTAGCATCGAGTGTATCTGCCTGTATAGATTGTATTTGGGTAAGATCACCCTTTATCCCGTCATAATTAAAAGCGATTACTGCACCGGACAACTCATTTATGAGATAGGCATATTTACCATTCGGGTGAAATGCAAGATGGCGTGGACCTGATGCATCGGCAACCTTAAATGATGGAGGGGTTCCCTGTTTCAGATAGTCTCGTGTAGCATTTGGATTTACATCGAATTTATGTATCTTATCTGTACCCAAATCGTCGGCAAACAGATGTTTTCCATCGGGAGAAAACATTACACAGTGTATATGTGGCTTTGCCTGACGTTCTGGATCTGCACCTTTACCGCTAAAACTTATAACCTGGGATGCCGCATTAAGCGAGCCATCTTCTTTCACTCCAAACACGCTGAGGTTACCACCCGAATAGTTTGCCGTAACCACATGCCTACCCGTGGCATCCACCGAAATGTAGCAAGGGTCGGCTCCTTTAGTTGGTTCCGTATTCAGATGTTTCAATTCTCCTTTTGCCTTGTCGAAAGAATAAGCATTGGCGGCAGCAGTATTGTCTCCTGTTTCGGTCACGGCATAAACAAATTTCTCGTCCTTGCTAACAGTCAGGTAAGACGGGTTTGCAACTTTCACCATGCTTTTATATTGAGAATATCCCGATACCGTATCGAACTGATATACATATATCCCCTCACTTTCACCTGCCGTATAAGTGCCGACAAGAAGGTACATGCTGTTTTCGTCTGATATAGATTCCATATTGATAACGTCGGTTTGATTTTCTGTTGAATTATCTGAAGCACTTTTTTTATTATTACACGATAATAGAGAAAATGCAATAGCTGTTGATAATAAAATATATTTACGCATGATTTTCATATTTACTTATTCAAAAACCTTTTATAGAACAAAAGAAAGCAAAATTTATTACATTGGCACATATTTAGTAAATAAATTAAAGAGGTAAAGGATTCCTTAAAACTTGACAAACTTGACACATTTTACATTTTTAGTAGACGGGTAAGCAAAATAATGATATATAAGTTTTTTTACTGGCTTATCCATATCTTGCATCTCGTGGTTGTTACTATTTTTTTATTTTATTAATTATATTGTATTAAAATCTGACACATCTGACACTATTTTCTTCTTTTTTATTTGTCCGTTTTCTTCACAACCCTTTTTTTGTTACACTGAATATCACTAGGCATGGACAGAAGAACACTGAATAAAAAAGTAACAAAGGTGACACAGAAAACAATTAATAATTAAGAATGAAAAATTAATAATTAGCTTGTCATACGGAGCAGAACAAAGCATCTCGTCAGTGAACAGTCATCAGTTAGCAACCTATATCTCGTGTCTCATATAACTTTCAACTTATTACTTAAAACTCATTACTTGTTAAAAGGTAACACATGTAATACTTATCACTCATTTGCTAATATGCTAACTTACCAATTTACTGATCAATACTTCAAAGAGCTAACAGCTATATACATAGATAAAAATCCAAAAGAAATATTCATATATTTATCCTAAATTTGAGGGAAATATTTTGTTTTAATAGGATAAAAGGCCTATCTTTGTCGGCTGAAAAAGAAGAAATAACTTAAACTACTATAAAATGAAGAAAGATATTCATCCAGAGAATTACCGTCCGGTAGCTTTCAAAGATATGTCAAATGATGAGGTATTTATCTCACGTTCAACTATCAATGCAAAGGAAACTATCGAGATAGATGGTGTTACTTATCCGCTGGTAAAGCTTGAAATTACCAGCTCGTCCCACCCATTCTACACAGGAAAACAAAAACTTGTGGATACTGCAGGACGTGTTGATAAGTTCATGAACCGTTACGCAAAACGTACTCAGCCTAAAAAATAAGAGTATAGCATCATCGGTCAAAAGAATTAAAAAAAGCTCTAAAGTAAAACTTTAGAGCTTTTTTATTTTTATCCTTAAGTCCAAGAGTTATGTCTTGTTTTTAATTAAGTGTAATATTACTTCACGCTCTTTTCCAGTCGGCTTATTATTTCATTACCCAGTTTTGTTTTCGTATCTATATGTGTCAATACAGCTTTTACAAAAGCGTTTTCTTCAAATACGCCACGTACTTGTTCAAAATCATCTTTCTGCTGGTTGCGGTCGCCATCAAGACCGAAGCCTGTACGTGAAGACAAAGAAAATTCCTTTTTGGCATCCTCGTATATCATCTTATCAAGGTTTACTACTACTGTTTTCCAACGCTCAACAATGTTTATGATATCCTGCGCCGTTATAGTTTCCAACGATAATCCGTAGTATTGCTGTATCTTATCCCATGCCCATGTCCATTCCAGTGAATAATAATCTTTGTGGAGTTGGGCAAAAGTGGCATTTATTTCCGAAACTTGCGTGATCTTCTCCGATTCTATATCTGCAATCAGTTTATCTATTTCGGAACGGGGGGCAAGCATACCGCCTATATCGCTCCATACACACAGGCCTACATTCGTATCGGGTTTCAAATAACTCCTAATCTCTTCGTTGCTTGTACATGGACAATTGCCCAGCCGGGATATTATAGAGTTGCCTAAGAACTTGTTTATAGCCATGTCATAAAGCTTTATGCCTTTATTCAGCGACGAGTTTTTAATGCGGCAACCTTTATATGAATAAAAATCGCTGGCTTCGCCGCATGTATCAAGCATCTCCCTTAATATAGATATTGCCTTGAACATTTTCTGTACAGTATACGGACTTAACAGGTTAAAGTTGATCTGATCCAATACCTCTGGATCTTTACGCTTATCACGTTTCGGAAATTTTTGTGCATCACGGATAGTACCTACACTGCGCAAATTTACACCCGGTACTAAAACTGTTTCATTCTTATCTTCTATCAGATAGGAAAACGGCATATTGGACGTGTCGGTATTGTGATAGTGGCGTCCCATTATCAGAGAAAACGCACCGATCCGGGATGGCCACAATATATACGAATCACTGGTTGTTTTGCCTCCACGTTCCACAATTCCCTGATGTATCGGTCCCAACTTATACATATGATTACTCTGATTGGAACCCGAACCGGCATTCATAAATGAAAACATTCCGGCAATCAGTAGCGTCGATTTATGATGTGTAACTGTATACGGCCCTGCAAATAAGGCGCAGGCTTCTCCGTTCTCACCCTGGCAATTACTGAAAAATAAAGAATCGCTGGCCGAATACGTATGGCCTAACTGACATGCCTGGCCGATAAAACAACGGGTGAGCATGGTTCCGTCTTCTACTCGCGAACCCGAACATATGATGAAATCGTTCGCCATTACACTATATCCGATATGTACAGGGTCGTGCTTATTGCTGTTTATACTTCCATTTTCTAAATGGCGGGCACCTTCTATGACGGCATAGTCTCCTATACGGACATTTTTTATAGCACCGGCATTTACTATTGCTACATTATTTCCGATGGTACCTGTTGTTGAGGTATTTTCTCTGGCATATGCCATAACCATATCCTGTAACTTTTTGGTGAGTACCGGACGATGACGATAAAACGAAAGTATATATGCAAAATGCGCGCTTAGCTTATCATATATTAAAACTTCACGTCCTCCCGTCTCATTCAGTACACTTACTTCCACGCCATTGCCAAAGGACGTTTCTCCATCTACATACAAATGGTGTATGTTTTGGATGAGTACATTATTACCGATCCTATAATTTGCAATATAATTCTGAATATTTTCTATCAGTACATTGTTGCCCAGCTCACAATTGTGAAGACAGGCATGGTGGATACCTGAATGCTTTTTTAATCCACCCGGCAGAGAGAATTCTTCCTCGAAAACACCCATTTTTATTTTACCCGAAAAATTTACATGCCTGATATAATCCGGTGTAAAATTATCCGCAACTTCTATATTATCCCAATTATCGGCAATACAGTATTGTGTCTTTAATGCATTTATTTCCTGAGGGGTAAGAGCTCTGTAGATCATATATTGATTATCAATTTTATTATTTATAAGTCATTCAGATAACTAATAAATTGTAAAAATAACAAGAAAGAAAGAGAATGTAAATATAAAATCCTAAAAAGTATCAGTCAGGTAATATAAAGTAGGGCAAACGCATCAAAATTCCTAAAGTTGTTTTCAGTCTCATGTAGGGGCGTATTGCATACACTAGTGTCCACTAAAAAACATTAACAAGCGATGTAATTATTTGATATGCAATTAATAATATTCGTTTTTTTTACGTGTACATTTCAAATCTCTATTTTTGTTAGAAGTAACAAAATGATAGTAGGAATGCACAATGGACATTACGTTTTTACTCAATTATGTAGATTTCTGCCCAAGAGAGCTTTTGATTGTTTAGTCGATAAATACGAAGGCAATAAATATG
>NZ_JADCLQ010000065.1:0-84077 GCF_015234155.1 Dysgonomonas sp. GY75
ATTCCAACAAGTAAATGATTTTACATATTTATTGCCTTCGTATTTATCGACTAAACAATCAAAAGCTCTCTTGGGCAGAAATCTACATAATTGAGTAAAAACGTAATGTCCATTGTGCATCCCTACTATCATTTTGTTACTTCTAACAAAAATAGAGATTTGAAATGTACACGTAAAAAAAACGAATATTATTAATTGCATATCAAATAATTACATCGCTTGTTAATGTTTTTTAGTGGACACTAGTGTATGCAATACGCCCCTACAGGAGGTTGAAAACAGCTTTATGAATTTTGATGCGTTTGCCCTATTAGCTGATAGCTGTTAGCCGATAGCTTACGCACAAAACCTGACAAACCTGACGACTTTTCACTCAATTTTTATTGTCACTTATTCTTCTAAAAACTCCGTGGACTCCTTTTTGGCTCCTCCGTTGGTTCTCCGTGGTTAAAAATTTCTCGCAAAGACTCTAAGACGGAAAAAGGTAACAGTTCCCCAAAAAGTAACAAAGGTTACACTTTTTCAACTTATTACTTAAAACTTACTACTTATTTCAATATTTCAAAGAGCTATCAGCTAACAGCTAAAGGCTACCGGCTCTTACTCTATAGATAAAACTTCCCAGCTTTTATAAACTTTATAGATAGTTTTTTAGTTCTGCAAGTCCGTACCAACATTTATCCATCTGATAATTAACCAAATACACTTTCTGAATAAACAGATATACAAGAATCATTATGTGAAATGCAGGTTTAAAATTTGCCATTGGAAGTAGAAAATATTTATTCGAATTTAGATTATATTACATTTTTTTTTACATTAGCTATATATTAACCACTAAAAACACAATTTATGAAAATCTCTTATGGTCTTATTTTATTATGCATAGTCCTCTTTTTCTCCTGTTCCAATAATGATAATTTTATAGAGCCTACAACAACCAGACCTTCAGATTATAGCGCAAAATATTTTCCAATAGTTAAGAATACTCTTAATTATTACAAAAGTAAGCTAACAAACAACAAAGCACTGAATGATAGAAACATTCAATCACACAGCATAAAATGGGGACTAACTTCGATCTTACAAAAAGAAGATGGTCATCTAATACTCTTTGTCCCAATTTTTAGTGATTTAAGCCGGAAAGTACACTATTCTTTATCTATAAAGATTAATAGAGAGAAAGAAATAGAAGAGATATATTTTATGGAGAGTAATCCTAACGAATTATACTATTTAAAGAATCGTTATAAATTATATTATGAATCTTTTTCCGGCATAGTTAACATATATGATTTAGATAATAAGCTATTAAAATCTCAAAATTATAATAATGGAAATATACTTCTAACGAAAGGTGTTAATGATGATAATTTATTGAATGAAGTTATTATATATGGAAAAGGGCCTGAATTCGTGACTAATTGGGAGCTTTGGGTTCACTATATACCAATTGACCCCACTGACTTTATATGCCCGATGTGCGGTTCATCAAGAAGTGAAATTGGTTTTGATAATTACAATATGTATTGTAAGGTATGCGGATATGGACTAAGCGGAGGTGGTGGTAGTGGTGGTCTAAGCGGCAATATGTATAATGGATGGGATGTAAGTTCAGCATATGGACCACTTGGAGACCAATATCCTTGGAGTGATTTAACATCAGATGAAAAGAGGTTTGTTATTGATTATCCTCATATCGCAAAAGTTTTTTATGATAATGCAGAAAAAGCTGCGCTCGCAGTATTATCTATGCCAGGACAGCATAATGGAGAAGCGGATGCAGTTCGGCATGCATATTGGAACGCCTTAAATGCAAGAGATCATGGTGATTTAGCAAAAAGATATGGAGATGCACATGAAAGTAACCCAGCGCAGCCGAATAATGAAAGAGCAATGGATTTGCATAATAATGCTATTGGGTATATAATCGGTTTGCAGGGAAGAGGGGATGCAATAACCCCAAGTTGGACTGATCAGCAGATATGGAATGAAGTTATTAAAGCAAAATCAGATGGTAAATTACAACTTGGACTAAAATAAATAGGTATGAGAACAATTATAATCGGAATTATGATCGGAATTTCTTTTATTTCGTGCAACAACAAGGTAAAGGAAATTGATCTAAAGCTAGAAAAGTTAACTCCAGGAACTACTTTTAAGTTAGACACTATAAATATAAACGATTGGGACTACTTGTATATAGTAAGACCCTATGAAACGATAGATTCTGGAAAATACAATATGCCTGAATCAGTCTTGAATAAAATAAACAATACAGCTAGATATGACGATGGTTCCTGCACTTTACTTTTTATTAAAAATAATCAATTGATAAACTATTCCATTGTTCAAAGAAATATTATTGATTTTATATTATTAGAGCCAGATACTAAATATACTTTTCCTTTCAGCCAGGAATACAAGCTAGATATTAAAAGGGTTGTAACGATTCCTTAATTTTCCTAATATATTAAGGAAATATCTAGTATTTCTTTTTCCTGCTGCCACACGATACAATCGTGTGGCAGCAGGAAAAAGAAACGAACAATGGGATACCCTCTTTGTTGCAATGGAATATATCCATGTAAAAAATCCGCTTATAAAAGCCCTTTCATAGCTATTCTCTTAACACACTGGAAATTATCCCTCTGTATACCTAATATAATTCATCACCGCCTTAATATCGAGATAAGAGCACTCTTTGGGCAATCTCTCCTTTATCTCGGTCAAAGGAGTCTGAGGCGCAATCTCTCTCAATACCGGAAGCATATATTCCATCCTGCTTTCATCGACCAAACGGCTAACGGCTAGCTCTCCTGTAAGGACAAAACCCGCCAGATGACCTTCGATAGTCGTCACAGCCAGATTACGTTCCTTGGAAATCTCTTTCACCGACTTTCCGTCATTGAAGAGGGATAAGGTAAGACGTTGCGAATCACCTTTCTGTGGCCGCTCCTTTTTCTCCGGTTTTGTTTCAGTAATTTCTTCCTTAGGCGACGCTATCTTATTAAAAGACAATCCTTCAGTAAGATTGATGTCACCATAGCGGACAAACTCCAGGCGTTCAAGCAAACGAAGTAACGCTGCATGTATCTCTTTTGCTTTCTTCAGATATTGCTTTACTTTCGATGCGTTTTTAAGACTGTTCAGATGCTCTTCCACAGGCAGTATTATATATTGCTGTACATCTTTATGAAAATACAGGATTCCTTTCTGCACACGCTCCCGCAGATGGTCAATATCAGGATCTGGAGTTGATAATATACGGTTCAGTTCCCTCGTGAAATTCAGGGCTATCTCCTGTTGCTCCACAGCCCTGCTGCACAACCGGGCAATCATCGCCTGCGTTTCTTCCTGTTTCGGTATTTTCTTTTCCGTGGCAAGGTCGTACAAAGAATGCAGGCTGCGTATAAATGGTGTCCAGTCAAAGTATTTCTTTACCTGTTCGGCACAATAGCGGGGCTTTTCCTGAATCAATATCTGACGGAGATATTCCGGGCTTTGCTCTTTATCAGCAAACTCCAAGGCAAAACGGTCGGTGCTTATGCTCTGCGCAGAGATACGCGAAAACAAAACAATCCCCTCCAGAGAGGTGCAACGGCTAAGCGCCACATATACCTGGCCTGCGGCAAAAGCCTGTCCCGCATCTATCACCACCCGGTCGAAGGTAAGCCCCTGGCTTTTGTGGATGGTGATTGCCCATGCAAGGCGTATCGGGTACTGGGTGAATGAACCCAGCTCCTCCTCTTCTATTTCCCCTGATTCCTCATTCAGCTTGTAACGGACATTACGCCATGTTTCGCTTTCGAGTTCCATTTCATCTCCGTTTTCGAAGCGCACCTGTATCTTATCTTCTGTCAAGAGGCAGATCGTAGCCAGTTTTCCGTTATAATACCTGCGTTTCTCTCCTGCGTCATTTTTCACAAACATAACCTGCGCTCCTTCTTTGAGCGTCAGATTGGCTTCTGTCGGGAGGGAATTTTCGGAGAAATCCCCTTTTACTTCACCGTTGAATTTATATTCTTTACCGGCTAACCGTGATAACTCTTCACTATTGATACGGTCGGCTTTATAATTGTGTGTGCAAAGAACAATATAGCGGTTTTCTTCGGGCAGTTTGAATGCGGGATTATACCGCTGGTTGAGCACCTGTAAATCCTGAGATGTGGCGCAATTGTTACGGATACGGTTGAGTATATCGATAAATTGCTGGTCCTGCTGCCTGTATATCGTTTTCAGTTCTATATAAAGAGGCGTGTAATCGGCCAGTACCTGCGCATGGAAAAAGAAAGGGGACGGATAATGATGTTTCAGCAACTCCCATTCCGAAGTTTGCACGACAGGCGGCAACTGGAACATATCCCCGATAAAAAGTATCTGTACCCCGCCAAAGGCCTGCTGGCTGTTCCTGTAGCGGCGCAACATATAATCGATAGCATCGAGCATATCGGCGCGCAACATACTCACCTCGTCTATAATCAGCAGATCGAGTTCACGCAGCATTTCTATTTTAGACTTGCGCAGCTTGAAATGATAGTCCAGTTTCTTCTTTCCTTCAAAGTTGGGAATAAAAGGTTCGAACGGTAATTGAAGCAGGGAATGCAATGTCACTCCTCCGGCATTGATGGCGGCAACACCCGTAGGGGCAGCCACAACGACATTCTTATCTACATTTTGCCGTATATAATGAAGGAATGTAGTTTTACCTGTTCCGGCTTTTCCTGTAAGGAATACACTTTGTGAAGTGTTGCTCACAATATCGGCAGCCAGCCTGAAAACTTCGTTTGCGGAAAGTTCATTCATTTATTTTTATAATTAAGGTCATATACCCATTTATTGCTTTCGTATCTGAAACAGCAATAGTTAGTTATGACTAAATAAAGTAGCACTAAATATTTTCTTTTACTTATATTACAAATATAATGCTTATTTTGTACATTTAGGGTCGCAGAGCCATTTGTTATTTTCCGGCATTTATGCCCTGTCGCGATGAAATTGAAAATAAAGAGTTAGCATCAAATGAAACGTATTATGAAGCAGGTATTATCCTCCATTATATTCATATATATATTGAGTTCGTGTACCACAACCAATATTATATCGATAGATATACGGCAACCCGCATTCATATCTTTCCCTCCGGAAGTTACGAATGTAGTTATTGTAGACAACAGCCCGACATTAGACAATGATGAAGAAACCGCCCCCTCCAATAATGGTCCGTCGATTTTATCAATGGATAGTGCCCGCACCATATTTATGAATTCGCTGACTAAATTTATGAATGAGGAAAAATACTTTAACAAAGTAGAATTATACCCTTATAAAACATACAATGGATCGAATAATGATATAACACTGCTGCCGGCAAGAAAAGTCCAAACTATTTGTCAAGAGAAAGATGCCGATGCATTGTTGTCTCTCAATCTATTTGCGATTTCCGCCCAACTGGAAACAGAAAACACAGCATATTTCAGTAATTACAGTATTCTCGGTACAAAGTTGGGAGTTATAATGAGAGCGTACGCCAAAGATGGTTCCCAATATGGCGCCCCGATCGGGCTTGTAGATAGTCTTTTCAGGCAGGAAGCGACTGATTGGAGCAGGATAAAGAACAATGTAGACGAAATCAACAGCCTTGTTACCGAAATGTCGGTAGTGGGTGCGGATAAAATAACCAGCAACTTTATACCTTCGTGGAAGACAAGCCAGCGCTGGTATTATTCGGATAACTCTTCGGAGATGAAACAGGCTGCAAAATATGTGGAACAGGGAAAGTGGCTCGAAGCTGCTGATATCTGGGGAAGTCTCTATGAAGAAAGTAAACCCACAAAAAAAATACGACTGGCATCTAATATAGCTTTAGCAAATGAATGCCTCGATGATGTAGAAAATGCCGTGAAATGGATAAACTCTGCTTTTGAGATGCTACCGGAGAAGAGCCGCTCGGAACTGGCCATCCAGGTAGCCCTTTATAAAGCAGAACTGGAAACGAGGTTAAAAAATATTCCCAAGCTGAATGAACAACTTGGGATAGAGGAAGAGCCTCTCGAAGGAGATTCTGATCCTATTTCGGAATAGAGTATTACATCCGGTCGGGAACTTCAATACCTAACAGGGACATACCGCTTTTTACAATTTTACCGACTTCCTGCGAAAGTACCAGACGGAAATCTCTTAATGCAGCATTTTCCTCTTTCAGTATTGTATAATCATGATAGAACTGATTATATTCTTTCACTAATTCATATATATAATTAGCGATTAATGCAGGATTATATTCATCTCCTGCCTGTTTTACAACAGCAGCGTATTCGGCCGCGAGTTGTATAAGACTTTCTTCTTTTGGTGTGAGTACAATATCGGTAGGTAAAGATAGCGGAATAGATAATCCCTGGTCACCGGCCTTACGGATCACCGATTGGATACGCGCATAAGTATATTGTATAAACGGCCCTGTATTTCCGTTAAAATCAATAGATTCTTTCGGGTTGAAAGTCATATTCTTTTTAGGATCTACCTTCAGGATAAAATATTTCAATGCTCCCATTCCTACGATACGTGCAATATTGTTTGCCTCGTCTTCTGTAGCACCATCCAGCTTACCCAACTCTTCGGAAGTTACTTTGGCTGTAGATATCATTTCTTCGACAAGGTCGTCGGCATCCACAACCGTGCCTTCACGCGATTTCATCTTACCTTCGGGAAGTTCCACCATACCATACGAGAAATGGACAAGTCCCTTACCAAATTCGTAGCCCAGCTTATCCAAAACGATGGATAGTACCTGAAAGTGATAATTCTGCTCGTTGCCGACCACATAGATCATTTCACTCAGGTCTTTATGAGCTTTGAATCGTTGTTGTGCAGTACCTATATCCTGTGTCATATAAACGGAAGTGCCATCGCTACGCAGAAGCAATTTATGATCCAGCCCGTCGGCAGTAAGATCAGCCCATACCGAACCATCTTCTTTCTGGTAGAAAACACCTCTTTTCAATCCATCCAAAACCGTTTCTTTCCCATCCAGATAAGTTTCCGATTCGTAATATATTTCATTAAAGTCTACTCCCAGTTTCTTATATGTTTCATCAAAACCAGCATATACCCATGAATTCATCATTTTCCATAAGTAAACCGTATCGGTGTCTCCGGCTTCCCACTTGCGAAGCATTTCGCGGGCTTCGCCCATCAGCTTGGACTGGGCTTCCGCTTCTTCTTTCGGCAAGCCACCTTCTTGCAATTCTGCCAGCTCGGCTTTATAATGTCTGTCGAACAATACATAATAGTCACCGACCAAATGATCTCCTTTCTTACCGCTCGATTCGGGGGTCTCTCCATTTCCCCATTTCTGCCAGGCCAACATAGATTTGCAGATATGAATACCACGGTCGTTTACTATATTGGTTTTTAGTACTCTTTTACCATTTGCTTTTAACACTTCGGATAAAGCAAAGCCAAGCAGATTGTTGCGCACATGACCCAAGTGCAATGGTTTATTGGTATTTGGTGAAGAATATTCTACCATAACCAACGGGGCGTCTGCTTTAACCTCTTGAATCCCGTAATTCGCAACAGAACGTACAGAATTAAGCTCCTGTAACCAACAAGCTCCTGATATAGTCAGGTTCAGAAAGCCCTTAATCACATTAAAGCTTTCTACTTCAGAAGTATTTGCAACAAGCCACTCCCCTATTTCCTGCGCGGTTTGCTCAGGTCCTTTCTTTGACATTTTCACAAAAGGGAAAACGACAAGGGTAAGATGACCTTCAAATTCTTTTTTCGTCTTTTGTAATGAGGCCTGCCCGGACGATATCGTCTGTCCGTATAGGGTTTCAATTCCCTTTATTACGTTTTCCTGCAACCTGGCTTCAATCTTCATTATATTAATTATTTATTATTTTCATTATTAAGTTTGCAAAATTATAAAAAACTATCTATAAAGCTTATAAAAGCAGAGAAGTTTTATCTATAGAGTAAGAGCCGGTAGCCTTTAGCTGTTAGCTGATAGCTCTTTGAAATATTGAAATAAGTAGTAAGTTTTAAGTAATAAGTTGAAAAAGTGTAACCTTTGTTACTTTTTGGGGAACTGTTACCTTTTTGCGTCTTAGAGTCTTTGCGAGAAATTTTTAACCACGGAGAACCAACGGTCGGCGGAGCCAAAAAGGAGTAGCATGGAGTTTTTAGAAGAAAAAGTGACAATAAAAATTGTGTGAAAAGTCGTCAGGTTTGTCCGGTTTTGTACATAAGCTATCGGCTAACAGCTATTAGCTAAATATGTGTTACCTTTGTTACCTTTTTTGAGTGGACAGTGGATAATGGACAGTTGACAATTGAAAGTGAATGATTACAAGTGAGATACAAGTAGACAAGATACGAGTTGTTAACTGATGACTGCTAACTGTTCACTGATTTTCCGTTACCTTTGTTACCTTTTAACAGTTATGGGTTAGCAAACATTTATTTTGTTTCACGCAAAGACGTAAAGTTTTTACACCTTATGGGTTGTTGACTGATGACTGTTAACTGCTAACTGAAAGAAGTGTTACTTTTACATACGCTTCGCTCCTGTGACCGATGGTTGTTACTTTTTCTTATTCCATAAAGCAGTGATGGATATAAAGAAAAAGCAGAGAAAGAAATCCTTCTCTGCTCTTTATCTTTTAGAAATGTAATAGTTAAATTACAATGCAGCTAAATCAGCACCAGCTTTAAATTTAACAGTTTTCTTAGCAGGGATGTTGATAACCGCTTTAGTTCTTGGGTTAATGCCTTTTCTAGCAGCTTTTTGAGTTACAGAGAATGTTCCGAAACCAACTAGGGCAACTTTTCCACCTGCTTTAACTTCTCCTGTTACTGATTCGATAAAAGCTTCCAGAGCTTTTTTAGAATCTACTTTGCTCAAGCCTGATTTTTCAGCAATAGCATTGATAAGTTCTGTCTTGTTCATAATAAATTTTGTAATGATTAATTAAACATTATATAACTGAAATTACGTTTTACTCTATTTCTGTTTCTAGCTCTCAAATATAAGTGTTTTATTTAATAATCATAAAAAAAAAACGGAAAAACTCATGCTAAATTGCAAAATATCTAAATGTACATACCATTTTAGAATGAAAAAGAAAAAATATAAGTACTTTTGGGCTTGAAAAAACAATTTTTAAGGAAAAATGATGAATCAGAATAGTGCAGGCTTTATGAGTTCCATTCCGGTTGTAACACGGAATTTGCTTATCATAAATGTATTAGCGTATTTTGCGACTGTGATGCTGAAAGATATAGTGAACCTGAATAATTATTTGTCGCTTCATTACATCACCTCATCCCTCTTTATGCCTCACCAAATCATAACATATATGTTTATGCACGGTGGCATTAGCCATTTGTTCTTCAATATGTTTGCCGTATTTATGTTCGGACGTGTATTGGAAACAGTATGGGGGCCTAAGAAATTCTTTGTGTATTATATAATTACAGGAATAGGAGCTGCAGCACTGCAAATATTAGTTACTTATCTCAGGATCAAAGGAATTGAAGAAAGTTTATCTCCCGATATAGTATCGCAAGTACAGGCCGGAGCTACGAGTGTTATGGCAAATGTAAGTGATCACGAGGCAATACAGAATTTATTTGCACTTATCAATACTCCAATGCTGGGTGCATCAGGCGCTGTTTTTGGAATACTGGTTGCATTTGGGATGTTATTCCCTAATGCGGAACTTATGCTCCTCTTCCCACCGATACCAATCAAAGCAAAGTGGTTTGTTATCGGATATGGTGTTATTGAGCTTTCATTAGGCGTAGTGGATAGAGTCGGAGATAATGTGGCGCACTTTGCCCATCTTGGAGGGCTTATAACAGGTCTTATCATATTGCTTTATTGGCGTAAAAAAGGATTTACTACAAATGGGAATATTTTCGGATAATATAAAACCTATACTTAAGCGAAAAGATGTATTGATACGGCTGATCGTCATCAATGTATGTGTTTTCCTTATATTGATAGCAGTTAACATTACCAAGCTCTTCAATATAGATATCACTGATTTCGTTATCAGTTATATAGCCATACCGGCACAGTTGGAGTTATTGAAGACGCATTTCTGGACGCCATTAACATATATGTTTGTACATGAGAACTTTTTTCATATATTGTTCAATATGTTAATGCTGTATTGGTTCGGACAGATATTTCTTTCATATTTCAACGCTAAAAGTCTTGGTAGTCTGTATATACTCGGGGGATTGGCTGGAGCAGCCCTTTTTGTGCTGACATTCAACATAATCCCAATGTTTGTACTAATGAATGGCGCCCCGATGATCGGAGCATCAGCTTCGGTAATGGCAATTATATTTGCGGTTGCATTTTACCGGCCTAATACCGAAATAGGACTGCTTTTTCTGGGACGGATAAAAATCATCTATATAGCTCTGGTTATCTTCGTCCTTGATTTTATCGGACTTACCAGCACCAGTAATCCCGGTGGCCATATAGCCCACATTGGCGGTGCTTTAATGGGATATATATATGCGAAGCAATATCTGAGAGGAAAAGATATTACCCGTTGGATAAACAAAATAATGGATTCTATCGTTAATTTAACGAAACCTAAGTCGAAGAGAAATCCCAAGATGAAGGTTAAATTCAAAAATCAGGCGGACTATGAATATAATCAGCGGAAATATAACGAATCGGAAGAAATAGACCGTATTCTGGACAAGCTCAAGGCTTCAGGCTATAATAGCCTTAGTTCAGCCGAAAAAAAACGATTATTCGATGCCAGTAACAAGTAAGCTCTTAGGAAAGAAGATAGGCAAAGTCATCAAGTATAGTATCTTTGCTACCAATATTATAGCAATTATATTATTGCTGCTATCATTACTGGCATGGTCGGTAGTCCCCTCTAAGGTGACCTTAATCGCTTACTTAGGGTTAATATTCCCTATCCTGCTATTTATCAATATCGCTTATCTCATTCTTTGGACTGTCTTCTTCCGTTGGAAGTATGCTTTAATACAGTTGGTTGTGATTCTTGCCTGCTGGCAGCCTATATCGACTTGCTTCCCTGTGCATATGGAGACCAAAGAAAAAGATATACCCGCAAACAAGATAAAGGTACTCACTTATAATGTAAGGGGGTTCAACTGGCTGACAGGAGAAAAGGCTCAGAATAACCCTATCTTCGAATATGTAACTCAGTGTAATGCCGACATTGTTTGCTTTCAGGAGTTCGCCGTAGCAGCTAAGAAGGGTAAAGGTAGTATCATTTCATTACAGGAGTTGAATGAGATAATGAAAGATTATCCGTACCGCTCTATTATTGAACTGGGGAAACCAAGGAAGACTAAACGATCCTATATCTATGGTATCGCCTGCTATTCGAAATTCCCGATTACGGAATCAATAAAGATACCGATTCAAAGTTCTTACAACGGATCGGTTATACACAAACTGGAAATAGACCGCCGCACCGTCACTCTCGTTGTGAACCATCTGGAATCGAACAGGCTAACTACGGAAGACAAAAAGCTCTATAAAGACTTCCTCAAAACAAGAGACAGGGAATCTTTTGACGAAATGGCCAATACTCTCCAGGACAGACTGGGTGCAGCATATCAAATACGCGAATCACAAGTAAACCTTATCAGAAGTTTTATGGATAAGCAAGATGCTAAAGCAACGATCGTCTGCGGAGACTTTAACGATACTCCTATCTCCTACGCTTATCACACGATGAAGGGCGATCTGGTCGATTCATATGCCAATTCGGGGTTTGGACAAGGGATTACCTACCATGAAAACTATTTCTGGGTGAGGATAGACTTTATATTACATTCGCGAGCTTTTGAATCCTATAATTGTACAGTAGATAAGGTCAAGTATTCCGATCACTACCCAGTGTGGACATATCTTGCCTTTAAATAATGCTTCAGGCGCTGGTCGTATTATCGTTTTTCTAACAGGACCACGTTCTCTACATGATGTGTATGAGGAAACATATCTACCGGCTGAACTTTCGTAACTTTATATTTCTCATCCAATAAAGACAGATCCCGTGCCTGAGTCGCAGGATTACAGCTTACATACACAATCCGTTGAGGCTCGGCAAAGAGTATAGACTTGATAACATCGTCATGCATACCCGCGCGTGGAGGGTCTGTGATAATTACATCCGGACGGCCATGCTCATTAATGAAGTCCTGAGTAAGTATATCCTTCATATCCCCGGCATAGAATAGCGTATTATCGATTTTGTTATTCATAGAATTGAACCGGGCATCTTCAATGGCATCTTCCACATATTCTATTCCGACTACCTTTTTTGACTGGCGCGCCACAAAGTTAGCAATCGTGCCTGTTCCCGTGTATAAGTCATACACAAGTTCATCTCCATTCAGCCGGGCAAAGCCACGGGCCACTTTATATAAATTATATGCCTGCTCACTGTTTGTCTGGTAAAATGACTTCGGTCCAATCTTGAATTTAAGGCCCTCCATCTCTTCGTAAATAAAGTCATTTCCTTTCCATGTCAGCACTTCCTGATCAGTAATCGTGTCGTTTGCCTTTTGGTTGACAATATACAACAGGGCTGTAATCTGAGGAAACTTATCTGCAATAGCTTTCAGTAAATCTTCCTGCTGTTGTTTTTCATCATCGTAGAATACTACGATAACCATCAATTCGCCGGTAGTAGAGGTACGGATAATCAGGTTGCGCATCAGCCCGCCCCTATTCCGCAAATCGAAAAAGGTATATCCTTTTTCATGGCAATACTGGCGGATAAAGTTCCGTATCTGGTTCGAAACATCATCTTGCAACCAGCATTTATTGATATCCAATACTTTGTCAAACATCCCCGGAATATGAAAGCCCAGCCCGTCCATATTCATATCGGCAAAGTTTTCTCCCGAACGTAATTGCTCCAAAGTCAGCCACTTTTTATTTGAGAAAGTATATTCCAGCTTGTTCCGGTAAAACTCTGTCTTTTGCGAACCTAATATCGGTTGAATTTCAGGCAAATCTACTTTTCCTATACGGGTAAGGTTGTCAGTTACCTGCTTCTGCTTGAATTTCAACTGTTCCGCATATGGCAGTATCTGCCATTTACATCCTCCACAGATACCGAAATGTTCACAAAACGCCTCTGCACGGTCAGGAGAATATGTAACAAACCTGACAGGTTTACCCTCTGCATACTTATTTTTTTTCCGGGTAATCTGCAAATCGATTACATCGCCCGGTACTACATAAGGTATAAACACAACCATATCATCTACTTTGGCTATGGCTTTGCCTTCAGCAGCTATATCCACAATCTGCACATTCTCTATCAGAGGAAGTTCTTTTTTCTTTCGGCTCATTGACGTTTCTTTAGTTTCGGAAATGGATGCAAAGATAGGGAAATAGTTAGGAATTATAAATAATGAGTGGTAAGTAATAAATGTAAAAAGTAACAAAGGTAACACATTTTTAGCTATTAGCTGATAGCCGATAGCTTATGTACAAAACCTGACAAACCTGACGACTTTTCACACAATTTTTATTGTCACTTTTTCTTCTAAAAACTCCATGCTACTCCTTTTTGGCTCCGACTGTTGGTTCTCCGTGGTTAAAAATAAAAGGTAACAACCAACGGTCACAGGAGCGAAGCGTATGTAAAGGTTACAGTCTTTTCACTTATTTGCTAATATGCTAATTCGCAAAGTTGCCAATCACTACTTTAAAGAGCTCTAAACTATCAGTCAAATGCTAACAGTTCTTTCTATAGATAAAGTAATTCTGATTATATCCCTCCCCGGCTACTTCTTTTTCATTTCCCTGATCATCTTTACACAGATGAACAGGAGAAATAAGCCTATAATAACAATTACTCCCCAGAGAAATACAGGTTTTTCTATCCATGAAAGCTCCCTGACCTGCTCAGTATTTTTAACAACTATACTTTGCAGATTATTGGTCTTGATGACAGGAAGGTCAGCCGGAATATCGTTCTGAAAGTATTCAATATCATATTTAGGGGGCGTCTTATCCTTTGACCCTACCCTAACAATATAACTTTGTCCTTCTTCCAGGTATGCACATACATAGCGGTTAAGACCATAAGCCTTCACGAAATCTACTTTGAGAGGTGGATTATTGTGATTCTCTATTGCAATAGAAGTATTACCGCTAAACAAGAAACTGTTTATAAAGAAGGTATTATTTCCTTTTGAGGAGAGGTCAAATGTAACACGGCTGTGAGATATGGAGTCCGACATTACAGCATGGCGAAAGAAATAAGCCTTGTTGTTTATACCTACCTCCAACTTACTTATACGATATGTATCCTGAGAATCCGGGAAAGTTATATATGTTTTTTTGTCGGAGATGCTATCCTTTTGCAAAAAGTGTCCCAACTGCAATTCTGTAAATTGAGCGTATATACTGGAGTTTTTTATCTTTCCCACTTTAAGTACTTCCAGCGGACTGTTCTGGTTGTTTTCAAGTGTTATCTCATAATACCTGTAATTTCCTTTCGGAAAGTCCAGAATCAGCACCTCGTCTGCATCGCCGAAGCCCGACACACTCGTCTTTTGCCTGACAATATACCATTGCTTCAAATCGTTACTTCCGCGTAAAGATGCATACTTACTCACATCTGCTTTGCGGACAATAATGTAGAAACGGTTTATATCTTCTTTTTCCTGATTGTCTATTGTAACAATATTCAGGCTGTCTTTTACCTGATTTTGCTTCAGATTATAATTCTCGAACCGGCTTATCTCCCATATGGGATTTACAGAACGCAGGAAATAGGGAACTTCGTTGTTTTTACTATCCAGTATTTTCAGGTCTGACAAATCGCTATCCAAAGACTTCGCTATTATTCCTTGTCCGAGTTGGATGTTGTAATATCCACTAACCTCTACAGGCTGAATCTCCTCCATCCAGACTGACTGGGCAAAGACTCCCGGAGATAATAATAAAGACAGGATTATAAATAAATATAGTTTCATTTACTCTTCTTTTTTAGACTGTTCGTTGATAATATCTTCTACCGGGCTATCGTCCTTAACCAATGTTTTTATCTTCTGCTGGAGGAATGATACCAGCAACAGGATAACTCCCAGCATGATGAACGAAACAATACGTCCGGCCTGCGACATATGCCACACATCGTATGCATAGAACTTAATGATAATCACCCCAAAGAAAATCAATGATATTTTCCGCAACAATACTTCCTTACGATTCAGCCCCCAGATCATAAGTATCATAGCAATGACACCCCACAGGATAGGATACCCGAATGTATGCACATCATATAATAAACTATCATAGTTGTCAATATTCCCCAACAGCAGGATCACAATATTATCCACCTCTATACTTAGTATAGCAACCGACATGACAACCAGACACCAGCATAGGGGGGCAAACCAATCTTCCGATATCTTTTTTACATTTCTCGCTAACAGATATGTGATATATACGATAGCCGGCAAAGAAATCAGATGAATCAGAAAATGATTGGTACTATATGCGTTAAGGACAAATATATCGAATCGTAAATCTATAGCCAGATAGGTATATACAAACGAGTAAAGAAGAATAGAGAAAAACAGTAAGACGAAAATATGCGCCTTTGCAACCAGTTGTTTTCTATAGACAAGCCCCAAAACGGCAACATACACAGTCGTATAAGTAGCTAAAGCCAGATAACGGAAACTGGATACTATATCGGTGTCTGTAAAACGTTCCAATTGATAGTTCAACTCGAGAAAAGGGACAAAGAATGTGAGGACAATTACAATAAAGTCAAAAGCCTTGGCAACAGCACTGATCGAAATAGTCTCAAATCCGCCTATCTCTATATCCGAATCTGCATCCTCCCTTCTCAACAGCAACATATTGATCACAAAACTGGCAATTACAACCACTCCCGTAATAAATATCCTATTGACAAAGAAAGGCAAAGCATCATCATACCTGTAATTATAATTGATATCCATCGCATACGAAATAAGCACCAGTACAGCTATAACAATAAAGCCCAACCGGAATACCTTTATGTGCGACATTTGCCACAACCATAATAGTAAAACAGCTTCAGCTGCCCAGAACATCGTAATCACATGCCCATGCATCTGCATTGGTATGGCAAGGCTGACAAAGGTCATCACTACGGCTATAATCAGATAAATAAGATTACGGTCGACCTTGCTCTTACGGAACAGTGTCAGCATTACTATGGCATTAACTGCGGCAATGGCAATAGTTACAAGTCCCCTGACATCATATTCATAACGGTCGAATATATACAGGCATGCAAGGAACGCAGACAGGTTATTGGTCAGTATCAAAAATGCCTGATAGGCCGTGATCTTATCTTTCGATTTGAAATGGTCGAAAAGGGCCAGTACATAGAATTGGATAAAGAACAGAACCGTGAACACAGTAGCCCACACAAACTGATCCTTGAAATCACTTAACGTCCATGCCCAGAAAAATGAAAGAGTGAGCACGTAACTGATAATACCTATTATCCGCCACTTCTTCACAAAGGATACGGCCAGCATACCCGTATTCAGGATAAGTATATATGAAAACAGAACGATATAATTTCCTGTCCCCGTACTCACCATCAATGGTGACGCAAATCCACCCAACAGGGAGAATATGGCGAGTTCCTTCCTGTCGTAGTACAAGGAAAGAATAACAGAAAATATAGTAATGGCAATCAGCAAGCCAAAGGCGACAGACTGGCTGAATAGTTCATACTCCCTGAATGCGAGTGTAATCGTTATATAAAATACAGAGATACCTCCACCCACCAATATGGACGAGAATACATGGTATTTCGATTTTAGCTTATGAGCGATGCCGATAAGTATACCACCTGTGAGAATACCGATCCCCACACGGCCCACTTCATTTATCCATTCCTTGTCGATAGCGTATTTCACAAAGAAGCCTATACCCAATACCAGCGTAACTATACCGACCTTACTCAGCCAGTTTTCGCCAAGTAATCTTTCTATAAAGTTTTTATCCGGATCATCATCGTCCTCGTCATCATTCTGCTGAACAGGAGCCGTGCGATATCTCGGTAGTATTTCCTCAATTATGGGTTCCGATCTCTTGCTACGGTTAAATGCGGCAAAAGGTGGAGGTGTTTCTTCTGACTCTTTCTGTTCCGGCTCCGGAGACATCTCCTGTCCGGATTCTTCATTTATTAAATTTCCGGCCTGAGTCATTACCGGGATATCCTCTGTCACAGGGGCTTTTACTTCTTCTTCAATTTCTTTATGAATATCTTCAATGACCGGTTCTTCTTTTGCCACAAGCTCATTTTCCAATTTAGTATCCGACAAGGGTGAAACCACACCCGGTGTAAAGCCCGTTTTAACTTTAAGATCATCCATCGCATTCAGTATATCTTTTGCATCATCTCTCGAAGCAGTATGATTATGAAGATCCGTCATGCGTTTATTGAGGTTATTCATATCAGTGTTCAAATAGTCAATGTTCTTATTTATAGTGCCTATTTTAGCCAGTATGATAATCGGGACTATGAATATACCGACAATAAGTATAATCAAAAGAAATATAAGGAATCCTTCCATAAAGCGTATGTTGTGTTATCAATAATTTCATAAAAATACGGGTTAAATCGAACAATCGGTTCTTTTTACATAAAATTATGAAAAATGGTTTATAAAAACATTGGGATAAATCGAAAAGAAAAAGCCATCTTTAGTCAGGATATTCCCTTGTGTTTTTTATGTTTCAATATTATAATCACAATGCCGCCAATAAAGAAAGGAATACTCAGATATTGTCCCATATCGAAAAGCATTCCGCTCTCAAAGTCTTCCTGCGCCTCTTTATAAAACTCCACAAAAAAACGGAAAGAGAAAATAAGGATTAAAGCTAAACCAAATAAAAATCCGGCTTGAAAGTTCTCCTGCTTTCGGGTATACAAGTAATACAGGACAATAAAAATAGCCAAATATGCTATTGCTTCATATAATTGTGCCGGATGGCGGGAAAGATTATCCACCCTGCTGAAAACGACACCCCATGGCATATTAGTCGGATATCCTACAATCTCGGAGTTAAAGAAATTGCCCAGACGTATGAACATTCCGGCCAATGGAGCTACCAATGCCAGCTGGTCGAGGATGCCCCATACCCGAACTTTATAACGATACGAATATATTCCGATTGCTATAACGATACCGATTGCCCCTCCGTGGCTGGCTAGTCCGGCATAACCAGTAAATATAAAATCGCCATATTCATCTTTCCCGAAAGGCAACAGCATCTCCAATGGGTGGGTCAGGAAATAAACAGGGTCATAGAACAGGCAATGCCCCAGGCGGGCTCCGATGAGCGTACCGAAAAAGATGTAGATAAGCAGGCTCACCAATTTTTCGTGTGGGATATTCTCTTTCTCGTATATTACTTTCAACACACAAAAACCGCTGGCGAAAGCTAATATCCAGCATAAACTGTAATATCTGAACTGGATAGGCCCGGCTTTGAACAAAACGGGATCGATGTCCCATATAATATTTAATATATTCATAGTTGTTATTCGTTATCCTCCTCCAGTTCTTTCAGTTCTTCAAGGCTTTTGAGTATCGAGCCTATATTCTTATCATAAATTTTCTTATATTGCCAATATGCTATAACGGCGACTATTAAGAAAACAGCGATAATAGCCACCCATCTCCACATCTCTACATTTTTTGTAAAATACGGAGACAATATAAATAGAGCCATCAGAGGTATGATAGAGAAAGATATTATCTTTTCCCATTTTATCTGAATATTGAACCGCTGCATCAGCCTGATATTGGCTCTTACTGACTTGGAAAAATCTATTTTCAGCAAAATATATACTTTCCTTAGCTGAAAAAAGATACCCACAACAGCATATCCTATTATAAAATACATAAAGATTATCTGTATCGGATAGAAGTTCTCGTGTGCAAGCATAAATATAAGAAAGGGGATACCCAGTATAGTAAGCACTATTCCCAGAAACTCAAAGTTGACAAGCCTGCTCAGAGCTTTGTTGGATTTGGCTTGTAGCATTTCCTTCAGGATATTCTCTTTCAGCAATTCCTGTTTCCTGAGCCGTTCATCCAGGGATAGCCATGTATTTTTTAATTCGTTCAGTTCCATAATTCTTGATGCTTAAAGATTCGACAACCGTTTCAGCTTCTCTTTAGTCCGTTTCAACTTTGTGCCTACATTACTCACTGTCAACCCCGTAATATCTGCTATTTCCTGATACGACTTCTCTTCGAGATAAAGCAAGACAATGGCGCGCTCGATGGTATTCAACTGATGAATTAACCTGTACATCTCCTTAATTTGTTCACTTATATTCTCCGGCGCAGTAAGAGAATCTTCCAGTACAGAGACTGGCGTACCTTTTGGCCTGCGCATATCTTTCCGTATACCCGAGATACAGGTATTCAAAGCAATGCGATATATCCACGTAGAGACTGTACTTTCATTTCTGAAACGGGGATAGGCCGTCCAGAGATTACAAACGACCTCCTGATACAGATCGGTCATCGGAAATTCATCGGATATATAAAAAGAGCAAACCTTATAGATAATCCGCTCATTATTATGAACCATTTCTATAAATGCTTTTTCCAAATCAATATTAATATCCATCAATCAATTTGCTTTTTATATGTTAGTCGGCAAGTAAAGAAGAAAATGACAAATTACAGCATTTTTCACTATTTTCATTGAATAGGATTATAAAACGGCAACTTATCAGACAGTGAGAACCCGTTAATTTTCAAAGAAATTCGCAAGTTGAGAGTTGCAGTTGATGTAAATTATCCTATATAAGCAAAAAAAGATGCCCCCGACTAGTGTTTCGGGAGCATCAGGGAAAGGCAACAGCCATAACTTACTTATTGACATCTGTTTTAAGTTTGTGTACAGTCGAAAAGTAATGTTTAATTATAATCATATCATTCTATTTCTTTACCAAATAACTCTATATCGCTTGGGACATTATACAGAGAGTAAATTATGTATAGCCAGCAAAGGGTATAAACTGCAAAAATTATGAGATATGGCATTCTATAGTCTGAGATAAATCTGTAAAGTGCATGCCATTGTATTTATCGGTTACGGTATGGCAAGGCTTAGGAATGTTTAATAAATAGATTTGAATAGTTGTGAGTTTGTTGGCTGTCTCTCCCATATGTAGATATTAAAAGATATAAGGCAAAGCTCTTACTTTAATACTGTGTATTATATCCATACAGGAAGTAAATAATCTGATTTTGTGAGTAAAAAACTTATTGATTATGTTTATTTTTGTACTTTTGAGAATTATACAATTTAACATTCACAGTATAAAATATGGAAACAACTTTCGAAACAAAGAAAAGCGATTACGGATATAATGCTAAACGCCTGAGAGAAATACTGGGCGTAAAACAAGAGGAATTAGCCGAGCGCATAGGCGTATCTCAACAAACTGTTTCCAGATTTGAATCGACTCCACAACTGGATGATGAAACTTTAGATAAAATTGCTGCTGCTCTTAATATTTCTGTTGATGCCATAAAAAACTTCAGTGAGGATGCTGCTATCAATTTTGTTGCAAACACATTCCACGACAGTACAGTTGCCAATACTTATCATCAATGCTCATTTAATCCGCTTGACAAAGTAATAGAGTTGTATGAACGAATGCTCAAGACAGAGCAGGAAAAAGTACAACTATTACAGGAAGTATTGAAAGACAAAAAATAAAACTAAGAATAATATATTAAGATACCCTTTGATTTTTCAGAGGGTATTTTTGTTTATATATAATACAACGAAAAACTCCCAATATTCATCTTTTATAAGAGTAATATCGGGAGTAAACTTTACAAATCACTGATATTCAGAATTCGTTGCGGAAGCGGGGGGATTCGAACCCCCGGTACAGTTACCCGTACGTCAGTTTAGCAAACTGGTGGTTTCAGCCACTCACCCACACTTCCTGAAATCGCAAAAAGCATCATTTTGCTCAATTGCGATGCAAATATAATTGTTTGTTTTGATTATACAAACAAGTTTCCTATTTAAATAGCTTTTTCTTTTATCAAATACTCGGCTATCTGTACAGCATTCAGCGCAGCACCTTTCTTTATCTGATCGGCCACCACCCAGAATGTCAGCCCGTTCGGATTGGCGATATCTTCACGGATTCTGCCTACATACACAGGGTCTTTACCTGCAACAAACAAAGGCATCGGATATTCTTTTTCCGAAGGATTGTCCTGCACTATCACACCTTCCGCTTTGGAGAATGCTTCGCGGGCTTCGTTCGGTGATACAGGTCTTTCTGTCTCTACCCAGATAACTTCCGAATGAGAACGTAAAACCGGTACACGGATACATGTTGCACTCACTTCAATATCAGAATGCATTATCTTACGTGTCTCGTTATACATCTTCAATTCCTCTTTGGTATAACCGTTATCGGTAAATACATCTATCTGCGGAATCAGGTTATATGCCAGTTGATAGGCAAATTTCTCAACAGTGACGTCCGTATTGTATGCTATTTGTTTAAATTGGTTGATAAGTTCATCCATAGCAGCAGCTCCTGCTCCCGATGCAGCCTGATAAGTTGATACATAAGCACGCTTTATATGAGAGATTTTCTCTATCACATTCATCGCCACCACCATTTGTATTGTAGAGCAATTAGGATTAGCGATAATTCCCTTAGGACGCACCTTTGCATCTTCTCCGTTTACTTCAGGCACTACGAGCGGCACGTCTTTATCCATACGGAATGCGCTCGAATTATCTATCATTATCGCCCCGTGCTTGGTTATAGTAGAAGCAAACTCAACAGAGACGCTTCCTCCTGCCGAAACAAAAGCAATATCTATATCTTTGAAATCGTCATTATGCTCCAGTTGTTTGACTGTATACTGTTTATCGCGAAAGGTATAAGTAGTTCCCGCACTTCTGGCAGAACCAAACAATACTAATTCCTCAATAGGAAAGTTACGCTCATCAAGAACTCTAAGAAATTCCTGACCTACAGCACCACTTGTGCCAACAATAGCAATTCTCATTTTTTTATCAGATGAATTATTTATAATAAATAAGGGTACAAAGATAAGTAATTAGTTATTATGTCATATTTTTTCTGTACATAGTTTTTATTTGCAGAGCCTTAAATGAATATTATAGCATATTTTCCATTTCATCAAGAAAAGCCTGCCATTGGTCATATTAATTTGCTCGCATTTGCGCATAGTACTAGTTTTGGATCAAGAATTTAAACTAATAAAACTTCATGGTTATGCGCAGATACGACATCGACAGTCTCAGGGTAATCGCTTTCGGACTACTTATTTTTTACCATGTAGGGATGTTCTTCGTTCCCTGGTGGTTCCATATCAAAAACCCGGTTACCTATGAAGGGTTGACTTATCCGATGCTATTTCTCAACCAATGGCGGCTTCCCCTGCTTTTTGTCATTTCGGGAATGGGTACATATTATGCCCTGACCAGAAGAAGCGGATTCCAATTTACCAAAGAGCGTATAAAAAGGCTGTTTGTTCCTCTGATCGTAGGTATGGTATTCATCATCCCTCCTCAGGTCTATTTCGAGAGACTGGATAAAGGACAATTTGCCGGAAGTTATTTCTTCGATTACTGGCCCCGGGTTGCATTAAGTGGGGTATATCCCGAAGGAAATATTTCGTGGCATCATCTCTGGTTTATCCTTTACCTGTTCATATTCTCGATCGTACTGGTTCCCGTATTCCTATATCTGCAAAAACATCCGGAAACATGGATAATCCGGAAAATCAAATCCATAAGCCTAAAATATACGGGACTCTATATTTTCACAGTACCTCTTTTTTTATGGCAGATATTACTGGCACCCTATTATCCGCAAACAAACGGACTGATAAACGACTGGTATAATCTGATAAATTACAGTACTCTCTTTTTTTTCGGATATTTACTTATATCTCTGAAGGATGCATTCTGGACATCAGTCACTCAGAACAGGCAGAAATATCTGGTAAGTGGTATTATGTCATTCCCGTTACTTATGTGCCTGTGGTACGTTATAGGTGATTTTGCCGGAAAAGAATATATTACCGCTCTGGTGCGGGTATTCAACAGTTGGTCATGGATTCTTACTTTGTTTGCTTATTCAGCTATATACTTCAACAAACCAAGCAAAATATTATCATATGCCAATGAGGCTGTATATCCGTTCTTTATCCTGCATCAAACCGTCATGATGGGTTTATGCTATTATCTGAAAGATATAGAGATGGGCTTCTTCGCTAAATTCTCTATCTTGTCAATCGGCACATTCGGTATCTCATGGATTATCTACGAATTCGGGATAAGACGCTATCCGTTGATAAGACCCTTATTTGGCATGAAACCTAAAGCGAAAAATCCATAACTTTGTATTATATTGCACAATCTATATAGTGTAGAAGATGAATACAATTTTACGCCGGATTTTTCCTTTCTTATACGGCATAGTCATGTTTGCTGCTGTAAGGATAATTACCGACATTCCTAAGGATGAAAGTCTATGGGGAGACCAGCGTAGTACACATATCTTTTCGCAACTCTCTTCCATAATATCCTGTTACCTGTTCGATCTTATCTGCCGCTTTTATTTCAAGAAGAAAAAGAAACCGGCACAGGACAGCCGGTCAATTCTCAAAGAATATGGTATTGTTTGCCTATGCATGTTTATATTTCTCAATTTGCATATGTATATCTGGTCGCATCTGGGGTTTGTATTTCTGGGAAACGGACTGGCAGACTATGCCATAGCAAACGTGATTTATATACCCCTCTTCCTTATTTACTATGCTATAATAAGAAGTGATGTAACCTACAAATATCAACGGGAACAGGAGTCACAACTGGAAAAGGTGAAAACAATGCAACTGGAAACCGAACTGAAATTCCTGAAAGCACAGTACCATCCCCACTTTCTGTTCAACGCACTGAATACTGTATATTTTCAGGTTCACGACGAAAATAACACGGCAAAACAAACCATAGAGCTTCTATCCGACTTGTTGCGATATCAATTATACGACAAGAACCAAGAAGTGGATATAAGCCACGAAATCGAATATCTTGATTCATATATCAGGTTTCAGCGACTGCGAATGAGCGACAGGCTGGTGTTGAAATACTATTTCGATCCGTTGTTAAGCACTCAGAAGATACACCCCTTACTCTTTCAGCCACTTTTGGAAAATGCATTCAAACATGTCGGGGGAGAATACCGGATATCTATCGATTTACTGCTATCCGACAATAAAGTATCGCTTACTGTGAAAAACTCCGTAGCTTCTGTCACAGTACCAAACAATAGACAGAGAGAAGGGATCGGCATAGAAAACCTTAAAAGAAGGCTTGAAATACTGTACCCTGGCAAATTTAGTCTGGATATAACAAATATGGATAACATCTTTTCGGTTACGCTGGTTATTATTCCGGACTAACTCTGACAAAATATTAAAAAGCAATGAACTCTATACTCCGCTGGATATCGCCCTTTTTACTGGCACTTGTTACCACAACAGGTATCCGCCTGATTTCGGACATCTCTACATCCAGCCCGTTCTGGAACAGAGCCGCGGCAATCAATCTAAAGGATTTTATCATCTCAATTACAGGTTGCTACCTCCTCGATTTTGGTCTCAGGTACCATATCAGACGTAAGAACAACGATATACAAAAAGGCCGTCAATCGTTCTTAGATTACCTCTGGATTGGCCTGTTGATTTTCATCGGTACGAATATTTCTTTAGTTGTAGCACACTATTTTATCGAATACCCCAATTATCTTGTCGACTTTATTATTGCCTATGTCGTGGTTATTCCAATCGGGTTATTCTACTATGCTATGATCCGGAATACTCAGATCCACAAAAGTTATAATGAGCAGGCTCTGCAACTGGAAAAGCTCAGGAATAAACAGCTTGAAGCCGAACTCGATTTTCTGAAGGCCCAATACCATCCTCATTTCCTGTTCAATGCACTAAACACAGTCTATTTCCAAATAGATGAAGAACAGGAAGCCGCAAAAAAAACGACGGAATTACTATCCGACCTGCTCCGTTACCAGCTCTACGGTATCAAACATGAAGTAACCATGCAGCAAGAGATAGAATATCTGGAAACATATATCAAATTCCAGCAGCTACGCACAAATGAGCGTTTGGTTATAAAGACCGATTTCGACCCTCAACTGAATACACAGAAGATTCAGCCCCTGCTTTTCCAGCCATTAATAGAAAATGCGTTCAAGTATATAGGCGGAGAATATTATCTGAATATCAGCATCAGATCCGAAGTAAATCAAATCATATTCCGGATAGAAAACTCAATACCTCAACCTATACCCGACAGCAGAAAAGACAAAGGCATAGGTATCAATAACCTGCAAAGAAGGCTCGAACTCTTATACCCTGATAAACATAGCCTCACAACAGAACAGAAAGACACCTCTTTCTTTGCCGAATTAATAATTGAAACCAACTGACATGGAAATAAAATGTATCATAACAGACGACGAACCGATAGCCAGAAAAGGTTTGCGCAGCTATATAGAGAAGATAGACTTTCTCACTCTAACCGGAGAATGCGAAGATGCTATCCAGCTGAATACAATGCTGAAAACAGCACAACCCGATCTGCTGTTTCTCGACATCGAAATGCCTCATATGTCGGGTATCGAATTACTATCCAGTATTCACAATCCACCTAAAGTAATCATTATCTCTGCCTACGAACAGTATGCGCTCAAAGGTTACGAACTGGATGTGGTCGATTATCTCTTAAAGCCTGTATCTTTCGAGCGTTTTCTGAAAGCAGTGAATAAAGTTCACGATTTGCTGGAAAAAGAAACGAAAAATACCGGAGAGAAATATGTCTTTGTCAAAAGCGATAAACAACTGAAGAAAATCCTGCTGAAAGAGATTCTGTTTATAGAAAGCATGGAGAATTATATAACTATATATACTACATCTTCTAAAGAAATTGTTTATACTACCCTCAAACATATGCTGAATTTCCTACCCGGCGAAAATTTCTTACAAGTTCACAGGTCTTATATTGCAAATATCGAGCACATAAAGTCCATTGAAGGGAATCTGCTGAATATTGGCACTCACAAAGTACCTGTCGCTCGCAACCTAAGAGATAAGGTTTTTGATATAATACTGAATAACAGATTAATTTCGAAACCGTAGAAATAAAAAAGTTACAAAAGTTACACTTTTGCAGATATTTTTCTTTATCACTTTCCCCTCCCTCTCGCAAGGGCAATCCCTTGTACTTGCCCGCTTTCGATATCAATCACCATATTCAGAAATGTTAAAACCTGACAGATCTGACAACTTTTACGCACCTTTATTCCTGTCAATTTTTATTTTTACATTTCAGGAGACCACAAGGATACACCACTACATAAATCAAAAACCTGACAAACTTTACACATTTATTCAATTGGCACATAGGCACATTTTCTAATTGGCATATTAAACTAAATCTGTCAAAGAACTTCAGATAACTGTCAAAAGCTATCAGCTATACTATAGATAAAGTAATAAGAAAATACTAACAGAATATATTTGTTTCCTGAAAATAAGATTTATCATTTTTTCAAGGTTGTATATCATTTTGTGCAATTCGCAGGTCTAGTTAAAACCTAAATTTGTATCATGAAAACTAATCTGAAATCATGAGCAACACGTACAATTTTCTCGCATTCGACATTGGCGCCACCAGCGGGCGCAGCATTATAGGTACATTATGTAACGGAAAAGTAGAGCTGAAAGAACTCACTCGCTTTCCCAATAAGATAATACACATCCACGACAAATATTACTGGGATGTATTTGCTCTGTATGAAGCATTGAAGGATGGCATGCGCGCCGCCTCGTCCCAAAATATAAAAGTAGATGCCATTGGTATCGACACATGGGGCGTAGACTTTGTATATCTGGGCGAAGACGGTTCTGTTTTAGGCACAGCACGCTCATACCGTGATCCTTATACGGTAGGCATACCCGACGAGTATTTCAAGATCATACCACGCAAAGAAGTATATGAACTGACAGGCATCCAAATAATGAATTTCAACAGCCTGTTCCAGTTATATGCCGCTAAAAGAGAAGGCTCATCGGCACTGAAAACCGCTAAGGAAATATTATTTATGCCCGATGCATTGTCCTATCTGCTCACAGGGAAAAAAGTATGTGAATACACCATTGCATCCACTGCACAGTTGTTAAACCCTACTACGAAAAAGATGGAAAATAAACTGTTGGAAGCAATAGGCCTTAATCCGTCTATTATTCCTCCGGTTGTTATGCCGGGACAGATAATCGGTAATCTGAACAGTATTTTAGCGCATGAATGCGGAATAACCGACGCACCCGTCATTGCCATTGCAGGACACGACACAGGCTCGGCCGTGGTATCCGTACCTGCCGAAAATGAAAATTTTGCATACCTGAGTTCCGGCACATGGTCGCTGATGGGTATCGAAGTCAATGCCCCCATAGTCACTGAAGAATCGTTTGCCATGAACTTCACCAACGAAGGCGGTGTAGACGGCACAGTACGTTTCCTCAAAAACATAACAGGCATGTGGCTTCTGGAGCAATGCCGTAAAGAATGGGAAATAGCCGGCAGGCAATACACTTATCCTGAAATTGTAGCCCTGTCCGGTTCAGTAGACGGCTTCCAATCATTGGTAGACCCTGATCATCCTTCATTTGCCAATCCCAAGTGCATGACAAAGGCGATAGTTGACTTCTGTAAGAAAACGAACCAGAAATCACCCCAAAGCGACGCGGAATTTATCCGTTGCATCTTCGATAGCCTGGCGCTTAAATATAAATATGTATTGGGTTGCCTGCAAAAGGTAGCGCCTTTCCCGATAGAGAAACTGCATGTGATTGGCGGCGGTTCACAAAACAAATTGCTGAACCAGATGACAGCCAATGCAATCGGTATGCCCGTAGTAGCAGGTCCCGGGGAAGCCACCGCAATAGGCAATATTATGATGCAGGCGAAAGGACTAGGATTAGTCAGCTCTTTACAGGAAATAAGAGACGTTATCCGCAACAGTGTTAGTCCCGAAACCTTCGACCCGCAAGATAGCGAGCAATGGGATGAAAAATATCAGTATTTCCTCACCTTATTAGCCCCCTAAATCCCCAAAGGGGGACTTTGGCAAAGCCACGAAGAATCTTGAAACTCTGAAAACTGAATTAAAAACAGGCTTGTTTCTGTTCATAAAGGTAAAAAACTCCGTGAAACTCCTTTTACTCTGTGGTTAAAATAAATAGTCGAGACATCTTCAGAGTCAATTTTGAAATCTTGAAACATTAAATTATATAATCATGAAAAAAAATGAACTGGTACAAAAATCGTACGAAATAGCAAAAGAACGTTATGCTGCAATTGGCGTAGATGTAGACGCAACACTCGAAAAACTGCAAAAGATACAAATATCCATCCACTGCTGGCAGGCAGATGATGTCACTGGCTTCGAAAATCTGGGTAATCTCGGTGGAGGCGGTATCCAAGCTACGGGAAACTATCCGGGAAAAGCCCGCAACATCGATGAACTGCGTGCCGATATTGAAAAGGTGCAGACACTGGTAGGCGGCAAACACCGTCTCAACCTGCACGAAATATATGGCGACTTCGGAGGGAAGGTAGTAGACCGTGACGAAGTTGAACCATCCCATTTTACAAGCTGGATGCAATGGGCGAAAGAGAAAGACCTGAAACTGGACTTCAACTCCACATCATTCGGACATCCTAAGAGCGGCGACCTCACTCTGGCCAATCCCGACAAGTCTATCCGTGATTTCTGGATCGAACACACAAAACGTTGCCGTGCCATTTCGGAAGAAATGGGTAAATTCCAGAACGACCCATGCATTATGAATATCTGGGTACACGACGGATCGAAAGATATAACTGTAAACCGTTATCTGTATCGTTCATTACTGGAAAATTCTTTAGACCAGATATTTGCGAAAGAATATAAAAACATGAAAGACTGTATAGAGTCTAAATTATTCGGTATCGCTCTCGAGAGTTATACAGTAGGCTCACATGACTTCTATTTGGGTTATGGGGCTAAAAAACAAAAGATGGTTACACTGGATATGGGACACTTCCATCTGACAGAAAGCGTAGCCGACAAGATTTCATCTTTACTTCTCTTCACTCCTGAAATCATGTTACATGTTAGCCGCGCTGTGCGCTGGGATTCAGACCATGTCGTATTGCTTAATGATGAGACTATCGACCTGGCAAAAGAAATCGTACGTGCCGATGCACTGGACAAAGTGCATATCGGACTGGATTTTTTCGATGCTTCCATCAATCGTATCGGTGCCTATGCAATCGGTATCCGCTCTACTCAGAAAGCGTTCCTACAGGGATTGCTCGAGCCGATCGCCAAACTTCGCGAGTACGAAGCCAACGGACAATACTTTGAACGTCTCGCATTGCTCGAAGAAGCTAAGGGCTTGCCTTGGAATGCCGTATGGGATTACTTCTGCGTGAAAAACAATATTGCTGTCGGAGAAGATTATATCGGCGAAATACAGCAGTATGAAAAGGACGTAACATCGAAACGTTAAATTAGTAGTGAGTAGTAAGTTATGAGTAATAAGGCGTAAGCAACTCATAACTTATTACTTATTACTCATAACTAAGAAACATGAATACAATCATAGGATTAATAATAATTGCAATAGGAAGCCTTGGGCAATCCAGTTCTTATGTACCGATCAATAAAGTCAAAAATTGGTCGTGGGAATGCTTTTGGCTCATACAAGGAATTTTTGCTTGGTTGATTTTTCCTTTAATAGGAGCCTTATTGGCTGTCCCCTCCGGTTTTTCACTTACCGAACTATTGTTTTCCGGAGGGGACACCATATTGAAACCAATAGGATATGGTGTTCTCTGGGGAATAGGAGGACTTACATTCGGCCTTAGTATGCGTTATTTGGGTATTGCTTTGGGGCAATCGCTGGCACTGGGTACCTGCTCGGCCTTCGGTACATTGATTCCGGCTCTGCTCAAAGGAGAGAACCTTTTTGAAGGCAACGGGCTTATTCTCCTTATCGGAGTATCCATAGCTATTGCAGGTATCGCTATAATCGGATATGCCGGAGCATTGAAATCCCGTAATATGTCGGAGGAGGAAAAGAAAAAGGCGGTAAAGGATTTCGCCCTAAAAAAAGGTATCCTTATCGCGCTTCTCGCAGGGGTAATGAGTGCCTGCTTCAACCTCGGGCTGGAAGCCGGTGCGCCGATCAAGGCTCAATTGCTGGAAGCCGGAGCAAGCACCCTGCTGGCTCTCAACCCGGTTATATTACTTGTTACTACGGGCGGCTTCATCACCAATGCAGTCTATTGCCTTTATCAGAATTATAAGAATAAATCGTTTAGAGATTACACGTCCATCACAGGTGCGAACTGGATAAACAACCTTATGTTCTGTGCTTTGGCCGGCTTGCTTTGGTATTCCCAGTTTTTCGGATTGGGTATCGGTCAGAGCTTCTTTGAGCCGGGTAGTGTAATGATGGCATTCTCGTGGAGTATCCTGATGTCGCTGAACGTATTGTTCAGTAACCTGTGGGGTATTATATTGAAAGAATGGAAAGGTTCGGGGCAGAAGACGATCACTATACTGGTTATAGGGTTGCTTGTACTGATAATTTCTATAATTTTACCTCAGATATTGAAATAAACAGCATCAAAGATCACAGGTATGAAAATTATAAAGTTTTTATATTTAATTACCGGAACATTTTTAATATGTTTCTTTCTGACAAGCTGTTTGTCTTCTGAAAATAAAGAAAATTCCGTTGTAAGTTTTTCAGAAATAGAAAAAAACTTTAAAGATATACCCGGGGAGGTGCAAACCTCTGTATATTGGTATTGGATATCGGACAACATCTCAAAAGAAGGTGTTATAAAAGACCTTGAAGCCATGAAGAAGGTCGGTATTAACAGAGCTTTTATCGGAAATATAGGATTAGGCCCTAATGATATTCCATACGGGAATGTAAAACTGCTCTCCGACGAGTGGTGGGACATAATGCACACTGCACTGAAAAAGGCGACGGAATTAGATATAGAAATAGGAATATTCAATGGCCCGGGCTGGAGCCAGTCGGGAGGCCCCTGGGTAACACCCGGTCAGTCGATGCGCTATCTTGCCGTATCGGAACTGTCCGTTACAGGCCCACTTGCATTAAGCACGAAGCTGGAAAAGCCGGATGGCGATTTTCAGGATGTAAAAGTTCTGGCTTTTCCTTACGACAAATCACTTCTACCGTTGAACTCTGCAATTGCTAAAATAAAATCGACTCCTCAGATCAGGGATATATCCTACATTGCAGACGGAAATCCCGATACGGGAATCAATTTGGAATCGTTCGGAACCGTTACAGTAGATTTTGAAAATCCGGAACCTTATGTATTAAGGTCTATATCGGTTTTGCCTACCCGGCATCCCATAAACGCGGATATTGAATTACTCGTAAAAGACAGTAACGGACAATACAACGCAGTCCGAAAATTCAATATCAACCGCACGAATGCAAGCGTACAGGTCGGATTCAACCCATATGGCCCCGTAGTAATGGCTGTTCCGGAAACAGAGAGTAAAGATTTCAGGGTAATATTTACAAACGCGAACCAAAACTGTGGCATAGCGGAACTTTCGTTATCTGCCGAAACATTAGAGGAACGCTATGTAGAAAAAACGTTAGGCAAAATGTTCCAAAGCCCGCTTCCGTACTGGCATGAATATATGTGGGACAAACAACCCGAAACCGGCAATAAATCATCTCTTGTCGATCCGGCTAAAATCATTGATATTACCCGGTATATGGATAAAGATGGTAATCTGGAGTGGAAAGTTCCGGAAGGCGACTGGAAGATTATCCGTTCGGGAATGGTTCCGACGGGCACACGCAACTCCCCCGCATCGGCTGAAGGTGAAGGTCTGGAAATTGATAAAATGAGTAAAAAGCATGTTGCGGCTCATTTCGACGCATTCATGGGTGAGATAATACGCCGCATTCCTGCCGAAGACAGGAAGACCTGGAAAGTTATAGTGCAGGATAGCTATGAAGTAGGAGGGCAGAACTGGACCGACGGTTTTATTGAAGACTTCAAAAAGAAATATAATTATGATCCCGTTCCTTTTATTCCCGCATTCAGCGGCTATGTAGTCGGCAGCCGCGACATCACAGATCGTTTCCTATGGGATTTAAGACGGCTTGTGGCAGATAAAGTAGCCTATGACTTTGTTGGAGGATTCCGTGAAGCAGGTAGCAAACATGGCTTAAAAACATGGCTCGAAAATTATGGTCATTGGGGATTCCCCGGTGAATTTTTGCAGTATGGCGGCCAGTCGGACGAGATAGGTGGCGAATTCTGGAGCGAAGGCACCCTTGGCGATATAGAAAACAAGGCGGCTTCTTCCTGCGGGCATATTTATGGCAAAAAGAAGATCTTCGCGGAATCCTTTACTGCGGGAGGCGCCCATTTTGCCCGTTACCCGGAGTTGCTGAAGCAGCGTGGCGACCGTTTTTTTACAGAAGGCATAAATAGTACACTGTTGCATGTGTATGTTCACCAGCCTTATGAGGATAAAAACCCGGGCATGAACGCATGGTTCGGAAATGAATTTAACCGTAAGAATACATGGTTCTATGATATGGATATATTTCTCCGGTACCTGAAACGGTGCAATTATATGTTACAGCAGGGCACTTATGTCGCCGATGTGGCTTATTTTATAGGTGAAGACGCCCCTAAAATGACCGGAGTCTGTGATCCTGCCTTACCGAAAGGTTATTCTTTTGACTATATAAACGCGGAAGTTTTAATGACACGGGCTCAGGTAAAAGACGGTTATATCGTATTACCGGACGGAATGAAATATAAAGTGCTCGTATTGCCCCAGCAGGAAACAATGCGACCTGAACTCTTAAAGAGAATATCCCAACTAGTGAATGACGGCGCGGTAGTTATAGGCCCTGCACCCACACGATCTCCAAGTTACGAGAATTATCCCGCGGCGGACAATGAAGTGAAACAGCTTGCAGCTTCTCTATGGAAAGGCGTAGATGGAATAAATACCAGATATGCAAAAACCGGAAAAGGTATGATCGCCTCCGGTATGGAGATGCAGGAGTTATTTGACATGCTGAAAATAATTCCGGATTTTAAAACCGGACAGGATGATCCTGTACTATTTATCCATCGTACACAAAATGACGGGGATATGTACTTTCTATCAAACCAGTCGGGACAAACGATCTCCATAAATCCTGAATTCAGGATAGAAGGGAAAATACCGGAATTGTGGGACCCTTTGACGGCTACTGTCCGGAAGCTGAAAGCATATACAGTAAAAGACGGCAAAACCATATTACCCCTTAAACTGGAACCTACCGAAAGCGCTTTCATTATATTCCGTGAACCTTCTAAGGAATCACCGGGAGGAGACGTGAATATAAATTACCCGGCGCCGGAACCTGTACAACCTGTTGTTTCTCCGTGGACTGTTACTTTCGACTCAAAAATGAGAGGCCCAGTAAAACCCGTAGTAATGAATACGCTTCAGGACTGGACGCTATCAGATAATGACAGTATAAAATATTACTCCGGAACAGCCGTCTATAAGAATAATGTGACATTAGCAAACATTGCGAAAGACAAATCCTATTATCTCGATTTAGGTAAAACAATGGTAATGGCTAAAGTCTCCGTAAACGGCAAGTATGCAGGTGGAGTATGGACAGCGCCGTGGCGGGTAGAAATCAGCAATTATATAAACGAAGGAGAAAATAGTATAGAAATATCAGTTGTCAACAACTGGGTAAACCGTCTGACCGGGGACAGTATGCTTCCGGAAGATCAGCGTCAGACCTGGTGCCCTGTCAATCCGTATAATAAAGACAGCGGATTACAATCATCCGGCCTGCTGGGTCCCGTATCTGTCTATACTATCAGTTATTGAAAAGATAATTACAGAAATTATAATATTATAAAAATGAAATCAATATTGGAAAATCGCCCCGAACTCGCCAAACGGGTAAATGAAGTTGCCGAAGTAGCCGGCTACCTATGGCAGAAAGGATGGGCTGAACGTAACGGCGGAAATATCACGGTCAATATTACTGATGTGGTAGACGATGAAATACGGAATATGAAGCCCATAAGCGAAGTGATGCAGATAGGAAAGCCTCTTCCGCATCTCAAAGGCTGCTATTTCTTCTGCAAAGGTACAAACAGGCGTATGCGCGACCTTGCTCGCTGGCCGATGGAAAATGCATCCGTTATTCGGATTCTCGACGATTGTGCCAGCTATGTGATAATAGCGGATAATCCGGTGAAGCCGACCTCTGAGCTTCCGTCACATTTATCGATGCACAATTACCAGATAGGAATAGGCTCGGGTTATAAAGCGGCGTTGCATACGCATCCTATCGACCTGATAGCAATGACTCATAATCCCGCTTTCCTCGAAAAAGACAAGCTTACCTACCTGCTCTGGAGTATGATTCCCGAAACACGGGCGTTCTGTCCGAAAGGCCTGGGTATCATCCCGTACAAAATGCCAAGCTCGATGGAACTGGCAGATGCCACGGTGGAAATGCTGAAAGACTACGATGTGGTGATGTGGGAAAAGCACGGGGTCTGCTCTGTCAGTGAAAACATAATGGAGGCTTTCGACATGGTGGATACCTTATCCAAATCCGCACAGATTTACCTGACAGCCAAATCGATGGGATTCGAGCCGGAAGGTACGTCCATGAAGGATATGGAAGCGTTGAAAGTCGCGTTCAACCTGCCAAAATAAAAGAAATACAAATTGAATTATCGCTCGTAGGGGCGAATAAATATTCGCCCGTTGATTGTTGCGGGCGAATATTTATTCGCCCCTACATCAAAATACATTCAATCAACTACAATGCAATTTTCAGCGAAGCCCCCCAGCGCATCGGCTTTCCTTTTTGTGCAAAATAGTCGCCCATAGATTCAAACAGGAATGTATTATAATCCCGGTCGAGGATATTCTTTCCCCACACTTCGAGTGTAAATATGTTTTTATCCAATGCCAGATGAGCATTCAGCGTACCGTAAAAGCCTTGGGACATATTATTATCCTCTGCCCAGTATACTTTGCCTACTCCTGCAAAGTTGGTATCGAATGTGATCTTATCAAGGATTGTATTATGTTTGAAATCGTAAGAAATACTGCCGCCTATACTGAATGTAGAACTTGGAGCAAAAGGAATATGATTTCCTGTATAATCGTGGATAACAGTCCCTTCTTTATCCCTTACTTTATAATCCTTGAATGTGGCATCGGCTAATCCGTAGCTTGCATAAAGATAAAAGCCATTGCAGGGACGGGCTTTTATCCCGACTTCCAGACCTTTGCTCTCTGCTTTGCCTGCATTGCTTACCATACGTCCGCCCCCGGTCTTTATAAACTGGGTGATCTGTACATCGCGTACATCCATATAATATAGGGCAATGTTGGCGGATAAAGTATTACTGATTATATCGGCCCGTCCTCCCAATTCGTAATTCCAGCTATATTCAGGATCATATGAGATACGCTCATTTATTGGAGTATTATCTTCTGAAGGCTGAGCTCCCGGCATACTATTTTTCATCGCTTCCTCTAAGGCTTCCTGCAATAAATCGGCAAATATCTGGATATTATGCCCACCGGCTTTATACCCTTTAGATGCTGACGCATATACATATGAGTCAGGGTTGAACTGATATTTCAGGACACCTTTCGGCAACAATTCCAGATAGTCGGAAGATGAACTGCCTACAAGCTCTGTAGCAACTCTATGTGACATAACAGGCCTACCCGGGCCCGTATTTATATCAAATCCGGCAGAGGTATAAGCATTATAATCCAGTTTTGTCTTTTCATAATCGAGACGTAACCCCAACGTGGCAGAAAAACCTTTAAGCCCGAAAAGATTATTGAATGTCGACTGATGAAAGACCGCCAATCCGTAAATAGGGCGCTTGTACTCACCATTCAGATCAATCTGATCATCGGTAAAAGTAATGGGTGCCCCTGCGTTTGTCAACGGGTCTTGCAGAAAACGCTTTATCCCGTCTTTCATCATATATACGGGAGGCGTGTTGTGCAGGTAATCGTAAAAACCATATCCGCCGAACGACCATTGATAATCGGAAGCGCTCACCGATTTTACAGTGACTTCCTGACTCAATGAATTCTGGCGCTGACGCTGGTTTATCTGAAAAAGGGACAAAGGCGTATAATCCTGATCCATATTCATTTCATCATTGAGATATTGATATCCGGTTGTGGAATTTATCTCGTAGTTGTTACCTGTATATTTCAGGGCCAGTCCGTTTGTTACGAGCCTGCGCTTGTAATAGCCTTCCGAATCATAATTTATATCCCCTGTTGCTACATTCGCATAAGGAAAAGCTCCCTGATCTACATAATCGAAACTCAGACTGTAATTCAATGAAAGACGTGAGGTTATGTCCCATACGAATTTAGCCCGGGCTCCTGTGTTCTTCAGGTCATCGGCCTTCTTGCCCGTATATAGATTCGTGAAGTATCCGTTATCCTGCCTGTAATATGCTCCGGCAGAGAATCCCATTTTACTGTTTAGTCTTTGATAATGGGATGCATTGGCCGTGAACAAGCCATAATTTCCTCCACCTACCCTAACACTCGTACCTTCATATGTCAAAGGTGAATAAGTGTAAATATTCATAATACCCCCCATTGCATTGCGGCCATAGAGTGTACCCTGTGTACCTCTTAACACCTCTATCCGCTGTATATCGAATAATTCTGTATCGAAAGATGTCGTATTAAAATACGGAATATTGTCCACATACATACTCACCGTCTGGTCGCCTGACCGTGCGCCTATCCCCCGTATATAAACAGGTGCAGTCATTTTAGAACCATAATCCGCAGCGAAATAGTTAGGCACAATAGCGCTCAGGTCTTTCAGGGAATGTACCTGTAATGCATCCAGATTTTTTGGAGAGAAAACTGAAACTGCGGCCGGCAAAGATTTCAGGCTGTTGGTTTCTTTCGTAGTGGAAAGGATAACTATATCATTTTTCAACTCTGTATATAATGTATCTTTTGGCAATTCACCTTTTGCAAAAAGAGGAATGGTCGATACAGATAGTAACATTATCAATAATGTATTTTTCATATAAGAATGTTGTCTCATAAATTATATTTATTGGAATGCACAAAGTAATATATTCTCTTTATTTCCAACAATCACTAGATGTAGTGATTTAATAGTATGAATAAAAAATCCCCTTTTATTCATCTACTCTTCATACATGATTTTTTTTGAAAACAAATAGTTTTCGGTATAAATAAATTCATGAATTTTCTACATCTTTGTTCATACAATATATAATAGAGTTTTACTCGATCCATTTATTTCAAGGATTTTCAAAACATTTTATCCGAGAAGGGGTTATTATCTCATACAAGAAAACATTATGAAGAATATATTATTGAGCGATAAACTTATCGCTGCTATACAAGACTATATGCCTGTGAACCAAAAATCAGTTCCGTTCCTTATGGACATACTGGATATAAGCAGAGAATCGGCCTATCGCAGAGTCAGAGGAGACATACCGCTCACATTGGAGGAAGCGGCAATAATATCTGCCAAACTTGGGCTGTCCCTTGACGAATTAGTAGGACAAAACAGTAAAGAACGTGCCTTTTTCGATTTGAATGTAAGCAAGACTCCGGAAGCCACAGAAACTTATTCACAGATCATAAACAATATCAACAACATTTATGAGAAGATACGAAAAGCAAAGTCGTCTGAAGTAATTATTGCAAATAACAGAGTATCTATCGTTCTGACAGCGAATTATGAATACATTAAAAAATTCAGGTATTTCAAATGGGTTCATCAAACCCATAATGTACCTCTCAATTTCTACTTTTCGGAATTAGAGGTCCCATCTCAACTGAATGCAGACTATAAAAAATACGCGTATAATTATCTGAGGCTAAACAACATAACATTAATTATAGATAAAAATGTATTTTCATCTTTAATAGACGAGATGTTATATTATTACAGAAGAAACCTGATAGATAAAGAGGAATTGAAAGCGATGCAGGAAGAGTTGCGGCAAATAGTCAATGAACTGGAGCAGATATTACAAACCGGAACCAATAAGGCAGGTGTAAATATGCTTATTTATCTATCAGCGCTAAATATTGAATCTAATTATTCCTATCTTGAATACGATGGGAATGTATGTTCACAGTTCTGGGTATATACAGTAAACCCGATAATGGTATTCAATCACGAAGCCTGCGCTATCCAGAAAAAATGGCTCGAATCGTTAATGAAATATTCTACTCTGATAACAAAGTCAAACGAACTCTTACAGGCTGAGTTCCTAAATTCCCAAAGAGAGTATATAGAGGCCATGGTCTCCGACTGAAAAAGATTACAAGGGGAATAATACGACAGAACAAACTATCTAGTGACAAGACATTTATAGATTATCAAACTCCATACTAACGGACTTAACAGGGATAAATCTTACAAAAACATTCTTTTGCAGATATCACATAATTTTAGTATCATTGCAAGCTATTTGTCATCATCATACTTATCTGTTCATATATTTAAAGAATATATTTGCCGGTATGCATCATTTTGCAAATAAGTACCCGAAAATTAACGATTAACATTTAATACCTGTGCTTAGACCGGTTTCGGTTTTTATAGCATTGTTTCACCTTTGTATAAGAAATAGGAACAAGCCAATATCATATCTTTAGATATGCAACCTATGGAACAAAATATTTCAACAAACAAAAATAAGGTAAATGAAAAGGACATCCATTTTTTTTAGTTTAATCATCAGTATCTGCGCCTTTAGCAATTGTAATAAAAAAGAAGCATCAAACATCCCCTCTAATAAAGAAAGAGCCCGGCTTACACTCGATTTCCTTTATCAGAATTATTCGGCTCCGAATACGAATCTTCTACGGGAAAATTATCCGTTCGATGAAGCATACATGGCCACATATCTGGCTTCTTCAGAACAGGCCAATACCCCCAACCAGTATTCCTACCTGTGGCCCTATTCCGGTACATTCTCTGCTGTAAACGCATTGTTTGAAGCAAAAAATGACAAAAAATACCAACAAATACTGGACACCAAAGTACTTCCGGGACTGGAAGAGTATTTCGATCTGAAAAGAAATCCTCCGGGATATGCCTCCTATATCAATACCGCTCCACGGTCGGACCGTTTCTACGATGATAATGTATGGCTGGGTATCGACTTTACTGACACTTATATGATGACTAACGAGCCTAAATATCTTGATAAGGCAAAGCTTATCTGGACTTTCGTAGCCAGCGGTATCGACGATAAACTGGACGGTGGCATCTATTGGTGCGAACAGAAAAAAGAATCAAAAAATACCTGTTCGAACGCCCCGGGTTCTGTCTTTGCGTTGAAACTTTTCGAAGCCACAAAAGACAGCACATACTTCCATTTGGGAAAAAACCTGTATGACTGGACCAAAAAGCATTTACAGGATACATCAGACTATCTTTACTATGACAATGTGAGGCTGGACGGCAAAATAGGCGAAGCAAAATATGCTTACAACAGTGGGCAGATGATGCAATCTGCGGCGCTCTTATATAAATTTACAAAGGATGAAACATATCTCTCCGAGGCTCAGAATATAGCCGGGTCATGCTACAATCACTTCTTTACCGATTTCACCTCACCGGAGGGCGAACAGTTCAGATTACTGAAGAAAGGCGACGTCTGGTTTATAGCTGTTATGCTAAGAGGTTTTATAGAACTATATCATCTGGACAACAACAAGACCTATATAGACGCCTTCGATAAGAATCTGGATTATGCATGGGCACACACCCGCGACAATAACGGGCTCTTCAATACCGACTGGAGCGGAGAAAAGAAGGATGACAAAAAATGGTTATTGACACAGGCTGCTATGGTTGAAATGTATGCACGGATAGGAGCTATAAAATAATTAAGAATGAATAATTAAGAATCAAGAGTGCTGTGAATGACATGTAACTTATGATTCTTAATTTATAACTTATAAATCAATAACACCCCTTAAAATTTAACGACCGGAATGAAAAAAATCTTACTCACAGTTTTATTGATAAACTGCTTCGCATTATACTTGCATGCGCAGAAACAAACAGAACTGTCGTCTCCGAACGGAGAACTCAAGGTATCATTAAATATATCCGATAAGATATATTATAATATTTCGTACAATAGTGATACATTATTAACAAATAATTATTTACAGCTAAACCTTAGAAACGACACTCTGGGGCAAAAGCCCAAATTAGCGAAACAAAAACGGTCACAGGTAAAATCGGAAAGCAAACCTGTTGTCCCATTGAAGTTTTCAACTGTAAAAGATGAGTATAACCAACTCCTGCTTACATTCAAAGGCGATTATTCAATCGAATTCCGTGCCTATAATGATGGAATTGCTTACCGCTTTATTACAAATAAGAAAACGGAAGTAGAAGTATTAGGTGAAGACTTCGTTGTAAACTTCCCAGCCGGCTATCTGCTGCACCTGCAACAGCCGGGCAGTTTCAAAACTGCATATGAGGAACCCTATACACACATAGAAAGTACAGACTGGAAAGCCTCGGATAAGATGGCTGTACTCCCTGTATTGATAGATACAAAGAAGCAATACAAAATACTTATCTCGGAATCCGACCTGTCTGATTATCCATGCCTGTTTCTTAAAGGCACAGGCACTAACGGTATGCAATCGGTATTCCCCAAAGTCCCCCTCGAATTTGGTGACGACGGAGACCGCAGCGTAAAGCTGCTCAAAGAAGCCGACTATATAGCAAAAACCTCCGGAAAAAGGAATTATCCGTGGCGTTATTTTGTGATAACAAAAGACGATAAACAACTGATAGAAAACACCATGACATACAACCTTGCGACTAAAAGCCAACTGCAAGACGTATCATGGATAAAACCCGGACAGGTAAGCTGGGAATGGTGGAATGATGCATCGCCTTACGGCCCGGATGTAAATTTTGTTGCGGGATACAATCTGGAAACATATAAGTACTATATAGATTTCGCTTCCAAGTTCGGAATCCCTTATATTATTATGGATGAAGGCTGGGCAATGAGTACCCGCGATCCTTACACACCGAATCCGAAAGTAGATGTACATGAGCTGATCCGCTACGGAAAAGAAAAGAATGTAGGCATTGTACTCTGGCTTACATGGCTGGTTGTAGAAAACAATTTCGAGATATTCAAGACGTTTCAGGAATGGGGTGTAAAGGGTGTAAAAATCGACTTCATGGACAGAAGCGACCAGTGGATGGTAAACTATTACGAAAGAGTGGCAAAAGAAGCCGCGAAGTACAATATCCTTGTTGATTTTCACGGCTCTTTCAAACCGGCCGGACTGGAATATAAGTATCCGAACGTACTCTCTTACGAGGGCGTAAGAGGAATGGAGCAAATGGGCGGCTGTACTCCCGACAACAGTGTTTATTTTCCGTTTATGCGTAATGCCGTAGGGCCTATGGATTATACACCGGGAGCCATGATCAGCATGCAACCGAATGTATATTGCGGACAAAGGCCGAATTCTGCGAGTATAGGAACACGTGCTTATCAGCTGGCGCTATTTGTAATCTTCGAAAGCGGGCTACAAATGTTAGCGGATAATCCTACTTTATACTACCGCAATGAGGATTGCACAAAGTTCATCACACAAGTGCCTACCACATGGGACGAAACTAAAGCTTTAGCGGCGCAGGCAGGAGAATACGCGATAGTAGCTAAACGCAAGGGTGATAAATGGTATATCGGCGGTATGACTAACAATAAAGAAACCTCCCGTGAATTTGAACTGGACCTGAACTTTCTAAACAATGGAAAAACGTATACAATGACGTCTTTTGAGGATGGCATTAATGCGGGACGTCAGGCGATGGATTATCGAAAAAAATCATCAAGTGTGAAATTAGGGGACAAAATAAAGATCAACATAGCAAGAAACGGGGGCTTTGCTGCCGTTATAGAATAAGATTATAAGGCAAAAGGACAATAAACTTTTTTATTTACAACAGATAACCTCAGGTCTTTGGCTTGAGGTTATTTGCATAATACAGAGATCCCTTTATCTATATATACGAGCCTTTAATAGCCGGAGTTCTTTGAAAGATTGAAATAAGTAGTAAGTTTTAAGTAATAAGTTGAAAAAGTGACAATAAAAATTGTGTGAAAAGTCGTCAGGTTTGTCAAGTTTTGTACATAAGCTATCAGCTAAAAGCTAAAAATGTGTTACATTTGTTACTTTTTAACAAGTAGTAAGTTGAAAGTTTTATGAGATACGAATAAACAAGACACGAGATACAAGTTGTTAACTGATGACTGACAAGTTAATTTTTAATTATTCATTCTTAATTTTTAATTGCTTTCCTGTTACCTCTTCCAATAGAAGCGACCAGATTCCATTTTCTCACATTTCCTAAGAAAAACTGATAAAAACATCTAAAATCTTATATATTCAATATTTTTATGCTAAATTTGCACACTTAGAATATTTGTGTGCAGTTTTAATATATGGCCATAAACAAAACCCGAAATATATTAATTGACGTAGCTCGTCAACTATTCGCAAAACTGGGTGTGGATAACACAACCATGAATGATATTGCTGTGGCTTCGCATAAAGGCCGCCGTACATTATATACATACTTCAACAATAAGAATGAGGTTTACCAGGCAGTACTGGAAACAGAGCTTGACCAGATGTATCACGCCCTGCAATCGGTAGCGAGCAAGAAACTTCCTGCCGATGAAAAGCTTCTCCTTTTCTTTTATACCCGGTTCGATGCAGTAAAAAATGTTGTAGTGCGAAATGGTACGCTAAAAGCTGACTTTTTCCGCGACATATGGCGCGTGCAGAACGTTCGCAAGTCATTCGACATAAAAGAAATCCAGGTACTTAATGATATATTGACCAAAGGTGTAGAGGAGGGAACTTTCGAGATGCCCGATACACAAGCCACTGCCGAGATACTTCACCATGCACTGAAGGGCTTAGAGGTCCCATACATAAGAGGGCAGATAAGAGCGGAAAGCCTGAAAACAGAATCTCAGCGCGAAAACATCGCCTATCTGATATTCGAAGGAATCAAAAAGAAGAAATGAGAATCAACTGAATTTATATTTAATTTACATTTTAAATTATGAAATTACTTGAAGGTAAAACTGCTGTCATTACAGGTGCAGCCCGCGGCATAGGTAAAGCCATTGCCCTAAAATATGCAGAACAAGGTGCAAATGTTGCATTCACCGATTTAGCGATAGATGATAACGCAAAAGCTACTGAAGCAGAAATTGCTGCTTTCGGAGTGAAAGCTAAAGGATACGCATCTAATGCTGCAAACTTCGACGATACACATAAAGTAGTAGAAGAAATAATGAAAGACTTTGGGAAGATCGATATCCTTGTAAACAACGCAGGTATTACCCGCGACGGCTTGATGATGCGTATGAGCGAACAACAATGGGATATGGTTATCAATATCAACCTGAAATCAGCATTCAACTTCATCCATGCCATCACTCCTATCATGATGAAACAGAAAGGCGGCAGCATTATCAATATGAGCTCAGTTGTAGGTCTTTCAGGTAATGCAGGACAAACCAATTATTCTGCGTCTAAAGCCGGCATGATCGGATTGGCTAAATCAATAGCTAAAGAGGTAGGTTCGAGAGGCATTCGTGCCAATTGCATCTGTCCGGGATTCATCATTACAGAAATGACTGGCGTATTGTCTGACGAAGTAAAACAAAAGTGGGCGGAACAAATTCCATTGCGTCGCGGTGGTACTCCGGAAGATGTGGCTAATGTAGCTGTATTCTTAGGTTCTGATTTATCTTCGTATGTTAGCGGACAGGCTATCCCTGTTTGCGGCGGTATGAATATGTAAGATTTATATCTATATAAGGAAACGGGTTCAACTTATAGCTGAACCCGTTCTTATTTTATTCGTGATGATAGGGCTCATTATTCAAAATTGTCATGGCCCTATATAGCTGCTCTACAAATATCAGCCGCACCATCTGATGCGAAAAAGTCATACGCGAAAGGGTCAGCTTTTCATTCGCCTTATCATACACACTTCGGGCAAAGCCGTAAGGGCCGCCAATCAGAAAGACAAGTCGTTTGGCTACCGTATGTGTCTTCTTTTCAATATAAGCGGCGAATTGCATGGATGTATATTCTTTTCCCTTGTCATCCAGTAAGACCAGATAATCACCCGCTTGCAGGCTCCTGAGGATAAGTTCTCCTTCTTTTTCTTTCTGCTGATCGGCAGTAAGGCTCTTTGTATTCTTTATATCAGGTATAACCTGTATCTCGAAAGGAATATAATGCTCGAGCCGTTTCTGATACTCACTGACAGCATCGATAAAATAGCCGGCATCCGTTTTGCCTATAACAAGAAGGGTAATTTTCATTTGAATAATTTTATCCTGCAAAAATAAGGATTTTACTTCGTAGCATCTATCACCCCTCTAAAATAACCGATAGATTCGGCTATCCCCGCCAGAGGAGTTTTCATATTACGTTCATACTCCAGGCTACAAGCTCCATCGTACTTTACCTCGCGAAGCATACGCACAAATGCGGGAATATCTATAACGCCGCGTCCTATTTCTCCGGTTTTACCTTCTTTACTGGCAGCAGTCGTATTCTTCATATGAATATCAAACACACGGTCTTTGTACTTCTTCAGATCGGCGATGGGATCTTGTCCGTCACGGGCATCATGGCCAATATCGAGACACATACCAATACGCGGATCCAAGTCTTTTACATTCTCGTAAATATCGGTAGCATTCGGATATAACTTGATATCAGGCCCATGCAGATGAATGGCATATTTGAAGTCATACTCTTTCACTTTCTGGTCAACATAGGGCAATACCTCATGATTAGGTACGCCGACAATTAACTTCACCCCTACCCTCTTAGCATAATCGAAAGCGCGGTCTACTTCCTCCTTTGTTTTCATATAGATAGGTCCTACGGCATATCCGGTGACGTTATGAGCCGCGAGTTTTGCATGAAATGCTGCAATCTCCTCATCGGTACTGGCCAGAGGCAGATGAAAGTCTTTAATGCAGAGATAATGGACATCTACTTCCTGCATCATCTTCAATGTCTCATCCAGATTGAAGTTAACAAAGGTATAACCTGCAATGGCAACTTTGAACAGTTCCCTGTCATCCCTTAAGTTTCTTTCCGGTTCTTTTGCATACAGACTGCTACCGGAAAGGAATATGCAACTGCAAATGATTGATAAAAATACGCTTAGTTTTCTTTTCATGGTTATTATCATTTAATATTCAATTTATCTATAAGGAAAGAATAGCTCTTGAGTGTCTCACAAAGTTAAAAATAAAATCAGATTTGTTAAGTCTTTACTTTATATCATTTACAATCTCCCTGATGAACAAAATTGCATATCTTTGCATTTCAAAATACTAAATGGATAAATTATGCGAATAATACCTGATTCAGAATTGATTATCAATAGCGACGGCAGCGTATTCCATCTTCACATAAAACCGGAACAACTATCAGATAAGATAATAATGATGGGCGATCCTGAAAGAGTTACCCTCACAGCTTCGTTTTTCAACACTATAGAATGTAACATACAAAGCCGCGAGTTTCATACCATTACAGGAACTTACAAAGGCAAACGCATAACAGCCATATCACATGGCATTGGGCCTGATAATATAGATATTGTTCTCACTGAGCTGGACGCCTTAGCCAATGTGGACTTCAATACCCGTGAAGTAAAGAAAGGCTTCAAACAACTGACAATGGTACGGGTCGGGACATCAGGCGGATTACAACCATACTGTCCGATAGGATCATATGTAGTAGCGGCTAAATCGATCGGATTCGATGGTGTACTGAATTATTATGACGGACGAAACAGTATCACTTTGAACGATTTTGAAGCGGCATTCAAAAAACATGTAGGCTGGAATCCTCAACATTGTGCGCCTTATGTGATCAAAGCGGATGAAAGCCTTGTGGAACAAGTGGGACACGATATGATAAAAGGTGTGACTATTTCAGCTATCGGTTTTTATGGCCCGCAGGGACGGCATGTGCGCATACCTCTGGCCAATCCCGATCTGAACAGCAAGATAGAAACATTCCGCTTCGGGGAAGATATGATAACCAATTATGAAATGGAAAGTGCTCCGCTCGCAGGATTAGGGCGACTGATGGGACATCGCGCCATGACTGTATGTACAATTATCGCCAACCGCCTTGCCGGCGAATCAAACGCTAATTATAAAGGTTCGATAGAAGATTTAATCAAAAAAGTACTAGACCGCATTTAATGAAGCCTTACACGAAAAAGAAATTAACTAAAGTTTTGTTGATAATACTTATACCTCTGATAATTATCGGACTGGCAATCCTCTTTGCTAACTGGAAGATCCCCCATGACACCAAGAATTACGTCTTTAACCACACTGATAGTATTCCGCCACAAAAGGCTGCATTAGTATTGGGAGCAGCCAGATATATAGGAGGCCGCCAGAATTTATACTTTACATACCGCATCCGGGCAGCCAAAGAGCTATACGATGCCGGAAAGGTAAAGGCTTTTGTTGTGAGTGGAGATAACAGCACAAAAGACTACAATGAAGCTCAGGATATGCATGATGCTTTAGTAGAAGCCGGAGTACCCGGAGACATTATATACATGGATTACGCAGGACTGCGCACACTAGACTCAGTAGAGAGAATGAGTGAGATATTCGGACAAAAATCTTTTATTATCGTATCTCAGGAGTTTCATAACGAAAGAGCTATATTCCTTGCTCAATATTACGGATTGGAGGCATACGGATACAATGCAAAAGATATTGATCTGAACCGCTTTTCGTACCGTACTAAAATAAGAGAATTATTTGCGCGGGTGAAAGTCTTTGTCGACATCATTACGGGCAAAGGGCCAAAATATCTTGGTGAACCTATAAATATCAATTAATTTATATAAATAATAAACCATTCAAAAGACTTTATGAAGAAACTGCTACTTGTACTCTCTTTATTTACAGCATGCTCTTTGACTTACTCACAAGATTCGAACAGTGAACTTCTAAAAAAATTAGTAGAGAAGAATATACTCACACAAGATGAAGCCGATTCTTTACAGGTATCATCAAATAAGAATACCGGGAATAGTTCGCTTTCCCAATCCGTAGATAAAATAAGACAGGCATTCAATACCCCATATATGCAATTCGGGGGATATGGTTTGTTGATGTATAAGTATAGTGATGTAAACAAAGTAAAGCATGACCTGAGTACCAGAGTCGTTTTCCTGCATATGCAAGGGCAAATCTTCAAAGATCTCAAATACTTTGTAATGATGGAGTTTGTGAACCCTACACTGACTGAATATTATGTAGACTGGACTCCTTCGAGCAGTTTTAATCTTAGGATAGGACAAATGAAAACCCCTTTTTCTCTCGAGAATCAATTCTCTCTTACTGCTCTGGAGTCAATCACCAATACACGTTCCGTCTCTGCTTTTGCGGGTATGGGTGACGATGTTTTAAAATTACAAAACAACAGAAATAACATCGGACGCGACATGGGTATTAAAGCATCCGGCAGCCTCATCAATACCGGTACTCACGACCTTCTCGAATATGGGCTCGGTATATATCAAGGAACAGGCCTCGTTACCAATGAAACAAACAATTCGAAAGATTTTACAGCTAATATTATGTTGCAACCTGTAAAGGGATTCCGCATAGGTGGTGGCGGATATTTTGGCGAAGCTACGTATATAAAGGCCGGAGATAGTGAAAGAAACGACCATGTCCGGAATCGTTGGATTGTCAGTTCAGATTATAAAAACGACAGGTTATATGCACGTGCCGAATGGATAAAAGCCAATGATGGAGGTATTGCCAAAGAGGGTATCCACGGTGTGGGACTATGGTACTTTATACCCGAAAAGTTAAATGCATTCGCAAAAATTGATTATCTGAATCAGAATAAGGAGATTAATAATGAAGTGATGGATTATACTCTGGGTATAAATTATTACTTTTACAAATCGTGCCGCTTCCAACTCAACTATACCTATTCCGATTATTCATCTAAATGGAATGCTCCAAATTCGAATGTTGTTTTAGGGCAGATGCAAATTGTATTCTAAAATATACACTGATGAAGAACTTTATAAACAAACTCATTTCATGTTTTCTTTTACCATTATTGGTAATATCCTGTAATATCAATAGCCAATCATCACTGATAAAAAGTGAAAACACAATAAAGACAATAAAGGCCGATGTTATCAGAGAAAATTACAGGCAATACCTAAAAAACAGCCTGAAACTATCAGATTCTGTTTTAACGGATGAATTACGAAAGATAAAATATGATATCACTTTCACAAAGGTAACATATGAGGCAACAGACCCGTTCGGGAAAACAAAGATATTGTCGGGACTTATTGGCTATCCGGTTTTACCTGCCGGAGATAAAGATAAACAATTAAGCATTGTCTCCATCCAGCATGGAACACTGTTTGATGAGTCCGACGCCCCATCCCTTAATAAATTTAAAGATGCCACTACTGTAAAAGATGCTTTAAGCCTTATCCCTGCTACCCACGAAAATGGGTATATTGTAGTAGTTCCCGACTATTTCGGTTATGGTGCAAACGAAAAGGACATGCATTATTATGAAGTAAGATCATCATTGGCAGAAGCCGCCCGGAAGCTAATCGAAGCTGTCCCATCATTTGCACAGGATAAGTCTCTACATATCAATCCTACCAAGCTGTTCCTTTTCGGTTATTCCGAAGGCGGCTTTGCTACAATGTCGACACTGAAGTCGTTCAGTGAAAACCCCGGAAATTTTACCGATATAACAACTGTTGCCGGAGCAGGAGCTTATGATAAAGTAGAAACAGCAACCCATGTGATTCAGCAAACATCCGGCGACTCGCCCTATTTCACAGCATCCTATCTATGGGTATTGCTTACATATAACAAAGTATATAATATAAACCGAAACTTAAATCAGTTGGTACAACCGGAGATAGAGTCTGTTGTGAAAAAATATACCGAAACTGACAAAATCATGCAGGAACAGCAAATTCCTTCTGTTCCTTCAAAAGCATTTAATCCTATTTTTGTGAAAGGTATTTCAGAAAAAACTGATGAGGCTTTTATAAAAGCTTTAATAGACAATGATGTAAGTAATTTCGAAGCAAAAGGAACAGTAGTCCTTGTTCATGGAACAAAAGACACATGGGTACCTACTTTCAACACAGAATTAGCATATGACCGTTTACAAAAAAGAGGAGTAAATGTCAGCACACATTATTTTGAAGGAGGGACACATTCTACCACCTATCCTATCTTTGTTCTCAAAGCACTAAAGAACTTATAATCTAGGTAAAAGACCTACTGGATATAGAATATCTGAAATCGGGAGGTCTGTTCAGACTGTTAAGATTAACGATAAGTTTTTGGTTATACGGGAACTTACTAAATGAAATTTTATTGTATCTGAATTTCACATTCACCGTTTAAATTGTAAAAAATTAACACCTCCTTACACTAGCATTAAAATATTTTAATATCTTTGCTGTATCAAACTATAGAAGAATTATCTGAAGTAGAGACTAACTATATGATTAGCCGTACTTAATCTCTCTTCTCAAATTATAAAATCAAGATGAACCCTCAGTTAATATGGCCCTAAGAAACCAAATCAACGAAAAAATATCAACTTTACTCTTTATTCTTCCTGTTGAAAATTTGGAGGTTAGCCATATTTTGTTAGAGAGAGAGAGAGAGAGAGAGAGAGAGAGAGAGAGAGAGAGAGAGAGAGAGAGAGAGAGAGAGAGAGAGAGAGAGAGCAATTAGCTAAAAAAAGGCACAAAAACAATAGACCGGATATAATAAAGAGCATCCGGCTATCATTTTATCATAAAAAACCTTCATTAAGGAAACATATGCGTTTCCTTAATGAAGGTTTTTTGCGTTTGTACCAGCGAATGAATCGGGCCTAAAGAAATATTCTCAAATTATAATGTCGAGTTGATATAAAAAACAATATTTAGCTATTAATTACAATTATTATGAAGAAAAGAGTGGTGTTAATTTTATCCTGCTTATTGCTAAGCATCGGATTTATAGTAGCACAAACAACGAGGATTTCCGGTACTGTGGTAGACAGTAATGGGGAGCCCGTTATTAGTGCTTCAGTTGTAGTGAAAGGAACTACTACGGGTACAATAACTGATTTGGACGGTAAGTTTTCTATTAATGTGCCCGAAGGGAATAATGTACTGGTATTTTCATTGATCGGAATGAAAACAATGGAAACTAAACCCGTTCAGAACATGAAAGTAGTACTGCAAAGTGATGAAAACATATTAGACGAAGTCGTTGTTACGGCAATGGGTATCAGTCGCTCTGATAAAGCTTTGGGGTATGCGGTTGCCAAGGTAGATCCGAGCAATGCGGTGCAAAAAGCTGAACCCGATTTGTTTCGTTCGTTGAGTGGAAAAATACCCGGAGTACAAATAAGTTCCTCTTCATCTGTGGCAGGTAGCGCTACAAAAGTATCTGTCCGGGGGAACTCTTCCATATACGGAAGTAATGACCCATTGTATGTAGTGGATGGTATTCCTTACAGTAATCCGGAAGTTACTACCGGCAGCAGGCTTACTTCAGCAGGTGCTTACGGAACGGGAATTTCGACCTTAGACCCGAATGATATTGAAAGTATGAGCGTTCTTAAAGGTGCGGCAGCTGCGGCATTATATGGTTCACGCGCAGCAAATGGTGTTATCCTGATTACGACAAAATCGGGTGCAAAAAAGACACGTCCATCTCAAAAAGGTACTGAAGTTACAATAACATCATCTTATGCATGGGAAAACGTTGCGTCTTTACCTGATTATCAAAATACATACGGCCCGGGATCGAATTTTGTGTATTCGAATGCCAATGGCTCGTGGGGACCGGCTTTCTCTGACATGGAAACCTTTCCGACATGGCCTAATTACCTTGCTGCCTATCCGAATATGCCTGTGACTCAAGAGTATAAAGCTCAACCTAATAACGTAAAGAACTTATTTCGTACCGGTGGTTTATTAGATCTCTCTGCAAATATTGTGAGTTACAACGACAAAGGAAACTTTAATCTGACAGTATCCCGCGCAGATCAGGACGGATACATTCCTCATTCGGAATTTGAACGGAGTTCATTTAGCGCAGGAGGAAACCAGAAACTGGATAATGGTATACGGGTAGGGGGAACTTTATCATATAGCCGGACTATTCAGGACGGACCATTTTTCGGAGCAGGCAGCTATACGGGATCGGCAAGTTCATTCGCACGTACGCTACTTTTACCTCGCAACTTCGATACCTCCAGCGCATTACCGTACGAAACTGTAACCGGAGCAAATTTATTCCCGCTTAGTGGGGTGGATAATCCGCTATGGTCATGGAAGAACAATACGATAAATACAGTAACCGACCGTACTGTAACGACAATGAATACCGGTTATGATTTTACCAATTGGTTGTCATTCGACTATACATTTGGATGGAATCAATATGAAATGGCGCGTAAACAGGTTATAAATATCGGTTCTGCGGCAAGTTCAGGCAAAGGATATATATTGAATGATAATTATAAAGTACAAGAACTGGAATCGATTTTTGTGCTCACGTTCAAAAAAGACTTCGGACCGGATTACAATCTGAAAGCTGCACTGGGGCACAATGTGAACCAACGCACTTCCTTAAGGGCTATGCAAGATGGAACAGAAATGATATTCAAAGATATTTATAATGTGGATAATACCCAAACCCAAACAGCATCAGAGTCATACAGCAGAAGGCGATTATGGGCTCTGTTCGCTGACGTAACATTTGGCTACAAAAATTATCTCTACCTGAATGCGACTCTGCGTAACGATCATTCGTCTACATTACCGAAAGATAATAACAGTTACTATTATCCTGCATTTACAGGCTCTTTCATATTCAGTGAAATTATAGGCGTGAATCCTGACATATTGAGTTTTGGTAAACTTCGTCTTGGTTGGGGACAAGTAGGTAATGACGCTTCTCCCTATTATAAGAATGGAACGTATCTTCAGGATACGCCTTTTGACGGCCGTCCGATTATGTTGTTACCGACAACAACCTATGATCCGAATCTAAAACCTGAATTTACTACAGAATTTGAGATAGGAACTGAGCTTAAGTTCTTTCGGGATCGTATAGGCATCGATTTTTCTTGGTATAACAGATCTATTACGGATATGATCGCTCCTATCAGTTTGCCTCGCTCGACAGGCTCAAGCAGTTATTATACAAACTTTGGAGAAATTAATAACAAAGGAATTGAAATAGGGCTATCAGCGACACCTCTCAATCTGCAAAACTCATTCAGATGGGATATATTCGCTACATTTACACAGAATAAGAGTAAAGTTATTTCGCTAACGAATGGGGTTGAACGCCTTACTCTGTCAACGGGATCTACCAGTGAACCACAACCTACCATGCAACCGGGCTCACCTTATGGTATTCTTCGTGGAACTAAGATCGCTCGCGACGAAGAAGGTACCCCTTTAGTAAACCCATCTACCGGAGCTTATATGGTCGATTCTGAATTAGGTGAATTGGGCAATCCTTATCCGGATTTCAAATCAGCCATTACGAATACACTATCATTTAAAGGAGTTACATTCAGCTTTATGTTCGATATGAGTGTAGGTGGAGTTATTGTTTCAGGTCCAGCATCCGATATGTTGGGCAGGGGGGTAACCAAGTATAACGAAGACCGCTTAGGAACCCGTATTCTTCCGGGAGTTTTGGCCGATCCGAATACACATAAACCAATATTGGATGCGAACGGTAATAAAATACAAAATACCGTGCAAATCAGTGAAAACGATCTGTGGTTTGCATCAGCTAGTACCAACCCGACATTTGCAATGAACGGCGTACATGAATTCCAGACTTTCGATGCTACGGTATTCCACCTGAGTGAAATCTCTCTTGGTTATGATATACCAAAAAAATGGTTAAAGAAAACATTTATAGGCTCAGCTAGTTTTTCTGTAATCGCAAGAAACTTATGGCACTACGCTCCTGGATTTCCGAAATATCTGAACTACGATCCAGGATCCAACTCTTTCGGTTCAGGAAATGTACAAGGTATTGACAGGGAGACTGCACCTACGACACGAAGAATAGGGTTGAACCTAAGATTAACATTCTAAATATATAGAAAAATGAAAAATAGACTAACATTCTTTTTTATAATATCAGCTTTTCTTTTTACAACATCTTGTACAAAAGATTGGTTGGATATCAATGATGATCCGAATGCCCCTACAACTCCGGAACTTTCCCAATTGTTATCGGGTAGCCAAAGATATATGACTTCTGCACTTGGACAAGGTAACTTTATTGGAAATAATTTATCTTCTTATACTCACCATCTGGTGTCACGCGAGGTACAAAATTATGGGATGACCACTACTGCCAATAATATCTATAATTCTTGGAATTATTTTTATATTTATTCACTCATTGATTTTGATGCTATTATCAAGAATGCCGAACCGGATGGAAATCTAATTTATGCGGGAATTGCTAAAACATTAAAAGCATACACGTTTTCCATGATGGTAGATCTTTGGGGAGATGTTCCTTACTCTGAGTACAATATACCCGGATTAACTGCACCTAAAGCCGACAAAAGCGCTTCGATCTATAATTCGGTAATTGCTTTATTGGAAGAGGGACTGGCTGATTTACAAAATAGTACGGCAGCCAATCCTTTAAAACCGGGAGACGACGACTTTTTTTATAGTGGAAATAAAGACAAATGGATTCGTCTGAACAATACAATCAAACTGAAATTATTGTTGCAGACGCGGTTAGCAAAATCTGACATTACTGACTGGCAAAAAAGACTGTCCGACTTAATCACAGCAAACAATTTTATCGCTTCGGGAGAAGATTTCCAATTCTGGTATACAGCAAAATTAAGTCCGGACGAACGTCATCCTACCTTTGTATCTGAATATGCCAATAAGGGTACAACTCACTATATCAGCCCTTACTTCTATGAAATGATGAAAGGCCTCACATACAACAATACTAAAAATCCGTTTGCAGGAATCACAGATCCACGGGTACCGTATTATTTCTACAATCAGTTGAAAACAGGTCAGGCAGCACAAAACAATCATTCTTATCGTGAAGGTAATTTCCTAACTATCTTCTTCGCCGACAACGGCTCAAATAATGCAGGCGATCAATCCAGTTCCATGAGTAAAGTCGGCATCTATCTCTGCGGAGGAAAATATGATGATGGTAATGGAGGTGCTGTATCCGCAAATACCGGTAATGGTGTGGCTCCACTTAAACTTGTTACATTTCATTCACTCAAATTTATGCTGGCTGAATTGGCCCTTACCGGTGAGATAAACGGCGATGCAAAGGCTTTATTTAAGGAAGGAATGAATGCTTCTATTGCACATGTAAATGCAGTCGCGGCAAAACAAAGTAATATTCCTACAATTGCGACAGCCGACAGAGACGCATTCACGACTTCAGTACTAGCCAAATATGACGCAGCTTCAGATGCAGGTAAACTGGAGATCATCATGACACAAAAATGGATCGGGAATATCTTCTCTCCGGAAGATGCCTATACAGATTACCGCAGGACAGGCTATCCGGAGTTGTTCAATCCGGCTAATACGGCAGATCCGGGATATGGAGTAAATCCTACCGTTACTGCACTCTCTCCGGCACGGGTACCTATTGCTCCAATAGTATCTTTCCCTAGATCATTATATTATCCTACAACTACCGAAACGGATCTGAATCCAAATCTGGAGCAAAAGACGAACTTGTCGGCTAAATTTATATTCTGGGATAAATAAAACAGAGCGATTGATAGACAATTTAAAGTTAAAAGAAATATGAAAAAAATATATTTATATATTCTTGCGGCAATTACGATATGCTTAATTACAGCAAGTTGCGACAAGGATCTTCCGTTCCCTATAGATGAAGTAAAAAGAGGGGTTGTCATTGATATTTTGAGAGTACCCGGAACTGATGGTGTCCTTTCAGATGGCCAAACAACCGGAAACTATCAGGTAAAACTGACTATCCCTACTCAGCAAGGCGACTATTCAATGATGGATCATGCACAATTGTTAGCTGTGTTAAATGATGGGACCAAAACGACTGCTCAGGTGGTTGTGGATAACATTACAAGCTTTCCGTCGACAATATCGATTAATATGGCTGATGTGTATGGTAAGTTTGGAAAAACATCTCCGGCCTTGGGTGAAACATTAAATTTCACTGTGAATGTTGTATTAAAAAGCGGAGAAGTAATTCCGGGCTGGAATCCAAATACAAATGTTTATAATAATCAGGCTTTTGCAGGCTGGCAAATTGAAGGCCGGGGCCTTTCTTATCGTGTACAATATTCTGTTGTATGTCCATTCGTTCCGGAAACAACATTTGTTGGAACTTTTCAATGTACTGAAACGTCTTCTTATGGTAATGATGCCTATGCAGTGACATTATCTCATCATACTGGCAATCCTGAAACGATTCCGGCTGGTGTAGATCCAGCAAAATTATATGGTATAAGGATTGAGCCTATTTCTCCTAATATTTGGGAGGGTGCTCGTGAATATACATTGATTTGGATAAATACGGAAGATTTTTCGATTGTGGCTACAGACCAGCCTACAGGAGATGATTACCAAGGAAATCCCGCGACTCCGGTTGTCTGGAGATTTAAAGATGCTTCTGTTTCCACATGTACCCGGCAGATAAAATTTACAGCAACACCAACTATTGTGGGAGTTGGATCTTATGCTGCTTTCACATTTACGATAAAACCGTAAATGTAGAAATAATAAACACAATGAAATAGGGGACAGGATACACTCCTTATAATGTTGCATCCAATTCATACAAACACTTTTTAATGCAGTGATGCATCAACCCTAAAAGAGACCGGGCCCGGTCTCTTTTTTTATATACATACTGATTAAATAGATACGGAATATCTATCTAAATTTTAAAAATAATATAAGATGAGACTATTTCTTGAATTAAAGGCGTTTTACTCCTGATTGATCAAATCAAATTAATTCCTCACTAGTCAATATAGGATCTACATGTTCCAATCCTAATCCACATTGTTCAGAAGCTGCACGGCAACCACCACGACAAATATCCCATTTGTCACATTTACAGCAATACTCAGGAACAATCTCATTCCACGAATTGGCGTATGGGGAATACAAGATTTGTCTTAAATCTTGTTTGTAAATATTTCCAGCCACTACAGGAGAATGATTGCACAGACGAATATTCCCATTAATATCCATCGTTATTGGCTTTTGTAATACGTTATCGGAACAATGGCCAAACATGATATTTGGATACATCTCTGGATCAATAAGACAGTCGGGAGAACACACATTGGAAGAAATAACCAAGCCCAATTCCTCAGCTTTGGCATTAGCTATTGTAAATGCTTTTTTCAATTGATTATGATTAGCCGAAACAGATGCCGGATTGGCAACACCGCACCCACCGATATTGTACCGGTTCATCATAATTCGTCTTAAACCTAAATCGGATATAAAGCCCAACGTATCAGATAGGACTTCTATATTATATCTTGTCAATACTATTACAGGAACCGGATAACCACCGATACCTTGCACTGTCCGAATAGAGTTAATAGATTTCTTCCAACTTCCGTGTACCTGTGTAATATAATCATGTACAGTTTCGTCCGCTGAATGTATGGGAAACTCAAACAGAGTAATTCCCATAGCTATCATATCGTCATAGTCCTCTGCTGTGCCTTTATACCCATTACTGATAACTGTGACCGTTTTACCTTCCATCCGGCAAAAAAGAGCAATCTCTTTGATACGTTGAGCGACAAAAGGTTCCCCTCCCGTAAGGGTAATATTACGGATATCCACCTGCGAAAAAACTTGTTTCAGGGTTTTGATTGCTTTATTGTATGAATTGAATGATTGATGTTGTGCACCAGGTATCTTCCAGATATTGTAACAATAACGGCAAGCAAGATTGCATTTATCAGTCAGTTCAAAGGCAATATTATATAGCTGTAATCTTTCCTTATTTTTCATCTCCGAAATCCAGACTAATAGTCATCGTTGTTTTAACCGGCTTGCCATCATAATGAATTCCGGGTTCCCATACTCCGGACAACGATAAGGCTCTCAAGGCTTCTTTATCTGCATCTTTTGATAGCTTACCGATCACTTTTTTATCTACCAGTCTCCCTTTTTTATCAACGGCAAAACTAAGAATAACTTCTCCTTTGACGTTATCATTCTTCATCTGTTCGCTATACCGGATATTACCTTGTATCCATTTTTGGAAGCTTTCAAGATCGCCGGCAGGAGAAACCGGCTTTTTAGATATTTCATTATACGAAATCTTAGTTATTGGCTTCACTCCCGGTGAATATATATCATCCCGGAATCTTGGATCACTAACAACAATGACTTCGTAGCAGAGAATCATATCTGAATCTTTCATTGTTATTATTGCTTCACCTCCTATCATAGTTGAAACTGAGATTTCCCGGCTTTCCATACCAACAAAAGAAAACACTAACCTGTCAGTAGATTTAACCTCAATACTAAAGGTTCCGTCTATACCAGAAACTATTCCATTTGTAGCTCCTTTTGCAACAATTGATACTCCGGCTATAAAATCGCCATGCTCATCCTTTACTCTTCCCTTTATTTCTATAAGACTATCGCGCCTATTGTTCTGTTTTTCTAAAGAAGAAGTAGTCCTAGTTTTTATTTCTTTATTTTGAGGTACACGAGGAGGTATCGTATCATAACAACTTATCTCTACTTTTCGCTGTGCTTGAACTGTTGTCCCTGCTATGCCAATAATCAATGTACCTAGTAATAATTTATACTTGACAAAGATCGGCGATCCGTTTGTCTTGTCCGCAAGAAAAGAGAATAGGCAAAATAATATATTATATGATTTGAGTTTCATTCTATGTCGCTACTAAGATTAACCGTTATTGTTATTCTTGTTTTTACCGGATCCCCATAAATCTGCCCGGGTTTCCATCTTTTAGATTTCGATATAACATTAAGGACTTCCTTATCCGCTTCTTTCGATAGGCTTTTTACAATCTTTTTATTTATTACTTTCCCTTTTTTGTTTATAATAAAGCTGAGTTTTACCACTCCTTCTATTCCATCTCTGCGCATTTGTTCTGTATATCGAATATTACGTTGGAGCCATTTTTCAAAGTCTTCAAGATTACCGACAGGAGATATGGGCTTTATTATTACCTGGTCATAATCGAATTCTCTTTCTTTGAGTCTGGAAGCATATATGTCATCATTATTATATGGATTAACACTAATACCATAACACATGATACCTGTAAGTTCATTTGTAATATTCATCTTTAATGATTTGCTTGTTATAGAATCTATGCTTACAGAACTTTTGGGTTTTATTACTGGCCCGTCAACGACCTGAACCGCATAACAAGCAATACCTGATCGGTTTTTAACTATTGATCTACTACCGACAACAACTACTTCTTTAACATTTAAAGTATCTGAGGTCTGTTGTATTTCAGTTGAATCAACAGCGACTTTATAGCAGGATGCCATCTCTGAATAAAGAGGTATTCGAAGAGGGATCGTATCATTTATGACCTCTTTCTTTTGAGCTTTTGCAGATGTCCCTGCCAATCCAATAATAAGAGTGCCTAATAATAGTTTGTATTTAACAAAAAAACTCGCTCCATTCGTCTTATCAGACAGAAAGGAAAATACATAAAAAATAGATTTGTACAATTTGAGTTTCATCATATATTTTTATCTATAGAGCTATTAGGATATTCTATAAATGTAGTAGTTTTTATTTATGTTTGTTTTATATTGTACAAATAATTAGGGCAAACGCATCAAAATTCATAAAGCTGTTTTTCAGCCTCATGTAGGGGCGTATTGCATACGCCCAATTGTGACATTTTGCTATGCGGGCGTATGCAATACGCCCCTACAGGCCTTCGATAGAAGTTGAACAATTTGATGCGTTTGCCCTGAAACCAATCAGCAAAGCGGTTGTGATTATGTAATTGAGTGCGATCCTATTCCTGAATGAAAAATTCTGCATATCTAGTCGTTAGCTATATACCATTTGACAAACTGGAATCTTTCTTTAAGGAATACTTGAAATAGAGTGGATATAAACATACGATATATAACGAGAGAATTTTTACGGATTCTCTCATTTTTATTAATTCATCAACCGATAATCACTTGGCGAACTACCCACAATCTTCTTAAACATCCGGCTGAAATGATGCGGATATTTAAACCCTAATTCATAAGCAATTTCATTTACCGACTTATCGGGGTGGTACAGTTTATCCTTTGCCTTTTCAATAACCTTTATCTGGATATACTCCTGAGCGGATTTACTTGTTTCTTTTTTGATTAAATCCCCGAAATAATTGGCTGACAAATGAAGTTCATCTGCAAAATACTGCACCGAAGGTAAACCGATTGTTTGCGGTTTATCCGATTCGAAGTAACCGTTAAGCAGTTCCTCGAACCGGGACAATACATCTTTATTTATATTCTCACGGGTAATGAATTGGCGGTCATAAAAGCGCAGGCAATGATTAAGAAAAACCTCAATATTCGCCGTAATGATGGCTTTACTGTGTTTATCAACAGAATGACTCAATTCGTCTTTTATTTCCTGAAAACAATTCACTATAATCTGCCGTTCACGTTCCGACATATGCAGCGATTCATTCGATTCGTAAGAGAAAAACGAATAATCATTCATTTTCTGTCCAAGCAGTGTACCCCGAAGCAAATCGGGATGAAAACATAACCCCCAGCCCTGCATTTTGAAAGTTTCGCCCGTATCATCTTTTCCGGCCACTTGTCCCGGAGCAATAAAAACAAGCGTACCTTCCTGATAGTCGTATGTATGGCGGCCATAAATCAAATCGCCGCATTTAACATCTTTCAGGAAAATGAAATAGAAACCATATCTTTTACGGATATGATGAAATTCTTTTGTGACTGTGGAAAAGTCGATAGAACTTACCAAAGGGTGCAGCGTTTCTATTCCCAGAAAACTGTTATAATCGTGTATAGTATCAAAATTCAATATTTCGCTCATAATTTCTGATTTTATGTATAACAAATATATAAAAAGCCGAAAGCAATCAAATTTATTTGAATTGCTGAGGCGCACCTATATTTTGTAAAAATAAGGCTTCTTGTTTAAAATCTACCATCCCATGCTGTAAATCAGTAATAATGGTATAAGAAACTGTAATTTGTGTATATGATTGATATTCTATAAAGTAGCAATCAGTAATAATGGTAGGAGAATCAGTAATCTGTCTATTTACATGGGGTATTTTTCAGCGTAAGTTTGTAACATGAAAATTATAAACTTATAATCCGTAAAATATGAAGCAAAGGAATAGCGTAAAAGAGATAGTATTTATAATAAGTATCCTCCTTATTTTCTCGGCTTGTAATCAAAATAAGGAAAAAGATATGAACGGACTACTTGTAATAAAAGAACAGGGCAGTTTTGCCGTTGGTGGCTCGGTGATTCAAAATGAAGGTACATATAATGGCAACAACTTCGATAACTTCAAACCTTATCCCGAAGGGCAAACCTATCACGGCGACCATGCCTATGTATTTTACCAGATACCCGACAAAGCCCGGCAATTACCTCTTGTTTTTCTGCATGGAGCAGGGCAATCCTCCAAAACATGGGAAACGACACCCGACGGGCGTGAAGGCTTCCAGAATATTTTTCTCCGTAGAGGTTTCAGTACATACTTAATCGACCAACCCCGCCGGGGAAAAGCAGGAAGAAGCACGGTTGCATCTACCATCGAACCCATTGCCGACGAGCAAATGTGGTACGAAATATTCCGTATAGGTATATGGCCCGATTATCACGAGGGAGTACAATTCCCGAAAGATAGCCAGAGCCTCGAAAACTTCTTCCGCCAAATGACGCCGAATACAGGCGCATTCGACAACGAAGTAATCAGCAACAGCATGTCTGCCCTTTTTGATAGAATAGGCTCAGGTATTCTGGTAACACATTCGCAAGGAGGCCTTCCGGGATGGTTTACAGGCATAAAAAATCAGCATGTAAAAGCCATCGTTGCCTATGAGCCGGGAACCTACCCATTCCCCAAAGGAGAAGTACCCCAACCAATAAGCGGACGTACAGGAATATTATCAGGTGTTGAAGTTTCGATGGAAGATTTCATGAAACTGACTAAAATTCCTATTGTGATGTATTTCGGCGATTATATACCTGATGAAGTAACCAACGAACTCGGAGGAGAAAACTGGCGGACACGTCTGGCATTAGGGCGATTATTCGTTGAAGCTATAAACCGTCACGGCGGTGATGCTACTTTAGTTGAATTACCCAAAATAGGCGTATTTGGCAATACCCATTTTCCGATGTCTGACCTCAACAATGTAGAAATAGCCGATTTGCTTTCCGGTTGGTTGAAAGAAAAAAACTTAGATAAAAAATAGAAACATGAAGAATTTAATTTTAACCCTATTCATGATGCTAATAATATGCCCCGTGTCGGCATGTTCAGGTAATAACGAAAATATTTGGGAAGATAAAGAGCAGATACCCTCCGAAGTAACAGACCGGAAGATTCTTATCGCCTATTTCAGTTGGGGAGGAACCACGCAGCAAGTTGCCGAAAATATTGCCAAACATACCGGAGGAACACTTTTCAAAATAGAAACTGTAAATCCTTATCCTACTGAATATGTACCCTGTACCGAAGTGGCAAAAGTGGAACGTGATGAAGGAATACGTCCGGCATTAAAAACTGAAGTTGAAAATCCGGATGAATACGATACCATTTTTGTAGGCTGTCCTGTTTGGTGGCATACCGCACCAATGGCAATTTGGTCGTTTCTGGAAAGTGAAAATTATAATTTCAAAGGAAAAACAATCATTCCGTTTTGCACATATGCCGCCACATATAGGGATGAAACACTGGCTAAAATAGTAGAACTTACTCCCGATTCCGAGCATCTGAAAGGTCTTGGAACTACCAACAGAAATGCTGATGTAACACCGTGGCTGAAAGAGATCGGTATTATTTCAAATCAATAATATTATAGATATGGAAAAGAAAACAAAAGTGATTGTGTTGGTTCTTGCTTTAAGCATATTATTCGGCATTCAAGAAGCATATGCGCAGCAAGAAGTAAAAAACGATGATAAAACAAAGCAGGAATTAATCGACCTGTCAAAAACTAAATGGCAATGGATGGCAGAGTTTAATACCGAGGCATTATCCAACTTATTCCATGATAAGGTTGTATTTGTACATATGGGTGCAACCTTTACAAAAGAGCAAGAATTAGATGTAATTAATAAAAAGAATATTATTTACAAACATGCTGATATAAAAGAAATATCTGTACAGGTAGATGGAGCGACTGCCATTCTTCTGAACCGAATCCACCTAGAATCCATTGTAGGCGGCAATGAAGTTGTAAATCCGTTTATCGTAGCCGAAATATATATCAGGAAAGACAACGAATGGAAATTGATGGCGATGACCTTCACTCGCCAGGCGCATGAATATGAACTTAATTTAAACAATTGAAAGATGAGAAATATAAATTTATATATAGCAATAATGATTTTGTTGCTGGGCATATCCGGCAACGTAAATGCACAGAATAATATGTTAGATAAAAAGCAGGAAAAAATAGTAACCATCACCGCTTTTACGGCAAGGGGTGATTTAGACAAATTAAAACTCGAATTAGTAGCAGGGCTTGAAGCCGGATTGACGGTTAGTGAAATTAAAGAAGTATTAGTACATCTGTATGCTTACAGCGGCTTTCCCAGAAGCCTGCGCGGACTGCAAACTTTTATGAGCGTATTGGATGAACGCAAAGCAGCCGGTATAAACGATAACCCCGGACGTGAAGCCTCACCCGTTACCGATACCCGCGATAAATACGAGCGTGGAAAAGAAATCCTTTCCGAACTTCAAGGTATTACTCCACCGGCCGGACGCGCAACCGCAGGCTATGCAGGTTTCAGTCCCGAAATAGAAACATTCCTGAAAGAACATCTTTTTGCTGATATATTTGAGCGGGATGTACTGACCTATGCTCAGCGTGAACTGGTTACGGTATCGGTAATAGCTGCATTGGGCGATTTGCAACCCATGCTGACTTCACACATGGGGCTGGCACTCAATACCGGTATAACTCCCACTCAACTAAAACAGGTTGTAGAAATAATCACTACAACTATTGGACAGTTAGAAGGCACACAGGCAAAATCAGTCCTTGCCGATGTATTTCAAAGTCGCAATATAGAAACTGACATTGATCCGTCTATGAGAGCCGAAAACAGAGTAAGTGTCCAAAAAGTTTCATTCCCCAACCGTTTTCTTAATACGGTGGTAGGTAATCTGTACTTTCCTCCAAACTATGATACAAACAAGAAGTATGCAGCTATCGTTGTAGGTCATCCGTTTGGTGGAGTAAAAGAACAAACTTCAGGACTTCATGCACAAAAAATGGCAGAGTTAGGTTATGTCACTCTTGCATTCGATGCTACACATTATGGCGAAAGCGGTGGTTATCCACGCTATATTGAATCACCCGAAGCCCGTGTGGAAGATTTCAGTGCGGCGGTTGATTTCCTTAGTAATCATAAAAACGTAAATCCGGAGGCAATCGGAGTTATCGGCATTTGTGGCGGTGGTGGTTATTCGGTCAGTGCAGCGCAAATAGACCACAGGATAAAAGCGGTAGCTACCATTAGCATGTATGATATGGGGCGCGCCCGCCGTCAAGGATTAGGCGATGTGATAACATATGAACAGCGCATGAAAACATTGGATGATATAGGCGAACAACGTACAAAAGAGTTTAATGGCGCAGCAAGAAAAGATATTGCAGCTATTCCTACCGGGCTTAGTCCCAACGATACGGAAAATACACGGGAATTTTTCGATTACTACCGTACACCACGTGGAGGGCATCCAAACTCAACTACGAGTTATTCTTATACGAGCCTTGCGCCGATGATGAACTTCTTTCCGTTTGCTCAAATAGAAACTATCTCACCAAGACCTCTGTTATTTATAGTTGGTGAGCGTGCCGTATCAGCTTATTTCAGTGAAGATGCGTATAGCAAAGCTGCCGAGCCGAAAGAGTTGTTTGTTGTGCGGGGAGCCTCACATGTAGATTTATACGACAGACCGGAATATATGGGTATTTCATTACCTAAATTGAATTCATTCTTTAAACAATATCTGAAATAATAAAACAATAGAATATGAGAACAATAAAAAGAAATGCTTTTGTATTACCGGCTATCGCCCTGTTACTGTTCACAGCATGTAATAACTCAAAAAATAACAATGAAATGGAAACAAACAATAAAGAGATAAATCAGATATTTCCGAAAGGAGAAAAGATAAATAACAACTATTTCAGCGGAACAGCATGGCTGCAAATGTTAGTAACAGATAAAGAAAATTTCGACCTCACGATAGGTAATGTAATTTTTGAACCGGGAGTACGGAATAACTGGCATTCACATCCGGGCGGACAAATTCTGCTATGTACTAAAGGACAAGGCTATTATCAGGAAAAAGACAAGCCGATTCAATTACTTAATGTAGGCGATGTTGTTGAAATTCATGCTGATGTCGTCCATTGGCATGGCGCAACTCCAGATAGTGAATTCGAGCATATAGCAATTAGCCCACAATCTCATAAAGGCGCTGTTATTTGGATGGAACCTGTAACCGATGAAGAATATAACAGTTATAGTAGCAAATAGTACGATTAAACAAAAAAACCTAAAACTCATTGAATTTCAGTATTTTAATTCATCTTTCATCTTATCTTGACGGAGAGAGGGAACTTTGCCCTCAAATCTTTATATTGTATATCAATTGGTTAAACCATTGATATTTTATGAACGAGCAAATAGCCCACGCTTATTATTCACTGTTTTGCAGTGAGTTACACCAAAGGAAAAGATGCAATTTATTTATATATTCGTCCGGAAACTAATTAGCTGCATATAACCAAATTAAGTGACTATATTTATCAGTTCTAGATTGAAGTACAAATAGTTTATAATCTTATTCAACAGAGTAATTTACTATAAATCTTTCATAAAGAAACAAGTAAAATAAAATTCATGGAAATTCATTTCAGCCGCTTACATGATAGGCGTTTAACTATTAATAACTTGTAGAAAATGACAAAATATAATAATTTACTATTAGGACTTGAAAATAATTTTACCTTTACAACACACCAGCCTTTTACTGTAAAAGATCACCCTTCTCGAAAGTTTCTGAGAAGAAGAAAAGATCAGTGGTAGAAGGCATTAATTAATATAGTATAATGTCAATTACAAATATCCGTTTAGAAGTCATGCACTTCTTAGAAAAGAATGTCGAGAATTTTATTACCCAGTTTCTGGTTCCTGTTGAAAAAATATGGCAACCTACTGATTATCTTCCTGACTCAGAGAAAGAAACTTTCTTTGAAGATGTAAAAGAATTACGCGAACTGGCCAAAGAGCTCCCTTACGACTTCTGGGTCGTATTGGTCGGGGATACCATCACCGAAGAGGCTTTACCCACTTATGAATCGTGGTTAATGGACGTAGAAGGTATAGACAATGTAGACGGAGAAAAGCGTAACGGTTGGTCAAAATGGATCAGACATTGGACGGGCGAGGAAAACCGTCACGGCGATTTATTGACCAAATACCTTTATTTATCCGGCAGAGTGAATATGAGAGAGATTGAGCAAACCACGCAACATCTCATCAATGACGGTTTTGATATTGGTACAGGAAGAGATCCGTACAAAAACTTTGTATACACCAGTTTTCAGGAATTGGCAACTTTCATTTCGCACAATCGTGTTGCAGAAATGGCAAAAAAATGAGTAATGAAAAATTGTCGAGAATGTGTAAACGTATCGCAAGTGACGAAATGAGGCATCACCATGCATACAGCGAATTTGTAAGGCGTATATTTGAGGTAGACCCGAGTGAAATGATGCTCGCTTTCCAGTATATGATGAAACAAAAGATAGTTATGCCTGCTCACTTCCTGAGAGAATCGAAAGAGAAAATAAGCACTGCCTTCGAACAGTTTTCAAATGCCGCACAGCGCATCGGGGTATATACAGCCGCCGATTATGTGGATATTATACAAAAGCTGATAGACAAATGGCAGATAGATAAAATTACGGGATTAACGGACGAAGCAGAACGTGCCCGCGATTTTCTGATGAAGCTTCCTGTGCGTATGTCTAAAATATCAGAACGGTTGGTTATTCCAGTGGATTCTTATATTTTCAAATGGGTACAACCTGCTGTGAAATAATATAATTGGACTCAGTATATACTATAAATATTTATAACATAAAAGAAAAAATAATACAGCCTCAAAGAAAGCAACTATAGTTTACAGGCCATATCTTCTTAAAGTAAAAGAAAAAATTGAAAGCCCAAAAGAGAGAATCTCCTTGCATAATTTTCTTCATTATTCAAACAAGAAAGGTTTTGTATCGATAAGTTTATAACGGTCTTCTTCAAAGAAGAATTTTTCTTCTCCGAATGCCGGTTTAAGCTGATTGAACCAAGTTGCTTTGGGATCATATTCAGCAAAAAAAGGAATATCGACCCACTTGGGATTACGTCCCTGAATAAAACGAAGTATAAATATCTTTTCTCCTTTAATCTCCTGCACACCCAACACCTGTATCTTTCCGGCATGATCACTCATACTCGGTCCTCTTACGGTCCTGCATAGACCGCTCACCTGCTGATATGCCCTTCGAAAGATATTCCAGCATTTCTCCAATGGAAGTTCAAAATATTGCTTTGAGCCGGTATCCCGTGCGATAAACATATAATAAGGGATACAACCCAAATCAACTTGTTTACGCCACATTTGCACCCATATTTCAGGCTTATCATTGATATGCTTTAGCAGTGGAGACTGAGTCCGTATTTGTGCTCCGGTACTTCGGATACGCATAATGGCTTGCTTGACAGCCTCGGTCGACAGCTCTCTCGGATGATTAAAGTGTGCCTGAATCGACAGGTTCTTTCCCGATTTGTTAATTTCTTCAAATAAGCGAATAATATCATCACTATCTGTATCGGTAAGATATCTGTATGGCCAGTAGGCTAATGACTTTGTCCCGATACGAATAGAACGGATATGATCAAAATCAGAAGTTAACAAGGGGTTAATATAACTACTAAGAATGGCTGCATTCATAACCATTGGATCTCCACCTGTAAAGAGAACATCTGTTACCTCTTTATGAACCCGCAGGTACTTAAGCAATAAGTCCACTTCTTTCATTGCAAATTTTAATCCGCTCATCCCTGAGAATTGAGGCCACCGGAAACAAAAAGTGCAATAAGCATGGCAGGTTTGTCCCTGACTGGGAAAGAACAATACCGTTTCAGGATATTTATGTTGGATACCTTTTAACTTTATCTCTCCTAAAGATGGTACATTATGCTCCTGCCCTGCCGGATTGGGATTCAACGACAGACGTATTTCCTGTATCTTCCCGTCAAGAAAGGATTTTTCTGCATTTCTATCCAATAATTTTTCGACTATCGCATAATGCTTTTTATCAAGCATCCCTCTTCTTGGAAAGTTTAATGTGAATATCGGATCAGTTTCGATATTATCCCAATCTATCAGTTCATCTATTACATAATTATTGGTTTTGAAGGGTAATACTCTTCCTACGATTTCAATATCCCTGACAAACTCTTTGGAGGTACCTGCCATCTGAGGTATTGATTGATAATTGTGTAATGTGTACGTTTTTAATTGATTACGGGATTTATTCATATTTACAGTTAAATTATTAAGCTACACTTACTTATATTCCAAGTGCAGGTATATTGAATTTGATTTTATGTTGTTTTCGAGTGTACAGAAGGCATCATCTGAATATTCATAATCAGTAAATAGACAAAAAGGCAAACCTGAATAGAGTTCAAGCCATATCAGATAAGGTTTAGAAAAAAGCTGATCTTACCTGTAAATAAAATATCTCACAATGATATATTGACTAATCATATCCGGAACAAACACAGGTACAGCTAAAAGGATGCTATTGCGTTTGTATAAATGATCCCGGATTGTAAATATACAAAAAATAATCGGGGTACCGATTACAAAAACAGAAAACGGGTAAGAAAAGTCTCCTACCCGTTAACTATACTGTTTGATTAATAGCGATTTCTATTATATCCACCGCCGCTTCTATCTGTTTTTGGACGGGCAACGCTTACGCCAATAGTCTTTCCTTCAAAATCGGTGTCATGTAATCCCGATATGGCATTTTGCCCTTCGGTATCATTTGGCATTTCTACAAAACCGAACCCGCGAGACCTCCCGCTTTCCCTGTCTGTGATAATCTTTGTAGATTCAACTTCACCATACGCTGCAAATAATTTCTGTAAACTTTCGCTTGTTGTGCTAAAGTTTAGACTTGATACATAAATGTTCATTCTTTTTCTTAAATTAATTATTATTGATTACTGGCCGTCCTTATTGGCAAGAGTAATCCTTACGGCATTCATGCCTTTTTGACCACGTTCCAATTCGAATGTCACCATATTTCCTTCTATAATGGAAGCCGGAGCACTACTTATATGGAAAAAATATTTATCCGTACTTCCTGTATGCTTTATAAAACCATATCCTTTATCGGAATTAAAATATTCTACACGCCCATTCAATATAGGATCTTCCATATCTTCTTTTTTCGGTGTAGAAACAGCTATATTTTCGATCTTGATTTTTCGTTTATTAGTAAGATCGGGAGGAGTACTGGTTATAACTCCGTTTTCATCTACATAAGCAATCATATCCTCAAAAGAATCGGCTGGATTATTTTTTCTTTCTTCCCGTTTTTGCTGTTTCTCTTTTCTTTTTTGTTGTTTGTTTTTTTCTATTTCTCTCTTGTTAAATGAGTTTGATTTAGCCATACTTATTCTTAAAATATCTTTGTTTTTTTATAATGAATACTTATTATTTTTATTACAGCAATTCTCTAGAAACTATATCTTCGATTTATGCAACTTTATATATTTCTCCACGCGGGCATCTATCTCTTCCTGTGATAAATGAGCCGGGAGTTCAATCGTAGTCCTGTCACTAATTACGACATGAATAACATCTCCGGCACGCTCCTTTGCATTTTTCAACACTGACTCGGCTTGTTGTGTTGCCGAAGTTCTTTCAGAACGGGTTATTTCACCTTCTTTTCTATTGAGGGAAGAACTTTGTTTTGCTACCATATATTGTAGTTTTAGTGAATGTTTATTATTGACTCGATACTGTTAGACGCTTGCCTGTAAGTTTCTGAATTTCCTTGAGCAAGCCTTGTTCATCCTGAGCACAGAATGTCAAGGCCATTCCTGTATTCCCGGATATATCTTCTTATTGTTTCTTCTACCAGACTATCGTTCATAAGACAGCCCCATTGTAAATAATGTTCTTTTTTCCGCCAGGGCAAATTCTTCTTTCAGCCTGTATACAACTTCTTTTACGCTGCTTATTTTCTGTGCCAGATGTGCATTTACTCCGGCAAAAGCATACCCTTTTCTCATATCACCTTTTGCTGCATTAAATAATGCTTTCATAATACAATAGGGGCTCTTCGTATAGTCGCAGGTTTTTATACAATGTACAGGACAGTTTTTAGGAACTTCTAATCCATCGGCAACACGTTTGAGAAATTCTCCTTTGATGGCACGCCCGGGCATCCCTACGGGACTGTTGATTATCATTAAGTCGTCTTCTTTGGCAGTAAGATAGACCTGCTTGAAGGCTTCTGAAGCGTCGCATTCCTCTGTAGTAACAAATATTGTTCCCATCTGTACAGCCGATGCCCCCATTTCGATAAAACGGTATATATCCCCTCCTGAAGATATCCCACCTGCGGCAATAACTGATATCGTTTTTATTCCTTTATATAATGAAACTGTTTCTATGACCTCGGGAATTATCTGTTCCAGAGAATACAGGTTATCATCGATTTGCTCTTTTTTGAATCCTAAATGCCCTCCTGCTTTCGGACCTTCTACAACGATCGCATCAGGTAGGTAACCGTAATTATTATACCATTTCTCGCAAATTATTTTTGAGGCCCGGGCGGAAGAAACGATCGGGACTAACTTGGTTTTACTATCCACAGTCCGATAAGATGGCAGATCCAACGGTAGTCCTGCTCCGGCAAATATGACATCCGCTTTTTCTTCGATGGCTGTACGCGCCATATCTGCAAAATTGGATAAAGCCACCATTATATTGACTCCTATTATGCCGGTTGTTTTTTCTCTGGCTAAACGCAACTCTTCTTTTAGCCCCCAAATACTGCTCTTGATAAAATTTCCGTGGCCTTTATGGATAAGGCCCAAACCGGCACACGATATAACTCCTATCCCTCCTTCATTGGCTACCGCTGATGCTAAACCGGACAAAGATACGCCTACTCCCATTCCACCTTGGATAACCGGAAGTTTAACTTCCAGATTCCCTATAAAAAATGATTTCATCTTATTTACAAAAATGTGTTACGACAAAAGCATTACACATTCTCGTAACTGATTAATACCATAAACAAGAAAGTTAATTTTGTTGTCGATTTTGACGATGGGAAGATCCGCTAACCAGCGCGGAGCAAAACATTGAGAAGATAGATACAATAAAAACCAGATTGCTCAAGTTCTAAAGATACGAAAAAAAACCTACTTATTTTATTGTTTTACAATATTTTATTATAAAGACATTTAATATACCTTTATTTAATGTCTCATGAGGATATTGCACCGAGGGTAACGAAACTTTTATAACAGTTACATATTTTCCAGAGAAAGCCCCTTCAATTGAACTTTATATTTTGAAAGTTCTTTTTTTATAGAGTCAACCTTTGCCTGAAGATGATTTAAATCGATTTTCTTCGGATTACGTTTTACTTCTGCAACAATAGCTGTCTTATCCAAATCATTCAGTGCTATCAAATCGATTTCATTTAATCCTTTATTGTCCCAATAGCTACCAATCATGGTAACCCTCTCCTCTTCTACCGTTTTTGACTGGAAATATTTCTCCAAGATCAGTCCGCTGTATTGCTCGTAATTCTTATCAATATACTCTCGAAGCAATTCGTTCTTTCCCATTTCAATCAATGATTGGTTCGGGAAAATAAACCTGAACCAAAAGCGAAGATAATTATCATTCAGGCTCCAACGGTTTTTACGGCTCTCCGGTTTTGAAAACATCGGTTTGTTTCTTATGATAAGAGAATACTCCTTCTCAAGATTTACCAGATAGGCGCCTGTATTTTTTTCGATAATAGAATCAATTTCACTTTGGGTAGTCTTTCCTGAAGCAATTAACTGCATAATGGAAAAATATGTGCCATATTCCTTTCCAAACTCAGAGACCAGTAGATCTTTACCTTCATCAAGAAAGGGTGAGTTCGGACTTGTGACCCTATCCAGCATCTTATCTTTCGTAACCGCTCCAGCCTCCATCAATAAATCAAGATATTTAGGAACTCCTCCGGTAAGCATATACAAGCACAGAAGATCCTCTGCAGTGTATTTAGGATTATAATCATTTAATATCTCCTTGATGACACTTACGGCAAAAGGTTTCAATATCATCTTTGATGTAAGACGACCAAATAGAGGCTCTTTTCTATTCTCAAATATCTTCATCATCATTGAATAGATAGAACCGGAAGCTATAAAGTTGATTTTAGTCTTGTCTTTATATTGATCCCAAAGATTCTGGATATCGCTGAATATAGATGAATTTATATTGTCAAATTCCTGAAACTCATCAATTATCAGCGTATAATGTTCTTTTGTGGCAAAAATAAGTAATTGCTCAAAGAGGTCTTTAAATTGGGTAATACTTCCGAATATCTGTATACCCAAAGCTCTTGTTGCATCTTTTTGAAACTGTTCACAAAGAAGCGGCTCACTTTTTCGGGAAACAAATAGATATAGATATTTTTGACCCTTTACAGATTCGAGAAGAAGAGATGTTTTACCGATACGGCGACGTCCTACCATAACTGTAAAACACGAACTTTTTTGAGATTGCTCCAGTGTGCGGGCTAAAATCTCTAATTCCTGTATTCTATTATAAAATTTCATCTTAAATAATAATTTAATGAATATTATTTTAATACCCATTACAAAAATAGAACATTTTATTTAATTCCCCATCGACCGACAGAATTATTTTAATGATCATTATCTTAATATATATTGCATAAGGCAAATAATCCACAGTCAATACGCTCATTTATCATTGGTGGCGAATTTATTAAAGTATCTCGTTTCCATTGATTTCAAATACTGTAATAGTGCAAAATGCAGATATATTTGCTCCCCGATTGTGCAAATAAGCGAGAAGATATATTTGATTTTTTAATAAAAATCAAATATTGGATGGAAAATTCTTCCCAAAATATTTGTTTCAATTGTGAGTTCGAGCGCGATTAAGGCGAAAAGAAATCTAATCTCTTGAAAATGAAATTTCTTTAATTTCAGGATATTAGTTTGCAATAAAGGGAGCGATACAATTCGATCTGTATATCTGATAAGCCTTTGTATACTCATAATTTTTCAGATCATCCCTGTATTTTTGAGCCAATCGTTTATCATAGCCTTGCGATCGGAATGAAAAATTCAGGTAGTGTATATAACGAAGCATAACCGTAGCATACGCTTTTTGTTCTTCATTCGCAGCTTTCTCCAACGCTTTCTCATAATACCTGCGAGCTGTTCCTGCTGTCATATAGTTGCACATCCATTCAGGGAGACAATCTATTTTAGAATAATCCTGGTCATTGCAACTCCATGAGTATCGTGTCATCATCCAGGAATTACCCCAATATGTGGTGTTAAAATAAGCATCTCCGAGTCTATTATAATAATCGGAACTTCTTTCATCTTTCTTTGAGGCTTTTTCCTCCAGATCTATCAATTCTTTCACAAAATTAGTTTTATTGAATTTGTAATCGAATAGCCGATATTTATCTGCTTTTAGACCTTTAGGAACAAAAGGATCTTCGTTCAGGTAACTATTGAAAGAAAAGTTTTCACTTTGCCAGTAGTCTTGCGGCATAGAAGCAAAAGTCTCATATGCCAGTTTTAGATTATTATTTCGGAAAGCTATCGTTCCTTTCAGCTCTTTATAAGCATTGGTTGAGCTTAGAGATTGATTACATAAAAAATTATCGAAAGGAGTTTTATTCGGCTTTTCCAATAACCTGATAAGTATATCCATATCGGATGTAGTGGCATTTATATCAAAATATACAGTTGTATAATAAGAATCACCATTTCTAGAATAAGAAGAATACCAATCGCTTTCTTTATTATTGTACCGGTCTGCTTTTAACCGGAAGAGATTACCGTATACCCGGTTATCTCTTTTCAGATATCCATTCGCTAACGATAAAGTAAGTGTAAACAGCATTTTATTGTTGTCGAAGTTAGGCATCGAAATACGTTCCAAATCAGAGATATTTTTCACAAAGTAATCTTTGAATTTATCGGATTCAATATTTTGAGTTTTGATTGCCAACCAAATACTTTCAACTTTCTTTTGTAAAAGCATAGACGGATTTGCTTTGTCCGAAATCATAGACATATACTTTTGGGCATCCGATGTATTTTCTTCTAATAAGGACAGGTGTGCCAAACTGATTGCATAAAAATCCTTTATTTCAGCATTTGAACAAGATAACATCTTTGATATGACAGACTTTAGCTGATTTATATATTTCATATCAGTTATAAGATTCTCTTGTTGTAATCTGGATTCCTCTTCATCGCTTTTGTATTCTTCGGGATGCTCCTTCTTATATTCCTCTAACCATTCGCTATAATATGCACATCGAAAAGGATCGCTGTTTGTAATAGAGTATTTACCATAGAAAAGTGGAGTTATTATCCAATCTTCCAGTTTGTTGATCTCTCTTAAAACTAAGAAGGGAATATATTTATTGTCTTTGTCTAGTTCGAATGCTCTTTTTATCTTATACAGAGACTTCCCCGGATTTTTTAAAGCCATCATGACCAGAGCTGTGCTTAATTCTTCCACTTTAAGCTCTCTTTCATCGAAATTATCTCTGAATAGCTGTACACATCTGAATTTCTTCTCATCGCAATTATTAAAGACTTGTATCAGCAAACGATGATGCTCTATACTATCTGATGAGGTTGCCATAGCCTTGAACAATCCGGCCCATACACTCATCAGGCTGTTTTTATCTATTTTTCCAAAATATTTATCATATATATATGTAACTTCTCTATATTGATTTAATTGATAATATAGGCGACATGCCTGAAAAGCATAGCGTTCTTTCAAGAATTGGGGAAGCTTTATTTTTAAAATGGAATCGGCAGTTACCAGTAACTCTGCTTTTGCACATTCTCTTCCGCTCTTATCATCCTTGTATCTATACCCATTATAGTCCCAATCCTCAAAATGATTGTTTCTTCCGGCTTCATATAGCTCCGCTTTTTTAGCAAACAGCATATAGTTAAGTAAATCTCTGTTTTTCTCTTCTACCAGATATTTGATGAATGAATTATTTTTAAAAACTTTATTCAACGAGTTCTCCTCATGCGATTTGATAAAGATAACAGGGTCTGTGTCATATTGAATAACATATACATCGTCTATTGACGGTTTATTACTGCAAGCTATTTGCCATTCGAGGCAGTTTCGGTAACGATCATTCCCGTTAGGGTCACTCACCAGAGGATCATCAACAGGGAGGTAATAGAAAGAAGATGTTGTATAATAAAATGGTTGCAAGCATTTGAACCAAGGTAAGGATACTTTGAACATCATTGCACTGTAATCTGCCTCTGTCTCATAAAATCCACAGGCTTTAGACTGTAACGAAAAGAGTAGAAAAAGGCTACTTACCAAATAAACTATATATCTTTTTAATTTCTTCTGTGCCATAATTTTCAATATATGATTTATTCCAGGAAAAAAATGTTATGCGCGAATATTTGTCCATTGGTATTTCCTTTTTGAGGTATTGTGCCATATCATTGAGTTCTTTATTGGATACACTTTCAACTCTTATAACATCACCTTTTCTCATAAAATAATTCCCAATAACTTTATCTGTCAGTGATCTATACCGCCCATTTCCTAAGCTTTCATACTCAATAAAATTATCTTTATAACCTTTATCTGTGGCATTGCCTATCAAGCCAACGAATTGCTCATTACGAAACAAGACAGCCCAACTAAAAATAGGTAATGCTACATCTAAAGTTAACGGATACTTATCGCCTGAAATATATTTCTTCAATTCATCCATTGAGGCTATTGAGTTTTCCACATTGAAATTGTTGGCTGTTTGCATGTTATAGCACATTAGTAAACAACGATCGACAGGTGGAACTCCCGCTATTTTAGTCTGTTTATATTGCCACAAACGCAGTGTTACTGTGATATTTTTACCGCTACAATCTTTTTTCAGTTGATCCAGAAAATAGAAGAACCTATCTTTTGTGCTTGCCGTCCAATCACAGTCGATAAGAATGTCCTTATATCTGTTTTTATATTCATCAATCGCAATATTTCGGAAAGAGTCACGGTTCAAGTGTTTATCCTGATACTCCCGGCCATAGAAAGCACTCGTCCCAAAGCTAACAGTAATATCGTCTATGCGACGCTTTATTCTTAAACTAAGCGAGTCTAATGCCTGCTCATTACTTTTTTCAAAAACTTTATTGGTTAGGAATACCGAAGGGGTAAAATTAAATGGCAATGAATCATTGCTCCAGATAGAAGCTATGGGCCTAGACTCTCCTGAGAGATCATCCCAATCCACATCAAAATAGCGTACATACAGATGATTCGCCTCCAATTTATTCCAAAGGGCAGAATCGGGAACATAGCTCGTGTTCCAATAGCAAAAAGACCGTTGCTCATTGCCTGAATAATTATTTCCCTGCTTTTGACAGGATGTACCCGCAAATAAAAAAAGGAATATGAGAACTGTTTGGATAATTATTTTGATGTTCATAAAGTGAGAATACTATTATTTTATCAAAGTTGTTTTAATCTCTTCATTTCCATAGAATGTAGGGAAATACATAAGCTCTGCCTTCGCAGGATTGAGTGTATAACGACCTGTATATCTTGGTAACAATTCAACGTCAAATACATGCTGTCCTTTTGAGAGTTTATTACAAAAAATTACTACTTTTTCCTTATAGTGTTCCCGATGCGCCTCTTTCCAATAATTACCCATAGTTTTTGAGTTGTAAGAACAACCTGCCGGAATAGGAATTTCTATTTGTACATATTCAGCATCCCCTGAGAGGTTAAGAGTTGCCTGTAATATCGTAGTTTTACCATCTTTCAAATCTGCCACACTATCATTATTTACCTTGAATGTTGTCGATATTTCAAATCCTTTCGACTTTTCCTGTATCGGATTTGTATTCCATTCTTTCTGATAGATGGTAACAAATAGAGGCATAGTACCAGTTTTGCTTACTTGAATTTTTTCTTTTGAATCTAGTTTAGTGGTATACGGAAATTCTGAGATTTTTCTTCCATTCATATTCATCACAACATTGGTATATTTCTCTGCATTCTTCAACATATCAGGCATTATTGTTTGTATAATACGTGATGATTCATAGATATTATTCCATGTATTATTTTGTCTTTGTTCAAAGAAATAGTTTCGAATGCTTTCCAATTCTTTTTCGTGTCCTCCTAGATTTTTCAATATTTGATAAGCCAACAGTGTATTTTCGGTGTTTGTCTTATCCGGACGATAAAAATATCCTGGCTGAGGTTTCCCCTTTTTATTTTCACCCCAATAGAGAGAGCCCAAAATTGTTTTGTCGGAATAATGCATCAACGAGTCCATTCTGATTGAATCTTGAAGTCCGAGAGAAGACATCACCAGCATTGTTTTTAAATTATCTCTTGCTGTTGAATTCTCCAACTGAGAATCCACTTGATATAGATATGTCTTATAATCAACAGTAGCGTTTAACCGCTTTAAGAAAATAAGTCTGTCAAGCAATTCACCTTTTGCGTATGGTAGTTTTTTATCCACAGTTAAAGGAAGACTAGATAAACTGTTCTTTAATTCCTGTTCAAAAGCTAATGCCAGCGTATATTTATCTAATTCTGTTTTGTATCCCGCTTCGTCTGCATCAAGTAGTGCATTTATGATCTGTTTCGATATCCACATCACAGATTCACTTTTATTCCACCAACCCCAAAGCCCTTCTTTGTTTTTATTTCTATTCAGGTCTCTGATAAGACCATTAATTTTCTTGTCTTCTTTAAATTCTTTTCCCTGTATTTTACAGATATGCTTTTTTGCCAACAGAGCTTTAATTTTGGATGCCATCTGTTCATTACACATGTATGGATACCGATCAATATTATCTATTTCACGCAGGAAAAGGTCTAAACTTGAAGCCTCGGCATAAAGGGTTACTTCCCCAAACTCAGGGTCTGTTTTGAATGTGTAAGTTGACGAATCATTAATTACTTTAAAATCTCCATAGGTTTGCAGCAAACCTTGCTCAAAAATAGGGAATGAACGCTCTTCTCCATCAAAATAGCCATTTTCCATTTGCAAAGAATAAGCCAGAGTGAGACTATCGCCATTAATTGCATGCATGGGTATATAGTCTACGTGTGAATTACCTATTTTTATTTTTTCAACTTGCTTGTTATTATCTATATCAATAGTTCGAGTTAATGTTAAACTGTCCCCAAAATGATTGGCTACTTTGCCTACGGTATTCAGGCTATCTCCCCTGATAGCAAATCGAGGAGTCGATAGACGTGCAGATAAAGCCTTGAAAGATTTGACACTCATCTGTTTTGTATCTGACTGATTCTTTCCACCCAAAGCAACGAAATAAGCATTCCAGTTGGTTATATCATCGGGATAAGTTACCTCGAAATTTACTTCTCCTTTTTCATCGGTTCTAAGTTTTGGTTGCCAGAATGCATCGTCATGGAAATTACGCCTAATAGTATTACCCGGCTCTTCATTGGGTATATTCTCAGATTCTGCAATTTTAGAAGACGATAATGCACTAGTCTCAATCATAATTACTCCATTCGCTGCTCGTGCACCATAAATAGAAGTTGCTGCAGCATCTTTCAAAACATTTAGCGATAAGATTGAAGATGCATCAATATCTTCGAGAGTACCATCAAAAGGAAGTCCATTTATAATTATTAAAGGGTTTGCTTTAGCATCCGTACCAGATGCTCCCCTGATCATTAAACCTGCTACTCTGCCTTGTAAAACTTGATTGTCAAAATAGCCATCTAAGGGATTGATAGTAACAACAGACCCGGTAAGATTTGACTTTTTCTGTATACCATAACCAATAACTACCACTTCTTCCAATCGCTGTTCATCTGCTTGTATGGTAATGTTATAATCATGACCTGTTGATACATTGGCTTCTTTGGTCTTATATCCTATATACATTACCTCTAAGGTAGCATTTCCATCTACATCTATTTCAAACCGTCCATCAAAATCGGTGATAACTCCTTTGTTTGTATTTTTAATCTTCACTGTAGCCCCGATGACAACATCTTCATTATCCCTCACTATACCGGTCACAATCCGTTTATTTTCATTTTCTCTGCTAAATTTCCCTTTATCAAATATGGGAGACAAAGAAAGAGTATCCCTTATTGGTTTTAAAATATATGGATTTTCTACAGAGAGAGTCTTAATGCCTTTGCTAAATAGGTTATATGCAACTCTCGATATTTCAGAATCCTTCTTATAATCGGCAATAGAATCCAACTTCAGATAATTCTGCCCTCCTTTGTGTAACTGTATAGGATAGCTATATGATGTCGAATCTTTAAAGATGAGATGAAGCGTTAGTTCCTCTGTTGGCAGATTATTAAAGTCCCTGGTCCCTCCATAATAAAGTTGGAAATCTTTCCGGTCTTCTTCCTTTTTCGGTTCGATTAAAATGAGTGCAGGGCTTATTGACATCCCTGTTGTGTCTTTTCCCAGAACCAATTCCAATTTGTAATTAGTGCCTCTAAAACTTTTATTATATTGTCTTATATTGACAAAACCTCTTGTAGAGCGTATAACATCTGCAATCTTAGTCTTTATCTGATTCTCGATATCTTCTTTTGTTAGTGGCTCTTGTTTAAAGCTCAACACGGGTTTAAATGCTGATATGCTTCTGTTTATTTGCGATTTATCCCATTGTTTTATTTTCTGATAATTCGGATATAAGGTATAATGATTTCCTCCTTCAATTTCAACATTAGCTAAAGACCTGTTTCCTGCATAAACTGAGGCTATATTTGAGAATCCTGCAAGAATATTCCTCTTAGGAAAGGGCCCTGCAAGAATGGGAGATTTAACTTGAGTATTTAAAGTTCGGTCATAGGTAGTTCTATTTGTGTAATTTAGATAATAGAGAGTATTACCTGTATTAATATAACCCGGAATATCAATTTTTTGGCGAATATTAGGTAGTTCTATTTCTCCGAAATTATTATCTACAGTTATTAATTGTGAACTAAGCTCAGAAACCTCTTTGTCCGATAAATATCCTTGTTCCTTCTTATCCAATAATCTGGAAGTTAAAACGAAAGGTGTTAACCTAGAATCTTCATAAGGAATTTTAGTATATGATTTCCCTGCATTGAAGGACAGAATGTTTTTCTTGCCTTCTTCGATATAAAAATTTAAAGCCAATATCTCCCTGTTATGAGTCCGAAAACGCAAACTGTGTTTTCCCGGATCAATTTCAAAAGTATATATATTCTGATGTTGAGACTGATTGGCATAATAAAGCCTTTCGTCTATCCATAACATATGCACTCCTTGTACTTCTCCACCAATAACAACAAAAGGGGATATTTGTGTTTTTCCGTTGGAAGATTGTTCCTTATATACATAATATGTTTCCGGATATAAAAATTTATAGTATTCGACCGTATCCAGAGCTATTGCGCCAGCCCATCTTTTCCATGTCAAACTTGATTTTCCATTATAATACAAATCATCATCCATTTCATAACGGGTATTATAAAACTGCTTGGCATAACGAGCTTTACCTCCAATGGAGATGTTAGGCATTGAATAGTTCTTAAACTTGGATGTAAAAGAATAGGCTGTAACATCAGCGTCTTTTACAGGTTTTCCTTTTTTATCTGTTACCGAGATTTGAACATTTGCAGTCTGCCCCGGATATACAGTCGTAGGAGTCGTCACATCCAGAGTCATATTCTTTTGAGCAAAAGGTAATAAACCTTCTATTGACTCACTTCTCCCTCCAAACAAATAAGAAAGCTGCATACTGTAACCATCCTCTCCAGTATCTTTGATTGAGTAGTTTAACTGTGTTGTATAACCCCTGTCTATTTCTTTTTTCATTTTACGGATAGTATACCAAAAAGGAATTTTTGCAGGATTATCAACTTTTAGATAAATCGAATCATTGCTTCTATAAAATTTATACCCTAGCTGATGTCCTTCTGCAATATCATCAGAAAAATAATAATCTTTTGTATTTTTGGTTGCGACGGTTACATCAGCTGCATTCCAAGGAATTGCTAATGTGTGTGGCAACATAACAGAATCATTATATAGACACTCATCATTCTCTCCACTGATTATAATTTTAGCCAATGCTTGTTGTGATTTTCCCAGATAAAGTTCTTTAATAGAGAGCATACCTTTATTTAATGAAAAATCCAATGTATACTTTTTATTTATTCTTTCCAGAGATAATGATTCCACATGTTTTTCATTATCGGTACTTAAATAAGTACATCTTACTTTAAATTTTAAATCAATATTTGGAGGGAAAATGGAATCAGGAATAATCAATCCTTTTTCGGATGAACCGAATAGGTCAACAGTGTGATTCCATAGTGTATCCGAAATAAAAACCGGCTCCATCATTTTTATTTTGTTCAAGTCGAAATATTCCGGGGTTACCAAAACTTCAACTTTTCCATCGTAGACAGCCATATCGTTTTCATCTGTTACCTTCATATCCAATTTGATAGAATCTCCCATCGCAAATTCTTTCTTATCAGATTTTAACGAAAAGCTTATGCCCTTAAGTTCATAATCTTCATATCTGAAATAATCTCTCACGGTATTTGCATTTTTATCATCAGTAATCAGTGATATGGAGTATGTCTAACATCAAGTCCAATTCATCGGTCAGCTTAAATTCATAGCTGTACATCCCCGGTTGATAGGGCTCTAATTTGATTAAAATTGTATCAATATTAAATGAGTTATGACTACCAAGTAATCGGATCCCGACAGGCTTATCATATTTTTTTCCGTTATATTCTGATAAGTATCCCTTTAATTTTACGGTTTCGCCCGGTTTGTACTTGGGCTTATTAAACACAATAAAACCAGTATATTTCTGTTTGGCAGGTCGCTCAGATGGATTAAAGATATATTTTATTCCATTTTTTAGTCCGATCCATCTCCATTTCATTTTCGACCAGGTTGATTCAAAAAGATTATAATTATCGCGATATTGGTTATCTTCTATTTCCAAGTAATGGTAAACTCCATTATGAGCTATTTCGATTATATCTTCATCTTTTGCTTTATTGGTGCTATATGTTTGTGTTTCTTTATCATATTTTAGTTTTGAAGACCCTTTCCTTATTTCGGCATCATTTATGATATTTCCTAATGAATCGTATAGACAAATAATAAACTTTTCAGAAGGTACTATTTTTGCATAAAGGTTATCTACTGTATGTTCTGTATAATTTAACTGATTGTCTATCACTTTTACTAGTATGTAGTTCCCTTTTGGTAAAGCAGGAATATCTTCACCTACATTATATTTCGACACAAAAGTCTTTAGCATATCTTCATCAAAACCATCATCTTTGATATGGACTTTTCGTAAATCATCTTTACTTATTTGATAAATATGGACTTCAGATGAAGAGTGTGGACTATCGGCCAAGCCGGATTGTGCAAAAGAAAAAGGTTGCTGCAGCAAAAAAATGCAGAATATAATAAGATGTGTTGTTTTCATATAAACATAAAGGAATAAGGTACTTCTATTGCAAATCTACATATTAATAATGAAATTCTGATTCTGAATTTTATGATATTGTCGGTTTCTAATAAAGTTTTTTATCTATGTTTGTTGAGCTGTTATGGAATATTATACCTAACTATATCTAATAAGAAAAAACTTAGCTATGAAGAAGATTCTAATTATTTTACTTGGACTGATTACTCTATCTGCCTATGCGCAGGAGTTACCAACCATACCAGCAAAAGGGTTCTCCTTTCCTATTGGGACTAAATTCACATTAAAGCTCCATCCTGTAGATTCTGTTAATTTCGATATTTCTGTCATTGAATTCGAACCATTTAATGAAGTTGTTGACTCGTGGAATAATAACTACTTATTCAAGGATAAGGGGGAAGATAATACTATTATTTGTTATTTCTGCTTTGCAACTCATGGGGATACAGAGGCAGAAAAAGAGAAAAACATGAAAATTTATTTATTATTCAAGAATTACTCAAAAGAATCCCTCCAGTACATATCTGAAATCCAAAAAGTAGAAGATGGCGAGTTTGAGTCTACTTCTAATGTGGGAATGTTTTCGGGCGTTAAAGGTTCTGAAATCTGGCCCTATATGATCTATGCTATCGGATTACATGATTTTCAAAGAAATAAGATTACAATATCGGACGAAAGGTAGTATTGTATCTTAGAATATCTTCATAGTCAAAAATGTAAGGTTATCAATATGAAAAGAGAGTCCGAAAAATGCTGAATCTGAATCCTTAAGATAGGAAATAATTAAGGCCGACGATACAGAATGCATAGATATTTATTAATCAAGAAAATAATGATTTTTTCGGTACAAACTCATAAATAGGTTCTGTATGCATTCTGTTTTGTACCAACCACTTACGCTAATATACGTGACATTGGTGAAAAGATGAAATATTTGACGGAAAATTTTGGAAATATTATTTTAAATTTTACTGGGTAGTACTACCCTGAACAGACTACCCAGTTAACTATCTTGAATTGGAGTTATTTCTATCTTTGTTATATGCCATACAGAGCGACAGGACATAAAACTAAGTCACAAAGAGTAATTTTAACTATATTCTCAATACCTACGATATGCATCATAACTAACATCAGTACGCTTAGTAAAAGCCTCCTGAGCCAAGATTTAGTTCAAACCTTCAATCTTTTACTCTTGCTGCAATTCCTTTTTTATGAGGGCTGCAGGAAATACGCTTATAATTAGGTCTTTATCCATAATTAAATCTATTAGACATTATATTCAATAAAGTTATATATGTTTCACAATCAGTGAAATTGAAATTCTGAAATTATGCAGACCGCAAGCAATAAGCATGACTAAATCGTCAAAACCAAACTTGCGACATCTGAATCGTTCTTTGACAATACGACATTTTTTGACACTACCGATGGCATGTTCAACAAGAATACGAAAACTTGATATTTTTCTGTTTTCTTCTTTTTGACTATCAGTTAAAGACTTGCTTTTTGGCTT
>NZ_JADCLQ010000066.1:0-55673 GCF_015234155.1 Dysgonomonas sp. GY75
TTTTAGTTTTTATGGTTATAGTTTTTGCTAAACCACATTGTCTAAATCTAAACTCTTAAGCGGGATTACCTTTGAAAAGTATCACCAATTATTTTACCTTCTGTGGTTTAAGCCATGCTGTTCATGGGGTTCGAAACACCATTGTAAACTTCGGCCTGGGCTGCAAAAACTCACGCAAGGTAAGCATCCAGGACGTTTCTTCATTATTTTAATCCGGAGCGCCGGATTGGTATGCTGTTCACTGAAACGTTGCCAATTCTCGGGTTTGCCCTAAAAAATAGTAGGAACATATTTTCATTTTTACAAAAAAATGAATGTGCATGGTGTTAAGACGTAATAAAATTAGTTATTCAGATGTCAATATGTTTATATAAATGACCAATATTCAAGATAGATTTATATTTTTGTAAAACAATTTTAATCTGCCTAATTTAACGATAGATATACCCTATGAAGAAAAACATTTTTAAACTGAAAACAAAGCAACTGAAAGAAATTGCCCAATCACTCCAAACCAAAGTAGAAAACGGTCTTGGTAAAGACAATACCGAAATACAATGTATTCCTACTTACATCAATCCCAAAACATCGGGAATAGAAGGTTCGGCATTGGTACTCGACTTAGGAGGAACCAACTATCGTGTTGCCACAATTGATTTTGTAGACGGAAAGGCATCTATACATCCCGAAAACGGATGGAAAAAAGATTTGTCCGTAATGAAAACTCCGGGCTTCACTGAAGCAGACCTGTTCAAAGAGCAGGCTGATCCAATCGGTGAAATAAAAATGGAAGGAAAGATGCCCATCGGCTATTGCTTCTCATACCCGGCTGAATCTATGCTCAATGGAGATGCTTCCCTTATCCGTTGGACCAAAGGAGTGGACATCAAAGAAATGCTGGGAAAACCTGTAGGTCAGCCACTTCGTGATTATCTAAACAAGGAAAACGGTGATAAGTTTACCGAAGTAAAAGTAATAAACGATACTGTAGCCAGTCTTTTTGCCGGTCTTACCGACAGTAGCTACGATGCCTATATCGGATTGATAGTAGGTACGGGTACAAATATGGCTACATTTATCCGTCCTGATAAAATAAAGAAACTGAATCCTGAATATAAGGGAGAGGGCTTGATTCCTGTAAATCTGGAATCAGGCAATTTCTATCCGCCGCACCTGACAGTGATAGATGATAAAGTAGATGCCTGTTCGGACAGCAAGGGAGCGCAACGCTTCGAAAAAGCGGTATCAGGCATGTATTTGGGTGAAATCCTTAAATCGGTTTTTCCTTGTGATGAATTTGAAGAAAGATTTGATGCTCAGAAACTGACTAACATCATGAATTATCCTGATATTCATAAGAAAAGATATGTAGATGTATCGCGCTGGATATATAAACGCTCGGCTCAATTGGTAGCCGCGTCGCTTGCCGGATTGGTGATGGTACTTGTATCGCATGACAAATCTATAAAGAAAATTCATCTGGTAGCTGAAGGCAGCCTCTTCTGGAGTGAAGACCGTAAAGGGAAGAACTACAAAGACCTGGTGTCGGAAGAACTTCGCAAACTGTTGATAGAATTTAACCTAAGCGATGTAAATGTTCATATCAGTAAGATGAAGAATGCCAACCTGATAGGATCGGCAATTGCAGCTTTATCCTGATTCAATTGAAAGTCCAAATATATTGCAGGATGCTGAAGGTCACTTCAGTATCCTGTTTTTTATTTATTATAAATCTTATTTTCAATCAGATATTCATATTCTCCAACTGGTAAAAAACTTCGGATATCTTTATTTTCCTTTATTGCATTTCTAATAAAGGTAGAAGATATTTCAATCAACGGGGCATTTACTTTTCGTACATTTTCGGGCAGATTATCATCAGATTTACTATCTTTTCTTGGATAAATCAATATAGGAACTTCCTTCTTTATCTGTTCGCTCCGATACCAATAATGAAAGTTTGTCCAATTATCTTCACCTAATAATAAAACAAATTCACGGTCGGAATGCTGCTCTTTCAATGCGATTATTGTATTTATCGTATAATAAGGCGGGGATAATTGTAACTCTATATCACAAGGGCGTATATGTTGATACCGGAAACAAAAACGCGTTAAAATATCCAATCGTATTGCAACATCTGCCATATCGGAACTCTTTTCAGAGGGGCAACGCGGAGTAACAACCATCCAGACTTCATCCAGGTTCTCGAATGCACACATATAATCGGCGATCATAATATGTCCCATATGTAAAGGGTTGAATGACCCGCACATGATACCTGTCTGTATTTTTTCACCAGTTTCTTTCCGCATAAATAATACTATTATAATCGCAACAGAAACAAATGTATAAATCTTATAATGAAAAAGAAAGAGTTAAATCAGTTTTATGCATCATCTTCTTCAAATTGAAAATCATCGGCACATAATTCTTCGAGAGCAATAGCTAATTTTACATATGGACTGTCCATTTTTTCGGAGGACTTCATTTTCAGGTTTTTCTTGTTATCTTGTCTTTTATTGTCTTTTTTATATTTATCGTCACTCATCTTCGTATTATTTCAAATGTTAAATCATCTATTTATTTAGACGAATGAAACAGGAAAATATTTTAGATACAATGCATTTATTTTTATGAATAATGTAAATATTTTTAATAAATATATAATGACTTTGTGGTGATAATAAATATTTCTCCTGCTATATCTCTCTGTCACTAATTGTTTGTTTCTTTTTCCTACCTTTGCAGCTCTAAAAAATAAAAAGGTAAATTTAGATGTTAATTGTAGATAGTTTAAAGGTAGAATTAGGCGACAGGGTATTATTCGATAATATCAGCTATATAATAAACGATAAAGATAAAATAGCTTTAGTCGGTAAAAACGGAGCAGGGAAAAGCACTATGCTCAAAATACTGGCCGGAGTGAATACACATTATAAAGGCTCGGTAACAGGCCCCGACGGGGTAACGGTAGGGTATTTACCTCAGGTCATGAAAATCACCGATGAGCGCACGGTAAGGGAGGAAGCCTCTTTGGCATTCTCTCACATTTTCGATTTGCAAGCCAATATAGAAGATATGAACAGGCAATTGGAAACCCGTACCGACTACGAATCAGATGATTATGCCAAACTGATCGACGACTTTACCCATGCGCATGAACGTCTGGCTATGGTAGAGGGTATCAGCTTCGAAGGGGAAGTGGAGAAGGCATTGCTTGGGCTTGGCTTTAAGCGTACCGACCTGGACCGTATGACGAGTGAATTCAGTGGCGGATGGCGTATGCGTATCGAACTGGCGAAACTTCTGTTACGGAATCCTGATGTAATGTTGCTAGATGAGCCGACCAACCATCTCGATATAGAGTCTATCGGGTGGCTCGAAGACTTTATCAATACTCAGGCTAAAGCTGTTGTACTTATCTCTCACGACAGGGCGTTTATAGATGCTGTTACCACACGTACGATAGAACTTACTATGGGACGTATTTACGACTATAAAGTCAATTACTCCAAATATGTGGAACTTCGTCAAGAGCGCCGCCAGCAACAAATACATGCTTGGGAAGCCCAGCAAAAGCAGATTGCCGAAATAGAGGAATTTATCGAACGCTTCCGCGCGCAGGCAGCTAAAGCCGTTTTGGTTCAGAGCCGTATCCGCCAATTGGAAAAAATGGAGCGGGTAGAGATTGACGAAGAAGATAAATCTCAGATACGCATCCGTTTTCAACCGGCTACACGCTCGGGTAATTACCCGCTCACGGTGGATATGATGACAAAGAAATATGATGATTATCTGGTATTCGAGAATGCCAACCTAATGATAGAACGAGGTGAAAAAATAGCTCTGGCCGGGAAGAACGGAGAAGGTAAATCAACATTTGTAAAATGTGTGATGGAAGAAACACCGTATGAAGGTAACATTATGCTGGGCCACAATGTAGAAATCGGATACTTTGCTCAGAATCAAGCTGATCTATTGGATGAAGACCTTACCGTTTTTGAGACTATAGACCGTGTTGCTGAGGGGGATATCCGCACACAGATACGCAATATACTAGGTGCGTTCATGTTCAACAGGGACGATTCCGAGAAAAAAGTCAAAGTACTTTCGGGGGGAGAGCGCACAAGATTGGCTATGATAAAATTATTACTCGAACCCGTCAACCTCCTTATTCTAGACGAACCGACCAACCATCTGGATCTGAAGACCAAAGAGGTTTTGAAAAATGCATTATTGGATTATGACGGTACAGTTATATTAGTTTCGCACGACCGTGATTTTCTTGACGGACTGGTGACTAAAGTGTTTGAATTTTCGGATAAGAAGGTAAGGGAGCATATCGGAGGTATAAAAGATTTTCTGGCGAAGAAAAAGGCTTTAACATCTTAAACTGTTGTTTTTCGGACTATTTTATTTATTTTTGCTCAAACTCATTTTTTTTCTAAAACTACTAAATTTTAACTTAACATGAAAAGAATCTTATTTTCTTTACTAACTGTACTGTTCGTTCTGACTTCTTGCGGTCCTGATGCTGTAAAATTCAACGACGCTATTGCCAAAGCAAATGTGGCGATCACAGAGGTGAGTGTTTCTTATGACGGAGACCTGACTAATGCAATTAACAATGAGGACTTTGCCTCCATTGCAGCGAAAACCGACAGCGCCTTGTCTAAAATAGATGCAGAGATAACAATTGTAAAAGCGCTGGATGTTCCTAAAGGTGGTGACAAATTTAAAGAAGCCGCTCTGAAAACATATGAGAGCCTCAGAGGAGTAGTCGAAGCCGGAAAAGGTTTTGCGACTTTGACCAAGGAATCTGCAATCGAAGATGTAAATAAATTGCAGGAAACATATCAGGCAAGAGTGGATGAATATTCAAAGTCATTCCAGGAATTAGCTGTAGCTCAGGCGCAATATGCAGCAGAAGCAGGTTATCAGGTGAAAAAGTAAATTACTTATAGATATAAAAAAAGGATGCTCTATCGAAGAGCATCCTTTTTTTATGGCAACCGGAATCCGGTTAACATTTATTCTTAATAATCATTACTTCGATGATAGAAATAGCTGTTTTCTCGTCTACTGCTAATGCTTCGGCAAGTTGATTAATAATATCCTTTTCATCATCTTCGAGTACCCCGTCGGCAAGAGCGATATCTACAGCACATGCGAACGCTGTCATTTTCAGATCATCACCCAGGCCATCTTTTGCAGCATCAACTAATGCTCCGGGACCTTCTTTTTTCAGCTTGGAAAACAATTTGTCAAATAATTTATCGAATGCCGGACCCGAAAAATTGTCATAGATACGAAGACGTCTGATGTAAGTCACGATACTGTTCCATTCCTGTGTAGATACTGAACCGTCTGCGCCTGCTACAGCTAATGCTACTGCTGCGAAAGACTCTTGTTGTGTAAATTTCTCATCTCCGCTCGGTGCCGATTTAAACACCTTGTCAAATAAACCCATAGTTTTTAATTTAGTTTGTTAATAAAGTTTTATATCAATAAAATATTACTGATGAACAAATATAATCCATTTTATGAAGAATGCAACATTTATGTCTGACATTTAGGCAAATTTTCATTTAGTATAATAACAATACACTGATATATAATGCCGTAATATTGGCAAGGTTTTTTTTAGGTTCATTCTTACATTTATTTTATAACTTTGCCCTGATTTTTATTAATTAAAAAACAAAAGATATGTCTACATACACCGAGGATAACCGCAAGGTTACAACACGCCGCCTGATAGAAATGAAACAACGTGGTGAAAAGATTTCAATGCTCACAGCTTACGATTACTCTATGGCATCTATTCTGGATCAGGCCGGACTGGATGTTATTCTTGTAGGCGACTCAGCTTCCAACGTAATGGTGGGTAATATTACCACTTTACCTATGACAATCGATCAGATGATATACCATGGACGGTCGGTGATGAACGGCGCAAAACGTGCTTTGGTTATCGTCGACATGCCTTTCGGTACAGTATCGGGTAATCCGCTTAAATCACTGGAATATGCTATCAGGATGATGAAAGAGACAGGAGCAGATGCTTTGAAAATCGAAGGAGGTGAAGAAGTGATCCCCGACATAAAGAAGATTATAGATGCAGGTATCCCTGTAATGGGACATCTCGGTCTGATGCCGCAATCTATTAATAAATACGGCACATACAATGTACGGGCAAAAGACAATGCAGAAGCGGACAAGCTTATAAAAGATGCTCTCCTTCTTCAGGAAGTAGGCTGTTTTGGCATGGTATTGGAGAAAATACCAGCCGAATTGACCAAAACAGTAAGTTCACAGCTTACAATACCAACTATAGGTATTGGCGCGGGTCCACATGCAGATGGACAGGTACTTGTAGTACACGATATGCTGGGTATCAATAAAAATTTCTCTCCTAAATTCCTACGCCGTTATGCCGACCTGCATACAGTGATGACAGAGGCCGTTCAAGGATATATAAAGGATGTGAAGTCTACCGATTTCCCTAACGATAACGAAAGTTATTAAATTTTATCTATATATCAGCTGGCTATCTTTGGTTGTCAGTTGGTAGTTCTTGCACGTATTAAGTTAAAGTAATAAGAAAAAACTTGCAAATAAAAATAGTCTAAAAAGTGTCAGGTTTGTCAAGTTTTGAGAAATTAACAAGTAGAAAAAGGTGTTACCTTTGTTACTTTTTAAAGAAGGAGATGTTTCGCAGCACTTAGCATGACAAAATAATTATTAATTGTTCATTATTAATTGTTCATTCTTAATTATTAATTGTTTTCCGTTACTTCTGTTACTTTTTAACTATATACAGTTAATAAATACTTTTTTTTTCTTGTAACTCTATAAAACATGAAAGTCTGTATAGCCGAAAAACCGAGTGTAGCACGTGAAATAGCTGGAATACTGGGGGCAAACGCCCGTAGGGACGGATATTTTGAGGGCAACGGCTATCAGGTAACATGGACATTCGGACATTTCTGTACGCTCAAAGAACCGCACGAATATGCCCCCCAGTGGAAACAGTGGTCACTAGACTTACTGCCTATGATTCCACCCCGTTTCGGTATCAGGCTTATCGAAAACGAAGGGGTGAAAAAACAGTTTGCCGTAATAGAAAAACTGATGTCTGAAGCTGATGAAGTAATCAACTGCGGTGATGCCGGACAAGAAGGTGAACTTATTCAGCGATGGGTAATGCAGAAAGCGCAGAATAAAGCTCCGGTAAAGCGTTTGTGGATATCTTCACTGACAGAAGACTCTATTCGCGAAGGGTTCAATAATCTGAAAGATCAGACCGCATTCGATAAACTTTATGAAGCAGGATTGTCCCGGGCCATCGGTGACTGGCTACTGGGAATGAACGCAACACGGCTATATACTGTAAAATACGGTCAAAACCGCTCCGTATTGTCCATAGGAAGGGTACAAACCCCTACCCTGGCATTGATTGTAAACCGTCAGCTTGAAATAGAAAACTTCAAACCCGAACCGTATTGGGAACTGAAAACAGTATATAGGGAAACGACATTTTCAGCGACTAAAGGCCGTTTTACTTTGAAGGAAGAAGGAGAAAAGTTTCTTGAAGAAATAAAGCTGTCTGAATTTGAAGTAACGGACGTTACCACAAAGAACGGTGAAGAATTGGCCCCCCGCCTGTTCGATCTCACAGCTTTACAGGTGGAATGCAATAAGAAATTCGCTTTCTCAGCAGAAGATACGTTGAAAACGATACAATCGCTATATGAGAAGAAACTAACTACTTACCCCCGCGTAGATACCACTTATCTGAGCGACGACATGTATCCGAAGGTACCCGCTATACTGAGAGGCTTAGCGGGGTATGAGGAATTGGTTAAGCCGGTACTGGCATTGCCTAAAATACCAAAATCAAAAAAGGTATTCGATAACAGCAAGGTCACCGACCACCATGCCATCATACCTACAGGAGTAAGGGCCAACGCCATATCGGCCGAAGAGCGCAAAGTGTACGACCTTATTACCCGTCGTTTTATTGCAGCATTCTACCCGAATTGTAAGATTTCCACCACTACCGTATTGGGCGAAGCTGCCAAAGTGGAATTTAAGGTAACAGGCAAGCAAATACTAGAACCCGGATGGCGTGTGGTATTCGAAAGGCCTGCCAATAACCCGAATAACCCTAATCAGGAAGAAGAGGAAACAGACAAGGAAGATGATAATATACTCCCTCCGTTCGTAAAAGGTGAAAAAGGCCCGCATGAGCCTGCACTGAACGAAAAGTGGACACAACCGCCCAAGTATTACACCGAAGCAACCCTGCTGCGGGCGATGGAAACCGCAGGTAAGTTGGTAGAAGACGATGAACTGCGTGATGCCCTGAAAGAGAACGGTATAGGACGCCCGTCGACCCGTGCCGCTATAATAGAAACATTATTTAAACGTAACTATATCCGTAAGGAACGGAAAAACCTCTATGCTACGCAGACTGGTGTGGAACTGATAGGCACAATTAAGGAAGAACTGTTGAAATCGGCAGAGCTTACCGGACTTTGGGAAAAGAAACTCCGCCAAATAGAGAAGAGTGAATACGATCCTCGCCAGTTTATCGACGAACTGAAACAGATGCTTACCGAGATTGTAACCAATGTAAAAAGTGACTGGGGTAGCCGGATAACAATAGAAGCGGCAGTGAAAGAGGAAGCCGAGAAACCAAAACAAAAAGCACCAAAAGAGAAAAAGCCTGCCTCGGAACGCAAACCGAGAGTAAAAAAGGAAAAAACGGAAAAAGCAGTTCAAACAGAATCCGTACAGCAGCCACTTCTTTGTCCCCTATGTAAAAAAGGGACGGTATTGAAAGGAAAAACGGCTTATGGCTGTTCGGAATGGAAAGCCGGATGTACATTCAGGCTGACATTCGATGAAGTGGGTGAAAATCTGACTGACGAGGAATTAAAAAAAATATTATATAAATGAAAAAGGTCTTGTGTGTGTTTTTGATGAGTATAGCGCTGTCTGTGCATGCACAGACTAATTGTAGCGCAGATGAATGGATAAAGGATTTTGTATTGGAAGCCGAAACCGTTTCTCCTGAGCCGGGTTTCCTTGACGATCTTGATTTTTCTCCCTTGTGGCTCGATAGTCAGACATGTTATCTAGGATATATAGGAAATGACTATCAACGCTTGTATATCAATTTTACAGATATAGAACGTACCTCGGCAAACACCTATCATGTTAAAGGCAATTCGAAAGTAAAAACAAACATTTGCGACTTTGAAGGTACAATAAAAATTACAGGTATCAGGGAATACAAAAATATCGATGTGGATGCAGACGAAGAAGTGGAAACACAACCTGTCAGCCAGGGGTATATTATGGCTGATTTTTCTTTCAGCGAAAATAAGGAACAAAAAAATAGTGGTATATTTTCAGGTAAGCTGATTACTTACTGGTATATAGATGAAGATGGAAATCTTTTGTATGACGATCTGATGTCCGATGCTGACGGTTATTGTAACAACCAGTTCCTTGGTACATGGTCCAGTTATAATCCTGCTATAAAATCGTCGAAACGTTGTGCATGGGGACATTACAGGATTCCTTGTTCCGATGATCTGGATATAGGTGCTGCTGAATTCTCTGTTGATTCCAAGTATATTAAAAACGGATGGGAAACAATTGTGGAGTATGACTATTGTGCAGAATAAAATAATTTACCGGACATAATCTTTCGACATATTTTCGATTATATAGAGTTTACCCTGCCCTCTGAAATGGGAAGCTAAAATATAAAAAAAGCCTGCAAAATACTTGCAGGCTGTATTATCAAAGTAGGAACAATATTATTCCCTGTCCTGGAATTTATAGTCAGCTAATAATTCCTGAAGGCGTTTTCTGGCGAAGAAAATACGGCTCTTTACAGTACCTATAGGCAGGCTTAATTGCTGAGCTATTTCTTCGTATTTAAATCCTGTAACATGCATTGAGAAAGGAACTTTATACTCATCTGAAAAGCTGTTTATTACTCTGGATATTTCAGATACAGTATACGCACCTTCCGGTGTATCGAATCCCGAATCCTGAGGCATATTCAGATGATATAAATTCTCTGTTTGATCGATCATTGTTTGGCTGCGAACCACACGGCGATAGTTGTTTACAAATATATTATGCATTATAGTAAACACCCAACCTTTAAAATTAACATTTTCGTAATACTTCTCCCTGTTATCCAAAGCCCTCAGAGTTGTTTCCTGCAACAGATCTTTAGCTTCTTCTCTATTTGATGTAAGGGTTAGCGCAAAATTCATCATATTGTTCTGTAAGTCTATCAACTTATCTTCAAAACCTTTATTATTTTTATCTAGTGTTGCCATCGTTTATTAAGTATTAAGTTGGCGAAATATAGTCTAATTTATTTTATAGTTGCAGCAGGCATTTCATATTTTCCTGTTGTTAAAACAAAGGTAAATACTTTTTTTCATCTTAGTTAAAAATTAGTTTATTTGTTAAATAAAAATGTTAATTACTGAAATTTACATTTTTAATTATTTGATAATCAGAAAACTAAAAAACAATCTGAGAGAGTTTATGTATTATAAATAATTTCTATTAACTAAAAATGTATATAAATAATACTTTTAGGCCTCCGACAAAATGTCACTACGAAAATTTTTGGCACTTATTTTGTCCCCTCATACTACAAAAACAAATATACGAATTTAAATATTAATAATATGCAACAAAATGGTAAAATTGGGGTTACAACTGAGAATATTTTCCCAATTATAAAGAAATTTTTATATAGTGATCATGAAATTTTTCTTCGTGAACTAGTTTCTAATGCCGTAGATGCCTCCCAAAAGTTAAAAACATACGCTTCTTTAGGAGAATTCAAAGGTGAGCTAGGAAATCTTTCAGTAAAAGTTAAAATAGATAAGGATAACGGAACACTTACAATATCCGACAATGGTATTGGTATGACAAATGAAGAGATAGATAAGTATATAAATCAAATTGCGTTCTCTTCAGCAAACGAATTCCTTGATAAATATAAGAAAGATGCCAATTCCATAATTGGTCATTTTGGCCTTGGGTTCTATTCGTCTTTTATGGTGTCCAAAAAAGTGGAGATTATCACCAGATCATTTAAAGAAGGAGCAGAAGCTGTTAAATGGAGTTGCGACGGCTCGCCGGAATACACTATAGAAGCTATAGAAAAAGCTGAGCGGGGTACAGACATTATATTATATATAGATGACGAAAACAAAAATTTCCTTGAACAGGGAGAGATTGATAAATTACTAAAAAAATATTGCCGTTTCCTACCTGTACCAATTGTTTTTGGTAAAAAAACAGAATGGAAAGACGGAAAATCAGTCGAAACGGAAGAAGATAATATAATAAATGATACCAATCCGCTTTGGACACGCAAACCTGCAGATCTGAAAGACGAAGATTATAAAAAATTCTATCAGGAACTTTATCCATTTTCTGACGAGCCCATGTTCTGGATACACCTGAATGTAGACTACCCGTTCAAACTGACAGGTGTGCTTTATTTTCCGCAAATAAAGAGCAATGTGGACATGAACCGTAACAAGATTCAGCTTTATAGCAATCAGGTATTCGTTACCGATTCGGTAGAAGGTATTGTTCCGGAATTTCTAACATTGATGTACGGGGTTCTTGATTCTCCGGATATTCCGCTCAACGTTTCACGTTCTTACCTGCAAAGTGACCAGAATGTGAAGAAAATATCGAATCATATTACTAAAAAAGTAGCTGATCGCCTTGAAGAAATATTCAAAAATGACCGCTCACGGTTTGAAGAAAGATGGGATAGCCTGAAAATATTTATAGAATATGGCATGCTCACAGACGATAAGTTCTATGAACGTGCACAGAAAATATGCCTATTAAAGAATACGGATGCCAAAGCATTTACATTCGAAGAATACAAGACATTGATCTCATCTAGCCAAACAGATAAAGGCGGTAACCTTATATATTTATATGCAAGCAATAAGGACGAACAATATTCTTATATCAATACGGCTAAAGACAAAGGTTATGATGTGATTCTTTTCGACGGGCAACTCGATGTGCATATGGCCGGTATGCTGGAACAAAAATTCGAAAAAAGTAAGTTTGTCAGGGTAGATGCCGACACTATCGACAACCTTATTCAGAAAGAAGACAGCAAAGAGGTTAATCTGACCGACAAGCAGAAAGAAGAGTTGAACGAAGCCTTCACATCCCAACTTCCAAAGATAGAGAAAACTGAATTTATCGTAGATTATAAGGCTTTGGATGAAAAGGATCAGCCAATCCAGATAACTCAAAACGAATTTATGCGCCGGATGAAAGAAATGTCCGCTATGCAAACCGGTATGGGATTTTATGGAGAGATGCCTAACAGCTACAATCTGGTATTGAATGTAGAACATCCGTTAATCAAAAAAATCATGGTTGATATTGATGGCAAAGACAAGGAAGCTGTAAGTTTGTACACTACCCAGAGCACAAATATACGTCAACTGATAGATCTTGCCCTCTTATCTAACGGTATGCTCAAAGGGGAAGCATTAAATAACTTTGTGAAAAGAAATATGGAAAATATCTGACAAGCCAGATATTATATAGATACAAGAAAGGCTTCGAATGAAACATTCGAAGCCTTTCTTCTGTTTGTAAATAAGTAATTAATTGTTCAATATGAACAATATCAATTTATAATTCCCAATTTAGCCTTCACCTGCCCGTTAGCATCTTTAGCATCAGCTCCTATATGGAGTAAAGCGCCTGAGTTGAAGATATAAGTATAACCATTTTCTTCTCCAACATCTTTTATTGCTTTCATCAATTTCTGTTGCAATGGAGCCAGAAGTGTTTGTTGTTCTTTTTCCAGTTCCTGTTGGCTATTATTTGAAAACACACGATATCTTTCCTGAAAATCCATCATTTGTTTTTGTCTGTCTTCAGCAATTGCCTGCGTTATACTATCGGTAGGGGTCTTTCCATACCTTTCAAGCATCTGATTGTATTCGGTTTGCATAGCAGTCAGGCTCTTTTTTACAGCCTCGTTTTTTGTCGATAGTTTTGTCTCTACATCTTTTAATTCCGGCATTTTAGAAAAAACTTCGTCAACATTGACATATGCAAGTTTACTTTGAGCAAAAAAAGTCAAAGGTAAAAGCAGGAATAATGTAAAAAATAAAGGTTTCATAGTGGATGTTTTAAGTAAATAATGAAATATATATTTCCGCAAATGTAAGATACTTTTCTAAATTAACTTATCAATTTGAAATCAATAAATCTAAGTTTACACATTATTAATAATTGTGTTTATTTGTGTGATAATTCAGTATAATTCCGACTTATTTATTAAAAATCATTATTTTGATTGGACTGTCACCACTTTTTTTTCATACTCATCGTTCCTATTTTATAAGTTGAAGGAATATAAAATAGTTAGGGGCAGAAAGAGTTAAACTGCATATCTATTTTTTATATCTTTGCAGGAAATAAATAAACAAACTTGTGATCTTAATCGCAGAAAGTGGCTCTACAAAAACCGAATGGTGTTTGGTAGACAGGGAAGGCATCGCAGCCCATTTCCTGTCGGATGGTATTAATCCCTTTTTTCAGTCACGGAAAGAGATTAGCCGTCTGATTCGGATACAGCTTCCCCAAATATTTTTCAGGGCGAAGTTTAATACCATTTATTTTTATGGCGCGGGGTGCTCTTCCCCTGAAAAAAAAGGTATTGTAAAAGCATCTTTTGAGGCGCAATTCAGAACTCCTGCCGTGATAGAGAGTGACCTCTTGGGATCGGCCAGAGCATTATTTCAGGATAAGGCCGGAATAGCCTGTATATTAGGTACAGGCTCCAATTCATGTTTTTATGATGGGACTGACATAATAAAAAACATCAAATCGCTTGGGTATATTCTCGGCGACGAAGGTAGCGGCGCTTCGATGGGAAAAACATTCGTTGCCGATTGCCTGAAAGGGCTTGCTCCTGCAATGCTAGCGGAATTATTCTACGAAAAATATAAGATCACCCCCGACGAGATAATAGACTATGTATACACAAAACCCTTTCCAAACAAACTACTGTCCGTCATGTCTTATTTCTTATACGATCATATGGACGACCCGTATGTAAAAAATCTGGTATATCGCAACCTACGTTCCTTCTTCGAAAGAAATATCCTGCAATACGATTACACGGAGTATCCTGTCAGAGTAGTAGGGACTATTGCCAATATGTATGCAGATATTATCAGGGAGATAGCCGACGAACTTAATATTCATATAGATATAATAATCGAGAATCCTATCAAAGGCTTAATAGAATATCATAAGAGTGATAAATATTTGTGAAAATATGTATCTAACATATAATAAATATTAATTGAATTATAATTTAACACCTCGCATCGTCTTATTTGAGATATAGAATATAAATTTGTGATAAGTGATTCACGACCTTAAAAGAATGCTGAAAAGGATTTATTAATCTATATACACAACAACCTGTCTATCGGTTATATAAAACATTGGTATCACTGGATTCTAATTTCAACAGATCAAATTATAACTTGTAACTAATATATAACAATAAAACCGGCATAAAAATGAAAATCAATTGTTTTATACCTTTCCAAAGCGCCGAACAGGCTAAAAATACAGTTATCACCCTGAAACAATCATCACTGTCAAACAAAATTTATTTGTTAACAGACAATGATACCAAAGATAAAATAAATGGCTGTGAAACAATCGGCATTGATTCTCTACGTTCAACGGCCATGATAAAAAAGATTGCAGCAAAAGCGGATACTGATTATACATTGATTTACACCAAATCAGCCGACCTTCGCCTAGGCATGTTTGCCCTTGACCGCATGTTGCAGATAATCAAAGATTCAGATGCCGGATTTGTTTATGCCGACCATTATCAGGTAATGGGCGAAGAAAAGAAAAACAATCCTCTTATCGCTTATCAGAAAGGTAGCCTGAGAGACGATTTCAATTTCGGATCCCTTATATTATATAAAACAAGCGAATTGAAAAAAGCTGTGGATAAGATGGATAAAGAATACAAATTCGCCGGAATTTACGACTTACGCCTGAAAGTATCCCAAGCTGCCAACCTGGTCCACATTAATGAATATTTATATACCGAAATAGAGAACGACACGCGTAAAAGCGGTGAAAAGATATTCGATTACGTAGATCCTAAAAACCGTGAGGTACAAATAGAGATGGAAGATGCCTGCACAGACCATCTGAAGAAAATCGGCGGCTATCTGGCTCCAAAATTCAGGAAAGTTGAATTTAATAAATTTGATTTCGAATATGAAGCATCTGTCATTATTCCGGTCCGTAACCGTATACGAACTATCGGAGACGCTATAAAATCGGTTCTGAATCAGAAGACCAACTTCAAATTTAACCTCATCGTTATAGACAATTACTCTACAGACGGAACAACTGAAGCCATTGATAAATTTGCTTCCGACAATCGTTTGATACATATTATACCCGAAAATAAAGAATTGGGAATAGGCGGCTGCTGGAATGCGGGCGTACATCACCCTAATTGTGGTAAATTCGCTGTACAGCTCGACAGCGATGATGTATATTCGGACGAGAATACACTGCAAAAAATAGTGGATGCTTTCTACGAACAGAATTGTGCGATGGTAGTAGGCACATATATGCTCACCGACTTCGATATGAAGATGATACCACCGGGTATTATCGATCACAAGGAATGGACTCCGGAAAACGGCCGCAATAATGCATTGCGTATCAACGGACTTGGCGCTCCCCGCGTATTCTATACTCCTGTACTAAGGGAGATAAAGGTTCCGAACACCAGCTACGGAGAAGATTATGCCTTAGGCTTGCATTTTTCACGGGAATACCAGATTGGACGTATTTATGACGTTCTATATCTGTGCCGCCGCTGGGACGATAATTCAGATGCTTCGCTCGATATAGTAAAGATGAATAACCACAATACCTATAAAGACAGGATCCGCACATGGGAACTGGAAGCACGTATAGCTTTGAATAAAAAATAAAAAACATGACTGCATTTTCTCTCAAGATAAGGGAGTTATTCCATTCTCAACTCGAAAAATGGGAACTCGCCCGGACAAATTATAAGGCTTTAGAAAAAGTGAAGTCCAAAGATTTTTCTTTTGGCTGTTTTTCAGTCAGGGTACAGTTCAATCCCGCACGTATCTTGTCATCTGCAGCAAAAGTAGACGCAAAGTCTATTCAGGAAAGAAAATGCTTTCTTTGCCCGCAGAATTTACCTGTAGAGCAAGAAGGCGTTCAATTTGGCACGGACTATCAGATATTGGTGAACCCCTACCCTATTTTTCCCGAACATTTCACCATTCCGACATATAACCATTTAGACCAACTGATACTGAACCGCTATGGAGATATGCTCGATCTGGCTAAATGCCTCAGTGAATATACCTTGTTTTACAATGGCCCTAAATGTGGTGCATCTGCTCCCGACCATGCCCATTTTCAGGCAGGAATAAAAGGGTTTCTCCCCATCGAGAAAGACATTTGGAGTATAGCCAAAGAGGAGATCTATAAATCGGAAGGCCTAACCGTATATGTTGTAAAGGAGTATCTTCGCAATTTCTTTTTGCTGGAGGCCACAAATAAAGACGATGCTGTTATCTTTTTCAAAAAACTATATGCTTTACTAGACTGGAACGAAGGAGATAAAGAACCTATGATGAATATTCTCTGCTGGTATGAGAACGAAAAGTATTACAGTTGTATATTCCCGCGCGAAAAACATCGCCCGCCCTGTTTCTTTGCCGAAGGAGAAGATAATTTACTTATTAGTCCGGCAGCTGTAGATTTAGGTGGTGTATTTATCACGCCATTAGAAAAAGATTATGACAAGATAACCGCTAGAGACATTGAAGGCATCCTGAAAGAAATATGCATCAGTGATGAGAAGATACAAGCCATTTGTAAATTAATGAAAAATGAAGAATGAAGAATGATAAATTATATGAGATACGAGTAGCTAACTGCTCTCTGTCGCCAGCGCATTTTTCACTCTTCACTTTTCACCTATAACTTTAAACTGATATGGAACCGGAAGTAAGTGTGGGCATTTTGTGGAACAAGGAAATATCCTTCGTACTCGACAGGCAATATATCTGTCAGAAAAATGAAGTTACAGGCAAGCAATCCGTATCTTGCAAGTATGGACTAATATCCTGGAACGACAGTTTTTACAGGGAATTACTCTTTATTCCTAATGATAACGAAGCATCATTCATGCTAAAAGAGGTAACTATCGGAATCAACTTTCACTGGGAACGAAAAGAAGACCAGCGGTTTCAGGGTGCATTGAAACTGATAGTGGAAAATAATGAAATCACAGCTATCAATATACTCAAAATAGAAGATTATCTTACCAGCGTCATTTCGTCTGAAATGAGTGCGACTGCTTCTCTGGAATTACTAAAAGCACATGCAGTTATATCCCGGAGCTGGCTGTTGGCCCAGATCGAGAAAAATAAGGAGATTGTTGCAAACAAAGAAAAATATAACACCTTCACTGAAACCGAAGATGAAATTATCCGCTGGTACGACCGCGAAGACCATCTTAACTTTGATGTCTGTGCTGACGACCATTGCCAGCGATATCAGGGTATAACCCGCGCCTCGGCGAATATCGAAATTGTAAGAGAGGCAATCCTTAAGACACGGGGACAGGTATTGATGTCGGAAACTAAAATATGTGATGCACGCTTTTCGAAATGCTGCGGCGGAGTGGTGGAAGAATTCCAGAATTGCTGGGAGGATATAAAATATCCCTATCTGGTAAAATTACGGGACAGTGAAAATAGTACGGATATTCCCGATCTTACCATGGAACAAGAATCTATAAAATGGATAGAATCGCGCCCTGCTGCATTTTGTAATACACAGGATAAAAAAATACTGGGACAGGTATTGAATAATTATGACCAGGAAACGACAGACTTCTATCGTTGGCAGGTCACATATTCACAAGATGAAATATCAACCCTGATTCATAAACGTTCCGGTATCGACTTCGGCACTATTCACGAACTCATCCCTATCGAAAGAGGAACTTCAGGCCGTCTGATAAAGCTGAAGATCGTAGGGTCTAAAAAGACAATGATCATAGGTAAAGAACTGGAGATACGCCGTACTCTGTCCACATCACATCTTTACAGTTCGGCTTTTATTATAGATAAAACGGACAATAGTTTCACCCTCACAGGTGCAGGTTGGGGACACGGCGTAGGGCTTTGCCAGATAGGAGCAGCAGTGATGGGAGAAGAAGGATATTCTTATGATAAAATATTACTGCATTATTATGTGGGTGCAAGAATAGAAAAAAGTTATGAGTAGGAAGTAGGAAGGTTAAAAACGAAACCGAATATAGATGAAAAACAACAAAAAATCGCCTTGGGCATGGATTCCGACGCTATATTTAGCCGAAGGATTGCCATACGTCGCCGTGCAAACGATATCCATCATTATGTACAAACGGATGGGTATTTCAAACACGGATATAGCACTTTACACGAGTTGGCTGTATCTGCCGTGGGTTATAAAATTCCTATGGAGTCCGTTTGTAGATTTGTTAAAAACAAAGCGTTGGTGGATTGTAACTATGCAACTTCTCATCGGTGCAGGATTTGCAGGCATTGCATTTACTATACCCGTTCCTTTTTTCTTTCAGGCTACTCTGGCCATCTTTGCCCTATTGGCATTCAGTTCCGCCACACACGATATTGCCGCCGACGGTTTTTATATGCTGGGACTCGATACGAATCAGCAGGCCAAATATGTAGGTATTAGAAGTACCTTCTACCGCATAGCAACGGTATTCGGACAGGGAATCCTGATCATTCTTGCCGGCTTCCTCGAAAGCAGCACCGGCTGCGAACCCGTAAGAATAAATATAGACGCATCCCCACAGTATACTCAGTCTACATTATATATCCCCCAGATTCAGAATATTGCTCCTCAGGATGGAGAAATTCACTTTATAGTTCACAACGACAATCTGCAAATAGGAACACATGGCGTAAACAAAGACAGCCTGAAAATATTTCTCGACAGCATATCTACTCTGAACCTGAATAATGGCTTTGTTACAAAAAACGAAGAAACAAAAAAGGATAATGACGGATGGTGGAAAACGAATATATCCAAACCTCTTGGCAACTGGATAAAAGACACATTTGGAGAGAAAAGATATGTAGCCAAATCGGAACGTGTAGGCAATGTAGCAGTAGCAATTGTCAGCCTATCCCAAAAGCCTGAACAAGGAAAGGATATGGTGTTGAATACAACGATGAACAGAGGGGATAAAAGTATCGCCCTTATAGAAGGTGACCGTTTATCTTTCAACGAAAATAACTGGGATAAGCCTGCATATATGGTATTTCAGGTCGACTCCAAGCTGGCAGCAAACAGTTCTGTGGAATATAAAGGATTATCAGGTAATATTCCGTTTGCATGGTCTATTACATTCCTTGTTCTGGCAGGCCTGTTCGTCTTCTTTGGTTTCTATCATAAAATAATGCTGCCAAAACCCGATTCGGATAAGCCGCATACGCATGTAACTGCAAAATCAATATTTGAAGAATTCGGTATCACATTCGCCACTTTTTTCAAAAAGCCGCAGGTATGGACAGCGATATTTTTCATGCTTACATTCCGGTTCTCGGAAGCACAGGTAATAAAACTGATCAATCCATTTCTCCTCGACCCTAAAGATGTGGGAGGACTCGGACTCACCACAGGAGAAGTCGGTCTGGTATATGGTACGGTAGGCATCATAGGGCTTACTCTGGGCGGGATAATCGGAGGTTTTATTGCAGCGCGTGGCGGTCTTAAAAAATGGCTATGGCCTATGACACTAAGTATGCTGCTGACTATAGCAACATTCCTGTATCTTAGTTTCTCGCAAACGGACAATCTGCTTATAATCAACATATGTGTATTTATAGAGCAATTTGGTTACGGGTTTGGATTCACCGCATATATGCTTTATCTGATGTATTTCTCCGAAGGGAAGCATAAAACAGCACACTATGCATTCTGTACGGGACTAATGGCTGCCGGAATGATGCTTCCGGGCATGTTTGCCGGATGGTTACAGGAGCAGTTAGGGTACAATCATTTCTTTATCTGGGTGATGATATGTAGTATAATTCCTATTATCGCTGTATCATTATTGAAAATAGATCCTGACTACGGAAAAGCAAAAGGCGAAGTAAAAGAAAAGAATTAGTATAATAATAGAGTTAACCTTTTTCTAATAGGTGATTGATAGGTAAAACGGCTTTTGGCGTTCCCTTTATTTATAAAGCCGTTTTACTTTTATCATTCGTAAACATCTATCAACAAAGTATTCATAATTTAATTTACTATTATGAAAAAAATATTTCTGATATTGGCAGCTATATCAATAATCCCTGCCTTATGTTTCGCTCAAAAAATAAGAATAAAAACTGGCATTGAAGTTCTGAAAGATCAAAACTTTAAAATACTGGAAGGGAAACGCGTAGGTCTGATTACAAACCCTACAGGAGTCGATAACAATATGAAGTCTGTTATTGATGTACTCTATGAGGCCCCGAATATAAATCTGACAGCACTTTTTGCTCCTGAACACGGAGTACGAGGCGACAGGCATGCCGGAGACTATGTAGAAACCGTCACCGACCCCAAAACCGGGCTTACGGTTTATTCCCTTCATGGTAAAACACGCAAAGCGACACCCGATATGCTGAAAGATATCGATGTTCTTGTATATGACATACAGGATATAGGCAGCCGTTCGTTCACATACATCAGCACAATGGGGCTGGCTATGGAAGCAGCCGCAGAAAACAATATCGAATTTATCGTCCTAGACAGGCCCAATCCTCTGGGTGGACAAAAGGTAGAAGGCTGTCTGGTAGAAGACGGCTTTATATCATTTGTGAGCCAGTTCAAAATACCATATGTATATGGACTAACCTGCGGAGAACTGGCATTGCTGCTCAATGGGGAAAATATGTTGAAAGGCAAATGCAAGCTACAGGTAGTAAAAATGAAAGGCTGGAAACGAAAAATGACTTATGACCAAACAGGCCTGCAATGGATACCATCATCACCTCACATTCCCCAGCCGGTTTCTGCTATATTTTATCCGGTTTCGGGCATATTGGGAGAACTGGGATATATGTCTATCGGTGTAGGGTATACAATCCCTTTTCAGATGTTTGCAACAGAGTGGATCGACGCTGACGATTTAGCGGGAAACCTGAATCGTTTACGACTACCCGGTGTACATTTCCGACCTATACACTTAAAACCATTCTATTCGGTAGGACAAGGCAAACTATATCAAGGGGTGCAGGTGCATATAATGGATTACGAAAAGGCAAGATTGTCCGAAATACAATTCTACGTTATGCAGGAAGTAGCTAAGTTATATCCGGACAAAGCTGTATTCAACAATGCTGACCAAAAGCGTTTCAGGATGTTCGACCAGGTTGCGGGAAGTGATTATATCAGATTGACCTTCGCAAAAAATAACAGCTTCGACGATATTAAAGATTTTTGGTATAAAGACACAGAGGCTTTCAAACGGCTATCAAAAAAGTATTATTTATATAAATAAAGTAGACAGATATCAATATTTACATATCTTATATCGACAAATAATCTTTTATTTTATAGCATTTTTATTATCTTTGTTGAAATAGTTAATTATTTTATTTAATACCAAAGCCCTAATTTAATGAAACCAAAAATTAAAAACTTTATTGCATCATGTGCTATCTTGTCCATAGCATTGACTTCCTGCAACAGTACACAACCCGAAAACACTTTATCGGAAAAGGAAAAAGCCGAAGGATGGCAATTGCTATTTGACGGAAAGACAATGGCCGGATGGAAAGACTATAACGGTACAACTCTTACGCAGCCGTGGCATGTAGTTGAAGGTTGTATCCAGGCCAAAGGCGATGGCAGCGATGCCAGCGGTTATATTGTAACTGATAAGCAATACGAAAACTTCGAACTTTCATGGGACTGGAAGCTATCTAAAGGCGGCAACAGCGGTATGTTGTACCATGTGGTAGAACGCCCTCAATATAGTGTACCTTATGTTACAGGCCCCGAATACCAATTGATAGATGCCCCTAATTTCCCCGACAAACTGGAAGACTGGCAAAATATGGGTGCAGATTATGCGATGCATATTCCTGATACATCTCTGATGAAAGTAAACCCACAGGGAGAATGGAACAATTCTAGAATTGTATTCGACAATGGGCATGTTGAACATTGGCTCAATGGTGTAAAGATAATTGAATTTGAGGCATGGACCGACGACTGGTATGCGCGTAAGAACAGCGGCAAATGGCACAATGCGCCGGAATACGGACTGGCTAAAAAAGGTGTGCTATGCCTGCAAGATCACGGATATCCGGCATCGTTCCGCAATATCAAGATAAAAGAGCTTCCCCGCAAGACAAAAGAGGTGACACTCTTTAATGGTACAGACCTTACAAGATGGGATGTATACGGAACCGAAAAATGGTATGTACAGGACGGGCTGTTAGTTTGCGAAAGTGGCCCGGACAAACAATACGGCTACTTAGCCACACGCGAATATTATGATGATTTCGACCTGACTGTCGAATTTAAGCAGGAAGCCGACGGAAACTCCGGCGTATTTATCCGCTCTTTTATAGAAAAGGATGTGAAAGTAAACGGATGGCAAGTAGAAGTAGCTCCTAAAGGTCATGGTACAGGCGGTATTTATGAATCTTACGGACGCGGATGGATCATAGAAGCTCCAAAAGAAAAAGATAATGTGCTAAAAGTCGGAGACTGGAACACAATGCGCATTCTGGTTCAGGGAGATAAAGTTACTACCTGGCTCAACGGTGAAGAAATAGTAAATCTCGTGGACGAAAAAATCGGACAGGGACAAGGGCGTATTGCGCTCCAAATACACGATGGTGGAGGAATTAAAGTATTGTGGCGCAATCTGAAGCTGAAAACACTATAATAAAAAACACTACTTTTTCTGCAATAGCTTTTCATATTGTACCATATACTAAAAAGGGTTACCCGCTTAGGTAACCCTTTGATTTATTTATATGACCGTAATGATATTTATTATTTCTGGCAAGATGGACAATAATACACTGTACCCCCCAGATATGCTTCTTTCACAATTTCGCCTCCACAATTAGGACAAGGTCGCTTATACGTATTTTTGGAGAGAAGGCATTTATATCCTCCAAAATTGCCATAGAAGTCCTTTTCTGTATCGCGCCCTCCTTTATCGGTCATGCTTTGCAATGTAACCTTCAGACAATGAAACAGGTCTCCCCTTTCAAAATCGGAAATAGTTGATATTTTTCGCTTCGGATGAAGCCCTGCCTTAAACAGTATATCCTGCAATACGCCGTTGCCCAGCCCCGGTATGCGTTGTTCGGTAGCCAGCAAGGCTTTTACTGACATATCTTTTTTCACGTTGCTGAATATGCTATCGAAATACTGCCTGTCAAACTTATCTGCCAGAGGAGAAATACTATTGAGGCTGTTGCGATGATAGAAGTTGTCCATTTCACCTTTATATGCATAGATGGCGCCATACATAGACACGGTGAAAGCCATAAAGCTTTTATCGTCGAACTCTATCAATAACTGATGCTTGACGGGATGGCTTTCGAAAGAAGGATAGTATTTCAGATTTGTGCCATCACCTATGGAGATTTTCACATCTTCGTCGCAAAGTATATCTAAAAAAGCTCCATGCCCTCTTACCCCCTCAATCTCTCGTCCGACAAGTATATCGGGATACAAGAGTGGATCGCCATTATACCATGTAAACTTATGCGGACTAGTAGCCTGTACAACCTTTACTATCCGCTTCCCTGCCAGAATTGTTTCGGCCTGACGGCTGATTGTATTTGATTCGGGTATCTCAATCATGATCTCTAGATTTATATTCCACGATTAAAGAAGTCTATTAAGGTATAATTGGTTGTAAATCACCAATATTTTCTTCAAAAGAATTCAGTTTCTCCTTCTCTCCGGCAAGCCATATGATATCCCCTTCTTCAAACATAAAGTTAGGAGTAAACTGTATAATAGATTCATCATTCCGGTCTATGCCAATAACCATACATTCGGTTTTCTCACGTATAGCGGCATTAGCTATGGTCTTACCCACGAGCGGAGAATCCGGCTCCACAAGGAATTGCGACAAACTCACATGGTGTTGGGCTTCTTCTTCCATTTGCGAGGCCTGCTCCCGCTTATCGTGAAGATATTGAGCCAAAGTCTGCATCTCTTCATCAGAGCCTGAAACTACAAGCTTATCGAAGGGATAGAGACGTTCGTTCCCATCAGGAATATTTATTTTTTTACTTCCACGTATTATTGTTACAATATTCACACCCGTCTTTTGCCTGAAATTAAGTTCACGCAATGTCTTTCCTATACTAGGTGACGATTGGGAGATTTCAAATTCTTCGACATGTATACTCTTGGAACGCAGATCATTAGCTACTGTAGGTAGAAATGCCGCTTTTTTCTCATCGTATTTTTGCTTCAGATTCAGATTCTCAAGGAAACGAGCCTCTATTTTTCGCGACTGCTTCTTGAATCCCTGAGAAAATACAATCAATGTAACTACAGCCAGTGATATTATCACCATCAGTATTGTCAGCCTTGGGAATAACGGGATCAGAACCATCAGTACCAATGCAACACAGATAACGATGCGGAAAGCGATAAGAGAAATCAATGCTCCTCTGTTGAAACGGTTGTCTCTCCACAGATTCTTGAATTCTTCCGAACGGTTTTTCTTCATCATGACAGCACGCAGGAATGGGGCCATCAGCGTAAGGGTAATCACCGCCGCCAATATATTCCCCCAGATACTTCCAGGTACATATTCAACGATATATGGATTTATAAAATTCTGAAATACAAGAAGTATTGCAATAGAAATAGTCGTATATATAGCAACTAATTTGAGTATGCTTTGAAGTAATTTCTTCCAGTCGTTTTGTTTATTAACGGTATTATAGCTTGACATACCATACCCCTCTATCAGTTTATCCCATTTCTTAGGAATGCGTTTTTCGAGCCAATTATAAGCAGGTTCAGCTCCCTTGATACAATATGGGGTTGTAAATGTAGTTATCACCGATACGGCAACAATGATAGGGTAAAGCGTTTCGGTAATAACCCCCAGTCCCATTCCCAGAGAAGCAATAATGAATGAAAACTCACCGATCTGAGCCAGACTGAAACCCGATTGTAAGGCTACCTTCAGGCCTTCCCCCGATGCCAATACTCCGACAGTAGCAAAAATAGTACGTCCGATAAGGATAACTAATGTCAGTATCAGAATAAGCACGGCATATTCTCCGATCACAGCCGGATCTATCATCATACCTACCGATACAAAGAAAACGGCTCCAAACAGGTTCTTCAGTGGTTCGATAAGATGTTCTATATGTTTAGACTCGATTGTTTCGGCCAAAATTGATCCCATAATAAATGCGCCCAAGGCAGCAGAGAAACCGACACTAGTAGCAAACAGTACCATGCCCAGGCAAAGACCAACAGCAACAATAAGCAATGTTTCGTCATTCAGGTATTTTTTCAGTTTCTTCAGCATTGTAGGTATCATATAAATACCCACTACAAACCAGATAAGCATAAAGAAGACCAGTTTAACCACACTATTTGCGACTTCGCCGCTCTCGAAATGCTGGCTGGAAGCAAATGTGGTAAGCAATACCATCATTACAATGGCCGCAATATCTTCTACGATAAGCATCCCGAATACTATGCCTGCAAACTTTTTCTTTTGCAGCCCCATATCGTTAAATGCCTTTATAATAATAGTAGTGGAGGACATGGACAACATACAGCCGAGATAAATACTATCCATTGAGGTCCAGTCATCGATAAGATTGACAATAAATAGCTCACCAGCCAGATAACCGATTATTATCATCGATCCCAAATTGATGAGCGTAGCTATTGAGGCCTTTCCCCCCACATCTATCAGTTTCTTGAAACTGAATTCCAGCCCTAGCGCAAATAGAAGAAATATGACCCCGATTTCAGCCCAGATGCTAACATTAGCCATATCTGATATTTCCGGCAATACCTTAAACACATCGGCAACCTGCCCTTCGGGGATGTCGGTTACTTTTACAACCAGGTCTTCTATAAATTTTTTGAAATGAAGACTCGCAATGAATCCTGCAACAATGTACCCGAGTACAACAGGTTGTTTCAACCATTTAAATACAATGGTTACAAACCCGGCTGTAATAAGTATTATAGCCAAGTCACTTATAAAATCTGGAAGATGCGCCATATATTTATAATAATCTATTTTTTGTGTATATTTTCTCTGTTCCTAGAAAGGATGTTACCAACAGATGTTTTTGGCATTTAAAAGTAACAAAAAAAAATGATTTTAGAAATAAAAAATCAAATTGTCATTAAAGTTTATCAATTTGCCTCTTTTTTAAGATTCTTTCCTCTTTGCTGTCAACTAGGCGTTTAGCCTGTTGATTTTTATATTTATTAATTAACAAATTATTTTGTTAACAATTTATTCTACTTTTGCATTTGAACAATGTGATATTCACATTCGTTTAAATAAAACAGTAACAAAATTTTAGAAAATGAAAAAGGTTCTTTTAACTATCGCAGCAGTTGCTATATCTGCAGCTCCTGCATTGGCACAAGAAAAAGCCATTGTTCCGTCAAAATTTGGCGATAATTGGTTTCTACAATTACAAGGCGGCGCATCCTACACAATCAGTGAGTATCACAAAGATGCATCTTTCGGAGATGTTGTAACTCCATATGCTGCAGTATCTCTTGGTAAATATTTTTCACCGAAAACAGGTGCACGTCTACAAGTTGGCGGATGGGAATCCAAAAACTATTATAAATTGAATAATACAGATGGTACATACAAATCGAAGTATTTCCAAATCAATGCTGATGGATTACTTAACCTTACCAATTTGGTACTTCCTTACAAAGAAGACAGAATGTTCAATCTGATTGGTTTTGCCGGTCTTGGTTATGTACATGTATTCAAAGATTCTGAAAATGGTATCCATACTGTAAATAGCATTGTACCACGTGCAGGTTTGCAAGCTGATTTCCGTGTAAGCGAAATAGCAAGTATCAACCTGGAAGTTGCAGGTAACCTTATGCGTGACGATTTTAACGGTCGTGAACAAGGTTCACACTATGATGGTACAGTAAATGCATTACTAGGAGTTTCTTTCAAATTATCGAAAGGCGGCTTCAAAATTGTAGATGCAGCAGACCCTGCAGAACTACAACGTTTGAATAACCAAATAAATGATCAGAGAGCTTTACTTGGTAACAAAGATTCTGAAATCAGCAGACTGAAAACAGAATTGGCTAACAAACCTGAACCTCAGGTAATAGTACAGGAAACTAAAGAAATTAAAGAACAGACAGAAGTATTGATGAATGCTGTTGTGGTATTCCGCATTGGTAGCGCTAAACTTGAGCAAAACCAGGATATCAATATCTTCAATGCTGCCCGCTATTTGAAAGACAATCCTAGTGTTAACGTGGTAGTTACAGGTTATGCTGATAAGAGCACCGGTACAGCTGCAATCAACCAAAGGCTGTCTGAACAACGTGCCGAAGCAGTAGCAAAAGTACTGATCGACAAATACGATATTGCTCCTAGCCGTATCACAACAAAAGCCAGTGGCGACAAAGAACAATTGTTCCCTACCGACCAATGGAATCGTGTAGTCGTGTTTACAGCTGTAACTAAGTAAAAATATAATACAGTGTTATATGAAAAGGATGTCTTTCGAGGCATCCTTTTTTATTTGGTCAGGTCAAGAGCTATATCTGCAGAAATATATCAGGAAAACCGCACAGCATTTAGTTTTTTCTGAAAAAGTTTATCTATGTAATTAGAGCCGATAACCCTTAGCTGTTAGCTTACAGTTCTTTGAAATATTGGAATAAGTGGTAAGTAGTAAGTTTTAAGTAATAAGTTGAAAGACCTGCATTTCTGTTTACTGCTAACTGTTTACTGTTAACTGTAAATAGTGTTACCTTTGTTACCTTTTAATGAAAGAGATGCTTCGCACCATTTAGCATGACAAAATAATTATTAATTGTTCATTCTTAATTATCAATTGTTTTCCGTTACTTTTGTTACCTTTTAATTAGACTTTGTTAATTAACGTAAATATTACAGGTGAAAAAATAATGAAAAAGTGTCAGAAGTGTCAGGTTTTAACAATCCATAGTTAATAGATATAAATATGGCTGTAAATTATAAGTAATGACCTGAATTTTGCGCCTTAGCGTCTTTGCGAGAGAATACTGTTAACTGAAACGTGGCCTATTTCGTGAGTTTGCCTTAAAAATGCAATGCATCTATCGGATATAAAGAAAGAAAAATGTATTTTTGTACTCGTTTCTTAGAAAATACGAAAACTAGATATGATTGACAAAATTAACCAGCTGTTGTCTGAAATAGATAACCTGAAAGCCGCTAAGGCAGAGGAAATAGAAGCTCTGCGCATTAAGTATCTGAGTAAGAAAGGTGAAGTTTCAATGTTGATGAACGATTTTCGCAACGTTGCTGCCGAGCAGAAACGTGAGGTAGGAATGAGACTCAACGAGCTGAAAGAAAAAGCGCAGGAGAAAATCAACCAGTTGAAAGATTCACTCGAAAACTCACAAACGGGCGATTCTTCTATAGATCTTACCCGCACTGCGGCTCCAATAGCATTGGGTACCCGTCATCCCTTATCAATTGTTAAGAAAGAAATCTGTGATATATTTCGCCGTCTCGGATTTTCTATTGCCGAAGGACCGGAAATAGAGGATGACTGGCATGTATTCTCATCCCTCAACTTTGCCGAAGACCATCCGGCACGTGACATGCAGGATACATTCTTCATTGCACGCAGCCCCGAAATAGTGCTCCGTACGCATACATCGTCCGTGCAAACCCGTGTGATGGAGAAACAACAACCTCCCATCCGTATCATCTGTCCCGGACGTGTATATCGCAACGAGGCTATTTCATACCGCGCACATTGTTTCTTCCATCAGGTAGAAGCTCTTTATATTGACAAAAATGTGTCATTTGCCGATCTTAAACAAGCATTATTGTTTTTTGCTAAAGAAATGTTCGGCGCGGATACTAAAATTCGCCTGCGTCCTTCTTACTTCCCTTTCACAGAGCCTAGTGCAGAAATGGATATATCATGTAATATCTGTGGAGGCAAAGGTTGTCCGTTCTGCAAACATACAGGCTGGGTAGAAATATTAGGTTGTGGTATGGTAGACCCGAATGTATTGGAAAACTGCGGCATTGACAGCAAAGTATATACCGGTTATGCCTTAGGAATGGGTATAGAACGTATTACCAATCTCAAATACAGGGTAAAAGACCTACGCATGTTCTCTGAGAATGACAAACGTTTCTTAGAACAGTTCGAAAGCGCACATTGATTATAATTATTCAATCTTCTTAGAATAAAAAGCCATCTCCTTGTATTGAGATGGCTTTTCATTTGTAGCATTTGTCTTTTACAGTTAAGTAATTATTCTATTGTCAGATTCCGGTCTTTTGGATACTTCACTTTATATTTGAGTTCCAGTTCTTTTTTTGCTGACGGGTTCAATTCCATTTTCCACTTCACCTCCCCTGTATCGGTATTCAGATCCGCACCCGATAAATTCTCTGCATTAACTTCTATCTCTGTGGTAGTGGATACGGGTATCTGGTCGAGTATAACAAAATTGATGGGCTGGCTCTTGTTATTCCTTACACTAATCTTCCAAGCCCGTGTATCTTCCTTCTTTGAACCTAAAAATTTCTTCGTATTAAAGTCCTTTACCTTATCGCGGCTGACCAGAATGTTCTTGTCGCGTCCAAGGGATATGCTTAAGGTATCCGAGACATAACGTGTATCAAGTATCGTCTTGCCTATATAGGTATTCTCAAAGAAAATATTGGCTTCACCTTCTAATAAGTTATACTTTTCCCAGTCGGTAATATTTGCAAGAAGAAAAGCATCTTTATTAATTTTAGGGATTGCGAAATATTCATAATCGGCAGGCAGTTCATAACGATCTACCTCTACAATCGTATTTTTATTGTCCGATTTAATTGTATAAGGTATCTTAATTTCGAATTCAACCGCTGTCTGATTTTCTACCTGAGCGGTCGGCATTGCTACATCTTTTCTTTCAAATGCCGGAGCGGCAGGAGGAGCGGATTTTGATTTCTGAACCTGAACTCCTGCCACAGCACCTGCAAGTTCCTTCTTCACTGTTCCATAACCAACGACCACTACCTCCTCCAACATTTTGGAATCTTCCTGCATATATATATGCATACTTGACCCTGTGATAGGTAGCGTCTGCGACACCATACCTACAAATGAGAATACTAATTCTTTGCCATTTTGAGGAATTGCAAGCGAAAAACGACCGTCAAGATCTGTTACCGTACCTATAGTCGTACCTTTCACTACGACAGTTACTCCGACAAGAGGCTCGCCCGAATTTTCAAACACAACACCGCTTACCTGATTATTATCGACCTGGGTATCGTAACGCGGGGGAGCTGTATAATAATTCAGGAAATACGTTTTAAGTTTAGGTGCTATATTTCCCTGATTCGGATCGGCCGATGATATTTTCAACCTCACGTCTTTCCATTCTTCTTGTGTATTCTGATGTATATTCGCCTTATAAATCAGTTGTATCGGTTTGTCTATACTGATAGCCCGCACGTCATATGTCGGATACCAGCCTGCATTTCTGACATAATACATAAGTTCCATATTAGCTCTGGTGGCTCTTTTGCAATCCACTTCCACCACAACTTCCCCCATAGGCGTGCGTTTAGTTGTGTTTCCATCTTGTTTGCCCTCACTGAGAATTGCTCTTTTTTCGGCTTCCAGCATTTTAATACGATTTGATATTTCAAGGTCTTTTACTTTTAGGGCCGTCATGCGTTCCCTGTAGTAATTTGCGGTCTCCTTTAATGTCAGCAGACTCACACCTGTATTGGTGCCGCCAATTTTCTTGTTTTCTTCCAAAAATTTCAATTCATCCTGAATTACTGCTCTAGAAATTTGCTCCGAAGCCAGCTTATCATCTATATCCTTTACCTGCTGGTCGGCAGTTTTTGGTACAACAGGCTTCTTCAAACTATCGAGAAAACTCGATTGATGATTTACAGATACAACCATCACTTCACCATCTATTTTGACCTGTACACTTTTAGCGTCAATGTAGGGAGAAAGATTTGTAAACCTTATTTTGGTCTTGCCCGGCAATAAGTCAACAGTTTTTTTTCTTAAGACCTGTGCTCCATTTATAAAAACCGTTGCTTCAGATACATCCGTTTTCAAAACTATCTCCTTTGACTCTTGTGCAGTTAGGGATAAAATGGGTAGAAGCAGTGCTAGGATTGGCAAAAGTAAATGTTTCAGCATAATATATAGATTTTAATTAGTAATCTTACATTAAAGCAAGCACTAGCGAAAATAGGTAAAGATTAATAAATGCTGAAATTTTTCCTGATTAAAATACATTATTACCCAGTGAAGAAAATAGAATCCTTATTACTCAATAGAATGAAGCAGGATTCGAACTTACCATCCGAATCCTGTCTTACTATTGATAACTAATTTAAAAAACTAACCTGATTATTTAATCTGAGCATCATATTCGATTTTCTTTTCCACTTCTTTTAAATTATATCTTGCTGCCTCTATACCACTTCCGGCAGCCTTACTAAACTGAGCTTTTGCCTTATCCATATCACCACTTAAAAGATACAGCACACCTATATTATTCGCATATTCCGGTGAACTCACATTCGACCTCTTCAAATATTTCTCTGCATTGGTAAGGTTATTTGCCGACAGAGCCGCAGCCGCAGCATTCAGATTAGCAACTTCATCGTCAGGGAACATCCTTACAGCTGTTTCAAATACATCTATGAAATCGTTACTACCTGCCTGATAAGAATTCGCAATACGAAACATTTCTTCGAGGCTCAACTGTTGTGGACGTGTTTTTATTATTTCTTTCGCTTCAGCAACATCAAATCCTTTCACATTATAAAAAGCATGAGATTCGACCTTACGCAGTTTAGGGTATATTTCTTTCAGCATCTGCTGATAAGGTTCTCCATTATCCAAGCTTTTCAGTTTCGTTTTTCGGGTTGCCAGCTCTCCGGTATTTCTTATTATATCTATCACAGCGTCTTTATCCTTCATATTCGAGGCCTCAAGGGCAGCAAGCAATCCCGACCAGTTTTCTCCACCATACTCCACTTTGTACATATCGGCAGGATAATCGAGTTTCGAGGTCAGATATGCTTTAAATGATTCGGCTCTGCCTTGCGACAATTTCTCATTATTTGCAATAAGACCTTCGGGCGAAGCATATCCGATAATATGAATACGTGTAACAGTCAAATTATTATCTGCTTTCACAGCCTTAAGCATTTCCTCTATTTTAGATAATTCGACAGGGTTTCCCATATAACCGGGCAGTATATTGGTTTTATTTACCGGAAAGTCTAAATATGTCTCCCACTGTTCTTTACGCAATTTCACATCTTCTACTTTAGGCTGTATATAAGCCAGCTGAGGCACCATTACATATGGAGCAACCGGCAGCTGCGGCACATTTTCTATTACCTGCTCCACGGCTACCTCCTGCTCATGCCCACCACATCCGCAAAGGTCTTCTTTTATATCCAGATGAGCCGTATCCATCCACTTTTCGTAAGGGATTGTTTGTTTGTAATGCAACTGACCTTTCGACTTCTTATCCAGTTTTACTACACTATAAGACGACTTATTCACATTCTGGTCACCTTCCAGAGCCTGCGACCTCAGATAGGCCTTGTGACGTGCAGTACCGTTTATTAATATATCCGGCAATTCCATGTCGTGGCTACCATTAGTCAATATTGGAGTTAGAGTAAGAGAACGGCTCTTATCCAGTTTCAAATCCGACATATCTACGATCATATGTACATACAGAAAATCACCTTCGCGGGTCATTTCTCCCGAAGCTATATTTATTTGTCCATTATAGATCTGTTGTGCCATAAGGGGCATAGCCAATACGGACAACAAAAAAATTATGCTGATATTAAATATCTTTTTCATTCCTTTTACTTTTATTTGATAACGTAAATTATACTTAAGCCGGCTTTTGTAGGGCCCCAGTAATCTCTCGTATCATCTTTTATTTTTGTCCCACACTTTTCACACTTATATTTTTCGTAGTCCAGATGGGCATAACCGACTCCTATAGTAGCTTCTATACTCCAATGATTACTCAGTATCCAATGGTATCCGTACGAAATGCCCCCACCCCAAAGGTTACCCTCGTAGCGATATTCTTTTAATCCTAGTTGTTTAATACCGCCTACGCTATACTCACCATAGTGTCCATGTAAACCAAAGAAATGACCATTGAAGCGTTCGCAAGGCCAATATCTTAATTCAGGTTGAACAAGCCAATGTTTTAGTTTTTTATCATCGGAAAACGTCCACGGATTATAATTACCGGATATATCTAATGTAAATTTAGTGGATAAGCCGAATTCAACACTCAGGTTTGGAGTAGTTGTAGCCCAATACAAGGCATTTGTCTTCAAAGCAAAGGTGGGTAAATAAGCCTGTTTCCGTTCCTCTTGGGCGTGTACTATATTCACAAATGCAAGAACAATGCATATTAAAAATAATCGTTTAATCATTATTTTGCTTTTTTCTCTTAAAAATTTGTCGTAATCTGTAAAATGAAACTTGAAATAAAAATTCCCGAATGAGCTGTTTTTCTTGCTTGTATATAAACAATAATTAAATCGGAAAAGTTTTGAGTAGTGTCCTTTTTACATATATTAACCTTACATATAAAGTTAATATGTAACGAAAGTCTGAGAGACCTATAAACGAATACAAATATTGGATAGAAGATCTGGTGACCCAAATAAATAAAAGAGTAAATACAATTACTTTTATGTAAGAAACAGTAAGCCTTAGGCCTCCCCTTTGTATTACGCTCAATAAAAAAACGACATTATGTCATAAAAAAACACAATAACAGTCAAACTCAAATACTAATACAAAACATTATAAAACAAATATTTATCATCATAATTTGAGTTTTTAAAATATTTTAGCACAGACAACAACTGCCATTAAGTCATTTTGCATACTTTTTGCAATATACTTTACAGATACAAAAATGTATAACATAAAGACTAAACTAAAATAAATTTAAGGAGGACTACATTATGAGAAATCAACTTAGAAGGTACGACAGAAACGGAAGTTTTTTCCCTACATTCTTTTCTAATTACTTCAATGATGAAGTATTGAATAGCTTGGGAAGTGCATATCTTCCGGCTACTAATATTTCGGAAAACGAAAAGGCTTTCAACATTGAATTATCTGTTCCGGGATTTGACAAAGATGACATTAAAATAGAAATAGAAAAAGATGTGCTTAAAATTTCGGCTCAGAATGAAGTGAAAAATGAAGAAAAAGACGAAAACGAAAAAGTGCTTCGCCGTGAATTCAAGAAATCTTCTTTTACTCGTAGTTTCACTATTCCGGAAGATATAGACACTGATAATATCTCAGCCGTACAAAAAGATGGAATTCTGCAAATTACACTACCTAAACAAGATAAGGCTATCGAAGACAAGGTAAAGAAGATAGAAATACAATAACTACATAGGTTTTAATTTAGGTTTTTAGGTGAATTAAAAAGGTTACTCAAATATTGGGTAGCCTTTTTTGATTTTCACACAATAAGTTTCTACCTATTCTTTTTAAAAAGTAACAAAGGTAACAAATATCAGTCCTCTCCCTTCCACAGAAAGGAGTCGCAATACTACCCCATACGACAAACCTAAAAAAGTAACACCTTCCAATATAACGGATAGCTCATATTTAATAATCAATATATCAAAGACCGCTTACATTTAACCTATATTCACAATATATAGTTAAAAGGTAACAGAAGTAACGGGAAACAATGAATAATTAAGAATGAATAATTAAGAATTATTTTGCAATGCTAAGTGGTACGAATCTCCTTCATTAAAAAGTAACAAAAGTAACAGGTTTTTCGGCTATTCCTTTTACCCTCTCATCAAACACGAAAAACATCACGGATATTCGCTAATACCCGTAGATATAGATAAATATAATCTGTAATAATTATTTGTTCTCCGGAAATATATCCATAAATTTGTTATTTATAAAACCAAACGCTAAACAATGGCTAAAAAACAATTCCTGTTATTACTCTTTTTAATTTCGGTTTCTTCCTATGCGCAGAAAGTAAAAATTGCAGGAATAGTTACAGATAAGGATTTCCATCCGCTGGAACAGGTGTCGGTATCACAACAAAATACAAGCAATGGTGTATATACAAATAACTACGGATTCTACGAACTGGAGGTATTGCCGGGTGATTCTGTCAAACTTATTTTCTCACTGATCGGCTACCGGAAGCACCTCTATGTCATACCTAAGTTGGCAAAAGATTTCAATCTGAGTGTTACACTGTACGAAGAAGATAATAGCCTGGCTCCTGTTACAGTGGAAGGTGAACGCATGGTTACGACCGTAATCGGACGAATCGACTATATAGCTGCCAGGCGCCCTTCAAACCCTTGGAATAGCATAGAGTCCCTCCTGGCCACTATGGGAGGAGTAAGCTCTACAAATGAGCTGAGTAACCAATATTCGGTACGTGGAGGAAACTTTGATGAAAACATTGTCTATGTAAACGGCATAGAGATATATCGCCCCCTGCTAGTACGGTCGGCACAACAGGAAGGCCTGAGCTTTATCAATCCCAATATGGTACAGACGGTCGGCTTTTCTGCCGGAGGTTTCAGCGCCGAGTATGGAGATAAAATGTCGTCGGTACTGGATATTACCTATAAAAGGCCGCAGCGATTCGAAGGCGCTGTTTCGGCAGGACTGCTCGGTGGAGAGATATATGTAGGTAATTCCTCTGAAAAATTTTCACAGGTTACCAGCGTCAGGTATAAAACATTGCGCTCCCTGTTGAGCACTACCGATACAAAAGCCGAGTATGACCCTTCTTTTCTCGATTTCCAGACATATATCACTTATAAACTGGGTTCTAAATGGGAAGCCGGTTTCTTAGGGAATTATTCCTATAATAAATATGAATTTACACCCGAAACCCGCGAAACATCATTTGGCACATTAACGTCTCCCCGTACATTTACAGTCCATTTCAATGGATGGGAAAATGACAGCTTCCTTACTTATCAGGGGGCACTGACTTTAAGAGGGAAGGTCACAGACAATCTGAATATCGGGCTTACAGCCTCCGCTTTTTCGTCCGACGAACAGGAACGATACGACATAGACGGACGCTATCTTTTACAGGAGTCAAGTCTGACAGGCGATGATGAAAATATCGGGTCACAACTGGCTATAGGCACCTACCATGAACATGCGCGCAATAAGTTGAAGTCGGATGTGTATACTTTCACTCATTCCGGCAATCTGAAGATAGACCGGAACATGCTGAAATGGAGTATCAGCTACCAAAAAGAAAAAATAAACGATAAGATAAAGGAATGGGAAATGCGCGACTCGGCAGGCTACTCCTTACCGAGTACCGGAACCGATGTAAATGTATTTTCGAACCTGAAATCGGATAATAAAATCAACCCTACCCGTATTTCGGGATATATACAAGATACCTACAATTTCAGTACAGATGCAGGCTTATTCATACTCAATGCAGGTGTGCGTGCCAGCTACTGGACTTTCAATGAAGAACTGATTGTAAGTCCGCGTGGAGCATTGGCTTTTGTGCCGACAGGGCTGGATAATCTTTCGTTGCGGGTAGCGGGAGGAGTGTATTACCAGGCTCCTTTTTATAAAGAATTTCAGCGCATTGTTAATGTAGATGGTAATAATGTCACAGAGCTGAATAAAGACATTAAGTCACAGAAGTCAATACATATCGTACTGGGTGCCGATTATTACTTCGGACGGGATATACAGAAGAATATTCCTCCGTTCAAATTATCAGGTGAAGTATATTACAAGAAATTGTCCGATCTTGTACCATATACCGTCAACAATGTAAAGATAAGATACACTGGAGAGAACTCCTCCAAAGGTTATTCTATGGGGGCAGACGTAAAATTATATGGCGAATTTATCCCCGGGGCGGATAGTTGGATAAGCCTGTCGTTCATGAAGACCGAACAGGATATAAACGAAATAAAAGTACCTCTGCCTACCGACCAGCGATTCAATTTCGCTCTCTTCTATCAGGACTATTTCCCAGGATATGAACGTTTAAAAATGAGCCTGCGCGGTCTATGGTCGCAAGGGTTGCCTGTATCTGCGCCATACAAAGGGTACGAAACCGGATATTTCCGTACGCCGAATTATAAACGTATCGACATCGGATTCTCATGGCTGATACTCGGAGAAGACTTTGCGATCCGCAACAGAAATTCATTCTGCAAAGCCTTTAAAAACATATGGTTGGGACTGGATGCATTTAACATCTTCGACATGCAGAATACAAATACTTACTATTGGATAACTGATGTGAATAACCAGCATCATGCCGTACCTAATTATCTAACGGGAAGACAACTGAATATGAGATTACTGGCAGAATTTTAAGAGTTTACTCCATTTCTATGGAACATTCGTTTATTACAGTAATATCGCCATTGGTGACTACCTTTTGCATAATACTGTAAATAACCCAGCCTGAATCATGAAGGGCTGAATGAGTAGTGGTTTCATTCTCAAATTGCATATTCCGTACTGCTTCCATATCAAAACTTTTACCAACCGATTCCGATAGCTTCTTTAAATACTCGAGTGTAGCCACCGTCAGTTGTTCTTTATCTATGCTTTGCACCGATTTCAGCAAATATTCTTCATCCGACATTATCTCTTCCAGTCCGAAATAAGTATTGGCTGTGAAGGGCTTAGAACCCAATACATTCGGCACCTCAATTTCACCCTCCATATAATCACCTAACTTATATGTAACGCCATGAAACATATGATATTGAATAATTTCGTTCACTCCTACCGACTCGATTGCTTCTTTAGTTGAGAAAGTAGATGTTATTTCTTTTTCCAACTTACCCAGTGATTCATCACTCGTTTCACCTTTTTTTAAACCTTGCAGAATGCTGTTCGTTGTCCTGTTTACAAAATCCCTTATTTCTTCCCAGTTCAGAACTTCCTCAAATTCGCCCAGTTCATTTGTTTTATATATTACTTTCAGATCTTTATTAGCATTATTCTTATAAAGCCACTGTATGGTATAGGAATTTGCCGTAGAGTCCAGCACCGATAACTCTACATTATAAACTACGGAATCTGAAGATATTATTTCTTCATTTTTCAATTGGGTCTTCTTGTTGATAACCTTATAATTGTGAGTCTCCCCTTTATCCCAGTAAGCAATGACCTGCACTGTAGAATCCTCCGGATTGATTTGTCCGAAAATAGCGGCACTGCTGAGTAACAGAAATATTAAAACCGTAAGTTTTTTCATCCTTCTATTTTTTTGATGGATAAAAGTAAATAAAAAGATTGGGCTTATTCCTTCTGAAAAAATATATTGTGTCGGTGCTCTTCATTTAGACTATTTTTTAACAACTTTAATAATTAATGCATATACATATTCTATCAAATGATATACCTTTGCTCCAGTTACAAAAAGATACAATTAGTACGAATTCGCAGGAATAGAACCTAATCCGCATTATGAGACTTGCATGAAAGCTGTAGAGTTTATCAAGGAAAAAGGGATAACTTTCCTTCTGTCCGTTGGTGGAGGCTCGGTACTGGATGCTACTAAATTTATCGCGGCAGCAGCCCTTTTCGAGGGCAACGAACCGTGGGATATCCTGTCGAAAGGCAGCGAAATAAAAAAAGCGATGCCATTTGCCGATATTATCACTTTACCGGCCACAGGTTCGGAAATGAACAATGGAGGTGTTATTACCCGTGTATCCACAGAGGAAAAACTCGCCTTTTCTTCCGACTTCACTTATCCGTTATTTTCTGTACTCGACCCTACAGTAACATTCAGTCTGCCTGTACGTCAGGTAGGGAACGGTGTTGTAGATGCTTTTGTACATGTGATGGAGCAATATCTCACATATAGCGAGAGTAATTCCTTGCTCCAGGATAATATGGCCGAAGCCATCGTTAAAACACTGGTAGAAGAAGGCCCGAAAGCACTAAGCGATCCCCATAATTATGATGTACGCGCAAATCTGATGTGGGCTTCGACATGGGCACTCAACGGATGGATAAACTGCGGTGTGCCTCAGGACTGGGCTACACATATGATCGGGCATGAGATTACAGCATTCTACGGCTTAGACCATGCGCAAACATTAGCGATCGTATTGCCGGGAGTAATGACCGTGCTGAAAGAACAGAAGTCGAAGAAAATAATCCGTCTTGGCCGCGAAGTATTCGGCATACAAGGTGACGGAACTATAGAGAAGACAATAAAAGCTGTAGAGAATTTCTTTGAAACAATGGGTATTAAAACACATTTGTCTGACTATAACCTCGGTAACGAAGCTGTGGAAAGGATAAGTAAACGGCTTGCCGAACGTGGCTGGAAGTTAGGCGAATGCCATAATATAACAGCCGATACAATAAAAGAGATACTTACATTGAGAAAATAATATTCTATTTTATTTAATAGAAAGAGTGAGGACTATGATTCTCACTCTTTTGTTATTGACAGACCAATCAGAATTAAGCTTTGGTATAGAATTTGTAGTATGTTTTTTACTACTTTTGTATCCCGAAGATTAAATAAGTTTACTACATTGAAATTAGCTGCTTTACAAGAGGTTTTCGAGTCTCATAAAAACATATCTGCTGTTGTTAATATTTTGCCGAAGCATAAAAGTCTCTATGCAAAAGGACTACAAGGCTCATCGGCTGCGATGTTTGCAGCAGCCGTCTACCACAAAACGGACGATTGTTTCCTGTATATCCTGAACGACCTGGAAAGTGCAGGCTATTTTTATCACGACCTGATACAGATACTGGATACGGATAAAGTACTATTCTTCCCGTCAGCATATAAACGTGCCATCAAATACGGACAAATAGATACTGCAAACGAAATACTCCGTACCGAAGTGATGGGTAAATTACAGACAGACAACAAGCATCTGATCATAATTACATATCCGGAAGCGCTCGCAGAGAAAGTTGTTGCAAAAAGTATTCTGGAAAAGAATACAATACACATCAATGTTAACGAAGAAGTAGACCGCGGCTTTGTATCAGAGATGCTGGATAGCTTCGGGTTCGAATATGTAGACTATGTTTATGAGCCGGGGCAGTATGCTATTCGTGGAAGTATTCTCGATGTATTCTCTTTTTCTTATGAATTCCCGTACCGTATCGACTTTTTCGGCGATGAAGTGAGCACAATACGCACATTCGATATAGAGACACAATTGTCGAAAGAGCGTTTGCAACAGATACAGATTATACCTGATATGCAAAAATCCGACCTGGACAGGGACTCATTATTAAAACTGATTCCTAAAGACAGCATAATCGGGTTCAAAGACTTTGCATGGGCTGAAGAAAAAATAGAATCTGTCTACAATGACTCTGCAATTCTCGACAATCCCGAATATGAAAAAGACATACAGATTAAATTATCCAACAGGGAAGAATATGCAAACCTGATAAACGGATTCAGGCATATTCATTTCGGAGCAAGAGCAGGAGGTATACCCGAAGCAACAATAGAGTTTGAAACAAACCTGCAACCACCCTTCCATAAAAACTTTGACCTGATAAGTGAGACTTTCCATAAAAATATAGAGAAAGGCTTCAGAATATACATTCTGAGCGACAGTGAAAAGCAACATAAACGCCTGCAATCTATCTTCGAAGACAGGGGCGATAATATTACCTTCATACCGGTAGAAAGGACATTATCAGAAGGGTTCAGTGACGAAACATTGAGGATGTGTTGTTTTACCGACCACCAGTTATTCGACCGTTATCATAAATATAATCTGAAATCGGACAGGGTACGTTCCGGTAAGTTCGCCCTATCACTCAAAGAATTACAGCAATTCCAAATAGGAGACTATATTGTGCATATCGACCACGGTGTAGGACAATTCGGCGGGCTTGTGCGCTCCGACATGAACGGGAAGATGCAGGAGCTTATCAAGCTGATATATCTCAACAACGATTCCATCTTTGTTTCCCTGCACGCCCTGCATAAAATATCCAAATACAGAGGCAAAGAAGGTGAACCGCCTCGCATCAATAAACTGGGAACCGGAGCTTGGAACAAGATAAAGGAAAAAACTAAAAGCAAAGTAAAAGATATTGCCCGCGACCTGATACAATTGTATGCTAAACGCCGCCAGGAAGAAGGCTTCAAATTTTCCCCCGATTCATTCTTGCAGCATGAACTGGAAGCATCCTTCATCTATGAGGATACTCCCGACCAGGTAAAGGCTACTTCCGATGTAAAACAGGACATGGAAAACAGTAAACCTATGGATCGCCTCATATGTGGTGATGTAGGTTTCGGAAAAACGGAAGTGGCTATCCGGGGGGCTTTCAAGGCTGTATCAGACAACAAACAAGTAGCAGTACTAGTACCTACTACCGTACTGGCATACCAGCATTACCAGACATTCAGGGAACGGCTGAAGGATTTTCCGTGCCGTGTAGAATACATCAGCCGTGCCCGCAGTGCAAACCAGATAAAAGAAACTCTGAACGATCTGAAGGAAGGTAAGGTAGATGTACTTATAGGAACTCACCGCATAGTGAGTAAGGATATACAATTTAAAGACCTTGGACTACTGATAATAGACGAGGAACAAAAATTCGGAGTAGCGGTAAAAGAAAAACTGAAACAGATGAAATCGAATGTGGATACACTCACGATGACAGCCACTCCTATACCACGCACATTACAGTTCTCTTTGATGGGTGCACGGGATTTATCTGCTATCACTACCCCACCGCCAAATCGCTACCCTATACAGACCGAAGTGCATACATTCGATCCGCATATCATACGCGAAGCCATAGAATTTGAAATGAGCCGCAACGGTCAGGTATTTTTTATCAACAATCGTATAAAAAACATTTACGAACTGGAGGATATTATCCGGCGTGAGGTTCCTGATGCACGTGTAGTAGTCGGTCACGGACAAATGGACCCTGCCAAACTGGAATCGGTAATTATAGATTTCGTAAACCATGAATATGACGTATTGATCGCCACATCCATCATAGAATCGGGAATAGACATACCGAATGCAAATACAATCATCGTAAACAATGCACAGAACTTCGGGTTGAGCGATTTGCATCAGCTTCGCGGACGTGTGGGGCGAAGCAATAAGAAGGCTTTTGCATACCTCCTTGCTCCTCCCCTCCATACATTGACACCCGAAGCCAGAAGGCGTTTGCAGGCAATAGAAAATTTTTCCGAGCTTGGTCACGGATTCCATATAGCCATGCAGGATTTGGATATACGGGGTGCAGGGAACCTACTCGGAGCAGAGCAAAGCGGATTTATCGCCGATTTAGGATATGAAGTATATCAAAAAATATTGACGGAAGCGGTTAACGAACTGAAGAATGACGAATTTGCTGACATCTACCATGAAACCGATGGCGATGAAAAAATAGCCGGAGATAACTTTGTGGATGACGTACAGATAGAAAGCGATCTGGAATTACTTTTCCCTGCCACATATATACCGAACGATTCGGAACGCATCACACTTTATCGCGAGTTGGATAATATGGAACGCGAAACAGACGTGCAGAACTTTATATTACGGCTCGAAGACCGCTTCGGTAAAATACCACCCGAAGGTCGCGAACTAATCATGGTCGTTCGTTTACGGATACTGGCAAAAACACTCGGTATAGAAAAGGTGGTACTGAAAGGCGGGCGTATGAGTCTGTTCCTTATCTCCAATCCGGAGTCACCCTACTATCAGTCGAAAGCCTTTGATAAACTACTGGATTATATACAGAAGTATCCGCGCAGTTGCGAACTGAAAGAACGTAACGGTAAACGCTCGGTAAGTATTCAGCATATTCCGAATGTAGAGACGGCTTGTATGGCTTTGATGGAGATAATAGGGTAAAACGGGTCCGTATATTAAAAAGACGAATCCGTAGGTCCAAAATGAATAATTATTCTACATTTATTTAGAAAAAATAGTAATATCTTGCATCTCTAAATTTTGTAACTGATTATCATGATTAAGACACAACAGCGAATCGATGTCGCAGATGCCCTGAGAGGATTCTCCATTATGGGAATTTTTCTCCTTCACAGTATTGAACATTTCAATTTTTATTCATTTCCGGAGACCGACAGTCCCTTGTTACAGTTTACTGACAAATCTATATGGGATTCCCTTTTCTTTATTTTTGGAGGGAAAGCTTATGGCATTTTTGCCCTCTTGTTTGGATTCAGTTTCTTTATACAGGACAACAACCAGTTGCAAAGAGGAAATGATTTCAGACTGCGTTTCCTGTGGCGGCTGTTCCTCTTATTCATTTGGGGAAATATTAATGCCATGTTCTTCACAGGGGAAATATTGGTGCTTTATTCCATTGTCGGCATATCCCTCATTTTTGTGGCCCGGCTAAAGATTAAGACTGTCGTTATCATTGCTACAATACTCATATTACAGCCGATGGAATGGGGTAAACTCTTTTACGCCTTATTCAATCCGGATTATATTCCGGCAGAACCTTTAGCCAATTATTACTGGGCTCAGGCATATCCGGTACAAAGTAATGGAACTTTCCTTGAAACAGTAAAGATGAATCTTTGGGACGGGCAGCTAGCCAGCCTCGCTTGGGCATGGGAAAACGCCCGCTTCTTCCAGACTCCGGCCTTATTTATGTTCGGTATGGTAATCGGTAAAGCAGGTCTATTGCTACACAATGAAAAGAACAGCCGCTTCTGGATGAGAGTTTTAGTAGTCGGAATTATTTGCTTTTTCCCTTTAAACGGGTTAGCAAGTATGCTTTCCGGATTTATAGAGAACAAGGCAATATTAACACCTTTGCACTTAATTATAAGATCGCTGGCTAATATGGGCTTTATGGCATTTCTGGTATCCCTGATAATTCTTGTTTACTATCATACCGTTAAAGGACATAACTGGTTGGATAAACTTCGCCCTTATGGAAAAATGACATTGACTAATTATATTATGCAATCTGTTGTAGGTTCATTTATTTTCTATAACTGGGGATTGGGTATGCATAATAAACTGGGAATTACTTATTCGTTCTTGCTGGGAATAGTGCTATTTATATTGCAATATTTCTTCTGTTACTGGTGGATGAAAAGCCACAAACATGGACCGCTTGAATATGTATGGAAAAAACTGACCTGGATAGGTGTAAAGAAAAAATAATCATATATCAGTAACTTTAAAGCATGGCTATATGAGTACAGGTTTTGAAAACAAGTTATCAATAAAAAAGATCAATATTGTAATAGATTGCGTTGACGCAGGTATCATGGCCGATTTTTATAGTAAGCTATTGGATTGGGAATGGACACATCCACAGGCAAACGGATGGGCTGCAATTACATCTCCATCAGATACAGTAATTGCATTTCAGGAAGTAGAGGGCTATGAAGCACCGGTATGGCCTTGGACACAAGGAAAACAAGGACAAATGATACATCTCGACTTCTATGTAGATAATCTGGAGGAAGCTGTACAAACCGCTGTAAAATATGGAGCTAAACTTGCTGAAGAGCAATATTTCAGAACATCAAGAACGATGATTGACCCTGCGGGACACCCTTTCTGTCTCGATACTGAAGAGCCGGAATAAATAATGATATCTCATCATTTACATAAACACAAAAAAGGAGAAGATCGAAATCTTCTCCTTTTTAATTATTTCTTATTTATTACCGTATACGATCTAACGATTTTACCAGCTTTTCATCTTTCTTTATCCGGGAAATAGCCAACAAATCAAAAATAAGCGCTACAACCGGAAATATAATGCCGAATTGGAGATTTATATTATAAGCACTATCTATTTGTCCTAAAAAAGCATTCATATACACCAGTGCTGTAATATAATACACAACTATCAGGATAGCTGTCAAATAGCCTATATTTATCTGCAACTTTCTTTTCTTATAAAGAAAGATATTGACCAATGCCAATAATCCACTTGCAACAGCGAAAATCAGAACTCCCCATGTAGGGAAATCAACTCCTATTCCGTAAGAATGGAAAGCAGTAGACAATTGAGGGGTTCCGTTTACGATTTCAGCCAATGGGCAAAAAGCCGTGGCTCCCATCAATATCACCACCAAAAGTAGAAATACTGTCTGTATACGTTGTATCATTCGTATTTTTTAGAAGTTGTCTTTATCCTTGTTTGGATTCCTGTAATAAAGTTTACCTTCTGTATATTCCTGAGCAGCTATCAGCGTTGCTTTAGGCAGCTTCTCATAATAACGGGAAATTTCTATTTGTTCTCTGTTTTCGAAAACTTCTTCCAGATTATCGTTATATGAAGCAAATTCCTGCAGCTTTTTATCCAAATCCTGTTTCATTTCAACAGAAATCTGATTAGAACGTTTAGCTATGATTCTCACAGTTTCATATACATTACCTGTATCTTCCGACAAAGTCATCATATCTCTGGTAACTGTATTGCTGGCTGCATTTGATTTTCTGTAATCCATTTTAATCCTTTAATTTATATTAGTAGAAATATTTTGCTTATTTACTTAATTCTTGTTGTACTGCCTCATTAGTGATCTGATCGGCTTCCTGTCCAAGCGCTTTTAAAGCCTGACGGTAGTATCTTTCACTTTCTTTGAGGTATTTTCCGCTAGGAAACATATTCTTATAGTTGAAATGTTCGTCCATCAATTCACGGTAGCGGGTAGGTTTCTTTTCTTCAATACTGTAATATGCCAGTTCATATCTTGATCTCACAATTAGTATTTGAAATTCTTCTGAGAACTCCGAAAATGGGTAATTCTTCAGCGCTTCACGCGATGTAACAATACAAGATTCATAATTATTACCCATATACAACCCTAAGTTGAAATAAAGGCGTGCAGCCAAAAACTCTTTATAAGACAGTTTTTCCTGCAGTTTGAACATCAAATCCTGAGCCTCGGGAGCCTTTTCACTTTGGGGAAAATACTCAAGGAAATTTTGGAATTCCTGAATCCCCCTTATCGTACTTGTCTGATCCAAACGGGCATCCGGTGAATCAAGATAGAGACCATATGCGGCATTAAACCTTGCCAACTCTGTATAATCCCCTTTAGGAAATTTGTTATAGTATCTTGTATAATATTGAGTAGCAGTAGTATAATCTTTATCATAGAAATAGGCCTGCGCCATAAGAAACAAAATCTCCTGCTCTTTGGAGGAGCCTGTGTATGTAGAAAGAATTTCGTCCAACAAGGTAGTAGTCCTACCATATTTTTTTTCATCGAAATATTTCTTGGCATATGTATATTTCAGCTCGGCATCACGGCTTTTCAGTATTTTATTATACTCTCCACACGAAGCTAATAATAAGGCCAATAATAGTGTACACAGAATTTTAATCTTCATTCTACTCAAAAATTAGTTTGCAAATTTACACAAAGCTTTTATAATTTGAAAATAAACTTTTACAATTATGTTTTTTTGAGATTAATAGCTGTCATTAGCCAAACATGGTAACTACCCGTTTTATGCCTTCGATGAGCTTATCTATCTCTTCCCTTGTATTATAAAATGCAATCGAAATTCTTACAGTACCTTCTATACCAAGCTCTTCCATAAGCGGCTGGGCACAATGGTGACCTGTACGAACAGCTATTCCCATTTTATCCAAAAGCATTCCCATATCGTAATGATGAATATTTCCTATAAGAAACGAAATAACACTGCTCTTATTGTCAGAAGTGCCGAAAATACGGATATTTTCTATTTTCTTCAATTCATCGGTACAATAGCTTAATAACTGGTCTTCGTATTCTTTTATTGAGTCCAGTCCTATATTTTTTATATAGTTTATAGCTTTCGCGAAGGCTATTACATCCGGATAATTGGGTGTACCGGCTTCAAATTTGAATGGTAATTCATTGAATGTCGTCTTCTTAAATGAAACCTGACTTATCATTTCCCCACCTCCCTGATAGGGGGGCATATGGTTCAGCCACTTCTCTTTTCCGTAAAGTACCCCTACTCCATTTGGGCCATATACTTTATGTGCCGAGAAAACAAGAAAGTCGCAATCGAGCTTTTGCACATCTACCTCCATGTGTTGCACAGACTGTGCCGCATCTATTAGTACAGGAATATCGTGGCCATGCGCAATCTCAATAATATCTTCTATCGGATTCACCGTACCCAATACATTCGAAATATGCATAACCGATACTAAGCGAGTCTTTGGTGATATGAGCTTTTTGAACTCATCCATCCTCAGCTCACCTTTTTCGTTGATCGGGATAACCTTTAGCCGTATGCCTCTTATTTCTTCCTGCAATTGCCAGGAAACAATATTAGCGTGATGCTCCATTGCTGAAATGATAATTTCATCACCTTCTTTGCAAAACTGCTGGCAAAAGCTATGTGCCACCAGATTGATGGATTCTGTAGTACCTTTGGTAAAGATAATTTCCCTACTATGCTTTGCATTAATGAATTGCTGCACCACAGCACGGGATTCCTCTGCCAAATCTGTAGCCTGTTGGCTTAAATGATGTACACCACGATGCACATTTGCATTCGTGGTGTAATATACTTTTTCTACTTCTTCTACTACGCATTTTGGTTTTTGAGTGGTAGCACCATTATCGAAATAGATAAGTGGCTTACCATAGACGGTAGTGGAAAGAATAGGAAAATCGGCTCTTATTTTTTCAATATCCATTTTTTTTTGTTAGCAGTTAGCAGTTAGCAGTCAACAGAATAAGCTCCTGCGACTTATAACTCATAACTTAAGTTTATAACTACTAATCTTATTTGCATACCATGCAGTTGCCACAACGTGCACTTTCTCCGCGGAAGCGTTTTTCAACCAGATCCTGCAATCTTTCTCTCAAACGCGGGATACGCACATGCTCCAAAACCCCCGCCGTAAAGGCCTGCATCAACATCAGTTTCGCAGCATCATATCCTATACCACGCGAACGGAGATAGAATAGTGCTTCTTCGTCCAGTTGCCCTGTTGTGAGACCGTGAGAACATTTTACATCGTCGGCATATATTTCGAGCTGCGGTTTAGCATACATTTTTGCATTCGGCGATATACAAAGATTGTTATTAGACTGATATGCCATTGTTTTCTGCGCATCTTTCTCTACCAGAATACGACCGCAAAAAGAACCTTTAGCCTCATCCTGCAATACATATTTAAACAACTGCGTACTAGTGCAGTGTGGTTTAGCATGATCGAGGAATGCAAAGTTATCTACATATTGCTGCCTGTCGGCAATAACCATTCCACATACATACGCTTCTGCATGTTCACCATTTAGCTTTACATTGTAATTGTTACGGCTCACACCTGTATTCAATGTCATATTGTTCACCAATACGTTTGAAGATCCCTCCTGTAATACAAATGTATTTGTCAGCCGGGTCACCTTATCCGAATTTTCTTCCAGGTCGTAACAGTCTACGACTGCATTCCGTCCGGCGTATATCTCGGTTACCTGAGTAGCCAGGAAGTGGGATTCGTCTACCGTATGGTCACAAATAAGCAATTTTACCTGAGCATCGTCCTCAGCAATAATCAATATACGTCGATTTACGAGATAATTAAACTCACTTTTCAGTATATTAATTAACTGTATCGGTTCCTCAACAATCACTCCTTTAGGTACATATATTGCCAGTCCATCCTGAGCAAACATAGTATTGAATGCAATGATACCATTGTTATTCACATCTGCTATTTGTCCGTAATATTTACTGCAAACTTCGGGTTTCTCCTCTGCAAATTGCTTCAGGCTACCTACAAATACACCTTTAGGGTATTCTACGTGTGGCCTGTGTTCCTGATGAAACAAATCGTTCAGTACAAAATACAAATTTGTTGTCATATTGGGAATCTCACACCTGAATGCCACATATGGATTTCCCTGGAATGGAACACGGTTCAAGTTGAGCCCGAAATCGGGCATAAACTCCGCCGCCACATCCAGATAAAGGTAATCCTCCAGCTTTTTTGTAGGGAAACCTTGCTTCTGAAAGGCTTCAAATGCTTTATCACGTTGGCTGTTCAGCCCCGGCGCGGATTTAGCATCGATCTTATCCCTGTACTGATTGAATATGTCTATATATTGATTCTCTATCATTATTCCTGAAATTCTTTAATAATCCAATCGTAACCTTTTTCTTCAAGCTCCAAAGCTAATTCAGCCCCGGCACTTTTCACAATACGTCCTTTGTAAAGAACATGTACAAAGTCCGGTTTGATATAGTCCAGCAAGCGTTGGTAGTGAGTAATCACCACAGTCGCGTTATCTTTACGTCTCAGCTTGTTTACGCCGGCTGCAACGATACGGAGTGCATCTATATCAAGCCCTGAATCGGTTTCGTCCAGGATTGCCAGTTTCGGCTCAAGCATAGCCATCTGAAATATCTCGTTACGTTTTTTCTCTCCTCCTGAAAAACCTTCGTTCACCGAACGTCCGGCAAGATCCTTATCGAGTTCTACAAGTTCTCTCTTTTCTTTTATCATTTTTAGAAAATCAGAAGCCGATATCGGTTCTTGTTCTCTGTGCTTACGAATTTCGTTAAGAGAGGCACGCATAAAATTAGTCATACTCACACCCGGTATTTCCACCGGATACTGGAAGCTAAGGAAAAGACCCTCACGCGCCCTGTCTTCCGGATCCATATCGAGTAAGTCGTGTCCTCTGTAATCTATTTCTCCCTCTGTTACTTCAAAGTTAGGGTTACCTACAAGTACAGATGCCAAAGTGCTTTTGCCTGCTCCGTTAGGTCCCATTATTGCATGAATTTCGCCTTCGTTAACTTCAAGGTTTAATCCTTTCAGTATTTCCTTGCCTTCAACATTGGCGTGCAAGTCTTTTATGTTTAATAAGTTTGCCATTATAAATTTTATGTTGTTTAAATAATAATCCCAGTGTTTACTAACCATTTTAACACTAAGAAATAATATATGTTCAAGTCGTAAAGACTTCCGGACACAAAATTAATAAATAAAAAGCAAAATAGCTTGTTTATGACAAGCTATTAGTTATTTATTAAATCTATATCTCTAAAGATATAATTCAGATTATTTATTCTAAAAATCCATCTCCACCACTATCGGGCAATGATCCGAAAAATCTATATCGCTCAATATTGCCGCTCCATTAAGGCGGGGTCTGGCTTCTTCCGATATGATATGATAGTCGATGCGCCAGCCCAGATTCTTTCCTCTGGCTCCGGCCCGGTAGCTCCACCAACTGTATTTATCGGGACTTTCGTCATATACACGGAAAGTATCTATCAATCCTGTAGCAATATATTCGTCGAACCATTGGCGTTCCTCAGGCAAAAACCCTGAATCTTTGGTATGACGCTCCGGGTGGCTGATATCAATTGGTTTGTGACAAATATTATAATCGCCACAGATGAGTATCTGAGGTCTTTCTTTCCGGAGTTCATTTATGAAATGGGTGAAATCGGCGAGAAATTTCATTTTTACATCCTGACGTATATCGCCCATTGTTCCGGAAGGGATATAAACACAGATCACTGTCATATCACCATAATCTGCACGTAGTACCCTCCCCTCCCTATCATACACAGGCATATCCATACCTGATTTTACAAAGTCCGGTTTCTTTTTTGTCAGGATGCCGACTCCGCTATATCCTTTTTTTTCGGCGGAATGAAAATAATAATGATACCCCAATGATTGAATGGTCAATACATCGATCTGTTCTTCCATCGCCTTTATCTCCTGCAAACAGAGTATATCCGGCGATTCTTTTTCCATCCATTCGTATAACCCTTTATTTACAGCGGCACGTATACCGTTAACGTTGTATGATATTATTTTCATAGTTTATTGATCCAATAAATTGGCTTATTTATCAATTAGTAAATAGCATTATGTCTCAATTTACTAATTTCCGAATTCCTCAATTTTTATGTTAGTTTTATACCTTCGTTTTCTGCGGCCTTGACTTTCTTGAATAAATCCGAAGCAAAGACAAAATCATTGAAATCTTCGTTTGTAGAAGACATCACATCGGCACTGGTCCCCTGCCACTCCAGATTTCCCTCTTTGATATAATTGATCCGTTCACCGATTCCCATCACCGAATTCATATCATGGGTATTGATAATCGTGGTCATATTATACTCTTTTGTGATATCGTGTATCAGGTCGTCAATAACCAATGAAGTCTGGGGATCAAGTCCTGAATTGGGCTCATCGCAAAACAAATATTTCGGGTTAAGAGCAATTGCTCGGGCAATAGCTGAACGCTTCATCATTCCTCCACTTATTTCGGAGGGATATAAATGTCCCGAATCCGCCAGATTTACCCTCTCGAGACAAAACTGTGTACGCTTTGCCTGTTCGGCTCTGGACATATCAGAAAACATCATCAACGGAAAGTTGACATTTTCGAATACTGTCATGGAATCAAATAATGCGGACCCCTGAAATATCATGCCCATTTCCTGACGCAATGCTTTCACTTCAGCCGTTCTCATTTTTGTAAGGTCTCGTCCATCATATAGAATCTGCCCGCTGGTAGGGCGCATCAGACCTACTAAGTTCTTGAGAAGTACGGTTTTTCCCGAACCACTCCGCCCTATGATAAGATTTGTTTTGCCTGCTTCAAATACAATGTTTATGTCTTTCAGCACTTCGCGCCCATCGAACGACTTATCTAAGTTTTTTACTTCTATCATGACATCATCAATTGAGTGATTAACAAGTCTGACACGAGTACAAGTATACTACTCATAACTACAGAATCTGTACTGGCTTTACCCACATCCAGCGAACCTCCTCTGGCAGCATAGCCATAAAAAGACGCTACAGATGCTATGATAAAAGCAAACACAATTGTTTTTACAATCGCATACCATACATAGAACTCTTTAAAGAATGATTGCAAACCATATTGAAATGTATCGGCAGGCATTATCTGTCCTATTATACAAACAGCAAAACCGCCAATAACACCGAACACCATACTTAATACCACCAACACAGGAATAAAAGCCATTAATGCTGTGATTTTAGGAAGAATTATGTAATTTGCGGAGTTTACTCCCATGATTTCAAGGGCGTCTATCTGTTCGGTCACCTGCATAGTCCCTATTTCCGAGGCAATATTAGATCCTACTTTTCCGGCTAGTATAAGGCACATGATAGTGGACGAGAATTCCAAAATCAGAATCTCACGCGATACATATCCCACTGTATATCGTGGCATAAAAGGAGAATCTATATTCAACTTAATCTGTACTACGATTACAGCTCCGATAAAGAACGAGATAATGATAACTATCCAGATGGAATTTACTCCAAGCTTACTCATTTCGGCAAAGAACTGACGAAAAAACACATTCCACTTCTGCGGCCTGGTAAAAACCTTTTGCATCAGAAGCGTATATCGTCCCAATTTTTCTAAAAGAGATGTCAACATATATTGATTATTTCTTTGTGCAATAATATAAAACTCCGACAAAGATACATCTTTTTAATAAATGTAAGTTTGTATCATTCTAAAAATTCCCTAAACATAGGCTATTGAAGAGAGTTCAATTTTATAATAATATCATAACTTTGCAGAAAAACAAGATGAATATTATGGATGAAATATCATTTAAGCATACCATTCCACTACAACTGAGAGCTAATGACATTGATCGGTTCGGACATATCAATAATGCAGTTTATTTTACTTTCTACGATTTGGGAAAAACTAATTACATTGAAACTATTTGCCCGAATGTGAATTGGGAAGAAGAAGCTATTGTTGTGGTTGAAATCAATGTAGTGTTTAAATCTCAGATATTTGGCACCGACCATATCGCAACACAAACCGCGGTAACTGCTATTGGTACAAAAAGCTTTGAACTGGCTCAACGTGTTATTGATGTTAGTACCGGGGAAGAAAAATGTTTTTGTCGGTCAACAATGGTTACTTACGACTTGATTCAGCATAAGTCCAAGCCGGTACCACAAGATTGGGTAGAAGCTATTTGCAACTTTGAAGGAAAAGATTTAAGAAAAAAGTGATTTCTCAAATACACTACTTCCTATACATGCATGATAGTATTAATTTAAACGGACTCAATGACAACAATCTGATAAATAATAATGAGTAACCTCTTAAATATTCGGACTGTTACCACTTCACTATAATCATTTAACAAAAAAAGGAAATTAATATTTTAATTACGCTTCTTTTCTTGTTCTTTGTATAGGTCTATTTGTTTATCTATCGACTTGCCTATTCTTGAATCGAAATCTTCAGGAACATTAATTTATCGCAGTGAATTACACAGTAGTCGCAATTGTCAATACATTTTCTATCACAATCAGTATAATTACACCTATCTAGACCCAGCATAGATTCAAGGACTATGCATGAATTAAGTAAAACTGCAAATGTTAGTGTTAAAATTATTTTCATCGGTAAATATTAAAAAAACAGAAATAATAAAATATTTTGAATTGGCTCTTATGCCCAAAAGAAAATTAGATAAACAATCCTGCCGATAATGATAAAGGCAGGATTGTTGGAAAAATGATATGTTCCGGCTACGCCTAGAACTACAAGGATTTAATAGATAAATTACATCAAGCTCCAAGAGAAAGCTAAAGCGCGTAGAAATCTTCGTCAGTTGTTTCCAGAATCTGCCTTTCACAGCTCTCTTCCGAGTTGATGAAAGCGACAAGCTATAATTATCAGGATCACTGTCAAACTCTACCTTTGTCGGAGATATAATAATTAAAGTATCCGCCAATGGCAATTTGGAGCCCATCAGGATTCGTTGTGTATGTTTTAGAGACTTTCTATACAAATAATAGGACTGAGCTGCAAATCCGTCAATACGGCCGAATTATAAGCTGACACGGTCCAGCATCAACGATGCTGCTCCTATCTGGCTGAATCATATCAATACTGAGCGTCATGTAAGTATCTAAAATAATAGGCGTGTAAATCAATGATTTACACGCCTATTCACTTTTTAAAAGTGACCACGGCAGGACGTTTTCACAAAACAATGTATATCCTTGAAAATTAGAAGGTATCACGGCAAAGAACTATGATCTATATGCTATTGAATGTAATTATGACGAGGATAAAGTATATGATGTTATCCGAGAAAAAAACAGCTAGAGGTGAATATGCGCATCAACGCGGTAGTATCAATTCCCATTTAAGTAAACAGCAAGTTCAGGCATTTGTATTGAATAATGCCGGTCTAAACTATGAGTTTATAATGCTTCATCAATCAAGTGAATTTTAAAATAATACAATTATGTCTACATACGATCAAAAAGAAAAATGCAAATACTCATATTGCCGAAGAGGTAACCTCTGGGCGGTATATGACAATGAAACAGGCTCTAAGGTAGATTCTTTTATCGAAAAAGAAGGTGCTCGGAAGAAAGTATATGATCTTAATGGATGGGATTACTCTTAAATCTGGAGAATTTCTATTTGAAGATGGATATACCGTAGATCCTGATCTGTTTTGGTTGGATCGTCAAGGCGAAGAATGGGAAATCGGATGGGATTATTTTCCTGAATAATTAAAAATTCAAAATATTAATTATGACACTCCAAGAAGAAGCTCAACAAATACAGGATTATCTCGACATCGAATGTTCCGAGAATCCAGAAGAAATACTCGAACGTATCCGTGCTATTATGCCATATATCAGCCGTACTGCTTTTATGTTGGCAGAAGCAAAGAAAGCTCTGAGACGTAAGAAAGCTTCCGAAATAAGCAATACAATCATCAATATAGCCAAAGAACAATGTTTGTCAGCAAAGGTGCAAAATACATTGATAGATTCGATTGCCGAAGAAGAAGAAGAAGCATACTTGGTTGATTGGTTAGACCGACTCAACGCTGCTGCAACTCATCAGGTGGATGCTTTATGCTCTATACTAAGTTATGAAAGAGAAAATTTAAGAATTACTAAAACAGGATATTAAAATTATGGGATTACAAAAGAAAACATTACCCGTAGAAGAAGCCAACGGCTGGTATTTAATGCAGTCAGAGTACCGTTATTGGAACGAAGATTTTATTGATGAAGATACAGGTACACCAACATCTGTTGAACGAAAAGAATCGCTTTGCGGAAAAGGTACATTGATAAATGATATCACCAAATCGTTGCTTATCGAGAACGGTATTAAAAATGTCAAAGTTTCAAATATTCCTTTGCTTGGTCAACAAGACAAGAATC
>NZ_JADCLQ010000067.1:0-86668 GCF_015234155.1 Dysgonomonas sp. GY75
AATAACTGGTTAGGTGAATTTTACAGGCGCATCAAGGCCAAAAGCGGTGCACCAACAGCCATAAAAGCGACTGCTCGCAAGCTGGCAATTATTTTTTACCGGATGCTCAGGGATAAAAAAGAGTTTTCGCCTTTACCTCTTGACGAGTATAATCACTATTTCAAGGAACGAAGAATTAAATACGTTGATAAACAGGCCGCTAAGTATGGTTTTAGATTAGTGCCTATCGATAGCGTTTCTTAAGAGTATTCTCACGCTAAGGTGTAAAATTCAGCTCATCACTCATTATTGTCGTATTTACGTTTATTGACTATATTTGGTTAAAACCTGACACATCTGACAGTTTTTTCATTGTTTTCATCTTGTGTATTTTTAATATATTTGTTAACTGTATTTGGTTAAAAAGTAACAGAAGTAACGGATTTTATGGCTTTTGTAGGGGCGAATAAACATTCGCCCACAATGACTAACGGATGAAAGATGTTTCGCCCCTACAGTTTTCCCAAAAAGTAACAAAGGTAACACAGAAAACAATTAAGAATTAAGAATGAATAATTAATGCGAATCAGTAGTTGGATTTTAATGTTCTATTCTTTTCAGCTCCACTTCGTTTCGCTTAAACGTTCATTTTGGCATTGCCCAAAACGAACCAAAAGGCTAGCGCTCCGCTCCTCGGCGACCCAAAACCGTTTTGCCGTCTGAATCAAACACACGGGCTATCGCCCCGTTTGATTCTACGCCGCCTGCAACGGATTGGGTACCCCGCCTGCGTCACTAATGCGCGAGGGCTGACGCACGTGGAGCTAAAGCATGAAGATACACTGTCTTGTCGCCGCATCGCGATAACGGCCTCATTCCGCAGGCGGGGTACCCAATCTGTAAAGCGGAGGTGTAGGGCAAAATAGGGTAGCTGCTGTACACGGCTGATAATCCGGCTATGGATGATTCCGTATTATTTTGCCCCACCGGAGCTGCGGTTTTGGGTCGCCGAAGGGATGCAGCCTTGATTTTTTGTTTCGTTTTGCATCAAGGCAAAATGAAAAACAAGCCGGCTGGCGCGTTAGAAAAAAACGAACGTTAAAATGTTTCAATAAATATTTTGCAATACTTACTTGTTAAAAGGTAACAAAAGTAACAGATATTTCAACTATTAGCTGATAGCTTCTAGTCGTTAGCGGTGCGAAGCGACAAAACTCGTAATTTATTATATTGTTTACGTTTATTAACCATGTTTAGTTAAAACCTGACACATCTGACAACTTTGTTACAAGATATACCGCCCCTACAGTTTTTCCAAAAAGTAACAAAGGTTACACATATATCAGTTTCTTCACTTATTCCAATATTTCAAAGAGCTGTAAGCTAACAGCTAAAGGCTAATAGCTTACTATATAGATAAACTTTTTCAAAAAAATAATTTTCGGGTTTACCCTGATATTTATTATACCCTAATGTCTTGATTTAAAAAATATTGCTATATTTGCGATAACCTATTTAATCACAAGATACACATTCTGGCACATATATTCAAACCTTAAAATATTCAACTACAAACATGGAAAAGAAAGGTGTTAACAGAAGAGATTTCCTCTGGCTTTCGGCAACAGTGGGTGCCGGTGCCCTGATTGTTCCCGGAACTACTGCGTCTACGTTAAGTAAGACAACACAGGTAAAAATGAATGAAATACCTTTGCGTACATTGGGGCGTACAGGTGTTAAACTACCTATTTTGAGTATGGGAGTTATGCGTGCCGATAATCCGAATGTAGTGAGAGCTGCTTATAATTCGGGTATTTTTCATTTCGATACGGCACATGGTTATCAGAATGGGCGTAACGAAGAGATGCTGGGTAATTTCTTCGAAGGTAAACCGCGCGAAAGCTATTTTCTGGGGACAAAAGTTAAAATTGACTACCCATTGAAGTCTGATTTTGAACAAGACCTGAATATTAAACTGGAACTAAGCCTCAAGCGCCTCAAAATGGAATATGTGGATATCTTCTATGCACATGCCTACAGCGATGTGGAAGAAGTTTCGGACGAGAGGATAATTGCAGCTCTCAGTAAAATAAAAGAAGAAGGCAAAGCTCGTTTTATAGGTTTTTCCACTCACGCTCATAAACCGGAACTAATAGATGCAGCTATAAAGGCAGGAATATATGATGTATTACTCATCAGTTATAATTTTAAGCTGAATAACCTGAAAGAAACGGACGACGCTGTCAAACGTGCCGCCGAAGCCGGTATCGGTATAGTGGCAATGAAAACAATGACAGGTGGAGTGGAGGATGCCGATGGCAAGAAAAAAATCAATGCTCAGGCTTGCCTGAAATGGGCATGGAAAAACGAACACATAACAACGGCTATCCCCGGATTTTCCAATTATGACGAGTTCGATGAATGCCTTGCTGCTGCGCAAAGTCCGGAACTCACATCGGGCGAACAGGAATATCTGGCAGCCCTATGCGATAAGGAAATGATGTTCTGCCAGCAATGTAATAAATGTGTGGCTCAATGTACCGAACATCTCCCTATCCCCGACATTATGCGTGCGTATATGTACACCTACGGATATAAATATTCACAACTGTCGAAGGAGACGCTTACAGAGCTAAATCTGGCAGAAAATGTCTGTTCCGGCTGTAACTCATGCGCTGTAGACTGTCCATCGGGGTTCAATGTGTCGCAAAAGATAGCGGCGATTACACCTGTGATGAATGTGCCCAACGAATTCTTAACTTAATTATGAGATAATATATGAAAATCTTAAAGTGCATTATTGTCTTCCTTTTCTGTACGGTATATTCCCTTTCGGCCCAGACGCCTGCCGAATTGAAATCATGGCTGCCTGTAACCGAAGGTTGGACTATTTCGGATAAAATTGAAGTTTTCAGCCCTGAGAACCTGTTCGACCGCATCAACGGTGCGGCGCCTTTATATTTGGAGAATAATTTCAGGGAAATGACACAAATGGAATACACCAAAGGTGACGACTATATCTCTATACAGGCATACCGTCATGCGAGCCCGGAAGATGCATTCGGAATGTATGCATCGGAACGTTCGTCCGAACTGACATTTTTTCCTATCGGGGGAGAAGCACAGGGGGACGATTCAGGTATTTTCTTTTTTGCAGGCAATATATATGTGAAAATGTGGAGCAGTGCACAGGAAAATGTTTCGGAAACGATGAGAGCGATAGCTGCACATTTGGCCGGAAATATCGATGCTACAGTTGGTTATCCACCTGTTGTAAACGCTTTTCCTAAAGAAGATATGATTCCGCATACCGAAACATATGTCACAGCTAATTATATAGGTCATACTTTTCTCAATATGGTTTATACGGCTAAATACAAGATAGATAACAAAACATTTCAGGCGTTTGTTGTCGATGCTAAGTCGGCAGACGGGGCAAAAGATATTTTGAATAAATATTTTACCTTTACAAAACAGCCTTTAGACTTTGTTGAGGGAAATCTGATAATAAAAGATCGCTATAATGGCGATATACCTGCTGTCTGGAAAGGCCAGTATATAATAGGTGTATTTTCCGAAAATGGAGATAAGATAGCCGGAGTGGATATTATTCTGGGAAAAATAGCCGGAGCGCTTTAAATATGAAATACATTTAAGAAGCTGTTTGAGTTATATTGCCTGCCTGTTTTGAGCTGATTTAAGCATCTTTTTAACATTTTTATCGCGGGTTTAGCGGGCTAAACCAAGAGAAAAATGTTAAAAAGATGCTTAAAACGGCCAAACAGAGGCTGGCAAAGGTTGTTAAAAGTTTATTTTTATTTATTCCGGTATAATTCAAACAGCTTCTAACAATCATAGAATAAAAGCTTAATGAAAAACTTCATTGAGCTTTTATATTTTTCAGAGAAAACCCTTTGTGTAATTTTTTGTTTACCAATGTGAATAAAGACTAAAATTACGCTTCGCTATTAAACCTTTTTATTTACTTATCGTCACATTTTCCGAGAGTAGAATTTAGAGGCCCGAAATAGAAAACGTTTTCATTAAGCAATGAGAAGAAGCAAATTTACATTGATTATGACATTGCGAAGAAAACGACAGATGAAATTGAATATTTACTATGAATAGAAAAACGAAAATAGCACTTGTCGTTGTCATTGTGCTACTTATTGCCGGAATGGCATTTTATCCTAAAATAAAGGAAATCGTATCGCCTGGAGAAGAAATAAGCCCTACTATACAAGACAGTAGTCCGGGTGGAAACAGGCTACGGAATACTTTGAATGTAAACGCGATGATATTGAAGCCGGATAATCTCACCGAAACGATTCGGGAAAAGGGCTTGCTTATACCTGACGAAGAAGTAGATTTGTCGTTTGAAACTTCAGGAAAAATCACGGAAATACACTTCAATGAAGGATCCAATGTGCGAAAAGGGCAATTACTGGCTAAAGTAAATGATAAACCACTACAGGCCGAGTTAAAAAAACTGAAGGCGCAAGTTCCTCTGGCACAAGACCGTGTGTTCCGTCAAAAAGCCCTGTTGGCAAAAGATGCCGTGAGCCAGGAAGCGTATGAGTCTGTGAATACGGAACTGGATAAGTTGATGGCTGATATCGAACTTACCGAATCACGAATTGCACAAACCGAACTCCGTGCTCCATTCGATGGCATTGTTGGTTTACGTCTGGTCAGTGAAGGTACATACGCCTCTCCGTCCACGATTGTGACGCGCCTTACTAAAATATCACCGCTGAAAGTCGAGTTCTCGGTGGGTGAAGCCTATGTAAACAATATAAAAGCCGGCACACCCATCACTTTTACATTCGACAACGACCTCAGTACATACGGGGCCACTGTATATGCGGTGGAGTCGAATCTCGACAAAGTCACACTGACACTAAAAGCACGTGCTTTATATCCCAATGTAGGCGGACGCCTCAAACCGGGTTTATCTACAAATATAGAAATAAGACTACAGGAAATAAAGAATACCATCGTTGTTCCCAGTTTATCCACTATTGCAGAAATGGGGCGCGATATAGCCTATATATATAAAGAAGGAAAGGCTCATCAGGTAACATTGAAAAAAGGAATGCGGACAGCAGCTTCGGTTCAGGTACTCAATGGCTTGAGCGTAGGCGACACTTTGCTTGTTACGGGAGTGATGCAATTGAGAGACGGACTACCTGTGACAATAGATAATTTTGTGGACAATAATTAAATATAATTTCAAGATTTCAAATTCTTAGATTTTATAATTTAAATAAATCTTGATATTGGAAATCCTGAAATCAGAAATCAATAACTGATGACAATATCCGAAATAAGTATTAAACGCCCGGTGCTGGCAACAGTATTTGTATTGGTCATATTCCTGTTGGGTATGATTGGATATACATATTTGGGCGTACGTGAATATCCCAATATAGACAATCCCATTATCTCGGTTAACGTTACCTATCCCGGTGCAAACGCTGAAATTATAGAGAACCAGATAACCGAACCACTTGAACAGAACATTAATGGTATCCCTGGCATCAGGTCACTGACCAGTAGTAGTAGTCAGGGCTCGTGCCGTATAACGGTGGAGTTTGAACTTTCGGTGGATTTGGAGACAGCAGCGAATGATGTGCGAGACAAAGTATCACGTGCGCAGCGATATCTGCCCCGTGATTGCGATCCGCCTACTGTATCGAAGGCAGATGCCGACGCCAATCCGATTATTCAGATCAGTATTCAGAGTGAAAAACGTTCTTTGCTGGAACTTAGTGAAATAGCAGAACTGACAGTAAAAGAACGTTTACAGACAATACCAAACGTGAGTGCTGTGGAAATATGGGGGCAAAACCGCTACTCGATGCGTCTTTGGCTCGATCCTGTAAAAATGGCCGCGTATGGTATTACTCCTATGGATGTAAAAAATGCCGTCGATCGTGAAAACGTGGAACTGCCTTCGGGTAGTATAGAAGGTGATGCCTTGGAGCTTACTATCCGCACATTAGGTCTGATGCAGACACCGGAAGAATTTAACAATATGATTATCAAAGAAGATAATTTTAATGTGGTACGTTTCAAAGATGTAGGTACAGCCGAACTGGGCACGGAAGATCAGCGCAGTCTCATGCGCCGTAATGGGGTACCGGCCGTAAGTACCGTCATCATTCCTCAACCGGGTGCAAATCAGATAGAAATATCGGACGAAGCAATGATACGTCTCGAACAACTGAGAAAAGACCTGCCCGAAGATGTATTTATCGATGTGGCTTTTGATAATACTAAATTTATACGCGCATCGATAGCCGAAGTGGAAGAAACCGTATATATTGCCTTTGCTCTTGTGGTTATCATAATCTTTCTCTTCCTGCGCGACTGGCGTGTAACTCTTGTGCCATGCGTGGTAATACCCGTATCGCTGGTAGGTGCGTTTTTTGTAATGTATGTAGCCGGATTCTCCATTAATGTGCTATCCATGCTTGCTGTGGTACTTGCTGTGGGGCTGGTGGTCGACGATGCCATTGTGGTCACGGAGAACATATATCTGAAAATAGAAGAAGGAATGTCTCCTAAAGAGGCTGGGATAGAAGGCTCGAAAGAAATATTCTTTGCTGTGATATCAACTACTGTTAGCGTAGTAGCTGTATTTTTCCCTATCGTATTCCTTGAAGGAATGACAGGGCGGCTTTTCCGCGAATTTAGCTTCGTAATTGCCGGAGCCGTGCTCATTTCCGCCTTTGTAGCCCTGACATTTACCCCGATGCTCTCTACCAAATTGTTGAAAAAAGAAGAAAAGCCTAATTGGTTTTATAGAAAGACAGAGCCGTTTTTCAACGGATTGATGAACGGATATCATAACGCCCTGCATAAGTTTTTGAGCATAAAAGTGATCATATGGCCTATTATTATCATTACATTGGTGTCAATTGTATATCTGATGAAGGTTATCCCGTCCGAAATGGCACCGTTGGAAGACCGCTCACAGATAACAATCAGAACCAGCGGGCCTGAAGGTTCTACTTATGAATATATGAGGAATTATACCGAAAAAATAGCAGTCATAGCCGATTCTGTAGCTCCCGAAAGACTCATAAATACGATGCGTGTATGGACCGGGGGAGGTAACGTGAACCTCAATTTATCCGGTATTAAAGAAAGGGACAGGAGCCAGATGCAAATAGCTGATGAACTCTCCAAAGCTGTAAGAAAGGAAACGGGGGCCCGTACCTTTGTTCAGCAGCAATCTACATTCGGAGGACGGCGTTCCAGTATGCCTATACAATATGTGTTGCAGGCGCCTAATATTGCTAAACTGGAGGAATTTATCCCGCTGTTTATGCAGAAGGTACAGGAAAGTCCCTTATTCCAAATGGCAGATGTAAACCTCAAATTCACCAAGCCTGAAACGCGGATAATCATCGACCGCAATAAGGCCGCCGTATTGGGTGTCAGCACGAGAGATATCGGGCAAACACTCCAGTATGCGCTCAGCGGGCAGCGTATGGGCTATTTCTACATGAACGGAAAACAATACCAGATACTAGGTGAGATAAACCGTCAGCAACGGAATACACCGGTCGATTTGAAATCGATATACCTTAAAAATCTTACGGGTAGTATGATTCAGTTAGGTAATCTGGTAAAATTGGAAGAAAGCGTGGCTCCTCCGCAGCTTTATCGTTACAATCGCTTCAACTCGGCTACAATATCCGCCGGACTCTCTCCGGGTGTGACTATAGGTGCCGGACTCAACGAAATGGACCGCATAGCCAAAGAAACACTCGATGATACTTTCCGTACAGCATTGGCCGGAGACTCGAAAGATTTCAGGGAAAGCTCATCCAGTCTGATGTTTGCATTCGTACTGGCTATATTGCTTATATTCCTTATTTTGGCCGCGCAGTTCGAAAGTTTCAAAGATCCGTTCGTTATCATGCTTACCGTTCCGTTGGCTATTGCAGGGGCGTTGCTGTTTATGTACATAAAAGACATCTCGATGAATATTTTCAGCCAGATCGGGATTATCATGCTCATTGGTCTGGTAGCCAAAAATGGTATTCTTATCGTTGAATTTGCCAACCAGCGGCAGGAAGCCGGAATGAGTAAGCTTGAAGCCATACAGGGTGCGTCAGTACAGCGTCTGCGTCCAATCCTTATGACAAGTTTCTGTACCGTGCTGGGGCTGTTGCCTCTTGTATTTGCAAGTGCTGAAGGTGCAAACGGACGTATGGCAATGGGAGTGGCTGTTATCGGTGGGATGATGGTATCTACCTTGCTAACAATATTTATTGTACCTGCCATGTATTTGTATATTTCGACAGATAGAGGAAAGAAGAAAGAAAAAGAAGACGCAAAGATTGCTGTTAATGGTTAATGTATTATATCACAATATTATATGAAAAAATATTTATTCGCTATATTACTGTTATTTATATTACCTACCGTATCTCAAGCTCAAAATATTTATGACCTGAGCAGGTGTATACAGGAGGGATTAATGAATAACTATGACATTCGTATATCGAGAAATAATGAGCAAGTATCCGATAATAATATGACTATCGGCAATGCCGGATATTTACCCACGGTAGATCTTACAAGCGGCTACTCGGGTACATCGAATAATGTAAAGCAGAAACTGGAGTCGGGAGAGACGAACACAAGCAACGGAGTGAATAATCAGAATCTCAACGCAGGTATAAACCTTAACTGGACTATCTTTGACGGATTTAATATACAGACAAATTACAACCGGCTGAAAGAGTTGCAGCAAATGGGTAAACTGGATACACAGCTTACTATCGAAACCTTTATCGCAGATATTACTTCCGAATATTATAATTATATACAGCAAACCATCCGCCTGAAAAACCTGAAATCGGCAGTGAAATTATCGAAAGAGCGCTTGCGGATAGTAGAAGCCCGTTATGAAATAGGAGCAGGTTCACGGCTGGATATGCAGCAGGCGCGTGTAGACTTCAACAGTGACAGTTCACAGTTAATCAAGCAATATGAAGTGCTGTACACGTCCCGTGTATTGCTGAATAAGCTGATGGCTCAGAAGAAGATAGACCAGATGATAGAAACTAAGGATTCGGTTATTATATACAACGAGTTTCTCGACCAGAACGATATAATGCAGGGTATGCTTTCTAACAATACATTCTTGCTGTTATCCGACAAAAATAAGAAACTAAGTGTATTGGATCTGAAGACTGTCCAGAGTGAGAATTATCCATATCTGAAGTTCAATGCAGGATATGGCATCACAAAGAATATTTACAATACAGGAACCATAGATAATCAGCGCACATTGGGACTTAATTATGGATTTACAGTAGGGCTTAACTTATTCAGTGGTTTCAACCGTAAGAGAAAACAACGAAATGCCAAAATCGAAATAGAAAACAGGCAACTGGAATATGAACAAACCACTCTGTCGCTGAAAGCTGATCTGGCCAATATGTGGATGGCTTACCGTAACAATATAGAGTTGACCAATCTGGAAAAGGAGAATGTGGAAACTGCCCGTGAAAACCACGAAATAGCGATAGAACGCTATAAACTTGGTGACCTGTCGGGTATAGAACTCCGGGAGGCGCAAAACAGTTTACTGGAAGCGGAAGAACGTCTCGTGCAAGCTGAATTTAATACAAAGCTGTGTGAAATTTCCCTGATGCAAATCAGTGGTCAGCTTTTGAAGTATATGGATGCTGATAATTGATTTTAAAGGAGTATTCTACATCCTGAGCGCTTTGAAATTGGATTTACGGATGTGAGAATCATTGTTTCTCGGTCAGATATTTCCAAAAGCGTTTTGGCATATGCTGACGTTGCAGTTTCAGGTTGATCCGCTCTTTTATTGTCATCGATTTGAAGTATCCTTTCCATAATTCCTGAAACATCTTCTCGTCTTCTGCCATCAGGTTCTCATCTAATTTACCGCTCAGCAGATGTTCATCGTTATCGAGAGTCATTTCCACTACTGTGTGCAGATCGTAGTAAAAGCCATATCTGCGCTTTAGATCATAAATAACCCATTTCTGGTCCGAAAAACGGTCCCTGAAATGTTCTATCGCCAGAGGCAGTGCATTATGACGGGGTGATATAGCCGAGAAGAAAATATCATCGGCTGCTTTCTGAAAGCGTACGAATTGTTTTATATATAATTCCTCATGGGAAACCTTTCTGGCCAGTTGGTGCAGTTTGAGTACATCCTCATCCCCAAAATTGGTTTCGATAGATATTTTACTGTCAAATGATTTCCTGATAAACCGGAACAGTAGTTCGTCACTTCCTTCTTCTTCCGATAACCATGCATATGTCACCATATTCTGCGCTCCTTTACTTAGTTTATTTTGAAGGGAAGTCCATACCCGGGTAGCTTTATCTTCCTGAGTGGTTATGGTATGACTGTCTTCCATAAACATAGGTGCAATCTCTCCTTCACCTAATAGTCTGTCGGGAAAAGTTTTCCGGCTATAAGCGTCGAAGATTGCGGTAAGTAAACCTTCAAATGTTTTATCGTAAAAAAAGACAAGCAATGTTTTAATAAGGAATTAAGAATGAATAATTAAGGATTCAGGCTCTTAATCGGGGAAAAGGATTGATAGCTGTTTGTCGTCTATTTTCTTTTTCTTCGGTTCTGTAAGAATTTTGCGAACATATTCCGGGGTTGCTTCATTGACAGTGTACATTGGCAGTTCGTTGCATGTAATAAAATATTGTGCCTTCTTCATTACCACACCTATCTTTTTCAGTTGCGATGCATTTATCCGGCCATGCCTGCGCGACATCACAATAAATTGCGCAGACTTTACACCGATACCCGGCACACGGAGAATCATTGCATAATCCGCCTTATTTATATCTATCGGGAATGCTTCGGGATGCCGGAGCGCCCAAGCCAGTTTTGGATCGATTTCTAAGTCGAGGTCGGGATAAGCATCATCTACAATTTCATCGGCACGGTATTGATAAAACCGCATAAGCCAGTCAGCCTGATAGAGACGGTTTTCTCTCACTAGGGGAGCTTGTTTCAGGGCAGGTAAACGGTTGTCATAACTATTCACCGGAATGAACCCCGAATAATAAACCCTCCGCATCTGCGTTTGCTGATAGAGGATCGACGATACCCGTAGAATGTCCTTATCCTTTTCGTTTGTGGCACCCACAATCATCTGTGTGCTTTGTCCTGCCGGAACAAAACGGGGTGCAGAACGGAATTTGCGACGGTCTTCGATACTCTGCTGCATACCTATCTGTATATAGCGCATCGGTTTATATACGCTGCGGTGATCTTTTTCGGGAGCCAGCAGTTTCAGGTTCGCTTCGGTGGGTATTTCCAGATTCACACTCATACGATCTGCATAAAGTCCGGCTTCACTTATCAGTTCCTGACTCGCTCCGGGAATACTTTTCATATGTATGTACCCGTTGAAGCGGTATACCGTGCGCAGGTCTTTGACTACCCGCACCATACGCTCCATTGTATAGTCGGGATTATTGATGACACCCGAACTAAGGAAAAGCCCCTCTATGTAATTGCGACGGTAGAATTCGATGGTGAGTTCCACCAATTCCTGTACGGTAAACGTTGCCCGGCGAATGTCGTTTGTTCTGCGGTTTATGCAGTATGCACAATCATAGATGCAAAAGTTTGTAAGCATGATTTTAAGCAGGGAAACACATCGTCCATCTTCTGTAAAACTATGACAAATACCCATTCCGCCGACAGTATTTCCCAGCCCGCCCGCTTTGTTTTTACGGACAGTACCACTGGAAGAGCAGGAAACATCGTACTTCGCTGACTCTGCCAATACTTTTAGTTTTTCGAGTACATTATCATTCATCTTATTACAAAGGAAAGCATTTAAGATGACAGATTTGTATCAAATAATATTAAAATTTGATATGATGTTGAAAAGTAAACAGGCTTATATTATTGTCGAGAATTATATGTATTTTTAACCTGAAATTTTAACATTATATATTCAAATCTATAAAAAACTGGTTGTCTAAATATAAAGCAATATGAGATATATATTCCATATAGTTTTTCTTTGTATATTCCTTTTATCTTGTACCAGAGGCGGGCAATCGGTATCTGAGGATGATATGTTTATAAGCCAATTGGATAGTGCGATATCTAAATACATGAACGATTCTATTTATTATACGAACTGGGTATACCCGGTAGAAAAGAATATATGGACAGGTACTTTCAAAGGAGAAAGCGGCTACTTGAAGAAGCTGGACGCATTGGAATTAATTAAACTTGCGGGAGGGAACGGTGTTATACGTTCCGAATCATCGTACATTGACTTTACTCGTTGAGATGAAGTGAAAGAAAGTGAAGTAATGGCTAAGTATTATAAGGACAAACATGTGGGACGCTATATGGTGTATGTCGATAACAAAGCATGTTCTTTTCCTGATAATATGGTACTTCAGGTAGATATAATAAATAAAACGATTGCCCGAAAGACATTTCCATCCGGCAATTATAATTGTTGCTGGCAGGGACAATTCGATGGGTTCAAAAAAGTTGGCGAATACTATTATATTCGGTCATGTGGTACAGGTAGCGGATATTGCGCTGCAGATATTCATCTTTTTAGAGACCTGAAAAAAGTGCCGGAGAATCCTATTGCTGAATACACATGGTCATCCGGCTTTGGTGACTTTCCGTATTTGTGGTTAACCACCACTGAAATGGAATTAACATTAGACGGAGTGAAATTTAAATACAAGTATGAAGAGGGAGAAATTGTAGATGTCGATACTACAACAAGCGTTTTGAAAGCAATAAAAACACTCCGTTTTACTATAGATTATATACTCGTCGATAACAGATGGACAGCAAAAGATAGTACGATGTTGAAAGCTATAAATTTACCTTTTTGATAGATGAAAGTTCAATAATTGTAGAAATTTATCAGATTTAAGCCTTAAAAGTTTATCTTTGTGACTTCAAAAATTTAACTGAAAAATATTTATTATGAAACCTACTTTGTATGTACTAGCTGCCGGTATGGGAAGCCGCTATGGCAGTCTTAAACAAATGGACGGGCTTGGACCTAACGGTGAAACGATCATGGATTATTCCATTTATGACGCCCTTAGAGCAGGGTTCGGAAAAGTTGTTTTTGTTATCCGTAAATCATTTGATAAGGACTTCCGTGAAAAAATCGTTTCCAAATATGAAAACCATATTCCGGTAGAAGTAGTTTATCAGGAACTGGATAATCTGCCAGAAGGATTTGAACTACATCCCGACAGACAAAAACCATGGGGGACAAATCATGCCGTAATGATGGCTAAAGACGTTATCAAAGAACCATTTGCGGTTATCAATGCCGACGATTTTTACGGCCGTGAGAGCTACGCTATCCTGGCTGAGCAATTAAATAAAATGAACGGTACCGAAAACCATTATTGCATGGTAGGCTATCGTTTGAGTAATACTTTGTCTGAAAGCGGGGCAGTAGCCAGAGGTGTTTGTGAAACAGATGATAATCATTTTCTGAAAAGTGTAGTTGAACGTACGCATATCGAACGCAAAGATGGAAAGATACAATATAAAGATGCTGAAAATTACTGGTTCGAGATTCCGGAAAATGCTCCGGTATCGATGAATATGTGGGGATTCACACCTGATTATTTCGAGCATTCTGAAAAATACTTTATCAAATTCCTTGAACAAAATGCAGGTAATCACAAGGCTGAATACTTTATCCCCTTGATGGTAGACCACCTTATAATAAATAAAACAGCCGATGTGAAAGTTTTGGATACTCCTTCTAAATGGTTTGGTGTTACATATGCCGAAGACAGGGCGGGAGTAGTGGAGAAATTACAAAAGCTGGTAGAAAAAGGAGAGTATCCAAGCCCATTGTGGAAATAATGCGGATTAGGTTATTTTATCTTTTTTAGGCACTTAATATCGTATAAATTTGTTACTTTTGTAACGATTAAAGGATTTATTCTATTCATAATTATTATAAATAAAAAATTCAAAAACAATGGTAAGTTACAAAGACTTGGGATTAGTAAACACTAAAGAAATGTTTGCTAAAGCAGTAAAAGGCGGATATGCAATTCCTGCGTTCAATGTTAACAACATGGAGCAGTTGCAGGCTATCGTTCAGGCTGCTGCTGAAACAAAGTCACCGGTTATCGTACAGGCATCTAAAGGTGCCCGTCAATATGCAAACCCTATCTTGTTGCGTTATATGCTTCAAGGTGCTGTAGAATATGCAAAAAGCTTAGGTTGGGAAAAACCGCAAATCGTACTTCACTTAGACCATGGCGATACTTTCGAAACTTGTAAAGACTGTATCGATTCAGGATTCTCTTCTGTGATGATCGACGGTTCTCACCTTCCATATGATGAAAATGTAGCTCTTACTAAAAAAGTAGTGGAATATGCTCATCAGTTCGATGTGACAGTTGAAGGTGAACTAGGTGTATTGGCAGGTGTAGAAGACGAAGTGTCTGCAGAACACCACACTTATACAAAACCTGAAGAAGTAGTGGATTTCGTTACAAAAACAGGATGTGATTCTTTGGCTATTTCTATCGGTACTTCTCACGGAGCAAACAAATTTACTCCGGAACAATGTACAAGAGATGCTAACGGTCACCTTGTTCCGCCTCCATTGCGTTTCGACGTGTTGGAAGGATGTGAAAAAGAACTTCCGGGATTCCCTATCGTACTTCACGGAGCATCTTCTGTACCACAGGAGGAAGTTGAAACTATTAACAAATACGGTGGCGCACTAAAAGATGCAATCGGTATTCCTGAAGAACAACTTCGTAAAGCTGCAAAATCAGCAGTGTGCAAAATCAATATCGACTCTGACAGCCGTCTTGCAATGACTGCTGCGGTACGTGAAGTATTTGCTACTAAACCGGGCGAATTCGATCCTCGTAAATATCTTGGACCAGCTCGCGATAACATGAAGAAACTATACAAGCATAAAATTGAAGCAGTGCTTGGCAGTGCAGGAAAAGCTTAATACTAATAAGCCTAGATAATAGAAAGAAGCTGTCCCGGTGGGGCAGCTTCTTTTGTTATAATAAGTAATCATTTCAATCTGTAGCTGAGATTATTGTTGTCGTATAAAATTGCTGGATTTTTTTTAGCTCCACTTCGTTTCGCTTAAACGTTCATTTTGGCATTGCCCAAAAGTAAGCAAAAGGCTAGCGCTTGGTTTCTCGGCGACCCAAAACCGCAGCTTCGGTGGAGCAAAATAATGAAGAATCATCTTTAGCCGGATTATCAACCTGGTATAGCAGCTACCGTATTTTGCTCTATTGAGAGCGAGTTTTTTCGTTTAGCCTTTAAGTCCGTTATGGGTCGGCCTTCAAAGCGGGCGTCAAAGCATTTTTGGTTCCTTTTGGGGCTTTGGCCAAAAGGAACACAAGCAATCTCTGATTGCGCGTAGAAAAAAAACGACTACTGTAATCCAACGTTTAAATACAACTATTTAATCTCTATAATAAACCGCAGAATGATTTATGATATTTCTTTTTGTTTATCTATACATAGAAGCTATATGCTGAAGATTCTTTGAAATGATTATGCCGGAATTTTATTGTGGTGTTTTGATAACGAAAAAAGTAACAAACAGAAAAGTTAGAAAAACTGTTACATCTGTTACCTTTTGACTATATATTGAAAACAAAGGTTAATTAAATGAGGGGTTCAGTTGATATTTAGTTAAAATTTAATTGTGTCAATGCTTGAGATGTTACTTTCTGAGAGTAATAGTAATGGGTGCTAAGATATAGGCCTTTCATTTATACATTCGAATTTCGGATAAATCAGTTTTTATAAGTATTTTTGTTTGCGAAACTTAAAACTAAAGCAGATTTGAAGCAGCTATAGTTGAAGAGCTTAATGATAAATGTTTTACAATACTTATTTACTAAAAAAACGAGTAATTCTATTTCACAAAAGATATGACAACATTCGATAAAGCGGTTGAATTACTACCAGTAAAAGGCTATCTGAGTATGGAAATACCAAAAGGAATAGACCTGATAGAAGAGATCAACCGTATGCGCAAAGAGAAGAATGCTATAATTCTCGCACATTATTATCAGACAGGTGATATTCAGGATATAGCCGATTTTCTTGGCGACAGCCTGCAACTGGCACGTGCAGCCGAGAAGACGGATGCCGATATGATTGTTTTCTGTGGTGTTCATTTCATGGCAGAAACAGCTAAAATACTTAATCCGGCCAAGAAAGTCGTATTGCCCGATTTACTGGCCGGGTGTTCATTAGCAGATTCCTGTTCGGGCGAAGGCTTAAGGGAGTTAAAAAAGAAGCATCCCGGGGCTATTGTGGTAAGCTATATCAACTGTGATTCGGGAGTAAAAGCCGAAAGTGACATCATAGTAACTTCATCCAATGCCGAACATATTATAAATTCGCTGCCTGAAGAGCAAAAAATAATATTTGCTCCAGATAAGAATCTGGGACGATATATCAATCAGGTGACAGGCCGTAATATGATACTTTGGGATGGTGCCTGCATTGTCCACGAAGCATTTTCTTTGGAACGCATAGCAGAGCAAATGCTCAATCATCCGAAGGCGAAGTTAATAGCACACCCTGAAGCTCAGAAACCTGTGTTGCAGGTAGCACATTATATCGGTTCTACCGCAAATCTACTTAATTATGTAGTAAATGATGCGGCAGAGGAATTTATAGTAGCCACTGAAGAAGGTATATTGCATGAAATGCGTAAACGGGCACCCGGGAAAAAACTTATTCCGGCACTTACTATCGATGATAAATGTAATTGCAGTGAATGTCATTTTATGAAACTGAATACAATGGAAAAATTGTATTTGTGTATGAAATACGAACTTCCTGAAATCCTGATGGATGAAGAAATACGCATTAAAGCACTGCGTCCGATAAATAAGATGCTGGAACTTTCGAAAGCAATTAAATAGATAATAGGAAATTAAGAATTAAGAATTAAGAATGAAAAATGGCACAGATGCTTAGTAATTCATAATTCTTCATTCTTCATTCATAATTTTTTAATTTATAGAATGATTTATACAGATGTTCTTGTAATCGGCTCAGGCATATCCGGACTTTCTTATGCGATGAAAATAGCGCAGCAGAAACCCGATGCCAAAGTTGCGGTTATAACCAAATCGGATGATGAAGAGTCGAATACAAAGTATGCCCAGGGAGGTGTAGCTGTAGTAACAGACTTCACAAAAGACAGTTTCGAAAAACATATTGAAGATACCCTGCGTGCCGGAGACGGATTATGCAAGAGAGAAGCTGTGGAAGCAGTGGTAACAGAAGGCCCTGAGCGTATCCGCGAAATAGTGGAGTGGGGGGCTAACTTCGATAAGAATGAGTTTCAGACATACGATCTGGGACGTGAAGGCGGCCATACGGAAAACCGTGTAGTGCATTATAAAGATATTACGGGAGCAGAAATAGAGAGGGCCTTATTGAAAGCCATAGAGCGGCTGCCGAATGTGGAACTACTCAATCATCACTATGTGATTGACCTTATTACGGAACATCATATACCTGGCGAATCATTCGATAAATATAACCTGAATTGTTATGGGGCTTACGTCCTCGATCTGAAGACGCAACGCATAAAGAAGATGTCGGCCAAAATAACGCTTATGGCAACAGGTGGTTGCGGGCATGTATACAAGAATACAACCAATCCGATAATCGCTACGGGTGATGGCATAGGTCTGGCGCACAGGGCAAAGGCCAGGATCAGCAATATGCAGTTCATCCAGTTTCATCCTACAGCGTTTTATAGCCTTACTACCGGACAGTTACCGTTAATTTCGGAAGCTGTAAGAGGATTCGGGGCAAAGCTGTGTACAGCATCGGGAGAACTCTTTATGCACAAATACGATGACCGGGAAGAGCTTGCCTCACGCGATATTGTGGCCCGTGCTATCGATAGCGAAATGAAGTTGCGGGGAGATGATTATGTATGTCTCGATTGCCGTCATCTCGACCAGCGTAAGTTTATGGAACATTTCCCCAATATTTACAAACAGTGTAAAGATGCCGGACTGGATATGTTCAGAGATTTGATACCTGTTGTCCCGGCCAGTCATTATCTGTGCGGAGGTATAGACGTAGACTTATTCGGACAAAGCACAATTAAAAATATGTTTGCTGTAGGCGAATGTTCCAATACGGGATTGCACGGGGCAAACCGTTTGGCTTCAAATTCCCTGCTCGAGGCATTGGTTTTTGGACATCGTGCAGCCGTAAAAACGCTGGAACGGCTCGGAGAGGACAACTTTAACTATGAACAACTTCATAAAATACCGGAATGGGATCAGGAAGGAATGAAGGTAAATGAGGAAATGGTATTACTGAATTATCTGCGCAAAGAACTACAGACATTAATGAGTGACCTTGTGGGCATAGTTCGCAGTAACAGACGCCTAAAGTTGGCAAAACAGAAAGAGGAAGAGATATACAGGTCGGTGAAAGAAATATATAACTTTTCCATATTGTCACCTCAGTTATCAGAACTACGTAATCTGGTAAGTGTCGCCTTTCTGATAATAACCCAAAGTATGGAACAAACAGAAAATAGAGGCACATTTTATAATAAAGATTTGGATAAGAAATGAATAGACCACCTTATGTAACGGATGAAAGACTATATCATTTTATAGATGAAGCTATAAAAGAGGATATCGGTGACGGTGACCACTCTACTTTAGCCAGTGTTCCTGCCGGATTGAAGCAGAGAGCACGACTACTAATCAAGCATGACTGTATTCTGGCTGGAGTAGACCTTGCTCAGGAGATATTTCATTATTATGATAAAACCCTGGAAATAGAAGTATATAAAAATGACGGGGATAGTGTGAAAGAAGGTGATATTGCTTTCATTGTATCCGGTTCGGCACGTTCTATCCTTACAATGGAACGACTGGTACTCAACTGTATGCAACGCATGAGTGGCATAGCGACTTATACGCACGAAATGGTGGAACTATTGGCCGATACCAATACCCGCATACTCGATACCCGCAAAACATCTCCTATCTTCCGTATGTGCGAAAAATGGGCAGTGTATATCGGCGGGGGAAAGAATCATCGTTACGGGCTTTTTGATATGATAATGCTGAAAGATAATCATAATGATTATGCCGGAAGTATAACCAAAGCCGTGGAAGCTACAGTAAAATATTTGAAAGAGATAGGAAAAGATCTGCAAATAGAAGTGGAGACCCGTAATCTTAAAGAAGTGAAAGAAGCGTTGGCTACAAACGCAGTGGATGTGATCATGCTAGATAATATGTCCCTGTTTGAAATGGCAGCGGCGGTACAGCTCATTGATGGTGCAGTTAAGGTAGAGGCATCGGGCGGAATCACGAAAGAATCAGTGCATGCAATAGCCGAAACGGGTGTGGACTATATCTCTTCGGGAGCGATAATATATGCTGCTCCGAATATTGACCTGAGCCTGAAAGCTTTCTAAGGAACTAATCTCGCTTTATCTTATTGCTGAACTTTTCATTGTTTTGGATCATCATTATGGTTTTGGCTATCCGGTCTATTTTAGTCTGTTCGGTCTTGGCTGAATAGATCCAATTGATAAACGCCTTTTTTTCGCCATCGCTATAGAATTGGAACTTATCCATGACTCCATCCTCGAAATTCATGCACAGAGCTAGTTCTTCGGGAATCATGGTTGGCAGATCATCGTTATAAATAACGATATGTACGGTGTCGCCGGCATGCTTGTCTATCATTCTTCTTAATTGTAAATTAACAGCCATAAATAAATGGCCATTTCCAAGAGGAAGTAAACGGACATCGGAAAACTCGTAATTATCTATCTTTCCCTTTACTTTCAGCATTCCGAAAGATGTTTTAGGCATTGGGATTTCAGGGATTTCAGCGAAAGTCCAGCCTCCTTTTCCTTCAAATTTCTGTAATAAGTAGTTCTTGTCTACCAATGGTTTCAGGGTTTTCATATACTGAAAGATTTATAAAAATAGCTGCGCAGCCTATTTTACACAGCTATTTTCATATTATAATGTAGTTAAGACTATTTCATCGGGATGCATAAATCTACCTTCCAAGGAGTATCAGCATCCTGAGGCTCTTCGGTACAAATACCATAAAGCTCGTAATGATCTCGCATATCATATTCATATCCTTTTTCGTTAAATGCAGCATATGCTTTATTCCAAGCTTCAACATACTCTGACATGGTTAATTCAAATTGCATCACAAAGTATTTACCTCCGCTTATCGTGTAGCAATGCATACCTTCACCGGGTTCAATCCCTGAAATATCTTCCAGGCAAGCCTCGGAGCGTAGTTCTTCGATCGGTGTATTGGAGGGATCATCATGGTAGACGCCCGCTACTCTCGGAGAAGCTGCCCATAGGTTATTTGCCTCTGCCCATGCTGCGAGTTTTTCAAATGTCTTCTCAATACGGGTATAATCTCCAACATGAGAAAATGCAATCGTTTTGATTGGTTCCAGGTTTTTAATCTCTGTACTGTTAATTTTCATAAGTCTAAATTTTTAACGATTAGTTTTATAATATCTTTTACTTCAATAGGACTAATTACTGTCGTTGTGTCAGCATTTGCCAGGACCCATCTGGCTAAAGGTTCTAGAGAATAAGCCATATAAGTTTGCTCTACTTGTCCGGTCACAAGTTCTTTTTCTTCGGCCAATCCCATAGCGTAACATCTATCTGCATGGTATCTGGCCACTACTTTGCTTGTGTGCAAGACTACTTTTTGAAGATATTGAGAATCTTCACATCCTGGAAGCGATCTCAATGGCGGGTGTTCTTTCGAGTGTCCGTTAGATGTTATTTTTATATTCTCGATACGATCAAACCTGAATACCCGGTATTCCTTTCGTAAGTGACACCAGGCCACAAGATACCAGTTTGGATGTGTATAAGTGATACCGATAGCTTCCAGAGCTCTCAGGCTCTTATTCTCATCTATATCGGAGTAATTGACCTCTACGATTAACTTATCATTAATACTGCTAAGTATTGTTTGTAACAAGTTGGGTAAACTTTCCCGTGTATTTCTACTTTTGTATACAGCTATGGAATCGCCCATATCGTGGAGGTATTTTTTATCGACAGCTCTCAGTGCAGCACGGATTTTATCCATTCCCTGACGAAAGAAGTTGCTGTTCTGGGTATCGGTAAGTTGCTCGATAATTTTTTCTGCGGTAAGAAACGCCATAGCCTCTTCCTTTGTGAACATAAGAGAAGGCAATCTGTAACCTTCAACCAGAGAGTAGCCGACTCCCGAATTGCCACAGATAGGTACTCCGGCTTTTGATAAGGTATGCATATCCCGATAAATGGTTCGCAGGCTCACTCCAAAGCGTTCTGCCATTTCAGAAGCCTTGACAACTGGTCGCGATTGTAGCTGTACCAGTAATGCCGATATGCGGTCGAGCCGGTTTAAGTCTTTGTTCACTCTGTTTTATTGTTTAAAAATCCGAATCGATGAGGGCAAATTTCGCGGCATTTAGAGTCTTTTTATCCATTTGGTTTTCTTCCTTTTAGTTATATAGTGCGATGATTGTACTCGTAGTTGCATAAGCAATGTGAATATATAGTAGAGTTGCTCCAGTTCGTTTGTTACTTATTCAAGTATTAATCCCCATAGTACACCGAATTTATCGAGAACTTCAGAATATAGTTTTGAAAAACTTGGATTACAAAGTTCACATTTTATTTGTCCTCCGAAAGATAATTTTGTATAAATATCATTAAGTTGCTGTTCCGTATCACAAAATATTGCAGTTGCATGTCCCAGAGAACCAAAATCAGCTTTCATATTAGGTAAAGTATCTGCCATACCAATTGTGCAACCATTAAAGCTAAGATTGGAGAGGACTATTTTATTTTCGTAGTCAACAGGGGTTTCTTCATCCGGACAATCTTTATAACGTAGGATATCGCTTTTCGTCCCATTAAATACTTCTGCGTAAAAATTTAGTGCTTCTTCTGCATTACCGTTAAATACTAAGTAAGATTTAAGTTTCATATTCTAATGTTTTGGTTTCGACTATTGATGCAAAAATATTATACAAGGTTGACAACAGTATGTCAGTAAGTTTTTAAAAGTTATGAATGATCTCGAAAATCAGGAATCCCATTATACTTTTTTATTCGGGGCTTTGGATTGTTGAGGAATTTGTATCAGATATCTGAAGATTGATATGATAAGAGATGTGGATTATTTCCATATCTAAATTTAGTGAAAATTTCTATATAAAAAATAACAAGCAATTATTATAGACTTTCCTGATAAACAACTCTTACGACATCGGGGTTTTATCTTTATAGAGGATTTTAAACAGATAATACTTATGCTTTATGAATAAGATACCTATCCCAATAATCGAATCGGTACTGCGTAAAAAGCCGATTAAAATGCCGGAAGAAATATATAATGCGAGTGGTATTAATATTTTTGGTAAGCGATTGAAATCATTGGTCTTTTCTACTGATCTGGCCATTATTAAGAATAATAACGCAGACGGAGTTATTGCCGTTTATCCTTTTACTCCTCAGATTGCGATCAATCAGGCAATTATAGAAATATCTCCCACACCTGTATTCTGCGGTGTAGGAGGGGGGATTACAGGAGGTCAGCGATCTATCGATATTGCAATTAATGCAGAGTTAAACGGAGCTTATGGCGTAGTACTGAATGCGCCCACCCCCAATAGCCTGATTTCCGAAATGAAGGAGAGACTGGATATTCCTATTGTTATAACAGTGGTATCTGAAAAAGAAGACTTCGAATCGAGAATTGAGGCAGGAGTATCCATATTTAATGTTTCAGGAGGTTCAAATACTGCAAATATTGTTCGTAATATAAGAAAAAAATATCCCGAATTTCCCGTAATAGCAACAGGAGGACCCACTCCGGAAAGTATTCTTAGTACAATAGAAGCCGGAGCAAATTTGATAACGTACACGCCGCCCACAACCGGGAAGTTATTCTCTGCGATTATGGATGATTACAGAGAAAGATTGTAGTTAAAAGGAGGGTGCCTCTCCGAACACCCTCTTTATCCTACTCTTTTTATTGAGAAGTATTTCTTATAGACTTATTTCTCGCGATTTTCGGTTTCTGCTTTTACCCATTCGTCATTATTATTGCAGTACCCGCACTTATTACTTTCACCTTCATTCATAGTTTTTGTAAATCCACAATAAGTGCAGGCATATACGCCGGGGTACTTTATTTGTTTGGTCTTCTTCTCCAGATAATGCGGCCATATCGGTAATCCCGCTTTTATATCCGGAGGATTATAACATAAAATACTTAATTCGCCGGTTGTTTCTAATATGGCACTTTCCACTTGTCCCAAATGAAAAATATGCTGGGTTCGAAGTTCTGAAAAAAATTCATCCATTGCCAATTCTTTATGTTGTAATGATTCTTTCGACGCTTTCCCTTCATGTATAATACAATATGGTTTTCCCTCAAGAATCGTTTCCATTCTTTCCGAATGTTCGATCAATTTAGTAATAAGCCAATAGGAAAGAAAAATAATAATAAAAACCACTAAAGCATATACAATGCCGATCTCTTTATAGATCATAGGGTCGCCAGCGGCAGAGCCCAGCGCGATAATGATCAGCAATTCAAATATAGACAGTTGTTTCACAGCACGTTTTCCTATAATGCGTAGGCCTGCAAAAAGGAGAAAGAACATTATTAAAGTACGGAAAGCAATTTCCAGAAGAAAAATAGAATCTTCAGCACCAAATAAAATATCTTGCCAATTCATAATTACTGTCTTTTTAGTCTAACAACTATAATACATCACTTCTAACAATAGAAAATAAAATATTGTTTAATGCTGAACTAAATGGATAAAATTATGACTGAACTAAGATGTGTTCAAGTATGTTCTATATTAGAATAATCAGGCTTATTTTGAATAAATTATCTATGCAACAACCAGAAAGGGCAGACAAAATTATTCAGAAAATATCGTCCGCGAGAATAGCGGATATACTCCATGACCCTCAAAAAACAGCGAAGGCCTTCGCTCTTGTATATATTTCTGATAATCAACAGGGGATAGTTCGAAAAAAACAAGGGAAAACGTTTCGTTATTTTTTGAAAGGAAAAGAAGTGAAAGATAAAGAGGTGTTGGAAAGGATTAAGAAACTGGTTATTCCTCCTGCTTGGGAAGGTGTATGGATCTGCGAGTTGGCAAACGGGCATCTTCAGGCTACAGGTTTTGACTCTAAGAATAGAAAGCAGTACCGGTATCATCCTATATGGGTATCATTAAGAAAACGCAGCAAATACTACCGTATGATACAATTTGCCCATGCTTTACCTCAAATCAGGTTGAATGTGGAAAGGGATCTGGCACTCCGAGGATTGCCACAGGAAAAAGTATTAGCCGCAGTGGTTAGCCTGATGGAACGTACTCATATAAGAGTAGGTAATAGTAGCTATGAAAAACTTTATGGCTCGTTTGGGCTTACAACACTGAAAAACAAACACACAGAGATAAAAGGAAATAAAATAAGGTTTTCTTTTAAAGGTAAAAAAGGTATTTACCACGATATAAGTCTGCAAAATTCGAAATTGGCAAGGATCATTCAACAATGCAAGGAAATCCCCGGCAAAGAGTTGTTTCAGTATTATGATGAGGACGGGAAACGTAAAGCCATTGATTCGGGAATGGTGAATGATTATATAAAAGAAATTGCCGGAGAAGGTTTTACCTCGAAAGATTTTCGTACGTGGGGCGGAACAGTAAATGCTTTTCTGGCACTCAGAGAATCGGATTGGAGTGATTCGCAAACAGAGCAAAAGAAAAAAGTGGTAGAGGCTCTGGATAAAGTTGCAGCGCATCTGGGGAATACACGTGCAGTCTGTAAAAAATATTATGTGCATCCTCTTATTATAAGCCTCTATGAAAGCGGTTCCCTTCAAGAATATTTTGACCCGCCCTGTAAGGTCGGAGAACCCGATAACCGGACAGCCTTGACAAAAGAAGAGAAAATTATTCTTTCTATTTTGGAAAAAGGATAATCTTCCATATTTACTGCATCTCGTTTAATAATGCAGAAGCTGAAAAATCCCCTTGATATGCTATAAGGGGATTTTCCTAAATGTTAATTGTTATAGATTGTCCAATTAATATTTCAAAGAATCGTTGCTACTTTTATTTATCAGCGTAGAATCTTTTACTTCTACAGGATCACTTGGCGTCTCAACTTTTTTGTTATTGGTACAACTCAAAGAAAAGGCAGCTATAACTACCAGCGAGAGAATTATTATTTTCTTCATAACGTTAATATTTAGTACGATATTATTACTCAGGTAATTCCTCTTTTGGAACTTTTTGTTTAATGATAGTTAGCCAGTCATTTTTCTTTTCACTCCATATTGTATATTGTTCATCATTGAGTACTCCTTTCAAATTGGTATCCAATGTCGAATCAAACTCTTTCACCATGTCATCGGATAATGGCGTGGTAGTGAAGAGAACCATAGTGTAGGCTGTATTATACTTGGCAACAGCCTCTTTCTGATCCTGAGTGAGATCAAGACTCTCTGCCATTGTATTCGTCAGTAGAGTTGCTGCTTCTTTAGCTGCTTCCGTTCGCTTGTCATTTTGGGCGAATGCTGCCATTGAGGATAGTAATATCGTGAAAACTAACACGACACTTTTTCTTAAATCAACTGCTTTCATGATGAATATTTATTTAGTTAATAAAACACTTAATGTCGGCTTATATTTAAAAAACATGTCAAACATCTAAGCTGTTTCAATAAAGATGATTTATTAATTTATATTATAAATCCTGGACAGAATTATACATACCCAGACCATATGGAGTATAAAAGGTTAAGAGATACAGTAAAAATGAAAAATCGCTCTATATTTGTATGTGTGATGATTCACTTTATTTAGTCTGAACAGAATATCTACAAAAGGTCAAGTATGAGTAGTAAGAACATGAATAGAGTAGGGTCGTGGAAGAATAAATAAACAATAAGAAAAAGAGTAATAGATAAATTTTAAATGAGAAAAATAAATCAAACATCAGATAAAATATTTTTTACGTCAGATCACCACTTTGGGCACGATGGAATTATAAAGTTTGCTAACCGGCCATTTAAGGATATCGAAGAAATGAATGAAACCTTTATCTATAATTGGAACAAGGTTGTTCCATCAGATGGATTAACTTTCGTTTTAGGAGATATCGGTTTTTGTGATAAGAGCAGTATTGTGGATATCTTTACCCGGCTAAATGGTCGCAAAATATTAATAAGGGGAAATCACGACAGCAATTATTCAGAAAATATATTATTATCCATTTTCGACGAAATTCATGACTTACTATATGTCAGAATACAGGATAATATCACATTAAAGTATGTGTATATGGTATTGTGCCATTATCCTCTATTGGACTGGCAAGGTTCATTCAAGGGCTCGTGGCAGCTTTTCGGACATTTACATACAAGAGATCTGATTGAGTTTACCACGCTGAAGACCAGATTATTTGCTTCACAATATGATGTTGGAGTGGATAATAATAATTTCGAACCAATATCTTTCCATGATCTGAAAGATATAATGAGGATTCAGTCGGAAAATCAGATGTTTAAGAAAACTAATTACTACTAAAGTCAGGTGTAAACACCCGGGCTATTTCTTTTTAGTATCTTTGACATAATGAATTATTTAACTCACACATAATAGACATACAGATATGACTCCTGTAAAAGATATTGAAAATATAAATGATATTAAGAGAATGGTTAATACATTTTATGGTAAAGTCCGGAAAGATAATTTGATAGGACCTATATTTAATGATAAAATACAAAACCATTGGGATGAACATCTCTCTAAACTACATTCTTTTTGGCAAAGCATTTTGCTCAAGGAACAGACGTATTTCGGATATCCGTTTCCTCCTCATGCGCAACTACCTATCAATAAAACGCATTTCGACAGATGGCTATCTCTTTTTACTGAGACAGTAGACGATTTGTTTTCCGGACCTGTGGCAGATGAAGCTAAGAATAGAGCCTATAGTATCGCCGATATATTTCAAGGAAAACTGGATTACCTTCAAAAAAAGCCCGGAAATAAGTTTCGTAGTACAGAATAAATAGGAAGAACTGTTTTATGTTCCATAACAGGCTATACTAGTTAATATTAACTTCTCCGGTAAAGTATAAAATACATTTTAACTATTTGCTAAGTGATTATTTCATAGCTTTACATCAAAATTGAACATAGTGGAGCAAATTAGTATTAAGATAAAAGCTTTAAACCCTGTAATTAAATCCAAAACGTCTCTCATCATTGAAGAAACTTCAAAATTTGCAGGTATCTCGTTAATTGAACTGAATGATGAAGACCCATACGCTTTCATATTCACTGTTACTGCTGAAGCAGATTATGATATTGCGAAATTAACTGATAATATAAGAGCGTTACTTCGGTTTCATGGTTCTACCATTCTTTCATTAAGTAAAGAATAAGTAAGATGTTAAGGCTTTGATATTATATAGTTTATAGATATTTTCTCCGCAGGGTTTATTTGAAAGTAAATAGATTTTTCGATATGTTTCCGCCCGGGTATCAGTGCTTTTTCTTATGATCTGCGCTGGTGAAAGGTTGTAATCTCTTTTTACCACACTTTTTCATCATAGATATAATGTTTTGCTAACCTTTCTGAGATGGGATTACTTTTTATTTCCGTTTTCGGTTGAACCCAAAGATATTCTCTCTTTCGTCCCTGATGCCCTTCAATTTGTTTTTTATAAGTTGGGCCGCTATCATACTGAACGTAATTCCATTCCCGCCATAGCCCAATGCATAAAACATTCTGTTTGCCCCCGGCCATGCACCTATATATGGCAGGCCATCGTCGGTAGTACTGAAAGTACCGCACCAGGCCATGTCTGTCTTGAAAGGGATATCAGGAAATAATTTTTTAAATTTCTTTTCAAGGACAGATACTTTCTTTCTCAATAAACTATCTCTTTTTACAGGATCTTTAAACTCTTCGTCTTCTCCCCCTACAATAATACGGTTTTCATTGTCGGTCCGGATGTATATATATGGTTCTTTTGTTTCCCATATAAGGCTCTTTTCATGCCATATATATTTTTCATCTACAGGTTCTGATACCAATGCATAAGTAGAAGTCAGTTTCATGACCTGTTTTGGCAGGAACCTACCTGCTTCAAATCCGGCTGCAATTATTACATACTTGGAGTTTATCTTATATCCGCTGGTTGTTTGTAATACATAACCGGCAGATTTTTTCTTAAATTTGGCAACTTCGGTATTTGTAAAAACCTTTAAGCCGCTTTTATGAATATGGAAATCGATTAAATGAGTAGCTGCCTTATAGGCATCTATCTGTGCAGACTCATTATTTTCAAGTGCACACGGTGCCTGAAAACCATATTTATCATACAATGCTTTTTTATCCAGAAGGGTTACCGGCAATTTATATTTTTTCCTTATTTCATATTCTCTTTCTATAAGTTTCACCCCCTTCCTGTCACTCGCATAAAAAACACTGGGTACCCTTTCAAAATCAGGATTAAAGCCAATACTTTTAAAAACGTTTTCTATGTCTGTTATCGATTGAAGGCAGGATCGGTAAGCCTGTACGGCAAGATACTCATCAATCATTTTCACCATGTCGCACAAAGGTGTATCTATTTCATACTGTAGCAGGGCGGTGCTGGCGGTGGAACTGCCCGTGGTTATGCTTCGTTTATCTACTATTGCGCATTTTATTCCGGCATTGCATAATTCATGAGCAACTAAGGCGCCGGTAATCCCGGCGCCTATAATTATAACATCAGTATTGAAATCCGATTCTAGAGGGTTATAATAGTTGTATAGTGGATTTTTAGCAATCCAATACGGTAAACCCGAATATAAGTCCATAAATATTTAAATTATAATGAGCTAATCTGCTGATCTTTTGAATAATGATATTATCCAGAGTAAAACAACAGCTCCTATGACAGACATTAATAGCACGCCTAATATTCCCCCGGTGGTTATACCTAACAACCCATAAATCCATCCGCCCAAGAAACTCCCGACTAATCCGACTATAAGGTTTATTATCAGGCCAAAGCCCCTGCCTTTCATTATCCATCCGGCTATTGCTCCGGCTGCGATACCAATAATAATGGTCCAAAGAATTCCTAATCCTTCCATAATATTTCAAATTTTAATTATACATCAACTGTTACTATTTTATTAGATCAGTATAAAATTATACCGTATAGTAAAGGTGTTTTTTACTTTTTGGATTCTATTCCGTTATGAAGCAAACAGATTCTCAGAAAATAAACTTATACTATCTCTACTTTTTTCCTTTCTTGTTCGATATTGGTTTAGAGGCAAAGTCTTCCAGTTCCTTTTCAGTCATACTATCTGCTATTTTCTTTATTTCATTACTCACATTTTTGGTTTCTCCCCTTTTATAGGCAAGGGCAGCACCCATCAATCGTCTTTGTTTTTCACTTTTTGCAGGCATAAAATATTTTTTTAATTAGATATTCTATGTATTATAAACAGTGAGTGAAAACTAATTGTTCGTGAGATAGTGTTGTGTATCTTTTCAATACCTTCTTTCGACTCCTTTTACATATTTTGAAAAAGTTTATCTATATAACTAAAGCTGATAGCCTTTAGCTGTTAGCTTATAGCTCTTTGAAATATTGGAATAAGTGAAAAACGAAAAGTGAAGAACGAAAAATTATACGAGATACAAGTTGTTAACTGATATATGTGTAACCTTTGTTACTTTTTGGAAAAACTGTAGGGGCGGTATATCTTGTAACAAAGTTGTCAGATGTGTCAGGTTTTAACTAAACATGGTTAATAAACGTAAACAATATAATAAATTACGAGTTTTGTCGCTTCGCACCGCTAACGACTAGAAGCTATCAGCTAATAGTTGAAATATCTGTTACTTTTGTTACCTTTTAACAAGTAATGCGAATCAGTAGTTGAGATTTAATGTTCAATTCTTTTCAGCTCCACTTCGTTGCGCTTAAACGTTCATTTTGGCATTGCCCAAAACGAACCAAAAGGCTAGCGCTTCGTTCCTCGGCGACCCAAAACCGTTTTGCCGTCTGAATCAAACACACGGGCTATCGCCCCGTTTGATTCTACGCCGCCTGCAACGGATTGGGTACCCCGCCTGCGTCACTAATGCGCGAGGGCTGACGCACGTGGAGCTAAAGCATGAAGATACACTGTCTTGTCGCCGCATCGCGATAACGGCCTCATTCCGCAGGCGGGGCACCCAATCCGTAAAGCGGAGGTGTAGGGCAAAATAGGGTAGCTGCTATACACGGCTGATAATCCGGTAAAAGATGACTCCGTATTATTTTGCCCCACCGCAGCTGCGGTTTTGGGTCGCCAAAGGGATGCAGCCTTGATTTTTTGTTTCGTTTTGCATCAAGGCAAAATGAAAAACAAGACGATAGGCATGTTAAAAAAATTGAACAATTTTATCCTACAATAATTGCTTTAACTACTGATTGGCATAAGTAGTAAGTTTTAAGTAATAAGTCATTGGTATCTGTTTTTGGTAAAAGCTAATTTTTAATTATTCATTCTTCATTTTTAATTGCTTTCTGTGTTACCTTTGTTACCTTTTAGTAAAGGAGATGCTTCGCATCATTTAGCATGACAAAATAATAATTAATTGTTCATTCTTAATTATCAATTGTTTTCCGTTACTTATGTTACCTTTTAATTAGATATTGTTAATTAATATAAATATTACAGGTGAAAAAATAATGAAAAAGTGTCACAAGTGTCAGGTTTTAACGATGTATAGTCAATAAATGCAAATATGTCTGTAAATTATAAGTAATGACATGAATTTTGCGCCTTAGCATTTTTGTAAGAGGATACTGTTAACTGAAACGTTGCCGATTTTTAGTAGTTTACCTTAAAAAATTTCATAAATTCTCTCTGTAAATTATTTTTTCATACCTTTGCACAATGACATGTAATTTATTTAAAGCGGATTTGGTTTAGTAAACAATTTGTATTTCTTGTACAAATTGTCCTTTCGTTTGCTCTCAGATAACTTCTTTTGAGAGTAGTTTTTCTATTAATTTATAATTATAGTTTTTAATCTTGCGTACAATGGCAAAAGCATTGTTATGCTTTTCGTGTATGCTATATACATTACGATAATGAGTAACGAAAATATTACTACTATTCACGAATTCGATTTTAATTTTATCTGTGAATTCTTTTTAAATATGAAACGTCAAGGGCCCGGTAGCCCTGAAATAACCCTGAAAGCATTGAACTTTATAGATAATCTTACTGACAAATCCCTAATCGCTGACATTGGTTGCGGAACAGGTGGTCAGACTATGGTGCTGGCTCAGCATATACCGGGACAGATTACAGGTTTCGATCTTTTTCCGCAATTCATTGAGCGTTTCAACAGTAATGCCGGAGATTTGAACCTTCAGAGCCGAGTGAAAGGTATTGTACGTTCAATGGATAATCTTCCTTTCCGGAATGATGAGTTAGACCTGATCTGGTGTGAAGGAGCCATTTATAATATCGGCTTTGAACGGGGACTGAACGAGTGGCGTAAGTTTCTGAAACAGGGGGGATATATCGCTGTAACAGAAAGCTCCTGGTTTACAGAAAAGCGTCCGGCAGAAATTGAACATTATTGTATGCCGCATTTCCCTGAAATGAGTACGATTTCCAATAAAGTAGGCCAAATACAGACTGCCGGATATATGCCTGTTGCTACCTTTATTTTGCCCGAAACTTGCTGGACAGATCATTATTTTACGCCAATGATCAGAGCACAGAAGATGTTTCTTGATAAATATGCCGGAAATAAGACAGCAGAGGAATTCGTTGAACTTCAACGTTATGATGCCGAGATGTACCGCAAGTATAAGGAATTCTACGGCTATGTATTTTTTATCGCCAAAAAGATATAACAATGATTAATTTAAATACTTATGGTTGGAATGATAGATTATATCAACTAAAACAAGAATCCATACATAAAACCTTGCCTCACGGACGAGTGGCTATTGTACATCGTACCTGTTATGAAGTTATTTCCGAAAACGGACTGTTACAGTGTGAACTGACAGGAAACATGATGTACGGAAAATCTGATTTTGAATTGCCATGTGTAGGTGATTGGGTTATTTTTCAGCCATTTGATGAAAGCAAAGGAATTATTACTGATATGTTCCCCCGTGAACGAATCTTGTATCGCAAGAAAAGTGGGACGGTCGCCGACAAACAAGCTATTGCTTCTTATGTCGATAAGGCATTTATTGTACAAAGCCTCGATGATAATTTCAATGTTCGCAGAGCTGAACGTTTTGTGGCTCAGATATTGGAAGAAAATATCAAACCGGTCTTAGTCCTCAATAAAGCTGATTTAGGTTTCGACAAACAGGAAATAGAGAAATATGTTAAACATATTGCCCGGCAGATATCTGTATTTTTCACAAGTATCCATCACCCGGAAACGATTCTCAGGTTACGGGAATCTATAATAGAAGGTGAGACTGTGGTGTTTGTCGGTTCATCAGGTGTCGGAAAAAGTTCGCTGGTGAATGCACTCTGTGAAAAATCGGTATTGCTCACGTCCGATATAAGCCTGTCTACAGGAAAAGGACGGCATACATCGACTCGCCGGGAAATGCTATTGATGGATGGTTCGGGAGTTTTAATCGATACTCCGGGCGTCCGGGAATTTGGGTTAGCGATTGATGATACTGATTCTTTGGCCGAAATGTTGGATATTTCCGACTATGCAAAATCTTGTCGTTTCAAGGATTGCGAGCATACAGGTGAACCTGGTTGCGCTGTTTTAGAAGCAGTGGATAGCGGTGTGTTAGATCATAAAGTGTATGAGAGCTATCTGAAACTTCGACGGGAAGCATGGCATTTCTCTGCTTCGGAACATGAGAAAAGAAAAAGAAACAGATCTTTTCAAAAACTGATTCATGGTGTAAAGGAAGTGAAAAGACAGCAAGAAGATAGTGAATGACTTTTTATCTCAACCTGAGATATTAGCTGGATAAAGGAATATCCCGAGCCTATAATCTCTATTTAAACAGTGCGGGTATTCTATTTAAGGAATACCCGCACTTTATGATTTTATATGAAAATCAAACTATCCCCTAAATATAAGAAGAGTAACTTCAAAATTAGTGAGAACTTTACGTGATATACTTGGCAAAAAGATACGCCCGAATAAATTTCTTCGTTTAGTATTAAGCACCACCATATTTACCTTTTCTCCTTTGACAAACTGATCCATAGCCTCTGTCATATCAGGATCATCAATCAATTTATAGCCTACATTCAATTCCGGATATTTCCTTACAAAGTAGTCTTTCATTCCTGCCAGTTCATTCTCGGTCCATTTATCACCTTTTCTGTTCTTGGCATTTACATGGGTCAGGGTAATTTTTACAGTAGGATATGGTTTCAACATGTTAACAAAGTGATCAAAAGAATCCAGATCTCTTTTCTGTAAATTGGTCAGGAATGCGATATGTTTAACATCTTCAATATTCTTAAATTGAGAATTTTCCGGGATTGCCATTACCGGTACGTTTGTCATTTCGATAATATCGGCAGTGACATTTCCTAATATATTTTGTTTATTATTGCTTTTACCCTTTGTGCCCAAAACCAGTAGGATAGGTTTATATTCATCTATGAAATTATCTATTTCTTCCTCCACTATGCCTTCACGTAGCGAATAAGAATAATTTACAGATGGAAATTCCTTTTCTGAAATCTTTTTATCTATATCGTAGCAGAAATCAAGCATTTGTTTACGGGCGTTGTCTAACATATCATCCGCTTCCTCTGCATTTGCGGCATCAGCAAATGGGAATGTTATCGGATAACGTATTTTATATACGTGCAATATTTTTACCTTGGCATTTATTTTGTGGGCAATTGCGAATGCAGCCCTACATGCTTTTAGGGAATAGGTGGAAAAGTCGATAGCAACTAATATACGCTTTCTCCCGTCATCTATTTTGTATATTTTTTTATCGTCGTAGCGGAAAAGCTGTGTACTTTCTATTATTGTAAGCGCTTTGGTGAGGTCGGTTTCACTTATTCGCACAGCAATGGCGTTAGAACCATTTCCTCCCTTATCACTTAGGTCTACAAGTATAGAGTCTACTCCCATATCCTCAAGTGTATATTTTAATATACGGGCTTTTTCAGGTGTATGAATAGCCAATGTAATCAGTTTATCGTCCATATCTGTTTATTTTTAGTTCGACATCCAATAAAAAAGTTATACAGATGAGTGTTGCTGAATTGTGTCCTGATCTGTCATTCCTTTCTAACAAATTTACTAAAAACAATTGTGAATATGACTAAAGAAATAATATCTTTTTAACAAAAAGAAAGAAGGTTTTACTAACTTTTGCCATTGTAATGGAAAAGTAATGAGTTAGTATATCCAATAAATCCTCCAATATTATCTAATAGCTACAGCAAAGTGTTGTGTATCTTAGTAGTGAACAATTACAATATGTATATTTGAAAATACCTATTTTCCTCATATATTTGTTTTAAAACTGTTTTGCATTAAAAACTGTTATATACAAACAAAAAGGCTTTCGTATATGTCGCAAAAAGTAAAAACAGATAGAGGAAAAGCTAAAAAAATTGCAGGCTTTTATCAAAGCCTAACTAAATAATAGAAGAAGCATGAGTAAATTGTTTTCACAAATTAATATCGGACAACTAGCATTGGATAATAGAATAGTCGTTCCCCCAATGTGCCAATATTCGGCGGTAAACGGACAGGCAACCGAATGGCATCTGATGCACTATGGAAGTTTAGCCCTTTCAGGAGCAGGTCTTTTAATTGTAGAAGCTACAGGAGTTGTACCCGAAGGCCGGATTTCGTATGGAGATCTGGGACTTTGGGATGACAAAACAGCTTTTGCTTTGAAAAAAGTTGTTGATTTTATCCGTCTTCATTCTCAGATACCATTAGCTATACAGTTATCACATGCCGGACGTAAAGCTTCAACCGACTTAGGATGGAAACCTAACCGGTATATTGCGCCCGATAATCCTAATGGCTGGCAAACCTATGCCCCATCGGCAGAGCCTTTGAAGGCAGGAGGTACAATACCGAAGGAATTGTCGAAAAATGAAATAAAAGCGATCATCCATCAATTTGCAGAAGCAGCCAGACGTGCTGTTGAAATCGGGTTCAATGCTATTGAGTTGCATGGGGCTCATGGTTATCTTATACATCAGTTTCTATCTCCCATAACCAATAAACGAGAAGATGAATATGGCGGAAGTTTGGAAAACAGGATACGTTTTGTTTTAGAAGTGTTTGATGCTGTAACGCTTGCCACACCAAAAGGTTTTCCTGTCTGCATCCGCATATCAGCAACCGATTGGATCGAGAATGGATGGGATTTGGCTCAAAGTATTGAGTTAGCAAGACAATTAGATGAGAGAGGTTGCGGATATATTCATGTTTCGACAGGAGGACTTGATGGGGAATTACAAAAACTATCGGCTTTATATCCGGGATATCAATTGCCATTTGCCGAGGCTATAAAGAAAGAAGTAAAGATGCCGGTGATAGGAGTGGGTTTGATTACACAACCACAGCAAGCCGAGAACGCAATAAAAGAAAGTAAAGCTGATTTAATAGCAGTGGGGCGCGGAATGTTATATGATACCAGATGGGCATGGCATGCTGCTGCCGAATTAGGAGCTAAAGTTGTTGGGGTAAAACAGTACATACGCTGTAAACCACATGAAGTAAAGGATCTTTTTAATGAAATAAATCCATGACAGGATAAGATTACAGGTTTATATAAAGATTTAATCGCTGAAAGAATGGACAATCGTATTAATATTTCTGTGTTAGATTTAGGTATAGTAGTAGACGGGCAGGACATTCCGGATGCACTTAACGAAATTGTACATAATGCACAATATATTGAATCGCTGGGATATAAAAGAATCTGGATAGCTGAACATCATAATACGGCAAGTGCTTCTACTGCTGCCACAGCTGTATTAATAGGCCATATTGCTGAAAGAACAACGACATTAAGGGTTGGTTCCGGAGGCATTATGCTTCCTAATCATACACCTTTAGCCGTTGCTGAGCAGTTTGGTACACTGGATATTTTATATCCGGACAGGATTGATCTGGGTTTGGGGCGGGCACCGGGAACAGACCAGTTGACAGCCGCTGCTTTGAGGCGTAATAACTTATCTACGACATATCATTTTCCAGAAGATATTAGAGCTTTGCAACAATATTTCAGTAAAGAGAACAGCAGCTCAAAAGTCCGGGCCTTTCCGGGCGAAGGGCGGAATGTTCCCATTTGGATATTGGGGTCCAGTACAGACAGCGCTTACCTAGCTGCCGAACTAGGACTACCCTATGTATTTGCTTCACACTTTGCTCCGGCACTTTTATTGAAGGCAATAGATATTTATAAAAAGAATTTCAAACCCTCAGTATATCATGACAGGCCTTACCTGATGGTTGGCGCGAATGTAATTGTGGCCGACACAAACGAAGAAGCTACCTTTCTGGGGACGAGCCTGCAGCAACTTATGTTTGGACTCGTTACAGGAAACCCTACAAAGTTACCGCCACCTGTAAAAAAATTGCCTTTGCTCTTTTTCCGTCCTGATGTGAAACAGTCTTTATATAATATGATGGCCTGCACATTTTGTGGCGATAAAGAAAAAGTAAGGGCTCAGATAAGAGATTTTATGGAAAAGACTGGTGCTGATGAACTATTTATTACAAATTACATATATGATAAAGCAGCCCGTTTCAGATCATTTGAATTATTGGCGGATGCGATGGAGCTAAAATAGTTGACATAACGTAGGGCATGAAATAGTCAAGATTTAATCTCTCTACTCAACAGAATGATTTACCATAAATCTTTTAACTTGATATCTTTTCATTTGAATCATTTTTCCCTTTAAAATGTATTAAGTATAGTTCTTGTATAGAGATTTATGAAATTAAAAAGGATATCGGCATATTGGAAAACATCAATAATGACATTCAGATAACAGAGCCGTCTTATCTTAAATTCATTTAAATTAAAACTAATTTCAGATATAAAACAGTTCGAATAATTTTATATTATTTCAGCTAAAAGCTCTGGCATCTGCTACCAGAGCTTTCATCAAAACAAAGAGGTAATACTAAATTGGTATCGTCAGCGTAATTGCTTTCTCCTCATCTCTTTTCACTGTTACAGATTCATCCCCGGCCTTAAAGATAAGGTCATCACCAACTCTATAATAAACAGCAAAATAAAGGTTTGTTTTAGATTCAGTAATATTCAATTCTGTCAGATTAAGTTTGAAGTAAGCTACTCCATCCGCATTTGTGACCTCTTTCTTCGATGCAGAACCCGGATCTGTAGACTCTTCTGGTTTGAGTTCTTTAAACATATATACTTCCACATCTTCTTGTGCTACTCCTGCAATATTTTGTACAGTCACTTTTACATTTGCACCCAATATAGGAGCATCGTCATCATCCCCACATGAGATAAATCCCAGGGTTAAGCCTACTATCAATAAGCTATAAATCATCTTTTTTCTCATAAGTAAATAATTTAGTAAATAAGTGTATTGTTTTAGTAATGAGGCTATTTCATCTTTTTATGATTTTAAAAGATTGAGCATTCCAGAGCACCTTCCGGATGTCTGTAATTGGACGTGATTTTATCAGCTTGTTCTCCAATGTGCGGCCTTTTATTCTTATCCATACTAAGGGTAACAAGAGGTATAGATATAACTATGTCTCTTCTCAAATCCTAATCGATGATCTGTTACTTAAGTTTTTTTTTAGTCGTATCAACAGCTTGTTTGACTTCCTTCTTTACTTTGTCGGCACCTTTCTCCACCTCATTTTTGGTGTCATCCCATACATCTTTAGCTTTATCGGCTTCCTCTTCTAATTTATCACCAGCCTTATCGGCTGCATCATTTACTTCCTTCTTTGCATCTTGATAAGTATCTTCCGCATCTTTTTTAGTCTTATTACTACAAGAGGCCGAGCCGAATAGTATTCCGGTAATAAGTACCAACAGGAATAAGAAATTTATCTTTTTCATAATTTATCAGTTTAATTTATAATTTTAAAATCTATATCCATACCCCAGCATAATAGCTGCATTATCATTATCCCCCAACATAAATTTCACCTCTGCATTAAGGAATCCTTGTGCACTGATCTGATAGCTTATACCACCTCCGAGGTTAAATGCAAAATCCGTTTTACTGTGAGAATCTGTTTTTGCTTCAGTACCGTCAATCATTATAGTTTGTTTGGCATAGAAATTATTCTGCATCCCAAAACCAGCTAATGGATAAACAGAAAATCGGTCTTGCGGAAAGTAGAATACATAGTGTGCGTTCAGCATTACATCCAAGCCAGTTACTTTATCGTTTGGAAAATAAAATGCAATATCGGGAGCGATTCGTATATTTTTCATTAAATTGTAACGTCCCTGAAGATCAATACCAAATCTCTCGTAGTTGGTTTGATACCCTACATGACCTACTACCGCAAAATCACTGGCTTGAGGTGATCTGATCTGTGATGTCTGAGCAGACATACTAAATGCAGCTGTGATAAAAGCTGCTACCAATAATAACTTTTTCATATGATCTCTTCTTTAAAATTTAATTAATACTCTAAAAATCAATAAATCGTATTTCATATTCAATTCTAAAGCACAAAAGACCCCTTATTGTAAGGATTTACTTACAAACAGACTTTAGTAGAATTAAATGGATATCTTTCTGAGGAAACTACACAATACCTTATGTAGATTCTAAATATAAATAATGGTCTAGTAAGGAGATATTCATATCAGATATTTTTTAGTAATTTGTAAATAGTCTTTATTAAATACCTTCATATAGATTCTAAACATTGATAATAAATTGATTGTTTGCAAAATGTATCATTTTAACTAAAAAAGAGCGTGTTTTTGATCATTATTAATTGAAAATATTATTGTTTGTTAATAAATGAACTTTAATTTATATAGATATCACAATGTGCTTATTTTTTCTTGACCAAAAAATCAATAAAATAATTTAATGACAAGGTATACAGAGTATTACATAAACATAAAATAAAATTTTGTTATGTACTATACTTTATATTATTTTTTATAATCTAATCCAAATTTGTAAAACAGACTACTTTTATATTTTAGTTGTGTTATTTTTCCATACGTAAATACAGGTAGAGTAATTTATAGTTTATTTATTTTCAGTATTTAATGATAAACAAATCAAGTTGGATTATTTTTATCAAGTAGATTTATTGCAAAACAGGCTGAAGGAATTCGTTTATATCAGACATTATTGCACCAATATTTCATTCACAAAATTCTTTCCGAAATGAAAATCTTATTGGTGATTAAGACTCGAGAACTGTAAATGTAAACTCTTCTTCAGCATGCATCATTATCTTTATTATAATTAGGTATTAGGCTTTATTACTCTGACCAATATCAAATATTGTTCTGTTTGTAAGGATAGCTTTGTTTTCTAACAAAAAAAGGCTAATTCTAGCAGGTATATATTATGATAGTCAAAATTTGATGAATGTTATGGGATTAATCATCAGTAATATACTCTTTTTATAATATATTTTTCTTTTATTCCCATGTATCTTTGAAACGAAATAGGACTCTTTAATTAAGAGAGCTCTTTTATAATAATATGGAAGAGGTTAATCGGTTTTATTCTCAATAAATAGCTATAACCTCTGAATAGATAGACTTTACACAAACGATAAGACTATTATAATTATTGTTATTGTTGATTAATGTTCAGATAATCAAAATAATTTAATAGTCTTTATTAAAAAACTACCGTTTCAGAAAACTCCTGAAAATATAGAGTATCAAAACTTTTATATGAAATCATATTTATAAAAAATATAAGAAATTACAATAGACAATAAGCAAACAATTATTTTTCAGAACGAATAAACCATTATCAACTAAAAACTACATGAGACAAGTCAGTTTTAAACAAAAATACTACAGGCAGAAAATATTAAATTGTCTCTGTCGACTGTAATAATCTTTGGAGATTATTCTATTTTCATTAGTATCTACTCCATCTATATATGTTAAGGAAGCGCAAGGAGTTTCCTCGTAGGATGTTTTGTTAAAATTCGAAAATAGATTAACATCGAAGAAAATGTATAAATTTTGATCATCGAATGCTTTGACTTACTTAATAACCAATAACACAAATAAAAAATGAAATTTAAGATAACAATTTTACTGTTACTTTTATTAACAAATTGTATGGGTTCAAGCTCAATATTTGCTCAAGTAACAATCGGTGTCCTGGAGGAGCCGAAAGCCACTTTAGACATCCGTTCAGCAAATCCGTCTATTCCAACGGCTATTGATGGTATATTGGTGCCCTGGGTTACAAATTTCCCCGAGGAGAACCCGCCTTCAAGTCCTACCGAAACAGGGAATCTGGTATTATTACGCAAAAATTCCGGAACGAAAGAAGAATTCCAGTCAAAAACTGATGGCTTTTATTATTGGAATGGTAATGAATGGGTACACTTGATAACAGCACCGTCTTCGGAAGTAATGGAGCAGATTTATTGTGTCTACGGACAAGATTTTAAATCTATAACAGGCTCTTCTTATAATAATGTTGATAGGCAAGTCCTTTTTAATAAATTGATATATAATGATGTAAATGTGTCAGTTGATAAAAGATTCAGTCTTAGCGACAGTAAGTTGACAATCGGAAAAACAGGGACATACCTTGTATCATTATCAATAACTTTTAAACGTACACCGGCTTCAAATGCCGGCTGTGATGCTCAAACAGATTTTACGGCGAAGGTATTGGTAGACAATAATACGACACCTATTGTACAAGGAATAACTAATACATCTTCAGAAACGACAAGTGGCTCGCAAATATTGGTAAACGTTATTGTTAAGCTGACAAAAGGGAATGTACTTACTGCGTATGTACGGCAGGTAAGCGCCGATAGCACATCAACAGGAGCTCCCTGTAATTATCCTTACAATGGACTTGGCGTCAATTCCCTTACTTTATATTACTTACATAAATAAGAAAAAGTATGAAAAAGATTATATTGGCATCTATAACCGCTCTTGTTTATGGACCGATAATTGCACAGGTTACAATAAATGCTGATGATGAACCGAGAGCAATACTTGATATTAGAGCGTGTAACACCAGCAATCCTGAAAAGAACGTGGGCTTGATAGTTCCATGTTTTCAGTCCTTTCCTGCAGTGAATCCAACAGGTGAACAGCACAGCATGATTGCTTTTTTGAGTAATACAGATACAAATAATTACTCAAAAAACAGTTTTTATTTTTGGGATAACAATAAGACCCTCTGGGATCAATTTTTAGATGAATATACAATAGAAGAGGATATTAACAAAGTTGTAGCTAGTGGCAGCGGATTGTACCTGAATTTAAACGGAACATCAACAAGTGCATCATTTATAAATCTTTCAAATTCTGCATGCTATGTCTATTTTACAGAAAAAGAAGCCTTAGATCCAAGCTATAAACTTTTAAATAATCATAGGTTGCAGATTGGGAAAAGTGGTCAATACCTGTTGATAATGAGTGCCGGTCTGTATAAGGATCAGGTTACCGGTATCATGACATACACTGCCGAAATATTAAAAAATGGTATATCATTTACTCCGGCTTTGACGACGTCGACTACCATAGCCTTTGCTAATGGGCGTTCGGGGATTCTAGCATTGAATGCCTTGGTTGATCTGAACGAAGGAGATGACCTTATAATAAAGATTAGCCGGGATTTTTCTACAGGTAATAATGTGAGAGCTACATTAAATACTCCTGCTACCATTTATTTACAACGAGTAAAAGATAATAATTAAATATTATAATGAAAAAACTATATTTCCTATTATTGTTTATACTGCCTTTCCAGGCCTTTTTGTGGTCCCAGGTTGCTATAAATTCCAATAACGCACCTAATGGCAATTTACTGGTAAGGCCAAGTAGTTATGCGAATCCGGATAATAAGTCCGGAGTACTTATACCCAGAGTTGAATCTTTGGAGTCAACTCTGGAAAAATCTGATGGAATGATTGTTTATTTAGCCAATCCCACCCCGCAGGATATGGCAGAACCAAATGGTTTTTACTATTGGGATGGATTACTTCATAAATGGACTCCGTTTATTACCCGCTATTCTTCCCTGTTGGCTCCTCCGCTGGTATTTTACGCATACGGAACATCCTTTATGGATGCTCCATCTGATCGTATTGCCGATCTGGAGGGTAAATCGGAGGATGAAGTTTATCTGACTGACAGAACGGCAAATAATGAAGACCTTTGCCAAATTACGAGCGATGGGCGGCTTGAAATTAAAAAGACAGGCTGGTATTATATTCAGTTATCTGTAACATTGATAAAAAATGCAAATCCGTGCGGTATCAGGGATGTATTGTATGTGGAGTTGCTACGGAAGAATTCTCTGGGTGCTTATGAAGCTGTTATTTTAGAAGATGGGATTACTCCGTTTAAAGCAGTAACTTCGTTTCCCGGTAGAGTGATTAATGCCAGTGGTGGCATAATTCAAAATCAATCGCAGACAATCGTAAGTCAGGCTCCTGTAAAACTAAATGCAGGCGATATCATAAGCCTTCACTGTGGACTTGATTATATTGATCCTTCTGGGGAAGACGCAAACAATAATGCAACGAATAGAACTAAATCGGGAAATACAATAAAATATACTATTACTTCTGATGCTAGTATTGCAGGTCGGTATATGGGAAGTTTTTAACAGAAAATAGTTTAAAGATATATCTATGCCATTTGCTAAATCAGCGAATGATTCGATTTGATACTTAATATATTATGCTCATTTTTTAATTTTTATGGATAGCTGTTTATTACCCAAGGAGAAGTCCTGAAATATGATAAACAATATATAATGTCAGGTGTTTATTAATAAAAATAATTTTATGAAAAACAGGGAGGATATTTACTCAAAATTAGTGGAAACTATAAAAAAGAATGAATCGAATGATGTAAATATTATTTCGCGCCTGAAAAACATATTAAACATCAGCCAACAATCTATATCTCGGAGATTAAGAGGTGAGATCCCGTTTACTTTTGAAGAAGTCATGAAAATTTCTTTGGCTTTTGGATTTTCTCTGGACGAGATTATAGGAAAGCACCGTATTAAAGGTGCGTTCCTTAACATGGAATGGCTTCTTGAAGATGAGATGGGTATCGTAGATGTATATAATGATTTAATTGTTAGGTCTATCGATAAAATGGAGTGTATAGAGGACGCTCCGAATGCATTACTTATTTCCGCTAGAAACAGATTGCCTCTCAATCTTTTATTAAGATATGAAAATCTGACCAAATTTCAATATTTTATGGGAAGGCATCAGGTTGCAACAAAAGCTTTCAATATGAAATTTTCTGAGATTGATTTGAACTCGGAAAATAAGCAGATGATGAGGAATTATATAAATAATCATAGAAAAATAAAACGCATTGAATTAATTATAGATGATAATACACTATTATCTATGATAAAAGAAATAACCTATTTTTATAAAAGAAAACTTATAACCGATACAGATATAGCTATACTACAAACCGAACTCATCGATCTGGTCAGCTTTGTTGAAAAATTTATGATGGAAGGAAAAAATGATCTTGGCGCCGAAAATATCTGCTACTTATCAAAACTTGACATAGAAACAAATTATTCATATTTGCAATTTAATGACCAAAAGATTGTGGAATTATGTATATATAAAGAAATTCCGGCTATAATATCAGATTCTAAGGTTTGCGATATAATGAGAAAAAGGCTCGAATCTTTGAAAAAATACTCTACACTGATTACGGGTAGTAATGAATTGCAACGAACCTTGTATCTCGATAAGCAAAAAGAATATATAGAAAATATAGGAAAGGATCTACTACAAACATATTAACAATTTGGTATCTTATACCGGATGATTATGAATAAAAAGGCCGGAAGAATTTTCTTCCGGCCATAACTAAACATTCATGTATTCTTCTGATCCAATGCTTGTTTAAGGACACCTTACTCCTTCGACCCAGCTTACATTTCTTATCCCTTTTGCATGATAACCATTACCTGTAAGGTCAGGCACAACATTTAACTCAGTGTCACTTTTTACAGAGTTAAATTTCCAGTATGCCAGTAACCCGTCAGATGTGGGAGATACAGCGCATATGCCATTTTGTATCTCTTCTTTAGTCAACGCTTTTGTCCAAACGCGTACTTCACTCACTTTTCCATACAAATACCTTCCATACAGAGCAGTTTGTCCTATATAGAATTTACGGTCACCATCCAGACCTGTGAGGTTGATAGGCCCTCTGGGCGCTTCAACATATGATTCCAGTTCTCCGTTGACATAAAGTTTTATCAGGCTTCCATCATATGTAACAGCTACATGAGTCCAGGCATTTGCGGATAATCCGTTTACTGATGTTACCGGATATCCTCCTCCTGCTAATTGCAACTGATTATTGTCTATAGTAACATCACCTATCCGGAGCAGGAAATTTTCCTCCAATCCCATTATGGTGCTAATAAACGGATTCGTTGTCTGGAACCTGTCCACATAAATTCTGGCTTCCATAGTCAATTCATTCACTGCCGACAGATCACCCTTACCCAGGTCTTTATTCTCGAAGTCTACCTTAAAGTAGTTTCCGCTTAGGTCGGCAGCTTTTGTTATAATCGTCTTGTTTATTACCAGGTATATAATCCTTGAAGCATCTAAAACAGGGAAGTCACCTCCCTGCACATTCTTTATTTCCATAGGGACACAATAAATATCTTCATCCGTAAATTCATTTAATGATTTAATGGATAATTTTAGAGGCTCAGAGATGTACTTTCCTGCCTTTATCTGAAGGTTTGTATTGCTGATACTATATATATCCGTAGATAAAGTTTTATAATTTGTTCCGTTCTCTTTATTGTATTTATCTACCAGTGCCTCATTTACAGCAACAGTAACGTTAATATCGTTTTTTGTTATGGCAGAGGCTCTGACACTTATACCTAAATCCGTCGGTTCCTCGATAGATATCTTCAGTACCGGGCTGTTTTCAGTACCTGTAAAATAAATTACGTTCTGAAATTCATCGGCGTCTTTGCACGAGTACAAAACACTCAGCAAAGCGGCTATAAATAGTATTATTCTTGTTTTCATATTTCACTCTTTTCTGTTATTCATAAAAGTAGATTTCGGCAATACTCGCCAGATTGTAACCGTTTGAAAATTTATCCGGAAGAATGCGTACATACCTGCTCTCTAAAGGCTCTGCAAATTGATAAATAGCATCTACCTTTTCGTTATTCTCAATAACAGGCTCTACGCTGCCTAAATCGGTCCAGTTCACACCATCGGCACTTACACCAATACTGAAGCCGGACAATACACAATTATAGTATCCGTATAAAATATATGAAGAAACCAAACTGAAACCTTTCACCTTATGCGCTTTACTCATATCATAATATATCCCATGAGATGAATTACTTGATTGAATAATCCATGAGGTAGAAAGGTCCCCGTCATATGAATTCTGCGCCGGGCCGTAAGTATAACTGTGCCTGGACTCGGATGTCCATACTGAACGGTCGATAGACGTGCCTGGTTTTACAGATGTTTCTGATACGAATCCGGTCAGGGAAAAATCTACAATAGCATACACTACATTTAAGTTTGTACTCACTCTTATATTTTTATCTCCTGTTTGGACAGAGGATATTTTTATCGGAAGTATGAATGTTGTATTTATAAATCCGGTAAAATGTTCTTCTATAAATGACTTATTAAAAGCAATTTGTACCGAATCGGCAGAAATGTTACTCCCTGAAGCAATACTTAAAGAATTCTTGCCTATAGAATAAGCTGAAGACGGAAGAACTTCATATTCTGTTCCTTTTGCATCATTGTAATTCTTCACTAAAGATTCATCCGTTTCAAGGATAACTTTTGTTTCCTGATTGACTCTTCCCGTAGCTTTTACAGGCAATAATATATAGTTCAGATCAGATGACTCTTTTAGCCGTTTATAATTGATATTCACGGCCACCTGAGAGTCACCCTGCTTGGTGTTCAGGTAAATAATCGGGTCTAATGTTTCCGTATCGTCGTCCGAGCTACAGCTTGTCCAAAACAGGCAAGCTATGAAGAGATAAATAAATGTATGTATTTTATATGTTTTCATATGTAATCAGTTATTAGAGAATATACAACAATATTCATTTTACTCCAGGATTCATTATTTGAATCGCCTGACGAAGATATTTATACTCCATCTCCGTATTCCTGTATTCATATTCCATATGATAAGTACCACATCCTCCTTTTACCCCCTGGACCGGGTTCCATTTAGCCATGCCTAAGATAGATGGTACTTTGTTCCCATTCGTTTCGGTATAGTTAACCCCGCCAGTCCTCCAGTGAGCTTCAAAGTCTTCCGTAACAATGAATTGTTCGGGTTTGAATATAGAACTGATTCTGTTATATCTGTTTTGCAGGTTACTGCTGCTGGTTGTCGAGTATGCCTGGGCTATCGCATAATCGAAATAAGGGCCTGTCTCTTCGGGTAGTGCATCCAATTCTCCGTCGACAACTAATAATTTACCGGAATTGGACTTCGGCCCTAAATATTTTCCAAGCTCCTGAACAAAAACAATCATGTCCTCCCCTCTGGGGCAGTCTCTGACATCTGTCTGCCCTCCGACATTCGGTTCATAGTCGATATCCAGTCCGTCAAAACCGAGGTCGATAATTTCTTCAGCGAGTGCCTTTGCATATTTACGTAATCCTTCCTGGCGGTCGGTTCCCCAATTTTCTTCAGGTATGTTTGGCAACTCTTTTCCGGTCCAGCCTAAAAGGGTTGTCACCAGTATCTTCGTTCCTTTTACTTCCCGGGTAAGTCGCAAATCATCAGTTTTTTCAGGAGTCATTTTATCCCTATGCCACATATTTCCCCATAAGCCTATCATATCTACACTATCGGGTATGGAGTAGAGACGGGTAACCATCGACGGGCCGGCAGCTGTCCAGCCTCCAAACCAACCAAACGCAATCTGATGGTCAGACTGTTTATAATCTCTCAGATTGGCAAAATAAGCGTCTGAGCCAACTTCAGGCTGATCCACATCTATTGTTTTCGGCTCCGTCCATTCATTGTCACACGAAGTGGCAAATGCAATTGCAGCAAATAAAAAGATAGATATGTATATATATTTTTTCATGCTTTTCGTATTTTGTTATTCTACATTATTTTTTATCCCACCAAACTTTGGTGCCGCCATTATCCGGCCCCCCGAGAAGAGTGCTTACAGCTTCTGTAACATTGGTCAGATTCGATGTATATTCAGTCTTAGGATAAGGGACTCTTCTTACCTGAATATCGGTATTTATTTTCCCGGAACTATTATTAGTTACTACGGGGAATATCTTAGGATAACCGGTTCTTCTGAATTCACTCCAGGCCTCTTGTCCTTCAGGATACATTGCCAGCCATTTCTGGGTAATAATACGCTCCAGTTTCTTTTCAAATGATGCCGAGTTATCCCATTTTATTGTAATCGTTGAAAGAGGATTGATACTATTGGAAGCTACTACATCACTAAACCGGGCAGGAACAGATGTGTTATTACCAACGTATGAAGTATATGAGGACGAGACTCCATGCTGAGCGAATGAGACTTCTATTCCCTTGTTATACAGGTCTTCAGCCGAAGATAAATTATCTGTGCCTGCCATGTTCCATCCCCGAAGCACTCCTTCTGCTCTAAGGAAATAGGTTTCGGCTGCACACATCCATTGTATAGGGCTTGACGCTTCTACATTCGGGTTTGAAAGATCCTCATATCTTGATTTATTCGATATCACTACCCCGTTGCGAACTCCGTTGTAAGATCCTGAAACAGCCGGCTTGAAGTATTTACTTAAACGAGGGTCCTCGTATCCTTTCAGGAAGGATTCTATACTTGCCCCCATCTTAGTATCTTTGTATGAACTCCATATGACTGTTAACGGATGGGATATTGTATAGCCTTTGCCTGACTTCACGGTGACATTCTCCATATTGTCGGTAAGAACACCATAGCTGTTATTCACAGCTTTTTCCGCGTTTTCTTTAGCTAAATCCGGGTTTACATAAGCTACCCGTACAGCAAGACGAAGCCTTAATGTATTTGCAAATTTTATCCAATTGCGGATATTACCGTTATATACTAAGTCGTATTTTGCTAATGGTCCGGAATCGCTATTAGCCGTCACGAATTTGTCCAATTCAGCAATAGCTTCGTCCAGTTCTTCAAAAAAAGATTTATAAATAGCCTCTTGGGAATCGTATGCTGCCCCCATAGCTCCTTTACCAAATTGAGAGTAGGGGATAGGCCCGTGATTATCAGTTATACGATGCATGCCGGCAATTTTGATTATCTGTGCCAGATAGAAAATGTAAGGCACCCCGTATTCTCCGGATTTTACCTTTATCTGACTCCACGGAGACATTACAGAGCGGTAAGCTACATTGAACCCGACATCATTCCAGTCGCTAAAGTCCATATTATAGGTGCTATTGTTGCTTGAGCCGTTCCACTGGCCGATAGCAGCCATGTATCCCGAAAAGATATCTCCTGTCAGGTTTTGGGCACGCTGGTATTCATTCGCACCCACGTCGCTCGTTGGAATTACATCTGTCTGCATTGTCGGAATAAATCCTCCGACACCCAATAAATCTTTTTTTATATCCTCCTCTAAGGCTCTGTTCGGATCGGTATTCTTGCGTTCAAAATCGTCAGTACAAGAAAAAAGAAAAACAGAACAGAGTAAGAATGCTAAACACAGATTATGTGTGATATTGTGGATTTTATAGAATCTCATAATGTTTTCATTTAAGTTATTAAAATTCTACTTTCACATTAAACCCGAAGCTACGAAGGCTTGGCTGCATAAAGTAATCGAATCCTTGATAGTATGTGCCTGTGGAAGCCGTGATTTCCGGATCGAACGGAGCTCTGTTATATATCATCCACAGATTGCGTCCGATCACGGACAGGGTCACATTCTTAACATATCCTTTGAAGAGATTTGCAGGAAGGGTATAGCTCAGACTGGCTTCCCGCAGCCTGACATTGGTCATACTATAGACATATTCGGACAGAATACCGGTCGTACCTCCCCCTACTACGGAATAATAATTTTCGGGGTTCAGCAGGCCGCCATTAACAGCAACCCCTCCGGCATCTCTGGCATTTGCTGAAGCTTTTGACACACCATAGCGATCCATCAAAGCCTGAGTTGCCGATACTCCGACACCTCCGATACGGGCATCGAATAAAAAGCCCAGGGAAAAATCTTTATAGCTAAAGGTATTCTGGAATCCAAGGTTATATTTTGGAGCCGGATTTCCTGCTCTGACCCAGTTTTTGGTATCGGCGCTTACGGTTCCGTTAACCGGGTCTACATATACATTCCCATTTAAATCTTTTTTTAGTGTATATACATAGATATCTCCCATAGCGGCTCCTTCTTTTATTACCATCCGGTATGCATCCTGTTCGCTGGCTATAATTTCATTCATGCCGTTTTCCATTGGCTGGTTAGTTGTCGGATCGATTGTTCCGGCTGCTACCATTTTCTTTACTTTGTTCCGGTTCAGGGTGTAAGTAAAGTTTGAGCTCCATTGGAAATTCCTCCATCTTTTATCCAGTCCTAATGAAATTTCGACGCCCTGGTTGTTTACTTTTCCGGCATTCAGATAATAGTAGGAAAAGCCCGAAGTCGTAGACGCATCGATTTTAAATAGCTGATTGTAAGTATTCGTATTGTAATATGTTATATCGAACCTTAGCATATTATTCAAAAACTTCGTGTTCAACCCAACTTCATAAGCTTTTGTCCTTTCTGGCTTCAGACCCCGGGCCGGATAAAACGGCAGCAGGTCGAGGCTGCCATTTTGTTTCAGTCCATAATTTATCATCGTGATATATCTGATAGGGGCATTTCCCACTTCACTATAAGACCCCCTTACTTTCAGAAATGAAACTACGGAACTTAAATCCGTCATTTCACTTATTATGCCTGATAAGCCGACAGAAGGATAGAAAAAAGCTGTTCCGTGGTCTGTATATGCCAGTGCGGAAGACCATTCATTACGTGCAGTCAGATCCAGATAAAGCATACTCTTGTAACCTAACTGGGCTGTCGCGAAAACAGATTGAGTCTGCTCGTTATAATCATTCTGCAGGAGTCTTGATTCGGGATGGGTAAGGTCTAAATTGCCTAAATAGAAAAAGTCGGGGATTATACTTAGGTGGCCTTCGGCTCCGCTCTGACGATATTTAAAGTCGAGAATAGAAGCTCCTAATACCCCGGTTAAGCTGAAATCATCATTAAACCGTTTGTCAACTGTGGCTAAGAAATCCGCGTATAACTGCTTATTGCTTGTTTGCCTGTGCATATAGTTTCCTTTTTCGGAGGCAAAGAGCAGATCAGCCGAGGCGGAAATTTTTCTTTCAAATGTGTTAGATGTAAATGTACTCAATGCCCGTCCGGTCAACGTCAGCCAGTTCACCGGTTTATAAATCAGAGCGCCATTGATGGAATACCTGTCTGTTTTGTTTTCAAATGCTTCCCGGTTAACTATCCAGTATGGGTTTTGCATTCCTAAGCCCTGATTACCATATGGCCAGTATTGCAGTGAGAAATTACGGCCTTCATCATATCTTTCATATACTTTATACTTGTTGATATCATCACCTCTCGGAAACAGGTAAAGAGGTACGAGGGGATTGTGATATTGCCCCTGAATCAACATGTTCTTATCCTTTTGGGTTGCATATGAAAAGCCGAGATCGAGCGTTAGTTTATCTTTAATTAAGCTGGTAGTATTGTTGACTGTCAGGTTAATACGTCTCAAGTCATTATTCGGGATAATCCCCCGGGCTAAAAGGGCTGATGCCGAAGCGTAAGTTTGGTTATACTGGTTTCCTGCCGATACACTTAATGAATTTGTTTCTGTATATCCTGTCTGGAAGAAGTCCATTGGATCGTATGATGTAGGTTTATCGAGTTTTGCCCCCCAACTATTAAATTCTGTACCCTTTGTTCCATAAGTATTTTGGAATTGAGGTTTAACGAATGGCGCCATAAACATGGTACTATTCGAGTAGTTAAGCCGTACCCGGCCTTCTTTACCTTTTTTTGTCGTTACCAAGATAACTCCGTTCGCTCCCTGGCTGCCATATAATGCGGCTGAAGCAGCCCCGGACAGGACAGATATGGACTCGATATCTTCAGGATTGAGAAATGACATGACATCTCCGTCTCCGCCATCGGGCGATTCGTAAGCGGCTTCGGGCTGATCGTTCTTTGTGTTATAAATGGGGATACCATCTATAACGTAGAGTGCATTATTATCACCAAGCAATGATTTGGTTCCACGCATTATTACACGGGAAGAACCTCCTATACCCGATGCGCTCTGATTGATTGTAATACCCGCAACTTTACCTGCAAGAGAATTGACAAAGTTGGCATCTTTTACGGTCGTTAATTCTTCAGCTTTGATTTCTTGTACGTTATAAGTAAGGGCCTTTTCTTCTCTTCTGATACCTAAGGCTGTGACTACGACTTCATCCATTGTCACGGTTGCATTTTTAAGAATAATATTGTAGTTGTTTTGTGCACCCACAGTAAATTCATATGTTACCATTCCGATGAAGGATACGACCAGTTTTGAAGTTCCGGCCGGGAGGGAAATTTCGAATCGCCCGTCAATATCTGAAAAGGTTCCTTTGGTTGTTCCCTCTATGGAAACCGAAGCACCTATTATTGCCTCTCCATTCTCGTCGCGAACTGTACCTGTTATGGTACGCTGTTGTTGAGGAGTGTCTTTCGATCCGCTTTTCTTTGTGCTAAGAACAATATTGGTTCCTTCTACAAAATAAGAAATATTGGTAGATCTAAATAGATTTTCCAGAACATCAGCTAATGTTTGTTCTGTCTCCGTTACAGATACGATGCGGTCTTTGTTTATTGACTTGTCATAAACAAATAAATAATCCGTTTGAGATTCAATTTTGTTCAAAACTGTTTCTAACGTGACATTTTTTTGATTTAAGGTTACCTTTATGTTTTGTGAACTGAGATTCCCTGCATTTAGACAAAAAACAAAAACGATTAAAAAGAAAGAAGTAAGTTTCATCACTCTTAATAATTGTTTATGACAGACGTTTTTAGTAGCAAAAACATCTGTTTTTGTTATAATTTTCATATATTTACATTGTTAAAGGTTTTTATGGAAATAATGATAAAATCTTTTTCTCTTATCTGTCGGTGTGGTCGCATCGACAGATTTTTTAGATTCTAATGTTTTTCAGGTTTTTCATTTTTTCATAGGCGATTAGATTTTTAGGTTGATAATTAATGGTTCTCTACTTTATATATATAATATTGTTTTCATCACTGTCTCTCTGATATTTAAAGTTTGCATTTTTCTGAATAACTTTTAAAGCATGCTCTATTCCGTCATTGATTCGTATTTTTCCGGTAAGCTCTGTACTTGATAAATTCGTATTTTGGATATAGATTTTCACATCATAATATTTCTCAAAGGTTTTTATAAGTTCCGGAAACGGAGTATCCTTAAATGCTATTATTCCCTCTTTCCACATCGAAGCAGAATAATTTTCCAGCATTTTTATGCTGTATTCATTATCTATACTTTCAAAATATTCGTTAGCACTCAATATAACAGGCTTTGGCAGCATTACACCGGAAAACTCAACTTTACCCTTAAATAATGATATAGCCATCTTCGGAGAATGAGAGTATGCATCCACATTAAATTCTGTACCTAATACTTTTACTTCTCCTTTCGGCGTTTCCACGATGAAAGGAAGTTTCTTATTATTTGTCACATCAAAGAAGGCTTCACCGTCCAAGAGTACCCGCCTCTCTTTATCTCCAAACAAGGCAGGATAAGTGAATTTTGATTTCGCATTCACCCATACTTTTGTCCCATCAGAAAGGGTTAGGCTAACTCTCTCTCCTGCCGGTAAAACAATCTCATTTGAAAGTGTTTGCAAATTATTATACTGATGCTTGTTAAAGAAATACGCACCGCCTAAGACCAACAGGATCACAGCGGATATTTTCAGCACTTCTTTTATCCACACCGGTATTCTTTTGACCTTGTTGTATTCTCCAGCGCTTGCTGAATCTACAAGATCTTTTTCTCCAATATTTAAAATCAACTGATTGTATATTTTCCTTTCGGATAAGAATATATCTCTATGATCTTCAGACTCATCTATCCAATCTAACAGTCTTTGTTCTTCACCGGCACTGATATCCCGGGAAAAGAACTTATACATTACGTTCTTGTCAAATTCTTGGTTCATATATATAAAGCATTTATAAAAGACGGATCCCTGTCAGGATTAATATATTTAACTAATATTAACTTTTTCTTATTTGAAGAATGATAATAATATGAGAAGATGGAGATAATCTTTAAGATTTTCTTTTAGTATTTTTACCGCTTTAGTTAAGTGATACTCAATACTTTTTTCTGAAATATTCAAATCATATCCAATCTCTTTATAAGTTTTATTGTTAAGTCTGCTCTTTATGAAAATAGTTCGGGTTGGTTCCGGCAATTGTTTAAGCGTATTCATTATTAAAGCCTTAAGTTCTCTTGCCAACAGCTCCTGAGGCTCACAGGCCTCCAGTGATGAGATATTTAATTCTGTTACCCTGCTTTGATGAGATTTAATTTCTGAGTGGGTCTTTTCTACATGCAACTTATGTTTCAGATAATTCAGGGATTTATGTTTTATTGTGGTGAGTATATATCCGGGTATATTTGATGTATCGGCTAATTCTGTACGTTTCTCCCAGTAGTACATAAAACTATCCATAACAATATCTTCTGCAACTTCTTTGTTGTCGACATAGCTAATGGCAAAAAGAATGAAACGATTTCTATATAGGGAAAATAGTTCATTGAAGTTTTGCATAATTAACTCATCTTTCAACATGAATATCCGGGTTAGGTGGTTGTAGAACTCAAATATACAAAAATTGTAAGAAACCAAGACATTATCTGAAAAATAGAAAGGGAATGTTGAGAAAAGTGTTAATTATATACTTTCAAATATGCTTGATTGTGTGCTAATTATAGGGAATTTAGTGTATACACTCCACGGTGGATGATTGTGTAAACCTTTGGGTGGAAACAGGTACAGATAAAGCGGTATTGGGTATAGAATGGGGCGATGATAAAAATTCCGCTGCTGAGTTAATATAGTTAAATAAAATATTAAAAGGAAACAATCAAAATAGGCATTTTAAAAGTTACTATCTTTGCATAGATGTTATTAAAACAGGGGGTAGATCAAGATGAATAGCTCTTACATAGATATACTGAACGAACGCACTATAAATCCAACAGCTAATCGGATACTAATCCTTAAAGCGATGCTTAAATATAATAAGGCATTCACTTTATCTGATTTGGAAATGGAGATGGATACCATTGATAAGTCAACTATATCACGTACAATCCATCTGTTTCACGAGAAACAGCTCATCCATAGCTTTGATGATGGATCAGGGTCAGTTAAATATTCTGTATGCAGTAGGGATTGCCACTGCAGTATAGATGATTTGCATGCACATTTCTATTGTAACTACTGTAACAACGCTTTTTGTCTCAAGAATATAGCTATCCCTGAGTTCACATTATCCCCGGTTATGCAGGTGGAAAGTGTAAATCTTGTCATAAAGGGATATTGTGGACAGTGCAATAAATTAAAAAAATAAAAATCACGACAGCTTTTCTTTGAGTTTCACATTATGGATTTATTTATAGTACGATAATTTCCTGATCTATTCCAATATTTATTCTTAAAGGGTTATGTTAAATAAACGGTGGCTATTAAAGGCACCATAGCTTTGCAACCAGGTTGCATTGATTCGTCCGTATCTTTGTGTATAAACAACTAAGATATGGATAAAAATAAAGTATATACATGCACCTGTAGTGGCTCTTGTTCCACAGAATCGAAGGATGACAATACACAAAACTGGAAAATTTATATCCCTGTTAGTATAAGTCTTGTTATGCTTCTGGGAGGAATAGTAATGGATAATTCTCTCCGACAGTATTTTAATTCTTATTACAGGCTTATTTGGTACATACTGGCATATATACCTGTTGCTTACTCCGTTTTCAGGGAGGCTATAGAAACAATCCGGCAAAAAGAGATTTTCACCGAATTTACCCTGATGATAGTGGCTACACTAGGTGCATTTTTTATTGGAGAATATCCCGAAGGGGTTGCTGTAATGCTTTTCTATTCTGTTGGTGAGTTACTTCAAAATTCGGCAGTAAACAAAGCTAAAAGGAATATCAAGTCCCTTCTTGATGTCCGGCCGGATAGGGCTTGCGTTGAAAGGAATGGTAAGCATGTAGATATTTTTCCCGGAGAAGTTAGAATTGGAGAAATAATACAAGTAAAAGCAGGAGAGAAAGTGTCGTTGGATGGAGTGATGGTTTCCGAATCCGGTAGTTTTAATACATCTGCTTTGACCGGAGAAAGTAAACCGAAAACCATACGGAAAGGAGAAAACGTCCTTGCAGGTATGCTTAATATAGATAAAGTAATTGAAATTAAAGTAACTAAGAAATACGAGGACAGTTCTTTGTCCCGAATATTGGAACTGGTACAGGAAGCTACTTCCCGCAAAGCCAAAACCGAACTGCTTATACGCAGGTTTGCTAAAGTATATACTCCCATTATATTTCTCTTAGCTGTATTGGTTACGGTGATACCATACTTCTTTGTCGCTGATTATGTGTTTCAGGATTGGCTGTATCGCGCTTTGGTTTTCCTTGTTATTTCTTGTCCGTGTGCATTGGTAATCTCCATACCTTTGGGCTATTTTGGTGGTATCGGAGCTGCCTCCAGAGCTGGCATACTTTTTAAAGGAGCGAATTACCTCGACCTGCTGGCAAAAATAAATATAGTAGTTATGGACAAAACAGGAACCTTGACTCAAGGTGTATTTCATGTTCGGGATATAGTCCCAAGTGAAGCATTTTGTGAAAAAGAGCTTCTAGACCCGGTCGTAGCATTGGAGAAAATGTCCAACCATCCGATAGCCAGAGCAATCGTAGCTTTCGCCGGAGATATAAACAGTAATTATTCTGTAACTGCTATAGAGGAAATATCGGGACAGGGATTGAAAGGTCTGGTAAATGAGAATGAGGTATTGGCAGGTAATTCAAAATTGATGCAAAGCAATCTGATAAACTATGATAAAACTGTTGATTCAATACCTGAAACAACTGTGCTGATAGCAATAAACAGAATATATGCAGGCTATATTACTATTGCAGATGAAGTGAAGGAAGATGCGGCTGAAGCTATAAAAAATATGCATGCAAAGGGTATTGATAAAATTGTGATGTTAAGCGGAGATAAATCATCCATTACTGAAAAAGTCGCATCATTTCTCGGAATAGACAATGCTTATGGTGACTTATTACCTAAGGGTAAGGTGAAGCATCTTGAACAACTGAAAGCAGACAAGAATAATGTTATTGCTTTTGTCGGTGATGGTATAAACGATGCTCCTTCACTTGCAATTAGTGATGTAGGTATTGCAATGGGAGGAATGGGAAGCGATGCGGCTATTGAAGTAGCAGATGTCGTAATACAGACAGACCAACCATCTAAAATAGGGACCGCTATACAAATTGCCAAATCGACAAAAGAGATCGTTTATCAGAATATAACTTTAGCATTTACCATTAAACTAATTGTCCTTGTTCTTGGAGGTTTCGGCGTGGCAAATATGTGGGAAGCAGTCTTCGCCGATGTAGGCGTATCGTTACTGGCTATACTGAATGCTGTCAGGATCTTGAAAATGAAATTCTGATTTCAATATTTCAGAATTTGTGGAACTAATAAGAATAGAAGACGGGCAGAGAAATCTGCCCGTCATTAGTTTACGATTTTCTGTATAGTGATATAGTCTGTTTTTCAGTATCTAAACTGTCAATTAGATTCATTGACTAAATTTATTGAGGTTGTAGGTTTAGATTTGGCTGTACTTATATACCCTCTCATATTTATAAGAGATATATTTTTGAATCCGATGTTTGAATAAAGATAAAATCAGATATAAAGAAGAAATATTTTAGCAACTAGCATTCTTAATAAAACATTAGTTTATGGCAGTGTTAGTCAACTTACTATTGTAACCTCCGGTGGAGATGTTTTCCGAATAATATCTCTTATTGCAAAAAATTGGGTATATATACATCAACTGTATATATCCTTTTTTGATTAAGCGAAATTTATAATTAAGCCTATCATTTTGATATACATTATCAAAATGATAGGCTTATAAAATTTTACAAAAACTTGTATATGTATGATTAATAGTTAGTTAATTTCAGTTGATTCTCTTTGGCATACAAATAGCATATATAAAAGAAACAATTAAAAATATCTTATATGTATAACTAAAAAAAAGAAGAATATGCTTACTGTGATATTAGTAATAGCAGGAGTTATCTGCTTCAGACTATTTTATAAAACAATAGAGTTTTTTGAAAAAATATAAAATCTACCATTATGATCCCATTATTTATTATAGCCATAGCTGTGTTTTGTTACATCTGCTATGTATTATTAAAGCCCGAAAAATTTTGACAGAAATGAAAAATGAAAATAATAAACGGGGATGTTCTCGTAAGCCCCTGTCTGTAAAACAATCGTTAAAATCAACACATGTATTGATTCTGACATCATTGGTTGCTGTCGGAATCGGACTCATCTTGAATTGCTCCTTCAATTGAAAATTACATAAATAAGAAAACATGAATACAGAAATTTTAGGCATAATTATAATGTTTGTTCTATCGGTAGTTTTGGCAATACCTTTCGGAAAATACATCGCAAAAGTTTACGGAGGGAAAAAGACATTTCTTGACCCCATCTTTAATCCTATAGACAGGCTATTATATAAATTAGGGGGAGTTAATCCTCTGACAGAGATGACCTGGAAGCAACATCTTGTGGCACTACTCGCCATTAACTTTGTTTGGTTTTTATTAGGGATGCTCATTTTAATGACACAGGGCATTCTCCCTTTAAACCCGGATAATAATCCAAGTATGTCTCCTGAACTGGCATTTAACACGACTATATCTTTTGTGGTAAATTGTAATTTGCAGCATTACTCGGGGGAAACAGGTTTGAGTTATTTAGGCCAAATATGGCTAATGTTCTTACAATTCGTGTCGGCTGGTACAGGTATGGCAGCGGCAGCAGTTGTATTCAGGGCATTCCGGGATAAAAGTACGACTCAGTTAGGCAATTTTTATGAGTATTTCATAAAATCATGTACCCGTATCTTACTGCCTGTATCTTTTATTATAGCCATCATTCTTGTGTTTGAAGGCACTCCTATGACATTCGAAGGAAAAGACAGTATCTCCACATTGCAAGGAAATACCGTAGAAGTATCCAGAGGACCCGCAGCTGCATTTATAGCAATCAAACATGTAGGAACAAACGGAGGCGGTTTCTTCGGAGCTAATTCCGCCCATCCATTTGAGAACCCTTCTTATCTGACGAATATGGCAGAAATGCTTGCCCAGTTTATTATCCCGATAGCCATGATTTTCGCTTTTGGCTATTTTACAGGAAGAAGAAGACTCGCGCGAATGATACTTGGTGTAATGACAGTCGGATTCTTACTACTTGTTATTCCCAATGTCGTAATGGAAATAAATGGTAATCCCGCCATATCGGCGATGGGCATAGACAATTCATTAGGAGCTATGGAAGGAAAAGAAACCCGCATAGGAGCTGCTGCTTCCGGATTCTGGAGTATTGTCTCGACCGTTATTTCTACAGGATCAGTCAATGCTATGCACGACAGTACGATGCCGTTGTCCGGTATGAATCAGTTATTAGCAATGATGGTCAACTGTTTTTATGGTGGCGTTGGTGTAGGCATACTAAACTTCTTGATATTTATAATTCTCGCTGTATTTATCAGTGGTTTGATGGTTGGACGTACACCTGAATTCTTAGGGAAAAAGATAGAGGCTCGGGAAATGAAGATAGCAATGATTATTGCATTGATACACCCGTTCCTTATTCTGGCAGGAACAGCACTTGCCACTGCCTTTCCTGATCAGGGAGCATCCACCCTTAATAATCCCGGATTCCATGGTTTCAGTGAAATACTTTATGAATATACTTCATCCTCAGCAAACAATGGTAGTGGATTTGAAGGATTGGGAGATAACACTCTGTGGTGGAATATAAGTACAGGTATCGTGTTGATATTATCCCGTTTCCTTCCGATAATAGGCCCGGTAGCCATTGCCGGACTTCTGGCTGAAAAGAAATTTATCCCCGAAGGTGACGGTACGTTAAGAACCGATACGGCGACGTTTGGCACAATGGTATTTGCCGTTATACTGATTATCGCATTGTTGTCCTTTTTACCTGCTCTTGCCTTAGGTCCTGTTGCTGAATACTTCATCTTGTATTAAATATAATTATTAAAGAGAATATGAATAAGAATCAATCTTTGTTTCAGAAAGACTTAGTGCAGGAAGCACTTAAACAATCTTTTGTGAAACTGAATTCCAAAATAATGTTCCGTAATCCGATTATGTTTACTGTGGAGATCGGAACAATAGTTATGTTTTTCGTGTGCCTTTGGACTTTATCCGGAGAAACTTCCCAGGGAAGTTTCGGATACAATTTCATTGTCTTTCTTGTACTTCTGATAACTGTGTTATTTGCCAATTTTGCCGAAGCCATTGCCGAAGCACGTGGTAAAGCTCAGGCTGACAGTTTACGCAAAACGAGAGAAGAAACACCTGCAAAACTTCAAGACGGCAGTGTTGTATCTTCTGCCCTGTTAAAAAAAGGAGATGTATTTATTTGTGAAACAGGAGATATTATCCCTGCCGATGGTGAAATTATTGAAGGGCTGGCAACAATAGATGAGAGTGCCATCACCGGAGAATCAGCTCCCGTAATCAGAGAAGCCGGAGGAGATAAAAGCTCAGTTACAGGAGGAACAAAAGTCCTATCTGATAAAATAGCTGTACAGGTCACAACCCAGCCCGGAGAAAGTTTTCTGGATAAAATGATTGCTTTGGTAGAAGGAGCAAGCCGCCAGAAAACACCTAATGAAATAGCTTTAACTATTCTGCTTGCAGGGTTCACGCTTGTCTTTATTATTGTATGTGTTACATTAAAACCTTTTGCTGATTATGCGAATGTATCAATTACAATTGCAGCCTTTATTTCCCTATTTGTGTGCCTGATTCCTACAACTATTGGCGGATTGCTATCTGCAATTGGTATTGCAGGTATGGACAGGGCATTACGTGCTAATGTGATTACCAAGAGCGGAAAGGCCGTAGAAACCGCCGGAGATATCGATGTCCTGCTTTTGGATAAGACAGGTACCATTACAATCGGTAACCGTAAAGCAACGCATTTTTATCCTGCCGATGGAGTAAACAATGATGAGTTTGTCCGGGTTGCTGTTCTCAGCTCATTAGCAGATCAGACACCCGAAGGCAAATCAATAGTTGAACTGGCTCAGGTGAATCCGTCAAATTACGATATGCCTGCATCCCGTTTTAAGTTTATTGAATTTACAGCAGAGACACGTTGCTCAGGTGTGGATGTCGGAGATATGCAAATCCGAAAAGGGGCTGCCGATGCCATCCGGGCATTAGCTGAAAGAAACGGGAACCCATATCCGAAAGATGTTGCTAATATGGTGAAGATAATCTCAGAAAACGGAGGAACGCCTTTAGTTGTCTCGGTTAATAATAAAATTGTCGGCACGATTGAGCTACAAGATATTATTAAACCGGGCATCAAGGAACGCTTTGAGCGCTTGCGTAAGATGGGAATAAAAACAGTAATGGTAACCGGAGACAATCCTCTGACTGCAAAATATATTTCGGAAAAAGCCGGAGTTGATGACTTTATTGCCGAAGCCAAACCGGAAGATAAGATGAACTATATTAAAAAAGAGCAGAATGAAGGACGGCTGGTTGCAATGATGGGAGACGGTACAAACGATGCTCCTGCTCTCGCTCAAGCCAATGTGGGGGTAGCTATGAACAGCGGAACTCAAGCAGCTAAAGAAGCCGGAAATATGGTGGATCTAGATAATGATCCGACCAAACTGATTGAGGTGGTAGAAATCGGCAAGCAATTGTTAATGACTAGAGGTACGCTTACTACGTTCAGTATTGCAAATGATGTCGCTAAATACTTTGCTATTATTCCAGCTTTGTTCATAACTGCGATACCTGCTTTGCAGAACCTTAATATCATGAGGTTGAGCAGTCCCGAAAGTGCTATCCTTTCAGCCATTATCTTCAATGCAATCATTATTCCCATTCTGATACCGTTGGCATTAAAAGGAGTTGCCTATAAACCGATAGGAGCATCGGCTCTTTTAAGACGAAATCTTCTTATTTACGGTTTAGGAGGAATTCTTGTTCCATTCGTAGGAATTAAATTAATAGATATAATCGTATCATTATTCATCTGATAAAAATAAAGAAAATGAAACAGCATATTATTCCGGCCATCAGGCTGACAGTAGCTACATTATTACTCTTTGCGGTTGTTTATCCGGTTACACTATGGGGGATTGCACAGCTGTCGCCAAACTCAGGCAAAGGAGAAGTAATAGAACACAACGGAAAAACGTATTATTCAAATATTGGGCAATCATTTACCGACGATAAATATTTTTGGTCACGTCCATCGGCTGTCGATTATAATGCGGCAGGCTCTGCCGGAAGCAACAAAGGCCCATCCAATGAAGAATATCTGGCACAAGTTCAGGCACGTATAGACACTTTTCTCGTGCATAATCCGGAGGTAAATAAATCCGAAATTCCGGTCGATCTGATAACAGCCAGCGGTAGCGGTCTTGATCCTGATTTTTCAGATCAGGCTGCTAAGGTGCAAGTAAAACGCATAGCAAAAATTCGTAAGATAGAAGAAGCTAAATTACTTGAACTGATTGACTCCCAAACAGAAAAACCTTTGCTTGGTTTATTCGGCCCTGAAAAAATCAATGTATTAAGGCTGAATATAGCATTGGATAATTTGAAATAATAAAGTCAATATTTAAAATATAAAAGATGAAAAAGAGTTTAGTTCTTCTGGTGATATTGCTGGGAGCCGGACAAATAGTGTCCGCACAAGAAAAAAGTAATCCGCTCACAATCAGTGGATATACTGAAGTGTATTATCAATACGATTTTAGCAATCCTCTAAATAACAAAAGACCCGGATTCGTTTACAGCCATGACAGGAACAATGAATTCAATTTGAATTTAGGCTTTATCAAAGCTGCATATAATACTGAAATGCTGAGGGCTAATTTAGCTATTGCGGCAGGTACATACATGAATGCGAATTATGCGGCAGAGCCCGGAGTTTCGAAAAATATATATGAAGCCAACATTGGAATCAAACTTTCCAAAACTCATAATTTATGGTTGGATGCCGGAATTTTACCCTCACACATCGGCTGTGAAAGCGCTGTCGGAAAAGATAACTGGACGCTTACCCGAAGTCTTGCTGCTGAAAATTCGCCTTATTTTGAAACAGGAGCAAAATTAACTTATTCAACGGCCAATGGGAAATGGACAGCCAGTTTACTCGTGCTGAATGGCTGGCAGCGAATACAGAAAGTAGAAGGAAATAGCATCCCGTCTTTCGGTCATCAGTTGGTCTACAAGCCAAATGATAAACTGACGCTTAACAGCAGCTCCTTTATCGGAAATGAAAAGGCCGATAGTATCCGTCAGATGCGCTATTTCCATAATCTTTATGCAATTTATCAGGTGAATGGTCAATGGGGTATTACTGCCGGCTTTGATATTGGTATCGAGCAAAAAGAAAAAGCAAGCAGTAAATACAATAGCTGGTATACTCCTGTATTAATTGTTAGATATAAGCCATCCGATAAGCTTGCTTTTGCAGTCCGAGGTGAATATTATTCCGACAAGAATGGAGTCATCATATCATCTGATACGCCTAACGGATTTCGGACGTTTGGTTATTCCCTGAATGCGGATTACTATATCTTGCCTAATCTGGTTTGGCGGACAGAAGTCAAAAATCTGAATAGTAAAGATACTATCTTTTTAGACAGGGATAATAAGATGAACAAAAATAATGTTTCTGCAATATCAAGTATTGCCGTTAATTTCTAAATACCCTTATTAATTTTCAAAACTCTTGCCGGTTTATGGACAAGAGTTTTGTACTTTTATTTTATACAAAAAAACTACTTTTAAAACAGATTGTTTTTATATCAAGGATGTAAGAACTAATTTGAAAATCGTACTAAACGATGGATGAGGATAGAAAAAGTGCTGAATATTTTCTCAGTTTGATCAAACAATCGAAAAGAGGTAAATTTAAACTATATATCGGGATGATTGCCGGTGTAGGTAAAACTTACAGGATGTTGCAGGAGGCGCACATTCTTTTGGAGGGAGGTGTAGATATTAAAATCGGCTATATCGAGACCCACAACAGGCAGGAAACTGTAGCATTATTGGATGGAATACCAGTGATTCCCAGAAGGAAAATCTTTTATAAAGGCAAAGAGCTGGAAGAGTTGGATGTACAGGCTGTTATAAATTTACGTCCCGAAGCTGTAATTGTGGATGAACTGGCTCATACAAATATAGAGGGTAGTAAGAACGAAAAACGTTGGCAGGACGTCCTTGAAATACTCGAAGCCGGGATCAATGTTATCAGTGCAGTAAACGTTCAGCACATAGAGGGACTGAATGAGGAAGTAAGAAAAATTACAGGCATAGAAGTAAGTGAACGCATTCCTGATCGAGTTATAGCTATGGCGGATGAAGTTGTGAACATCGATCTGTCTGCCGATGATCTGGTAACCCGGCTTAAAGACGGAAAAATATATCCATCCGATAAGATACAGGCTGCTTTAGCTAATTTCTTTAAGACCGAACACATCCTTCGCTTACGCGAGTTAGCTTTAAAAGAGGTAGCAAGCCATGTATTGAAAAAAGCTGATGATGAAACATTTTCATCCCAGCCCGGACTACATAAAAACTTTATGGCATGTATAGGGAGTAATGGTAAGAAAGCTAACAACATTATCCGAAAGACAGCACGTTTGGCCAGTTATTACAGTGGCGAATGGTATGTCCTGTATGTACAGACTCCAAAAGAAGGAGCCGATAAGATAGCCTTAGACAGCCAGCGAAAACTGATAAACAGTTTCAAAATGGCTATTGAATTGGGTGGGCAGGTTATACAATTAAAGCATAAGAATATACCGGAAGCAATTCTTGAGCAAGCTATTAAGAAAGATGTATCGACTGTTTGTATCGGGATGCCCTACATCAACAGATGGCGCATGCTATTATATGTCTCCACATACAAGAAAATATTAAGAGAATTAAAAAAAGAAGGTATAGACCTAATTATACTGTCATGAAAATAAAGACCAAATTAACATCCGGAGTAGGACTGCTTTTCTGCCTGATTATATTATTGGCAGGTGTTAGTATCTGGTATATCAACGATCTCAGGAGAGATACCCGAAATATACTCATGGCCAATTACAATACACTGGAATACTCCCGTAATATGTTGCTTGCCTTAGATGAGATGAAAACAGATCCGCAAGCCATATCTTCATTTGAAATAAATCTAAAAAAGCAACTGACAAATGAAACAGAAATAGGAGAATCTGACATAACATTGCAGATATCCAATCTTTTCTCTAAATTGAAACACAATACAGAGAATGACAGCCTCAAAATCATAATAAGAAAAGATATTGCAACTCTGATGAAACTCAATATGGATGCGATTGTCCAAAAGAGCCATATAGCAAATAATACCGCAGAGAATGCCATTATCTGGATCATTATAACAGGTGCCTTGTGCTTTCTTATTGCTTTCGCTTTGCTAGTCAAACTACCCGGAAACATTGCAAACCCGATTCTTCAATTAACAGAAAGTATAAAAGAGATCACAAATCAGAATTACCGGCAACGGTTAAACTATGAAAGTCATAACGAATATGGAGATTTGGCTAAATCTTTCAATACAATGGCTGAAAAATTGGAAGAGTATTCAAACAGCAGGCTAGAAAAAATACTGAGAGAAAAGAAACGGGTGGAAACCCTTATCAATAATATGCATGATCCTGTTATCGGGCTTGATGAGAGTAAATTTATTATTTTCATCAACGATGAAGCCTTGAAAATAACAGGTTTATCCCGCAATGAAATTTTAAATAAACCGGTTCAAGATATTGCCGTTACAAATGATCTGATTCGTACACTTATTGTTGAGCTCATTGATCCTTTAGCAAAAAGAGACGAAGGACCGTTAAAGATCTTTTCTGATGACAAACAATCTTATTTTGAGAAAGAAATTATCCATATAGAAATCAATAAAACAGGAGAAAATATAACAGAACTGATCGGTTATGTTATCCTGTTAAAGAATATCACTATTTTTAAAGAACTAGACTCGGCTAAGACCAACTTTATCGCTACTATATCTCATGAGTTGAAGACTCCGATATCTTCGATAAAGATGAGCACACGATTACTCGAACATAATGAAACAGGAATATTGAACGATGAACAGAAACAGTTAGTGGACGGCATAAAAGAAGACAGTACACGACTTTTACAAATCACTGGAGAACTACTGAATATGTCTCAGGTAGAGACAGGAAATATTCAATTGAATATTCAATCGACAGATCCCGGACTGATAGTCAGATATGCAATTGACACCGTAAAGTTACAAGCAGAGTACAAGAGAATAAAGCTTCAGGTGGATATGGAACCCGATATTCCATTGATTGTGGCTGACGCCGAAAAAACAGCATGGGTTCTTATTAATTTTCTGACTAATGCCATCCGTTATTCAATGGAAGATAGCGACATTGAGGTTTCTTTAAGAAGAGAAAATAAAGGAGCATTATTCTCCGTTAAGGATTTTGGGAAAGGAATTGATTCCAGATATAAGAAAAAAATATTTGAGCGTTATTTCCAAATACCGGGAAGCCTAAAATCGGGATCAGGACTGGGATTGGCCATTAGTAAAGAATTTATTGAAACTCAAGGAGGCACAATAGGTGTAAATAGCAATCCCGGTATGGGAAGTACATTCTTTTTCATTATTCCTTACAGTAAAATCTAAGCTCTCTGTCCCATAAAAAATAATAAAAATGAAAAAGATATTATTAATAGACGATGAAGAAAAACTTCGCAAACTGATGGCCCGTATCATCGAGCTTGAACAGATAGAAGTATTTCAGGCTGAGAATGCAACATCAGGATTGAAGCTATTAGAGAAACAGTATTTTGATGTTATCATTTGTGATGTTAAGCTACCTGATGCTAATGGCGTTGATCTGATCCCTCAAATAAAAAAAATACAGCCGTTGGCTGAAATCATACTTCTGACTGCGTATGGGAACATTCCTGATGGGGTTCAGGCTATAAAGAACGGAGCTTTTGATTATATCACAAAGGGTGACGACAACAATCGCATAATACCTTTGGTGTACAGGGCATTGGAAAAAGTAGAATTATCTAAACGAGTGACCCGACTAGAACAAAAAATAGAGCAAAAATATTCTTTTGATAATATTATAGGGAAATCTATTTCTATTCTTTCTGCTATAGAGATGGGACGTAAAGTAGCACAAACAGATGCTACTGTATTGTTGACAGGAGAAACTGGAACGGGTAAGGAAGTTTTTGCCCAATCGATACATTACGGAAGCCTGCGAAAGAATAAGCCTTTTGTCGCAATTAATTGTTCTGCGTTTAGTAAAGAGCTATTGGAGAGCGAACTGTTCGGGCACAAAGCGGGAGCATTTACAGGAGCTTTAAAAGATAAAAAAGGCCTTTTTGAAGAAGCCCATGAAGGGACTATTTTTCTGGACGAAATCGGAGAAATGGCAATTGATCTTCAAGCCAAAATCCTAAGGGTACTCGAAACCAAAGAGTTTATAAAAATAGGAGAAACCAAATCGCAAAAGATTGATGTAAGGATTATTGCCGCTACAAATCGAATTTTGGAGAAAGAAATTGAGACGGAACATTTCCGCCGCGATTTATTTTATCGTTTGTCTGTTTTTCAGATACATTTACCTCCTCTAAGAGAACGTATTTCTGACATAAAATTGTTTGTTGATGAATTTGTAAATCTGTTTGCAACTAAATCGAATAAAAGGATCAATACAATTTCTCCCGATTATTTAAAGTTATTGGAACAAAATAGCTGGAAAGGAAATATAAGGGAATTAAGGAATGTTATTGAGCGTAGTGTGATTCTAACCGATGATGAAACTTTAGGTATCGAAACATTGCCTTTGGAAATACAATATCCGGATACTGATTCACCTGAATTTATAACAACTCTGGCTTTATCAGATATTGAAAGATTGCATATCAAGAAGATTTTAGATTATACGAAAGGAAATAAAACGGAGACTGCCCGAATACTCAAAATAGGAATTGCGACGCTATATCGGAAAATAGAAGAATATAAACTATAAGTTGCTTACCTTCTCATATTGAGCTTAAAGCCTATCTTTTTGATAGGCTTTTTTTATTTCTAAAGTTTGAGACATAACACTATTTATCTGATTACTAATATATTGATTTGCTGTTTAAATTCTTGGTATACTGTATGAGTAATTATCATCAAAAGAGTAGTTACATCAAAAGTGCCAATATGAAAAAGAATCATTATAATTTCAATATTTGGGATATTGTAATAGCAATTGTAATATATTTCTGGCTAATGGCTACAATATATATTATTTATTGTAGACTGACAGAGAATAAAGAAATAAGTGAACAGGTGTCAAATTATCGAACAAAATAAGAATATGAATTCTAAGAAAAGAATAGATATAAAGAAACTAAGAAAAGTTATCAAAAGAATTAATCTAGTAAAGTCTACACCTGTCTGGTTGGGTTTTCTGATTATAGTTATAATCATAGGTTTGATTGAGACATTCTAAGATTAAGTAATTTTATAGTGTTGTCAAATTTATATTTCTACCTTTTTATCAATAAAATAGCATCCCCAAGATATTTTACAACTTAGGGATGATAAGGATAATTTATATGGAATATTCAATTCAAATTTTTAAAAGATGATTTTCCTGTGTTAGCATTGAATATTATGAGCATTTCAGATTTAGCCTTTGCTCTACCGTATTCACAAAGATTATTGAATACCCATTCCCGAAAAGCTTTAGTATATATGGATTGAATACGAAAGCTCAAGAAAATAATAGCTTCTAAATTATAGTAAATGCGAATATATTCTTCTTTCTCCTTTCGGATGTATCTGTATTCTTTTGTCACATCTACTTCTTTCAATAAACTATCCCTAAAAATAGCCTTTAGATTCTTGCTGATTGTCGGGGTATAAACCCCAAACAGATCAGTGATTTCATTTACTGTCATCCAAACTGTACCATCTACAATTTTTACTTCAATGATTGGTCTGTCGGTACCTATATTTGTAAACTTTATATATCCTGTTTTCATAAACTCAACTAGGTTAAACAATAGCACTTTTTGATTCGTAAGTTTTTAGTTTTCCCGCAATAGCATTCATTTCATTGGCTATCTTGTTATTAGTTATCCGGGCATATATTTGCGTTGTCTGGATTTTTGTATACTCCAGCATTTTCGATACAGGCTTGATCGGAATACCCAACGATAAAAACGTCGTTACAAATGTATGACGGCCGCAATGATAGGTGAGGTGCTTCTCAATACCGCACAAATCGGAAATTTCCTTCAGATAGCAGCATTCTTAATGTTCCTGTCTCTTTATCAGTGGATTACAAAGGGTGAATTTAGGAGAGGTAACAATTTGGTAATGGTTCTTTTGATTAGCATTTGCGTAAATTTTCATACCCAAAATAACTTCTTACAAACTTACTCAAAAAAGTAATCATTTGTGAATTTTTCTTGTGAAATAAAATGTCCCATGAGTGAGATTTAATCTCTCTTATCTCTCTATAGGTATCTCAATCTTAAATATAGTCCCCATATTTATAACAGAATCTACTTTTATTTTGCCTTTATGAATTTTAACAACCTTCTCCACGAGAGCCAGCCCAATACCATTACCATCTACAAATTCTTTGTTTTTCCCTCTGTAGAAAGGCTTAAAAATATTTTTTAATTCTTCCCGATTGATGCCAACTCCTGTATCAGTAAAATTGATATCAATAACTCCATTTTCAGAAAACATTGATACAATAGAAGTTTTGTTTTCAGAAAACTTACAATTATTTTCCATCAAATTTATAAACGCAGTTTTTAGTAAATATGCATTTCCCAGAATAATTAATTCAGTGTCGTCTTCGCCCGACTGCATAAATTGAACATCAATCCTATATTCTGGGTTTGCTTTCAAAACATCTGTGCGGGCATCCAATACTATTTCATCAATACGCACTGCGCTCATTGAAATTTTATTTTCATTGTAACCCGTTTTCGCTAAGTCCAAGAGGCCATTTACAAGTTTTATCAAACGAGTTGCATCGTGTTTCGAATTCCGAAGTGTGTCAATATATTCTTCTATGGTACGTTCTTTTAGCAATGCAAAGTCAATTTCTCCGACCAAAGTTGCCAACGGTGTACGTAATTCATGAGAAGTGTTACTAACAAACATTTTTTGCGATTCGAAAGAAGATTCTATTATATCCAAAGCTTTGTTAAATGAGGCGGCTAATTCTCCAAACTCATCATGATCGCTATATCCTAAGATACGTAAATTTAGGTTGTTGGCTGTGATATTTTTCATCTTCCCCGAAATATCAGATACAGGTTTCAAGGCTCTTCGGGCTAGAAAATAACCAAGAATAAACGATATCAATATGGATACAATAGTAAGAGTAACGAGATTGATAATCAGTTTATGTAGTTTATTATAACCATAGCCATCATAAGCTGCTGCTGTGACCACATAATGAGAGTTGTTATGATTAAATAGAAAACCTACTGCCTGATATTTTCCAACATAGAATTTAGTATTCTTTTTATTTTCGACAATATTCTGAATCAGTTCGGGAGTTTCTTTTACAATGTCAATATCTTTTGCGTCATGATAGAGCAGGTCTGCTGCAATGTCATAAATGGCAACCTCTACCTCATCAATATATTCGATATTATTTTTATAAATAGAATGCATCGCTTCAGGGCTGGCTTTGGCTTCGAAAAATAAGTTGGCTTTGGACACACCTTCCCGATAGAGATTGTCATAAAACTCGACCTCCCTGTCATGTACAGTTACCAGATAGATGACGGTTGCAAAAATAGCCATCAGTATGGCTGTTACAATCGAGTAACGGAGTGCTATTTTGGTCTTTATTTTCATTTCTCTATTTTAAGTATAAATCCAACTCCTGGATTTGTATGAATAAGTTTGTTGTCGAACTCTTTATCTATTTTTCGTCTTAAATAATTGATGTAAACGTCTATAAAATTAGTTCCGGTATCGAAGTGTGTATCCCAAACTATTTCGGCTATTTCGGCTCGCGGCAATACTCTTTCCGGATTTTCCATCAGGTACTTCAGTAAGCTAAATTCTTTAGGGGTGAGTCTTATCTCTTTGCCCGACCGGGATACTGTGCGGGTATTGACGTGCATACATAAATCATGGTACTTTAGTTCGTCGGGTATTGTATTTTCAGGTTGATTGCTGTTTCTCTTTAATAAGACATTAATGCGTGCATTCAGTTCTCTTAAATCGAATGGCTTGACCATATAATCATCTGCTCCCGCATCAAAACCATCCAGTTTGTCATCGGTAGCACCTAAAGCTGTGAGCATAATTATTGGTACATGGAGGTACTTCTCTTTCACAAACCTTGTAATTTCAAATCCATTGTGATGTGGAAGAATAATATCCGTAATAATCAGATCATATAGGTTAGAGCTGATAAGACGTTTTCCAGTATCACCATCAAATGCAAGGGTAACCTCAAAGCCGAACTCGGATAAACCCTTACCCAAGAGCTCGGCTATTCTTTTTTCATCTTCAATAACAAGTATTTTTTTCATATCTCGCTGATTCTGTTGGAACAAAGATACCTAAAATTTAAAAATCAATATCCCATATGCCACACGCTTTTTGAAGTGCAACTAACGATGATGCATATCCTTTCATCGTTTCCAAATACAGTTCCTGTACTTCATTATATGTGCGCTGAGCTATAAGAACATCAGTGATGTTACTCTCGCCCCTCTTATATTTATAAACCATGCCGTCAAGAACTTTTTTAGCATCTTCCAATAATCCTGTCTGGTATTGTTCTGATTTCTTCTGGGACGCCTCAAATTGGAAAAAAGCCTGAGATATTTCTGTTTGAATCTGTAATTCTATGTTTTGTTTCTGCACTTTGGTCTGTTCTATGCCATAATCAGCCACCTTTAGAGTTCCTTTATTCAAATTAGAAAACTGGAGAGGAATCGACACTCCTGCCGTTACCGATCTGGATGGCGGAAAAAATCCATGCCAGTCTCTTTCGTAACTAACGGAAAGTCCCAGATCCATTCTTCGTTCAGCTTTGACCAGTTTTTGCCGGTTGGCAGCTATATCAATGTTTTTTTTTGCAGCATATAAGTCGATGCGGCTGGCCAAGCCGGTTGCAATTAATTCCGGCAATAAATAATCCCGGTCGATATTACTCCATTTGCCCGAAAGATTCATCAACGATAGTGTTGTTTGCCCCATATATTGGTTAAGTGTTGCCAATGCCGACTTATAAGCCGCTTCCTGTTCAAACACTTCGTTTAAGAGGGTTGCGGCTTCGAGTTTAGATTGCCGGGCATCGATCTCAGTAATTTCACCTAAACGGAAACGGATGCTGTCTGATTTGCTTAGTTGAAGCATATATTCATAAGAACTCTTCTTTACATCTAAAAGCTCGCGTTGTTGCATGGCATCCAGATATAAATCTGCCGCTTCGGCCCGGAGTTCCTGATAGTAGTATTCCAGAGCGAGTTTCTCTAGTTCAGCCTGACTTTTTGCCAGACGAATCCGGGCACCTCTTTTATTACCTAACTCGAGGGTATAGCCAAGTCCCAACGAGAAATTTTCGTCTGCCCCTTCGAATGTAAGTTCAGGATCAGGCAAGACCTTTTGGGCTATTACCTCGGCATCGGCAATGTTGACATTGTATTTTTCTGCCATATAGTTCAAGTTGTTTTTCCCTACCTGATTCAGATATTCTTGAAACGATAAGTTTATCGTGGCTTTGCCCTCTGAATCTTGTGCCCTTGTATGGGACACAAAATTCATTAGGAAAAAGAAAACCAGTATGGTTGTATATATTTTATTAGTATTCATGATTTATATCTGTTTTTGATTCTTCGTACTTCTCAGATTTTCTTTCGATCAGATAATAGAATGCCGGAAGGGCAAATAGTGTGATGATAGTAGAGAACATAAGCCCGTAGACAATAACTGTAGCAAGAGGGCGTTGAACATCCGAGCCGATGCCGGTGGCTAACGATGCCGGAAGTAATCCCAATATGGCTACCGTTGCGGTCATCAGGATAGGGCGGAGTCGGTGACGTGCTCCGTCTTTGACGGCGTTAATCAGGCTGAAACCGTCCCGGCGTAATCCGTTCATGTGCGAAATCATAAGGACTCCGTTTTGGATAGCCACACCAAACAAAGCGATAAATCCTACCGCAGACGACACATTCAGGGTCATTCCTCTCACATTTAGTGCCAACATACCGCCAAATAAGGCTAGAGGAACTGTCATCAGCACCAATCCTGCCTGGCGGAATTTACTAAATGCAGCATACAGCAGCATGAACATGATAGCCAGTGCCAACGGCACGATAATGGCCAGACGGGAATAAGCTCTGTTTTGGTTTTCAAATTGCCCTCCCCATTTGATATGATATTTGTCGTGATCATATACTACATTTTTTTCGATAGAGGCTTGTGCATCTTTCAGAAAAGAAGATAAGTCACGCCCACGCAGATTGAGTTTCACTGTCAAGTGTCTTTTATTCATTTCCCGGGTAATGGTACTTTCACCAGTACTTAGCCTTACATCTGCCACTTGCGACAATGGAATCTTAGCTCCTGTGGAAGATGTTAGTGTCAGATTTTTGATCTTCTCAGGTGTATCACGGGCACTCTCTATATACTTACAAGTGATGTCGTATACCCGATCGTTTTGATAAAGTTGTGAGATGGCTTTTCCGCCGATGGCTACTTCTATCAGATTGCTTACATCAGCTATGTTTAGTCCATATCGGGCTATTGCATTCCTGTCCATATGTACCTGCAATTGTGGCAGAGGTGGTTCCTGATCAATATCCAGGTCTACTGCTCCATCAATACCTTTGAGTGTTTCGAGAACATCCTCGGCTATCCGTCGGGTTTCTCTGAAATCGTTTCCATACACTTTTACAACTAATTCACTGTGTGCTCCAGCAATTTTATCCATCACTCCGTCTATCATGGGCTGACTAAATCCTACTTTAAAGCCGGGCATGCTTTCGTATTCTTCCGCTAATTCCTGTATTAAATCGTCTTTTGTCTTACCTCTTGGCCATTCACTATATGGTTTTATCCCTACCGATACCTCAAAATGCGAAGGAGTAAACGGGTCAGTTCCGTCATCATTCCGTCCGGCCTGTACAGCCACATAAGTAACTTCCGGGTATTTCATCGTACGCTGACGAAGAATATCCGACAGTTCTTTCGATTTTTCCACAGATATTCCCGGCGGTAAGTTTACTTGCAGCCAGATAGAACCTTCATCAAGGGTTGGAAGAAAATCTTTTCCGACATAAGCAGTAAGCCCGATGGCAACTATAAATATCACCACGACCGATACTATAACTTTTTTAGGTTTAACCAGAATTTTATTGACTGTCTCGGAGTATTTCTGTGTCAGTTTTTCGAGCCATTTATTGTGATATATTTTTCTGGGTTTCCTATACAAGGCATATCCGATACCGGGGATAAGGAAAAGTGCAACCAACAGCGCACCTAATAGAGCATAACCGACGGTAAAAGCCATAGGTGTAAACAGTTTTCGCTCTACTCTTTCGAATGCAAATAATGGTAAGTAGGCTGTGATGATAATGATGGTCGCAAAAGTAATTGGTTTGGCAACCTCTTTTACCCGTTTGGCAATGTTGTCTTCTTCCAGATATATCTTCGGATGGTCTTCGCGTTTTCTAAGGATTGTCTCCGTCATCACGATAGCTCCATCAACAATTATCCCGAAGTCGATTGCACCCAGAGAAAGCAAATTTGCCGGAATATCGGTAAGGTACATTAGAATAAAAGCAATAAGTAGCGAAATGGGAATGGTTAGTGCTACAAGCAGTGCTCCACGCCAGTTACCCAGAAATATAATAAGTACAACCACTACTAGAAGCATTCCTTCAAGGAGTGTTCGAGAAACAGTATGCAAGGTGGTGTCTACCAATTCTGTTCTGTCCAGATAGGTATGTATATGTACGCCTTCCGGTAATATCTCCCTGTTCAGTTCTTCAACAGCTTCACTGATTCCTTCAAGCACCATAGAAGGGTTCTCGTGTTTTAAAAGCAAAACGATACCTGCTACAGTTTCCGAATATTCGCGGCTACGGTCTGAGTATCCCTGAACACCCTTTCTTTCGAGGTTTCCGTATTTAACTTTCCCCAAATCATTCAGAAAGATGGGGACACCTTTTTCTGAACTGACCACTATCTTACCTAAATCTTCAAGGCTTGTTATTTGTCCGATTCCCCGTACAACATATCCTAAATCTCCCCGGTTCAGCACACTGCCTCCTACATTGGAGTTGTTCTTTTCTATAGCTTCCATTACCTCGTCGAGTGACAAACTGTATTGCTCTAATTTATGCGGATCTATTTCAATTTGGTATTGTGTGGTTATACCTCCAAAATTGCTTACGTCAGCCACGCCCGGAACTTCCTTTATCCGGGGTATGATTACCCAATTTTGCAGATCGGTAAGTTCACGTAACGAGTGTTTGTCACTTTCTATGATGTAGCGGTAAATCTCGCCTGTGGGGGAAGTCAACGGATCAAGTCCGGGAATCGCCCCATACGGAAGCTCTACTTCGTTGAGACGTTCCTGTACACGCTGGCGGCTCCAGTAATCTTCTATACCATCATCGAAAACTATGGTGATCACTGACAGCCCGAATGTACTTTTACTACGCATTACATGCATACCGGGCATACCGTTCAAAGCTCTCTCCAAAGGGATGGTTATTTGCTGCTCAACTTCTTCGGCTGCCAATCCGGGCACTTGGGTTACTACTTGCGATGTAACATCGGCGATATCTGGATAAGCCTCTACCGATAGTTGTTTCCAGGAATAATATCCGAATACGCATAGTAATACAAACAGGCACAATACTACCCATCTTTTTTGTATTACAGTTAGCATTAAATCTTTTTTCATGATTCGTTATTTTAAATAATATCCGCCTTCGCTGATTATAATATCTTTATTTGACAGCCCTTTGGAAATAATAGCCCTTCCGTTGCGGGTTGCTTCTACTTCTACCGGAATCTTCAAAAATAAATCGGGAGTTTTTTTAACAAATACATAACTGTCTTTTTCTCCTTGTAAAAGTGCGGTCTCGGGTATTTGTATAAAATCCGATGGTTTATTCAAGAAGTAAACTGTTGTGTACATGCCTATCTTCAACAGTCCGTCTTTATTATCGACAAACGACAGCACTTTTATAGCCCGGGTGTCTTCATCCACAGCTTCTTCTACGTGAAAGACTTTTCCTTTAAGGGATTTTTCAGGGTAAGCTGCAATATAAATATCCATATCGTCATCTGCATGGATGAATCGGATATCTTTTTCTTTTACCTGTGCACTTATCCAGACTTGCGACAAATCAGCAATAACGGCAATAGGATCAGAGTCATCTTTTATATATTGTCCCGTTACAATGTTATTTTTTATCACTTCTCCTACTATCGGTGAACGTATGATAAGCGGCTGGCCTAAAGTCATATTTTCGGCATTTACATGGTAGACCTGTAACGCGGAATAAGCATTCTCGTATTCTTTCTCCGCTATTTGTAAAGTACTTAATGCTTCCTCCATTTCTTTCTGCGAGCCGACTCCATTCTTCAGTAGGTCTTCTTTTCGTTTTAATTCATTTTGGGCTAAGTCTTTTTCAGATTTTGCTTGAAAAAATTCTTTTTGTGCAGTTGTGAAATCCGGAGATACGATTTTAAACAAAGGAGTACTAGCCTGCACTTTTTGCCCTATTTTGATGTATGATTTAACAACCCTTCCAGCAAATGGCGGTGCTATATATGCAAACTGTGTGGGGATTGGCTGGACTATTCCTGCGGTTATCACTTCCTTAGAATAAGGAGCAGTTCCTACTTCGGATAGTTTAATCTGTGAAAGTACGGCATCTTCATTTTTAATAAAAACGCTGTCTCCTTTTACCACGAATGAACTATTATCATATTGAGTTTCATTATTTTTGCAGCCTGCAAAATAGATAACAGATACGAATAGTAGTAATTGAAAAGTTTTTCTCTTCATCATGTTTATTTTTAGGATTAATATCGAATGCAAAAGTAAATAGACCTTAATACTTGGTGCTGTTAGACGATTATCAGAAGAAAGGGATTAAGTAACATTAAAGCTATAACCGGTAGTTAATAATTACAGATGTCATAGGTTTCTTAATCCCTGACTATTTTTCTATGTATGGGTGTCTATATTATCTATTTTCCATTTTATAGAGTATATACCGCTTTCCAGTGTAAGGAAAGAGGCTATTTTTTCGATGGTAGCATCTTGCTTACTGAAACTAATAATATCGGCTTCTATGATTGCAGAAGATGAGCTGTCAGCATCGAGGCTACTCAACGATCTCAACATTAAATCGTTGTTATTGCCTATATATTGGACAAACAGCACCCGGATATGGTTTTCCACATCTTCTTTGCAGCAGGCTACAAATTTATAATGATACTCGACCGACTCTTTATCTGCAAACGTCCAGATTCTCATGATCTTATTCGAAACAGGGCGTAAAAAGATATGTACTCCAATAATGAAAGCTGTCCCTATCAATGGTTCATAGATGTATCCAAGTCCGCAAAAAGCACCGATAGCCGCTGTACACCACAAAGTGGCTGCTGTATTAAGCCCTCTGACCGAAGCTCCGTCTTTGAGGATGACACCCGCACCCAAAAAAACTATACCGCTGATAATGTAAGAGGCAATACGCCCCGGAGCATCTCCGCCGATGCGGGAAGCTATCAGCATAAATATGGCAGCACCCAAAGCTACAAGTGTATTGGTGCGAAGGCCGGTTGCACGTTGGCGAAATTGCCGTTCCAGACCGATGCATATTCCTAAAAATAGTGCCAGTGTAATATGAATGATAAATGAGAACATAATTTCTATCTTTTACAACCATTTATGGAATTTATTTATATACCAGTTCTTTACAAACTGTGTCAGGAAGCAGTAGCCTAACAGTATGCCGATCAACCATGGGAAATATGACCAGGGTAAAGGAGTCAGCTTTATAGATGCCCCCAAGGCTGTAAATGGTATGGCAATGCCGATAGCCATAATGGTAAATGTGGTTATCATGACAGGCCAGGAAGCCCGACTTTGTATAAATGGAATCTTGCGGGTACGTATCATGTGAACAATGAGTGTCTGGGAAAGAAGCCCCTCAATGAACCATCCTGACTGGAATAAAGATTGGTCTTCAGGAAGCGTACATTTAAAGACATACCACATCACCAGATATGTCACAATATCAAATATAGAACTGATCGGGCCTATGCATATCATAAAACGTTTCAGGTCGGACGCATTCCATTTCCGTGGTTTTTGCAGATACTCTTTATCGACACTATCAAAAGGAATTGTAACCTGTGAAATATCATATAAAAGGTTTTGTGTCAGGATATGTATAGGTAGCATAGGTAGGAACGGAAAGAATGCACAGGCTCCAAGCACACTGAACATATTTCCAAAGTTGGAGCTTGCCGTCATTTTGATATATTTGGTAATGTTGCCAAAGATTTTACGTCCTTCGATAACCCCTTCTTCAAGTACCATTAAATCTTTCTCCAATAAAATGATATCTGCCGACTCCTTGGCAATATCTACAGCTGTATCGACCGAGATGCCGATATCAGCCTGACGTAACGCTGGCGCATCATTTATTCCATCGCCCAGAAATCCTACAGTATTGTTTTGAGATTGAAGTGCTTCTATTACTCTTGATTTTTGTAAAGGTGTGAGTTTGGCAAAAACGTTCGTTTTGATAGCTGCTTTTTTAAGCTCTTCGCTGCTCATCTCTTCTATTTGATGTCCTAAAAGAATATTTTCTATGCTAAGTCCCACCTGCTGACATACATTTTTGTTAATAAGCTCACTATCTCCTGAAAGGACTTTCACTTCTACTCCATGCTCATATAATGCTTTAATAGCTGTTGCAGCCGAAGCTTTGGGTGGATCTAAAAATGCAAGGTAACCAATCAGCACCATTTCCGATTCGTCTTCTACGGCAAAGGAATTTGATTTGCTAACCCAGCTTTTATGTGCTACTCCCAGCACTCTCATTCCTTGTTTATTGAGATTAACGCTGATTTCGAGAAGCTCTTTTCTGACCTGATTAGATATTTGAACCGGAACTCCATCTATTTCAGCGAACATACAAACCGATAGAATTTCTTCAATGGCTCCCTTTGTTATTATCTGCCTTTTTCCTTGTGGATCCTCTACCACTACAGACATTCTGCGACGGTTGAAGTCAAAAGGTATTTCATCTACTTTTTTATATTGTTCGCCCAAATTTCCAAATTTCAATTCATGACAATGGGCTAAGATTGCTTTATCCATAAGGTTCTTTAATCCGGTCTGAAAGAAGCTATTAAAATAAGCATGCCGTAAAACCCGTTCACTATCTTTCCCGTCTACGTCCAGATATCTTTCAAGAACAATCTTATCCTGTGTCAATGTACCTGTCTTGTCTGTACAGAGTATATTCATCGCTCCGAAATTTTGTATCGAGTTCAGATTTTTCACAATCGTTTTATGCTTCGACATCTTTACTGCACCTTTTGCAAGATTGGAGGTAACTATCATTGGAAGCATTTCGGGAGTAAGTCCTACGGCTACCGATAATGCAAACAAAAAAGCCTCGAACCAGTCACCCTTTGTAAATCCATTGATAAAGAATACAAAAGGAACCATAACAAGCATAAATCGGATCAGAAGCAGACTTACATTGTTAATACCTTTGTCGAAGCTTGTCTGGGCACGTTTGCCCACTATGTTTTTAGCAATAGTTCCCATATATGTGGCACTTCCTGTGCTTACCACAATAGCTCGGGCTGATCCGCTTATAACATTAGAACCCATAAAGGCTATATTATTCAACTCAATAACACTTCCTGTTTTAGCCGGATGTTCCCCTAAGGTGTTAGATGTTTTTTCCACAGCATCAGATTCTCCTGTCAACGAAGACTGGCTTACAAATAAGTCTTTTGCAGAAACAATACGCACATCAGCCGGAATCATATCTCCTGCGGAAAGAAAAATGACATCACCCGGAACCAGGTCTACAATGTTTATATTTAAAATGGAATCTGAGCCTTTACGAAAAACAGAAACCTTATTATTGACCATTTTTTTCAGAGCTTCACTCGCTTTATTGGCTTTCCTCTCCTGATAAAATCGGAGCAATCCGCTTAAAGTGACCATCGTAGTGATAATTATAACAGTCATCCACTCTCTTTCATAAGGATCTGCCAGAATGACATCTATAATAATAGAAATCAGAGCCAGAAACATCAGTATCCCGATAAAAGGATTGATAAAGGCCTTTAGTAAAAGGACAAACCATTTATTATTGGCCTCTACTATAATTTCGTTCGAACCAAACTCTTTTAATCGGTTAACTGCTTCTGCCGAATAGAGTCCTTCCTGGCGCGAGTTAAGAAACGAATAAACTTGATCTTTGGATTGTGATGCAGCAAGAAATAATTTTTCGCTATTGAAAGCGAATTCTGTATTTTTCTTTTTTAGTTTTCCCAAAAATTTCATCGCTATAGTATTTTATAGATCTTTAATTTTCGGACAAAGGTATCTCTACCAAATACGAAAGGCTATTAGAAAATTATTAGAAAATGGTAAGAAGCTATTAGAAAACTATTATAAAAGAGAGGTGAGAGATTTCTATGAGAATGAATAATTTGTAAATTGAAAAAAATACTTTATCTGAAATAGTCACGATTTAATCTGACAGTTACCAATAAAAACAGTAACATTATAAAAAGATTAAATTGTGACTACTTCAAATTAAGATCTCTTTTAGCATATCTCCTTTCTATAGCTTTATTTTATATACTCCGCAATATTCTAGAAAATAGATTCATATAATTTTCTTTACTGTCTTTCTGCCGAAGAAATGTCTAACCGCCTAATAGAAGTTCTCTATCGAGATCTAAAAATGGTATATACAGTTTATTCTAAGGCCTTCAAGCGTACTTAATGTACTCTTAAATCAACTCTTATAGCAGATAATTTCATTTCTGTATAATTCATTATGGGACTCATGCACTATTTTGAGTTTCTGTTTTACTTTGGGTTTAATCAAAATAAGTGGAGTAAATTCCTCTTCTTCTGATTTTAATCCTAGTATTTTCTTCTCTAAACACTCTTCCGCTAATAACTTTTCAATTTTATCATATTTTTAATCCTCTGAAATCCAATGATATTAAATTTTATTCTAAAAAAACTGCTCAAAGCTATTGCAGGATTCAAATCCTTGTCATATCTTTGCATCGCATTTGAGAGGGAATGCTGCTAATAAAAAAGCAAAACAAAATGGTGTGGTAGTTCAGCTGGTTAGAATACCTGCCTGTCACGCAGGGGGTCGCGGGTTCGAGTCCCGTCCATACCGCCAATAAGATTTACAAATCGACGAAAAGTCCTGAAATTCAGCAGAATTCAGGACTTTTTTGTTTTCAGACCCTAGCAGAAAATCCCATTAAGAAGCAGTCAAAAAAGGCTTAGCCGTGGGACTTAAAAAACGAAAGAAAATATCCCACTTTCACAGTAGCTTATTCTTTATAATTCAATATTTTACATATCAACAAAATGGGATTTTAGTAGTAATTTTGTTAATGTAAAAATGAATGAATCATGGGATTTAAGAAAAGTACATTCAATGTGAACTTTCTACTCAGGAAGCACAAGTTATTAAGAAATGGGGAAGCTCCTATCTGTATGCGTATCACTGTCAACAATCGGGCAGTAGATATCTCTATCAAAAGAAGTGTATCTGTTGACCATTGGAATCAGCCAAGAGAATCTTGTACATCTTCGGGAAAAGTCGGAACGGAAATCAATCGTTATATCGATACGATGCGAGCAAAAATTCTGAAAATACATCGGGAATTAGAAATTGATGGTAAACGAGTAACAGCAGATGCTATCCGAGATAAGCTATATGGTCGGGATGAATCACAGAAAACACTTATTGAAATCTATTCGGAGCATAATAAGCGATGTCGTGCGTTAGTTGGAAAGGATTTCTCTATATCTACTGTCGAAAAGTTTGAGACGTCTTTAAAAGCTCTCAAAGCCTATATTAAACACACCTATAAGAAAGATGATATATTGTTGAGAGAGGTTGATCGCATATTCATTCAAAATTTAGAATTCTACCTGAAGACTGAGAGAAATATGCAACACAACTCAGCTTTAAAGCATTTAAAGAGTCTGAAAAAGGTTATCCGAATTGCTCTAGCCAACGAATGGATAAAGAAAGATCCTTTTGTGGGAATTCAATTTAAGCATGACCAAGTTAGTGTTGAGTTTTTATCACAAGAAGAATTAGACATACTGATAAAAAAAGAATTCACTATCAAAAGGCTAGAAGTTGTTAGAGATATCTTCATCTTCTGTGCATTTACAGGATTGGCTTTTGTTGATGTAAAGCATCTTAGACCAGAACATCTGTTGAAAGATAATAATGATGCCCTATGGATTCGCAAGCCTCGTGAGAAAACAGGTAATATGTGTAATGTGCCTGTTCTGAGTTCAGCTAAAGTAATCATTGATAGATATAAAGATCATCCTTTGTGCTTAAAAAATGGAGTTTTATTACCTGTTCTGACAAATCAAAAGATGAATTCTTACTTGAAAGAAATCGCTGATCTGTGCGGTATTACGAAGAGACTTACGACTCACGTAGCAAGACATAACAAAACCCATTATTATCTATTAATCAATCGATTACGCAGTATTCGCCTTTCAATAGGTAACGATTTAGAAACCAGCTTAGTTCTTAGATATGCTTAATTTCCTCACTATACAAAGAGCGACTTATCTTTTGCAAAGATATAAAATGCTTTATTCTAATGTTTCTTTTTCTGTACTTTTTTCTAATTTTCACTTGAAGAAGTTGGTCGCAAACTATAGATAAGAATTCTGTTGTATATGAACAAGCATTTCTATACAATTTCCATTTCTTCAAAAGGTATTCTGAATGTCTTTTGGGGCCTTCTAAGAATATATACTTTCATATGCTCCCTTATTATTTCAGAATTTTATTACTTTCAGCGAGATTCAGGTTGAGAGTATTACCAAAATGATCGAATATATCAATGTTTATGCTAAAGTTATAAATAAAAAAACGAAAATATTTTAATAAGATATTACAAAACAACAAATAAGTCGATTTGTTTCCGTATCTTACATGTCTAACAATATAGTTTTTATTGTATCTTTTCTTCACAATGATTTGCTCCGCCTCTGTTAGCGGATCTTCCCATCGTCAAAATCGACAACAAAATCAACTCGCTTGTTTATAGTATTAATCAGTTATGAGAGCCTATAATGCGGTTGATCATAACACATTTTTGTAAATAAGATGAAATCATTTTTTATAGGGAATATGGAAGTAAAACTTCCGGTTGTCCAAGGAGGAATGGGTGTAGGTGTGTCTTTATCCGGTTTAGCATCGGCGATGGCTAATGAAGGAGGTATAGGTGTTATATCATGTGCTGGTTTAGGTCTCATTCACAAAGGTCACGGAAATTTCATAAAGAATAGTATTTGGGGACTGAAAGAAGAATTGCGTTTAGCCAGAGAAAAGACAAAAGGTATAATTGGTGTCAATATAATGGTTGCCTTATCTAATTTTGCAGATATGGCACATACTGCCATCGCTGAAAAAGCAGATATAATATTTGTAGGTGCAGGACTTCCGTTGGATTTACCATCCTATCAAACTGCCGATAGCAAAACTAAATTAGTGCCTATTGTTTCCTCAGCCCGTGCCGCAAAGATAATTTGTGAGAAATGGTATAATAACTACAGTTATTTGCCGGATGCGATAGTTGTAGAGGGACCAAAAGCTGGAGGGCATTTAGGATTTAAAAGAGACCAACTTGATGATGAGCAGTATTCTCTTGAACAAATAATTCCAGAAGTTATAAAAACGGTAGCTTCATATAAAGAAATAAAAACGATATCAGTTATTGCCGCAGGTGGGATATCTTCAGGAGGGGATATATACCGTTTTATCGAAATGGGAGCATCAGCTGTACAGATGGGAACAATATTTGTTACTACAGAGGAATGCGATGCTTCAGAAGCCTTCAAGCAGGTCTATCTTACAGCTAAAGAAGACGACTTAATGATAATCAACAGTCCTGTAGGTATGCCCGGGCGTGCCATCAAAGGAGAGTTTCTCAAACGTGTTTCCGAAGGATTAGAAGTTCCTAAAAACTGTCCCGTACATTGTATAAAAACCTGTGACTATACTAAGAGCCCCTATTGTATAATGAAAGCATTATTCAATGCATCTAAAGGCGATATGAAAAAAGGATATGCTTTTGCCGGAATAAATGCTCATCTGGCCCAGAAAATAAGTAGCGTTAAAGAAGTTGTGTCCAAATTGAAAGAAGAATTTGCTATAGCAGAAAAAGTAGCATTATCAGCAATAGTTCTACCTCATGGATGATAATTTGATAGAAGAAACCGTCAAAAGATACATCAGAGAATATGATCGTTATAAAAAGCTGTCCGATATAGTTTTTGATATATGCCAGATCATAGTCGAAAAGAATCTGACTGTCAGAGCTACTGTTCAACACAGAGCTAAAAGTCCGACAAGTCTGGCCGAGAAATTAAGGAAAAGCGGCAAATACCAAACTGTAAATAGTGTATTTGAAGGAATTAGTGACCTTGCTGGCGTTCGCATTATAACTTACCAGGAAACAGACAGGCCGAAAGTCGTAGAGGAGATTCGGCGAACTTTTATTGGCAAGGGTAATGATGAAATCAGAATTGAAGTTAAAGACAAGAATGGCGATAATGGCAAATACTATAAAGCGACTCACTGTCAGGTAGCTTTACCTTCCGAATATCTGACAGACAATTTCAATTTAAAAAATACAACATGCGAAATTCAGGTTTGCAGCCTGTTGTCGCATGTATATAATGAAATTGAACATGACTTGCAATATAAGCCGCGAACAGGAAATTTATCAAAAGATGAAAAGCTTTTGATCGATCAGTTAGGGCTTATAACAAAATCGGGAGATATAACTATTCGACGGTTATTGGAAGCTACAAATGAAAGATTGAAACTTCAGGAAGGTGAGTTTGTCGATGTACATGATTTTGCCGTGAGGATGGGAGAACACCTGAATCTAGGGGAATTATTTGCGAATAATGCGGGACTGTTATATGATGAGTTTTTAAATTCAAAATTGGATTCTCCTGAAACAATTATCTCCGAGCTTCTTAATAAAGACGAAACTCTGATTGATGTTGCAAAATATGAATATGACAAACTGTCCCAATATATAGCAAGAAGAATGATAAATATAACAATAGATAAAACATCTTCAGACCTCTTGTTATTAGTTCTATTAAGAAAAAAGTTTACAACTATACTTGAAGATCATTCTGTTATCACTGAAAGTGATCGTTCATCCCGCTTATTGCGAATAGCTCAAATATATAAAGATATGGTTTCTGAAAAACAGATGAAATGATAGCTATTGAACAAGACTTTCGTATATGTAAAAGTAAATAAGGCAAATCAAAACAAAAATGGCAACAAGACAAAGCTCTTCGATAAACAGGAAAGAGGGCGAGATAACCCGCTCTGAAAGGACTTCAGCCACCCAGCAGGCTGAATCTGTATTGAAAAATGTAAAGGAAAAAAATGGGTCTGTTATCCATGTCATAATTAGCGACAGGACAACAATCGAACTCCCGGCCCATTTGTCCCAGGAGGAAATAGATGCCCGAGTGGATAAATATATCAGATTGCATAAATCAAAAATATAAATCACAGAACAGCTATTCCTATATAAACAAAGATATTTTAGAAATAAACATGGTAACATTCAATTTGGAATGTGGTCCAAGAGGCATGATGAATGCTGTAAGGAGCGGTCTAACCAATAAGGATGTCCAATAATAATTAATAATAAAAAGAATGAACATTTACGTATCGAATCTAAACTTTAGCACAACAAGCGAGAGTTTACAGGAATTATTTACAGCCTATGGCGAAGTAGAATCTACTAAGATTATTACAGACAGAGAAACCGGAAAATCCCGTGGATTCGGCTTTGTTGAAATGCCTAATGATGCAGAAGGTCAAAAAGCTATTAATGAGTTAAACGATGCTGATTATGAAGGCAAGACGATCACTGCAACTATTGCTCGCCCTAAAACAGATAGAGCTAGCGGAGGTTACAACAACCGTGGTGGAAATGGTGGCTACAATGGAAATCGTTACTAATCAAACGAATTGATCTATAATATCAAACGGGTAAGTAATTATACTTACCCGTTTTCTGTACTTGTTTAGAATATAATTGAATGATGTCTTCTAGATACTTCATCTTCAAACAGCCCTAAATAAATCAGTATATTACAGTCAAATAAACACTCCAATGAAGATATATGTCAAATATATGGTTAGTCGTCGTTGCATAATGATGGTGAAATCCAATCTTGAGGAAATTGGGATCAAATATTCCAGTGTTCGGTTGGGGGTAATAGAAACTATAGAGAAAATTTCAATTGACCAACAAGAGCAGCTTCGAACAATACTATTGAAATCGGGACTTAAATTGATGGATGATAAAAAGGCAATCCAAATAGAACAGATAAAAACTATAATTATAGAACTGATACATCACGCTAGAGAAGAACTAAAAGTCAATTTTTCTGATTATCTGAGCGAAAAATTAAATAACAACTACACTTATTTAGCCAATTTATTTTCGGAAGCAGAAGGTGTTACTAT
>NZ_JADCLQ010000068.1:0-64307 GCF_015234155.1 Dysgonomonas sp. GY75
CCCATGAGCTTCCCATGAGCTTATTTCCCATCCCCTCAAAACCCATCGGCCTTGCCAGCGACCATGCCGGCTACCCGATGAAAGAATATATCATCAGCCTGTTTAAGGAACAGGGCATCCCTTATACCGACTTCGGTACTTATGGTACACAGAGTGTCGATTATCCCGACTTCGGCCATCGGCTGGGGGAGGCCATCGACAGCGGAGAATGCGACAAAGGCATTGCCATTTGCGGTACGGGCAACGGTATCAATATGACACTGAATCATCATAGGCATGTAAGAAGCGCCTTATGCTGGAATACGGAGATAGCAAGGCTCGTCAGGATGCATAACGATGCCAATGTATTGACTCTGCCGGGCAGGTTTATCACAGAGAAAGAAGCATATGATATGATCGAAGTCTTCTTTAATACCGATTTTGAAGGGGGGAGGCATCAGGGAAGGATTGATAAGATTTGTGGATAAAGAAAAAGAATATCAAAAGCTTGTTATTAAAATGTAACAAGCTTTTCATTTTCCTACAATCTTATTATCTAAAGTTAGTTTCTTTATTCTTCAATTATTTAAAGGATATTGAAGTTTTACCTTTAACTATTTAGAAGTTTAAATACCCCTTCAAAATTTAGAAATAATGCAGATTCGCTGTATTTTCTTCAAAAGAACTTACACAGAAGGCAGACTCATACCCGTCAACTTACGATATAGATCAAGTGCATATACGTCTGTCATTCCTGAAATAAAATCCAATATAGCCAAAATACGCCCATAGAGAGTAGGTGCATCGGTTTCGAACTGTTCCGATACGCGACTCAATACTAACTCCGAATATTTACCTTTTGGATTATCATCAGTAGCAGCCGTAATGAACGTATCGAGCAGAAACCCGATGATACGGTGCCCTGCAAGTTCTATATCTACAACATCCTTTGCTTTATATATCTTTCTATAGCTAATATCATTCGCTACTTGATTTGCCTCCTTTGGCAAAGCTGATATATGATCGATCAACGCGCCGTCAAACTGCCCCTCCAATATTATATCTTCATTATTCAGAAACACGGTTGTACATTCATCTACCAACAATCCGATAAGAGTTGAACGTAAGTAAGCTATCTGCTCGTTAATATCACTCACACGCTCCATTGTACGGAGCATCTTTCCCTGTTTCTCTTCGGAAAAGAAGTTCATAAAAAGACTCTTTGTCTGTTCGGTAGAAAGCAGCCCTAACTTATGAGCATCCTCAATATCCATAGTCCTGTAACAAATGTCATCGGCAGCCTCGACAAGATATACAAGCGGATGACGAGCATACTTCAACGGGGACTCTTGCAAGCAAAGCATTCCCAATCCATCGGCAATCTTTCTGAAATCGTCTTCCTCGGCCTGGAAAAAGCCGAATTTTCCCTTCTTGCCGGCAGCAAGTGCAGAGTAAGGATATTTAGCAATGGATGCCAATGTAGAATATGTCATTACAAACCCGCCGGGACGACGTCCTTTGAACTGATGTATCAGCATTCTGATCGAATTGGCATTCCCTTCAAAGTTGGTGAAATCTTCCCATCGTCCTTCTTCTTCCCGCACTTTCTGTTCGAGATGCCTGCCGTTCCCTTCTCTAAAATAGCTGGTAATAGCCCTTTCTCCGGAATGTCCGAACGGAGGGTTCCCTAAATCGTGCGCCAGACATGCAGCAGCCACGATGGAGCTTATCTCTTCGAAATGAGCCGGAGAATCAGGATATTTTTTTCTCTGTTCCCTGCCTATTATTTCTCCTAACGAACGCCCCACACACGATACCTCAATACTATGTGTCAGACGGTTGTGTACGAAAACGCTGCCCGGAAGGGGGAAAACCTGCGTCTTATTTTGCAAGCGCCGAAATGGTGACGAGAATATAAGCCTGTCGTAATCACGCTGAAAATCAGTACGGTCATGATGCTTGTCATCATGATATTTTTCCATTCCAAAACGTTTTGCAGAGAGGAGTTGTTGCCAGTTCATAGAGTTTCCTTTTTTATCGTAGCCAAAGATAACGAATTTAGTCAGGATAACATATTCTGCTTATGTCAATTATAAATATTATCAGTTAGGTTACCCTCCTGTTTTTCATTTATTAACCTTATATTGTTAAAATGTAAGGAAAACCGGAAATTAATTAAGAATGCGAATAAGTAATTGAAGCTACTAATTCACATTATCAAAAACTAAATCATTTATCTATATATTTAGCCGGTAGCCTTTAGCTGTTAGCTGATAGCTCTTTGAAATTTTGATAGGCCCCCGATCCCCAAAGGGGACTTACAGAGAGGAAAAAAGTGACAGATAAAAAATAGTGGAAAATGTGTCTAGTTTGTCAAGTTTTGTACATAAGCTATTGACTGACAACTATCAACTAATAGCTAAAAAGGTGTTACTTTTGTTACTTTTTTGCTCCTTAGCGTCTTTGCTGAGTTTTTTAACCACGAAGTAAAAGGAGTAACACGGAGTTTTTTTGTTAACGGAATGCTTCGCTCTACTCAGCGAGACAAGATAATTATTAATTTTTAATTATTAATTGTTTTCAGTGTTACCTTTTAACTATATATAGTTAACGAATATAAAAAACACAAGATGAAAATAATGAAAAAACTGTCAGATGTGTCAGATTTTAACTAAACATGGTTAATAAAAACTAAAAAATCATTCTCCATTGATTAGAATCGATAATTTCTTTGCATTTATCCTGTCCATTATACCTCCGTATAGAAAAAGAAACTATCTTTAATAAGTCATTTGTATTTTATCCAAACTAAAAACCCAGGAACCATGAAACCTCTAAAAGCCCTCTTTGTCATAAGTTTACTACTTATAATCTGTACATCCTGCAATAAATATGGATCTATAGAAGGATTTATTTACTACCCCAGCGATTATGTGCCGGCAATGAATGTTTGCCTGAAAAACATAGAAACAGGCAGCACTATAACCTTATTGACTGATGAGTCGGAAGAAGGGGAAACAGTAAAATACAAGATTGAGAATGTGATTCCGGGAAAATACATTGTATATGCTATACCGCAGGATGATATCGACGGCGAATCGGCAGGAGGTTATACATATGCTGTTCCCTGCGGATTGGATATTACATGTACCGACCATAATTTCATCCAATTAGATATAGAAGGAGGCGCTGTACTTACAGGGATAGATATAGCCGACTGGTATGATGAAGATATCAGGTATAATGCCGAAAATTTAGGAAAATATAACAACAGAAACTTGTTTAATATAGAGGTTTAACCAAAGCTTTCTCCCTGAAAAGTAGTACCTTTGCACCCGAATTTTAAGATTCGGTATTCACAAATGAAGATTTTAAACAAGTCCTACACAGTTTCCCTCATTGTTGCTATTGCCTTCTTTATGCAAGGGCTTGATACTACTGCTGTGAATACGGCTGTACCTGCCATGGCCAAGTCGTTTGGGACGGATGTCGTGCACCTGAGTGCCGGAGTAACATCTTACCTGATTGCATTGGCCATATTCATCCCTGTCAGCGGATGGATTGCCGACCGTTTCGGAACACGCAAGGTATTCTGCTTATCTATAATTCTTTTTATACTGGCTTCTACCCTTTGCGGTACATCGCAGAACCTGACTCAGTTCGTTATCTTTCGCATATTTCAAGGGATGGCCGGGGCTATGATGACGCCCGTAGGCCGTTTGGCTGTACTGAAAACCACACCCAAGGAGAACCTGGTGACCGCTATGGCTTATATCACATGGCCTGCACTGGTTGCCCCTATACTCGGACCGCTGGTGGGAGGTTACCTTACTACATACTGGCACTGGCACTGGATATTTTACCTGAATATACCGATCAGTATTGTCTGTGTCGTTCTTGCATGGCATCATATCCCCGAAGAAAAAGACGACACTCCTGTAAAACGGCATTTCGACTTTGTGGGATTCGTCCTCAGCGGGCTTGCCTTAGCCGGATTTATGTATGGAGTGGAATTACTAAGCCGCACCGAAGTGCCATACTACGTTTCGGGGATAGTCATTTTGTTCAGTATTGGTCTGCTGGCTTTTAATATCCGGTATTCACGGCATATATCCAACCCATTGATAGACTATTCGGTAATCAGGATACCAACATACAGGGTTACGATATTCACGGGATCAATATCACGCATGGTAATCGGGGTAGCACCTTACCTTGTTCCTTTGATGTTTCAGGAAGGATTTGGCCTAAGCCCTTTCGAATCGGGAACGCTGTTTCTTGCCACCATGGCCGGAAACCTTGTTATGAAGCCTGCTACGATATGGATCATGCGCCATTATAATTTCCGCACAGTACTTATCAGCAACGGATTTATGGTTGCCGTATTTACATTCTTCACGGCACTCCTGCTACCGACTACGCCAGTCGTATTAATCGTGGTGGTCATGTTCCTGTCGGGGATGTTCCGTTCCATGCAGTTCAGCGCCATTACCACACTTGCCTTCGCAGACATACCACAACCACGGATGACAGCCGCCAATACGCTATACAGCACAGTACAGCAAATGTCGACCGGTATGGGTATAGCTATGGGCGCAGTATTCCTCCGATTCTCGAATATGATAAACGGCAGTACCGGCCATTATTCGGTTGCAGATTTCCGTCTGGCATTCATCTTTGTTGCCATATTAGGCGTAGTCTCCCTATATGGATATACGAAACTGACCCCTGACGCCGGAGATGTGGTGAGAGTGAAGAAAAGGGACAGAAATGAGTAAACAGTATATCGTCTTCTCGTAATTTACTTCACATAAGGTTTCGGGTCAACTTTACCATCTATAATATCTTTTACAACCGATTGCAGTGTAGTATAAGTAAGATTGCCGTCATACACGACATTAAAGCCATATTTATCCGCTCCTTTCTGCATCACAGGATCGAAACGCCCGGACTTACCTTCCTCTTCGGCAGGAGTGAACTCGAGAGTAATCGTGGAATCGATGCGGCCATCTTTGTCCGCCACGTAGAATATATATTTGGTAATAGTACGGCATGGTGATACTTCGAAGCGCTCGTATGCCGATACGTCTTTATCTCCTACGGTAAAATGGTCGACACAGAACGCATCTGCAATGCTGGTATTCCAAAGTTCGCCCTGCTCGTAGGCAGTATATAATTTCGCCTTCGACACATCTGCACGACTGTAATAACCTAAAGTATTGTAACATTCGACCAGTTTTTCGAGAGAATAGTAATCATCGGGAAAGTATTCGGTCAGTTCCCTGTATGCCTCAGATGCATCCTTGTAATTTTTATTATCGAACTCAATCTTTCCGATATTATTCAGTACAGTAACGTATAATTCTTTGTCTTTCTCTATTTTCGACTTAGCCACATAAAAAGTATCCAATGCCTGTTTTACATTGTCCTGATTAGCATATACTGCACCTATCATATAAAAGGCTTTCTCCGATGGATCAGGCATATTTACCGCCTTTCTGTAATTAGTCAAAGCTTTTGTATAATCATCCTGAGCAAAATAAATATCACCAAGGCCGGTATAGTATTCAGCCTGTTTCGGAGCGAGACTTATAGCCTTTTGTATATCAGTTATACCCTGTGTATGATTTCCATTTGCACTGCTGATAGAGCCTTTTACATAGAGTGCACGTGCAGATTTCGCATCTTTTTGGATTGCCATATCAGCATATCGGGAAGCATTGGGGTAGTCGTTCAGCCTTACATAAGATTCTGCAACGTACGATAATTCTTCAGCCGATGATGTACGGGGCGTATTTCCATATTCTTCTATTATTTCGGTATAGAGTCCCTTCTCAAACATTTTCTTTATGTCGTCTTTTGGCTTTACAACCTGACTTTCATGTGAAAACAGAGTATTACCTGAATGGCTTAAAGGAAGTATAAATAATGAAATTAATAATATACAAGCTGTTTTTTTCATCGTTATTTATATATTAGTTACGAGTTTTTTAGTTTACGAATATTTTACAGCTAACTGTTAGCAGGCTTTTAAAACCATTTTTGTTTCCTCATCCACAGATAGGTACACAAGGCAACCAAAGCCAAAACTATCCACGAAAAGAAATAACCGTACTCCCACTCTATCTCAGGCATAAACTTAAAATTCATACCCCATACGCCGACCATAAAGGTGAGAGGGATAAATATAGTAGATACAATCGTCAGACGCTTTATTATTTCATTCATCTTCAGATTATTATTGTTATAATATAAATCTAGCAACGAAGTCAGGGATTCATGGAATGAAGCCAGATCACCCAATGTCGTACGCATACGGTCGTCAAAGTCATTGAAGTAGACGATATTCTCTTCTTTTATCAACTTATTGGTATTATGCAGCAGGTTGCTATATTCTTCCCTGAGTGCTATCACCGTACGCTTGATATGCATATAATTGACCCTGCACCGGTGCATAAACTGGAGGATATCGACAGAATCTTTCCTCATTATCAGCTGGTCTTCGATATCGGCCAGTTTATCCTCCACTGTCATCAGGGTGTTGATATTGGATAAGTTCACGGCATTCAGAAGGATATAAAGCAAAAAGTCCGTACTCTTCTGCCGTATCATTCCATTATTTTCTTCAATATCCTGTTTTACTTCTTCAAAAATAGGGACAAGAGCTTCCTGAAAACTAATGACAAAATTCTCACCAAAAATAAATGCGACCTGCATATCATCAATATTGGAAGTATCGCTTTCCAGATAAAAAGAGGACATCAGTATAAAGGTTACCTTATCATAAGCTACGATTTTCACAACCCTTTGGTCGGCCAGTAAATCTTTCACATCGAATCCATGAAGGTCAAATTCCCGGCAGATACGGTTCACTTCTGCCGCATCAGAAATACCCTGGACCCTGAACCAATTTACTTTTGAGTTGTCAATGCTACTTTTCAAAGGGGTCTGTAAAGACATATTCTTTATTTCCATCCTCATAGAATCGTATTGCAACAACTCTACCGACATAGGAATATCTTTATCTCCCAGATATGCAGGTTTTGTTAACAGATAGTTATTCCTGGGTAACTTATTTTTGAGTCTTTTTGGTGTTCGTTTACTCATATTTATTTATACGATATTACCAATTTTTAGCTGTATCAAAAGTAAGAATAAAATACTATATTTGTACTCTTTGAAGAGGTATTTAAGGTCGTAAGCGTACTTATTGTATATACAAGTACAACAATGACTGACTGTTATATTTTCGGATACATATAAATGCTCTTTCATATATAGAACTATAACTAACTATTAAAAGATTTAAACCTAATAAACTGTACAATTAATGGGGGAGGTATTAAATATACTGAAACGAAAGAAAATACAATTCTTTTTCTTGTTTTACATCTTGCTTCTGGTGCCAATATTATGTCCTCTTGCTCAAAACTTTACCTTCATAGACAAAGTGGCTGTATTTGTGGTTTGCGGATTACTATTTGCAGCGATATGGGTATTATCACTCTTTCTAAGTTCCAAATCGGAGAAGATTGTATATTCGGTAATGCTGGCTATATCGGTTATTCCGGGTTCTATCTTTCTGGCATACCTTCTTTTTGCCCGGGTGATGCTGGAACAAAACAGTGTAACCAGCCTGTTCGAAACCAATCCCGAAGAAAGTAAAGAATTTGTCGCTCATTATTTAAGTATATGGGTCATTGCCGGCGTATTGATTTATGCAGCAATCCCAATTGTGATGATTTGTACGATGAAATCGTTCAAAAAATTAAAAATAGCAGATAATAAACTGCTTTTCTCTTTAAGCATTGTCATTATCTTATGTATTGTCGGCATCAACAGGGTTTCCCGTTCGGTTTACTTTGTCAACTTCTATAAAACATTTGTCAGTTACAAACTAAGGACCAGCTATGAAATAAAAACAATAAAAGAGCGGCAGAAGGAAGATTATATAGTAGAGACTCTTCGGAAAGATACTGTTCCGCTTACAATTGTGGTTGTGATAGGCGAGTCGCTGAACAAACATCATATGTCGCTGTATGGCTACCCGCGTAATACCAATCCGTTGCTATCCCAGCTTGGTGACAGCCTCATCGTATATCAGGACGTTGTTGCGCCACAAGTACACACCATTCCGGTCATGCGTTCCGTGCTGTCTATGTCCGAACTGAAGCATCCGGAATACTTCACAGAAAAACCATCTCTTTACGAGTTGTTTAACCGCAGCGGATACGATACCTATCTGGTAAGCAATCAGGAATTCAGTGAAGACTGCAAATCCAGCTACGATATTCTGCTAACTCTGGCGAAAAAGAAATACAATGTAGCTACATATAAGCAACATGACGATATTGTGTTGCCTGTATTGGACAAAATATTCGATGAAAGTGCTAATAACAGAAATAACAAGCTGATACTCATACACCTGATAGGCAATCATATGGCCTACGAATTCAGATACCCTAAAGAATATATTGTATACAATAATAAAAAGGACAATCTGGTTGCAGATGCACCCTACAGAGATGACAAAGCTAAAAAGACAATTGACAAATTCGACAATTCTGTTCTATACAACGATTACATAATAAGCAGCATCATAAATACACTGAAAGGCCGCCAGAAAGAAGATGCAGTGATGATATACTTCTCCGACCACGGGGAAGAATTATACGACTATCGTGAATTTGCCGGGCACGCATATGAGAAGGTATCACCAACCATGAGCGAAATACCTTTTATGATATGGATGTCGCCATCGTACAGAAAAAAACATGCTGATCTTATATTTGACGATAAACGCCCCTATTCTACCGAAGATTTCATCTATTCCCTTTCAGATCTGGCGGGCTTAGACTATAAGGACTATAACGATTCCAGAAGTTTATTTTCCAAAGAATTTAAAGCTAAAGAACGCTATGTGGGTGAAAAAAGATACGAGGAAATAATGGAGAAATTTAAAGAGTATAAAGAATAAAAAATGAGCTACGAGTACGAGACTCATAACTCATCATTTATAACTTATAATTTAAAGACTTTATCTGTCTTGTTTCAGCCTGTCAGCCATTGCTTTCCCTAACGAAATACAGGCATCATAGGTATCGTGGCGCATTGCCTGACGCATCTCTACAGGTTCGCCAATCACTTCGAACTTAGTATCCAAAGCAAACTGAGCCAAACGTTTCACGGCAGCCCCGGCCCATGTGAATGAACCGAAATATCCGAAATAACGATGTTTCATATCGCGTCCTTCTACTTTCGACAACAGGTATTCCACTTCGGGAAACAGCTTATTGTTATATGTAGGTGAACCTACAATCAGCCCTTTATACTTAAAGATATCACGGATGATATAAGAATGCGAACGTTTGGATACATTGTGCAGGATAATTTCCTTTATACCCTGCTGAGCCAGCTCATAAGCAACCGTTTCGGCCATTTGCTCGGTGTTTCCGTACATACTTCCATAAGCTATCACTACACCTTCGTCTCCGTCATAACGGCTGAGTTTATCATAGATAGAGATCACTTTTTTAATCTGCTCATCGATAGTCCATACTGGCCCGTGAGTAGAACAAATCATTTTTATATCCAGTGATCCCAGTTTTTCCAAAGCTTTCTGCACTGGAGAACCGAACTTACCTACCACATTAGAGTAGTAACGTATCATTTCGTCATAATAGCGTTCCGGATGCAGTTGTGTATCGGTTATCCCCCCGTCCAGCGTACCGAATGTACCGAAAGCATCTCCTGAGAAGATAATCTTGTCGGTAGTATCGTATGTCATCATTGTTTCCGGCCAGTGTACCATGGGGGTGAGATTAAAGACTAGGTTATGTTTACCCAAAGATAACTGGTCTCCATCGTCAATCACCATCACACCGTCAGTTATACCGTAAAAGCCTTGCACCATGTCGGCCGTACGCTTGTTACCGACAACCTTTACATTGGGATATCTGTTTCTCAGCAGACCGAGAGAACCGGAATGATCCGGCTCCATATGATTGATAATCACATAGTCGAGCGACTTTCCGTTCAAAGCTATTTCCAGTTTATGAAAGAAAATATCGGAATAGCAAATATCAACAGTATCGAACAATGCTGTTTTTTCATCCGAAATAAGATAGGAGTTGTAAGAAACTCCTTTAGGCAGTGGCCAGAGATTTTCAAAAAGATGCTTTGTCCGGTCATTTACACCGATATAGAATAAGTCATCTTTTATTGGAATTGGTTTTAACATACTATCTTGATTAAGTAGTGTAGTGTATTATAATTAAACTATTTTTTTGTAAATACCTGTTGTTCCGAAACCCCTCTATGCTATTTCTTTTTCACATTACTGTTTTTGGGTATAGCGCCAGCCTCCGGTTCTTTCTTTGTCAGAGCACTATACAATAGCCATATACCCCAGATTACAAACGGAATACTGAGCAGCTGCCCCATATTAATACCGAATGTATCTATCATTTCCATCTCAAACGGTTCCTGAATATTTTTAATAAACTCTATACAGAACCTTGAAAAGAAAATACCGATAAGCGATATCCCCAGAATAAGTCCTGTTCTGTTTCTTGCATTGGTCTTATAATACAAATACAAACCTAACCCAAATAAAAACAAATAGAAAAGTGCTTCGTATATTTGCGTAGGATGGCAAGGCAATTCACCCGATCCTCCCATATTGAGAGGCTGATGCCATTTAGGATCCCTGATAAAATTGAAACCCCATGGCAGAGTCGTAGGTCCTCCGTATATTTCGGAATTCATGAGATTGCCCAGACGGATTGACGTTGCCCCTATGGCTACCCCAACCACAAGACGGTCCAGAGTCTTTACAGTCATTTCTCTTGTTGTATACACCATAGATACACAAATCCCGATAAGGAAGCCCATAAAAGCGGACTCACCAAAACCCAAAGAAGGAGAAGAACTGGCTGTCAGCCCATAGATATATTGGCATAGACCACCTAAAACCAGACCGATGAGAGCAAATACACCCAGATGTTTCCAGTTCATCTTTTGCCCGGTTATCTTGAGCGAATACAAGCATACACCAATAGTCATACCTATCGCCCCGCCATGGCTTGCCAGTCCGCCTTCCCACACCATCAGTATCTTAAGGGGATTGGACAGGTAATACACTGGATCATAAAACAGGCAATGTCCCAGCCGGGCACCTATAACCAGGCCTGTAAGCACATACAAGAACAGTGAATCGAACCATTTCTCCGGAAGTTTTTCCGACTTATACATCCTTTGCACCACTATCGTTGTGCAAAGAACTCCCGCTGCCCATAAAATGCCATACCAACGAATTTCCCTACCAAAGAGAGAAAAAGCTTCAGGGTTTACATCCCATGTTATAAATGAAAGCATGTCCAGCATAAAAAATTATATTAGGATTCTATATATATAAATACAAGAATATATTTAATGACACATTGTTTCAATTCTGCTACCTCTTGTATATAAACTTAACAAAGCAACAATTAATTCCGCCACCTTAAGCTACCTTTTTTTTCGGATTACAAAGATATAAAAATACTATTCATTTAAAACCTGTTTAAATAATAAGTTGCACTAAACACCTCAATTCTGCTTTATTAAAAAACTGAAAGTTAATATCTTTTGTTATAAATAAAAATACGCATCTAATATAAAATAATTCTAAATAAGTACAACTAAGTAACGTACATTTTCGTATTTGTTTTTATGTTAATAAACATTATGCGCAATTTGGAATATTCATTAACATTTTTGCTATCTTTAAGATCAGAAATAGGTTCTGGATAAAGTATCCTGACTTATTCAGTTATGTATAAACAGTATAACTGTTAAAAAATTATGGATTATAGCAAAACTAATACTTATCTCAAATTCGACAAGTCACGGATGGTCAACCTTGAATATTCTCTGCGCAGGGAAATACTCAGGACAAACCGCCGTGGAGCTTATCATTGTACTACACTGGTAGAATGCAACACACGCAAACAGCACGGATTACTCGTTATGCCGGTACCCAAACTGGACAATTCGAATCATGTATTACTTTCCTCTTTTGATGAAACAGTCATACAACACGGAGCCGATTTCAATCTGGGAATACATAAATACGACGGGGATAATTACAGCCCTATGGGACACAAATATATCCGCGAGTTTAGTTGCGACTCATTGCCGCGTACCATATACAGGGTTGGCGGAGTGATCCTGTCGAAGGAGAAAATGTTTTCACTCGAAGACAATACTATTTTCATCCGGTATACTCTCCTTGATGCACATTCTCCTACAACCATACGTTTCAAACCATTTCTTGCATTCCGTGAGATCAACACCCTAACGGTAGAAAACACGGTGGCCGAGCATGGCTATAAAGAAGTAGAAAACGGCATCAGTATGTGTATGTATAGCGGTTATCCAGAATTGTACATGCAATTTAACAAAGAGGTGAACTTTGTTTTCGATCCCAATTGGTATAAAGGTATAGAATATGATAGAGATAAGGAAGAAGGCCTGCCGTATAAAGAAGATTTATACGTTCCGGGGTATTTCGAACTACCTATAACAAAAGGTGAATCCATTATTTTTTCAGCTAGTGACGTCCATGCCGATACAGGCAGATTATCAGCATTATTCGATGAGGGTGTAAAAGAACGTACTCCACGTTCTTCCTTCTACAATTGCCTCAAGAATTCCGGCCACCAATTCTATTTCCGTCCGTCTAAAGACGAATTATATCTACTGAATGGATATCCTTGGGGTAACGTTACCGCACGAGAACAATTTATGTCTCTCCCAGGTCTTACTCTCGGTCTTGGCAAGCTCGATGCATTCGAAGAAGTGATGGATACTGCCATACCTACCATAGAGGCATTTATGCAAGGGAAACCTCTGACGGGTTTTCTCAAAGATATAAATAATGCAGATGTACTGCTTTGGGTACTTTGGGGATTGAAACGGTTTTCGGATACAGAAAAAGAACGTTTTTATAGCAAATACGCATCTCTAGTCAACAAAATTGTAGCTTTTATACAAGAAGGGAAACACCCTAATCTTACTCCGTTGACAAACGGATTGCTAAGCATAGACAATCGCGTAGGGTTCCCGAGCTGGATGAACAATGCTGCAGGAGCAGGCAACTATGCCCTACCCCGTACCGGCTGTCTGGTGGAAGTCAATGCTTTCTGGTATAACGCCTTAATGTTTAATCAGGATATCGCCCGTCATCAGGAAGACGCCAAACTAGAAAAGAAGATGGGCTTATTAGCCGAAATAGTAAAAACTTCATTTGTGGAAGTATTTTATAACGATGGCGGTTACCTGTACGACTATGTAGTAGGCAATTATGTAGACTGGAGTGTAAGACCCAATATGCTTCTGGCTATATCACAGGATTACCCGCTTCTGGACAAACGGCAAAGTAAATCCATAATAGACATTGTCACCAAAGAGTTGCTGACAGCTAAAGGCATACGATCACTCAGTCCAAAGAGTATCGGATTCAGACCGCGCTGTGAAGGTTCCATAACCGACAAACTTCATAGTGCCTACAACGGAGCCTCATGGCCTTGGCTGCTTGGTCCCTATATGGAAGCATACCTGAAAATATTCCAACGGAGCGGCTATTCATTTCTCGACCGTCTGCTCATCGGGATAGAAGATGAGATGTCGAACGATTGTATCGCCTCACTCTCGGCTCTCTATGATGGCAGTATCCCATATTTTGGGCACGGACCTATATCGTACTCCATCAGTGTGGCAGGGGTTATCAGGGCATTAAACCTACAAAAAGCGTTTGCAGATGAATATTAAGAAAAGTATTAACCGTATAAAAAATATTAATGAGAGAAGGAAAATTGACACTTGCTATTTTCTCTGTTTCATTAATGCTTAATTTTGAAACTATATGAAAGCATTAATGTTTGGATGGGAGTTTCCTCCTCATATATTAGGAGGGCTCGGAACTGCAAGCTATGGCCTTACCAAAGGTATGGCTATGCAGCCTGATATGGATATCACATTTGTAATACCCAAGCCAAGGGGGGATGAAGACCAGAGTTTTCTGAAAATCATCGGGGCATGCAATACCCCTGTTGTATGGAAAGATGTTTATTGGGATTATGTAAGCGAAAGGCTTTCAAAATATATGGATCCTCAGGAATATTATAACATGCGGGATCACATTTATGCCGATTTCAGTTATATGTACACCAATGATCTGGGTTGTATCGAATTCTCGGGACGTTATCCCGACAATCTCCTCGAAGAGATAAATAACTATTCGATTATGGCCGGAGTAATAGCCCGCACCCACGATTATGACATTATTCATTCTCACGACTGGCTTACATATCCAGCAGGCATACATGCCAAAAACATCTTGGGCAAACCATTGGTTATACATGTACATGCGACAGACTTCGACCGTAGTCGCGGGAATGTAAATCCGCAGGTATACCAGATGGAGAAAAACGGGATGGATCATGCCGACCATATTATTTGTGTAAGTAATCTTACCCGGCAGACGGTAATTGAAAAATACTATCAGGACCCGGCAAAAGTAACCACAGTACACAATGCCGTAGAACCTTTAAGTCCTGAAATACTTGCCATTAACACCGAAAAAGGGATAAAAGACAAAGTCGTTACTTTCCTCGGACGTATCACCATGCAAAAAGGCCCGGAATACTTTGTGGAAGCAGCTGCCCGCGTACTGGAAAGAGCCAAGCACATACAGTTTGTTATGGCAGGCAGTGGCGATATGATGGAACGCATGCTGTATCTGGCTGCCGAAAAGGGTATATCGGACCGGTTCCATTTCACAGGATTCCTAAAAGGAAAACAAGTATATGAAATGTTGAAACGCAGCGATGTATATGTAATGCCATCGGTATCCGAGCCTTTCGGTATTTCCCCGCTGGAGGCCATGCAGTGCGGCATCCCTACCATTATATCCAAACAGTCAGGTTGTGCCGAAATACTGGACAAAGCCATAAAAACAGATTATTGGGATGTAGATGCCATGGCTGACGCCATATATTCTATTTGTACATATGATGCCATGGCTGATTTTCTCAGCAAAGAGGGGAAAGCCGAGGTGGATAATATCAAATGGGAATATGCCGGACAGAAAGTACGGGATATATATAATAACTTGTGTAAATAAAACAACGATATAAATTATGAAAAATATTTGTTTCTACTTCCAGATACATCAGCCGCACCGCCTGAAAAGGTACAGGTTTTTCAATATCGGAGGCGACCACTATTATTATGACGATTTCGCCAATGAGGATTTCATTCAACGGGTAGCGGAAGTTTCCTTTGTTCCGGCCAACAGATTGATGCTGGAAATGATAAAGGAATATAATGGTAAGTTTAAGGCTGCATTCTCAATTTCGGGCGTGGCATTAGACCAAATGGAGATATATGCACCGGAAGTAATCGACGGATTCAAAGAACTGGCCGATACCGGATGTGTCGAATTCTTATCCGAAACACAAGGACATTCACTGGCTTCCCTTATCGACCCCGAAGGGTTTAAAAAGCAAGTAAAAGAACACGACGATAAAATTGAAAGCCTGTTCGGGCAACGTCCAAGAATATTCCGTAATACGGAACTGATTTACTCGGACGACATTGCTGAACTTGTCTACGATATGGGGTTCGCAGGGATGATAACTCCCGGTGCAAAAAGGACATTGGGTTGGAAAAGCCCTAACTATGTATATAAATCGGCAGTGCAACCGAAACTGAAACTGTTGATGCGTAATCCTCGATTCAGTGACGATATCGCGACCCGCTTCTCTAACTACAATTGGAGTGAATACCCGCTTACCGCCGATAAATTTATCAACTGGATTGCCGCCACTCCTAAGGAAGAGCAGATAGTTAACCTGTTTATGAATTACGAGGCACTGGGTAATTTCCAGAAGAAAAGCTCGGGTATATTCGATTTTATGAGAGCATTACCTCGATTTGCAGCAGAAAAGAATATCGGATTTGCCACCCCTTCCGAAGTGCTTAATATGCTGAAACCCGTAGACAGCATCTCGTCTATGCACCCGATATCATGGGTAGGTGAAGAAAGGGATATATCGGCATGGTTGGGTAATACATTGCAACAGGAAGCTTTTCATAAGCTATACGAAGTAGCTGAACGTGTGGGTATGAGTCAATCCAGAAGGTTGCTACAAGACTGGAATTATCTACAATCGAGTGACCACTTCTACTATATGGGAACAAAACATGACCTTCCGTTCAGCCCTTATGGCTCTCCATACGAAGCATTTAACACCTATATGAATGTACTGAGTGACTTCAAGGAAAGAGTCGATGCTGAATTCCCTAGCTCGATCGAAAACGAAGAATTGAACGCCCTGCTGACAACTATTCACAATCAGGCAGATGAAATAGACAGGCTGGAAGATAAAATAAAGAAACTGGAAGCAAAGAAAAAAGTTTCAGCACCCGAAGCTACAGATAAACCTCCTCTAAAACATGCACCTGCGAAAAAAGAAGCGAAAGTAAAAACTACTGTTGCAGACGTCAAAGCAGAGGATAAGGCTGAACAGGCAACCAACGTGAATACTGAACCTGATAAAGCTATGCCTATAGCTAAAAAAACGGCAGAAAAACCAGCAGTAAAGGCAAAATCGGAAGCTAAGCCAAAAGCCGCAGAAAAGAAACCTGCACCTGCGACTAAAGTGAAAACGAAAAAATAAATAAATAATATTTCATACCCTTGCAACTTTTGGAAACCAGAATGCATCTTTATAAATAGGAACGTATTAGTCACAGTAACAAACTATTCCAGCTATGAAAACAAAGATGCATTCTGTTTATTCAATGGTACGCTTTTCTGTACTATCTCTAGCCGACGAATTTTCAGGCACAACAGTCAATTCAGAAGAAAAAGGTTGGATGAAAAGGGTTGTTTCAGGGTTAAAGCCTGAAGAACATATAGTAAAGAATAATATAATAATAGCGAAAATTCCAAAGATCGACGCTTTATAAATAGATCCAGAAACGGGATAAGGTATGTTTGCCCACTCTGCCTACATCATATAGTCTTATCTTTTACATTTCCTGCACCGCCAGATAATTGTAATCACTTACCACTTTACGAAGAAATACCCTGTCGGGGCCATTATAAGTATATCCTGTAATGGACTTTATACGTTCGGCCAACCGTTGGTTGAAGTAATCACTGTCGCGCATGCGCTGATCTTCTATTATAGAACTGATAGTCTGAATATCCTTATCGGATAGTCTATCCAGAACGTCTATATAAGTCACTTTATAATCTTCATGGAAATCGAGATCAGTAATAGATAATTCTCTGTTACGGTTATTCAATTTCAGGTCTATCACAGTAGTTCCGGCCAAGAGGTCGCCCAAACGTTGCGATTTTTTAGTCACAGCTACCATGATTACCGCCAGAAAACCTTCTGTCATGGAAAAGTCTATCAAACGAAAAAGCCACCTTATGAGGAAAGAACTCGAAGTAGGAGCTGTACCATCAACATTGACAACCCTTATTTTCATGACCATTTTACCGGGGCTCTGTCCGTTATTTAACGTTTCGAAAAGTAAATCGTAAAATATTACAGGAAAAAAGATAATGATAACAATAAAAACGGCAAAAATATCCCCGTTGAAAGCCTGATTTATACCAAAAGAAGCCACCGTTCCCAAAATCCAAAACCAACCGATGACCCACACAACAATAGCAATAAGATCGAGTAGATAAGCCAGTATACGCTGTCCTACGCCAGCAGTTTCATAATCTATAGTTACATTTTGTGTTGTTTGAACTTCAATAATCATCTCGATAAATAAAATAAAGTGTCAAGCTGTTGGTACCAGTATCTATTTTGTGTTCTATTTATAACAGCCAGAAACCATAACACCAGATACCCTCTATCATTTATAATTGACAAATTTAATTTTTTTGTATGATTATTACGGTATTTCTTTCTTTCTTTTTAGGCAAAGACTTATATTTGCGATAATAATTCAAAATACGAACTACAAACTAATGAGAGAAGCCGCCTTTGTTAAGGAAAACAGGAATAAGTGGCAGCAGATAGACAGTCAGACCAAAAATAAAGATATTCCGGCTGAAACACTTGCTGACAACTTCATAGAACTTACAGACGACCTCTCGTATGCACGTACTTTCTATCCCAAATCGCAGACGGTAAGATATCTCAATCAGCTTGCAGGTCGCTACTTTATTAATATATACCAATACCGCAAAAAAGAGAACGGCCGTTTCCTTCGTTTTTGGAAAACCGAATTGCCGCTTATCATGTACAGGTACAGAAAGAATATGCTCTATGCGTTCTTGTTCATGTTCGCAGGTGTACTGCTAGGAATCTTCTCCCTGCAACAGGAATCTAACTTTGCAAGCGTAGTACTCGGGCAGGGATACGTGAACATGACTCTCGAAAACATAGAAAACGGTGATCCGATGGCCGTATATAAAGATGATGCTAAAGGGTGGATGTTTTTTGGCATAGGAACCAATAATATCAGAGTAGCATTCTATGCTTTCATTTTCGGCATACTTTGTTCGGTGGGTACAGTTTACATAATGTTTTCTAATGGAGTAATGCTGGGTGTTTTTCAGTACTTCTTCTACCAATACGGGTTACTTGGCGAATCAGCGTCTATCATATGGTTGCATGGCACGTTGGAAATATCGGCTATTATTATCGCCGGAGGCGCAGGTATGGTTTTGGGAAACAGTATCCTGTTCCCCGGCACCTACAAACGGATAGATGCCGTGCAGAAAGCAGTAAAAGATGCAGTAAAAATAGTTGTAGGTTTAGTTCCTGTCTTTGTAGTAGCTGCCTTTATAGAAAGCTATATTACCCGCTTGACAGATATGCCTGTATATCTTAAACTGACAATAATATGCCTGTCGGCTTTATTTATTATATGGTATTTTATTTATTATCCTTACCTCGTAAACAAAAAAGTGAATGGAGACACATGAAAAAATCAGATTGAACGGAAACCGCGATTTTAGCGGCAATTTCGATATGGCAATAAAATTTATTAAGCAGAATTTTGGGCCTATTGCCAGAGGGCTGGTCTATCTGATACCAGTATTGCTAATAGCGGTATTTATGCTTCCGAACCTGTTCAAAATATATTATGCGATGGGAGCCGGTAGTTATAATACGAGAGCGATGGATATGCTCTTCGATGAATATTCTTTCCTCTCTGTCGTTGGCGGAATAATAGCCTATATATTATTACTAGTTACTATGTTCCTCATGGGACTATTTACCATAACCTATATAGCATACTATGTAAAGTCGGAAGACGGGGTGGTCAACAACGCAGAAGTATGGAGACAGGTAGCCAAAACAGCACTGCCTGCTTTCGGCGCTTCAATTCTTTTTGGGCTGGCGTTCTTGATAGGTTTCGTTCTGTGCATTATACCATGTATTATTGTTATGGTTTATCTGGGATTTTATCTATATGCATATATCAACGAAGAACTAGGTATTATGGATAGTTTCCAACGAAGCATCGAATTAGTAAGGAATAATTTCTGGATAACATTAGGTTATGGCTTGGTGTTTGTCATTATACTCTCTTTAATTAGTTCTGTATTTGCCATACCCTATTATATAGGGTTGATAGCAAGTACGTTTCAGGTCCAATTTTTTGCCAACGATTTCTTCTTCATCTTATCCATGATGATTCTCTTTGTGGGATCTATATTCTCATATATAATCATGTATACAGCTATGGGTGTGATGTATTACAGCCATCGCAACAAGATAGAAGGCAACGATCTGGAATTTGAGATAGACAGTATAGGAAACCAGAACGATACACCTCCAAGCATCCCATATTAATCCGGTCTCTGTGTTGAATAATAAGATAGATATAACATTTATAAAGAGTATATTATTTATATTCTTCGTATGCCTTTTCTCATATCTTCCGGCGCAGACCGACACTATACAAGCCTTTACAGCATCACCTCCTGCACAGGAAGCTGTAGATTTCAGAATCCCCGATGAAGCTAAAATAAAAGAATACCAGAACGATAATCGCTTCCAGTACAAAAGAATAGAAAAAGCTCCATCATGGTGGGATAAAGTTAAAAATTGGTTTTTCAACCTCTTTGCCGATATATTCTCAGCTGTAGCAAGATCTGGCTTTCCGGGAGTTATAGTCCTGATAGCGCTGATTGTTATCATATGCCTGATTATATTGAAGCTTGCCGGCGTGGATTTCAGAACAGTGTTTGGGAAGAAAAAGATGGATACGCCCGAAATCGACATTTATACTGAGAATGTACACAACATGGATTTCGATTCGCTGATAGCGAATGCGTTGAAAAATAAAGATTACCGTCTTGTTATACGCTTCCTATATCTGAAAAATCTGAAACTTCTGACAGATAAGGAAATTATAGAGTGGAAACCAAATAAGACCAACTACAGTTACCAGTATGAGATAGAAAATCAGACTGTACGTTCCCTCTTTATCGAAACGACACTCATTTTCGACTATATATGGTACGGCGAATTTATCCCTGACGAAACGAACTTTCCTGTAATATATAACCGGATGGAGTCTTTCTCTAAAACGATAGCCAATGAAAGATAAGAAGATGATAACACTTATTGTGGTGATTGTCCTCTTACTATTCGGACTCTCATTCGCAAGGTCTAAGGCTCCGAAGCCTGTAGATTGGTCTCCTACTTTCATTAATTCTAAAACAGGACCTTACGGCACATATATTACATACCAGTTACTAAGTGATATCTTCGATAAAAAGAATATACGTGTCACCCGTATGCCAGTTTATAACAATCTGAATAAAAATGTGGGAGAATACCTTACTTATGATGATTCATACTCATACGAAGACAATGATTATTCTGACACATACGAGGAATCAACAGTCTCGGATTATCCGGACTATGAGACCGACTCCACAACAGGTCATATAGAAGAGCAAGTGGGAATCAACAGTACACCCGAGTTAGAATATGACCCCACTTCATGGTATGCCGATCTGGATAATATATCTGACACCACTTCATATATATTCATAAATACAAGTTTTACGCTTGATAAACTTGACATGGAGTATATGCTGGACTTTGTAGGATTGGGTAATAATGTCTTTATTTCTGCCGAAACAATAGACAGAAAGCTAATGGATACATTGAAAATAAAGACGGATGCTAAATATTTCCAGACAGATACAGTCTACAACCTTACCGATCACTCCGCAAAAAAATACAGTTTCGGCAGTATTCAGGGACAGGTAAAATTCAATACAGATAGCTGTAAACTCTCTGTCAGACCTTTGGCCTTTAACAATAAGAAAGATACCGTATTCATCGATGTTAAGTATGGCAAAGGCCATATTTATCTGCATTCCGTGCCTTCAGCTTTTGCAAATGTGAACATGCTTCAAACCGGAAAGTACGATTTTGGGTTCCGGTGTTTATCGTACCTGCCCAAAAACAGCAAGATAATCTGGGACGAATACCAGAAGCAGGGTTCACTGGGTGAAGGAAGCGATTTTAAGGTAATGTTAAATAATCCGCCTTTACGTGTGGCATTGTATGTTATCCTTATCGGATTTCTGCTGTTCATGTTATTCCGGTCGAAGCGCATCCAACGAGCTATTCCAATTATTAAGCCCCCGGTAAATTCATCCTTAGAGTTTTTGGGTACAATAAGTAATCTATATTACCGAAAGAAGGATTTCAATACAATATTGGCGAAGCGGCATGCATATTTTCTCGATTACATCAGGAAACACTATTACATGCCAACCGAAAATATCGATAACGAATTTGTAAATGTATTAAGCGCGAAATCGGGAATGAATAAAGAGAAACTTAGTGAATTATTCCATATCTATAAGGATCTATCCACTTTAGCCTTTATTGAAACGCAGCCCTTCCTGAGATACAATAACTTGTTGGAAGAGTTTTACAGAACCGTAAAAAACAAATAAACAGAAATATATGTCAGATTTAGAATTCCAGTCGAGAATAGATTTCTCCGAATTGAGCCAAAGCGTTCAAAGCATAAAAAACGAAATCGGACGGGTTGTTGTCGGCCAGCATCAGCTGATAGAACAAATGATTGTAGCTATTCTGGCTAACGGCCATGTGCTGGTAGAAGGCGTGCCCGGTGTTGCAAAAACATTATCGGCAAAGCTTTTAGCCAAGACAATCGATGTAGGATTCAGCCGTATCCAGTTCACTCCCGACCTGATGCCGTCAGATGTATTGGGCACGAGTATTTTCATGCCGGGAGCCGCTAAGTTCGAATTCAAGAAAGGGCCTATATTCTCCAATATAGTCCTGATAGACGAGATTAACCGTTCTCCTGCCAAGACTCAGGCCGCTTTGTTCGAAGTGATGGAAGAACGTCAGGTTACAAATGACGGTACCACATATAAGATGGATTATCCGTTCCTCGTAATAGCCACACAAAACCCTATCGAACAAGAAGGTACTTATCGTCTGCCGGAAGCACAGCTAGACCGTTTCCTCTTCAAGATAGTAGTGGATTATCCTAATATCGTCGATGAAATCGCTATTCTAGACCGCCAGAACAAAGGTGAACTAACTATAGATGTAGGTATAAACGCCGTACTGGATGCCGGGAAACTCAACCGCTTGCGTCAGTCAGTGGAAAAAGTATTGGTTGAACATCATTTACTCGAATACATCGCACAAATAGTGTCTGCCACCCGTCAGAGTCCATGGATAACATTAGGTGCTTCGCCTCGTGCTTCCCTGGCCATACTGAATGCGTCAAAAGCATTGGCTGCGATCAGAGGCCGTGATTTTATTACGCCTGACGATATAAAAGAAATGGCAGTGCCTGTGCTTCGTCACAGAGTATTATTAACACCCGAAAAAGAAATGGACGGTACATCTACCGATACAATCATATGGCAATTGATAGACAAAGCGGAGGTTCCCCGGTAATACGGTTTATTAAGAGTCTCTATCTTACAAACCTGCTCTTTATTACACTGGCATTATGTGTGATAGGACTTTTCGCATGCTTTATTTTCGATGAATATTTCTACCTGATGCAGCTCGTATTGGGTGTATTCTGCGTATTCATCCTGCTGGATATATTCACCGTCTTTCGTCAAAAGAAAGGAATAATAGGTTCGCGTAATTGTCCCGACAGGCTATCAAATGGTGACCAAAATACAATATCTTTCTCTATTACAAACAGATATCCGTTCAAAGTCAGGATAAAAATAGTAGAGGAAGTACCTTTCCAATTTCAGAAAAGAGATCTGATATTCAGAACTTCCCTGGGAGTAGACAAAGCAGAGGTCTTTTATTACGACTTACGCCCTACCCGGCGGGGAGTATATCAATTTGGCGCTCTGAATGTTTATGTGTCAGGTTTGTTCGGCTTCGTCAGCAGACGTTATATCTTCGACAACCATAAGGATGTGGCGGTATATCCTTCGTTTATCGAGATGCATAAATATGAATTGCTGGCTGCATCGCACCGCCTTACCGATTACGGGGTGAAAAGGATCAGGCGGATAGGACATGCTACGGAGTTCGACCATATAAAACATTATACACTCGGAGACGACCCCCGCACAATCAACTATAAAGCTACAGCCCGTATGAACCAACTCATGGTGAATACATATCAGGAAGAGAAGTCTCAGCCTGTATATTGCCTTATAGATAAAGGGCGTACAATGAAAATGCCGTTTAATGGGCTTACATTGCTCGATTATGCTATCAATTCGACCTTAATGGTATGCAGTACAGCACTTAACAAAGGCGATAAAGCAGGGCTGATAACATTCTCGAAAGGAATAGACGAAATACTGCCTGCCGATAAGCATCGCCGTCAACGAAACAAGATACTGGAAACACTGTACGCACAGCAAACCGACTTCAAGGAAGCCGACTATGAACGCCTGTATGTCACCGTACGCCGTAAACTGACACAGCGAAGCCTGATAATCCTATATACCAACTTCGAAACAGTAAACAGCATGCGCCGCCAATTGAAATACCTGAGCAGTATGGCCAAAGATCACCTGGTACTGGTTGCTTTCTTCCTCAACTCGGAGTTTAACGAAGTTTTGGATACCTCACCTTCCAATCTGGAAGAAACTTTCCGCAAAGGGATGGCTGAAAAACTGTCGTATGACAAACTGCTTATTGTAAAAGAACTGAACAGGTACGGGATTTATACAATATTGTCAAAGCCCGAGAATCTGACAATCGACTCCATCAATAAATATCTGGAGTTCAAATCGAGAGGCCTGATATGAGTAGTAAGTATTGAGTAATAAGTCGTAAGTCATTACCCAATACTTAGTACCTACTACTTCTACTCCTGCAATTCTCCGCCCTGAGACGCAATCGCATCCACCACAGCAATAGTGGTAAGATTTATAATATCCCGTACAGAACTTTCAATATCGGTGAAATGTACAGGTTTGCGCAGTCCCATCTGGATAGGCCCGATACTTTCGCCGGCAATACCGAGTTCCATAAGCAGCTTACTGGATATATTCGCAGAGCTCAGATTCGGGAATATCAATGTATTTACATCCTTACCTCTTAGTGCATTGAAAGGGAAAGTCCTGTCCCTTAGCTCCTTGTTCATTGCAAAGTTCAGTTGCATTTCGCCGTCAATCTTGAATTCAGGATAATTCTCATGGAAGTACCGTACAGCATTTGCAATACTCTTAGGGCTACCATTATCATCAGCACCATAATTTGAGAATGACAACATGGCCATTACCGGCTCTGTAGCAAAATATTTTACAGCGTCGTGAGTCAGTTTCACTATTTCGATCAGAGTATCCTCTTCCGGCCAGCGATTAATCAATGTATCGGCCAGAAAATAAGGGCCTCTCTTTGTTTGTACAATATGCATTGCTCCAAAGTGCTTATAATTCGGCCGCAATCCGATAACTTCCAGAGCAGTACGGGCAAATTCACGATAATGGCTGTAAATTCCTGTTATCACAGCATCGGCGTCACCTGTTTCCACCATCATCATACCAAAGTAGTTACGGTCGCTCATTTTCTCGAAGGCTTCCTGATAACGGATACCTTCTCTCGACTTCTTTTCACTTAATATCTTTGCATAACGGCTACGCCTCACATCTTCCGATATATTACGATGATCTATAATCTGTATTCCATTCAGTTCAAGTCCGTTTTCACCGGCAATATTCCTGATACGATCTTCACTTCCCAACAGGATAGGATGGCACAAACCATCTTTATGTGCGAAAATTGCAGCCTTTATCATATTGATATGGTTACCCTCGCAATATACAACCCGTTTAGGATCACTCTTAGCCAAATGAGTAAGACGGTGTATAAGCTTATTGCTGTAACCCAGCATCTCCGATAGCTTATTCGCATATGTATCCCAGTCGGTAATCTGTTTACGTGCAACACCGCTTTCGATAGCCGCTTTGGCTACTGCAACAGAAACGGTAGTCAGCAAACGCGGATCAAGGGGCTTAGGTATAATGTATTCTTTGCCGAAAGACAGACGCTTCAACTCATAGGCTGTATTAATAACATCCGGAACAGGTTCCTTTGCCAGATCGGCAATAGCACGTGCCGCTGCTAGTTTCATTTCTTCATTGATACCTGTAGCCCTCACATCGAGCGCGCCACGGAATATATAAGGAAATCCCAGCACATTATTTACCTGATTAGGATAATCGGAACGGCCTGTTGCAAAAACGATATCCCCACGGGAAGCCATTGCTTCTTCGTATGAAATCTCAGGATTGGGATTCGCCAGAGCAAATACAATCGGATCGGAACCCATTTTGCGAATCATCTCCTTTGTCAGCACATCAGCTTTAGATAAACCTAAAAACACATCGGCACCTTCTAAGGCTTCAGTCAGCGTTGTTATATCTCTATCGGTCGCAAAACATTTCTTTATATCACTCAGATCATTACGTCTTGTAGTAAGTACCCCCTTACTATCGCACATAATTATATTTTCCTTCCTTACTCCGAATTTCATATAGAGGTTGGTACAGGCAACTGCCGAAGCTCCTGCTCCGTTCACAACCAGCTTTATTTTCGAAATGTCCTTATTTGTTACATCCAGTGCATTCAGCAACGCCGCCGCCGATATAATAGCCGTGCCATGCTGATCGTCATGCATTACCGGAATATCGAGCTCTTCGCGCAGGCGTCGCTCTATCTCGAAGCATTCCGGAGCTTTTATGTCTTCCAGATTGATTCCTCCGAATGTAGGGGAAATTGCTTTTACTGTCTGTATAAATTTTTCCGGATCTTTTTCATCCACCTCAATATCAAAGACATCGATTCCTCCATATATCTTAAATAGCAATCCCTTACCTTCCATTACCGGCTTGCCCGCCAGAGCACCGATATCTCCCAATCCCAGAACGGCCGTACCATTAGATATAACAGCTACGAGATTCCCTTTAGCTGTGTAATCATAAGCTGTCTGAGGATATTTTTCTATCTCCAGACATGGCTCGGCTACACCGGGCGAATATGCCAAAGCTAAATCGGTTTGAGTACTGTGGGGTTTTGAGGGAATAACTTCAATTTTTCCCGGTCTGCCTGATGAGTGATACTTTAAAGCAGCTTCTCTTGTAACTTTAGGCATAATCTTAAGATTTTTATAAGTTTTACTAATTATATCAACTAGCATGATTTAGAAACAAAGTTACAAAAAAGGAATCTGATACAGGCAGATTTTAGGTTAATCGTTATGACAATAAAAAGTGTTTTTCAACATAAAAATGACATAAAATACAGTCTAAGAACAAACCTTTTCAACTTCGTTAACATCATAAAGTCAAAACACAATATAATAAAATTAGATATTTAGCTTTAATACAATAATTTGACACAGGATGATGAAGAAAGTATAATAATAGGTAACAGCTCAATTTTTACACAGTTTTCATTTTAACGATAAAAGCATTATAAGCGACACTCAACATTTACAGTTAGCAGTCATCAGTTAACAGAAACACAGGTCTTTCAACTTATTATTTAAAACTTATAATCCATCACCTCTCACCACATTTAAGTTTATTAACTATGTTTAGTTAAAACCTGACACATCTGACAGCTTTTTCATTATTTTTACCTTGTATATTTCACACTTATTAACTATATATAGTTAAAAGGTAACACTGAAAACACTGAAAACAATTAAGAATTAAGAATTAATAATTATCTTGTCATGCTGAGCAGAGCGAAGCATTCCGTTAACAAAAAAACTCCGTGTTACTCCTTTTACTTCGTGGTTAAAAAACTCAACAAAGACACTAAGGAGCAAAAAGGTAACAAAAGTAACACCTTTTTAGCTATTAGCTGATAGTTGCCAGTCAATAACTTATGTACAAAACTTGACAAACTAGACACATTTTCCACTATTTTTTATCTGTCACTTTTTCCCTCTCTGTAAGTCCCCTTTCGGGATCGGGGGCCTATCAAAATTTCAAAGAACCATAAGTTATCAGCTAACTTACATAGATAAAGTATTTTGCAAAAAGTGATTTCTGATTCAAGATTATTTCAATCTTTAATTCATGCTATTTATTAGCCTTCAGTAATTCTCTGGCCTTTTCTATCATTGTATCCAATCCCTTGGCCATATCTTCATCTGTCATGTCCTGAGATATATCGGGGTCGATACCAAATTCTATATGGTTCTTCTCTGCATCCAGAATGGGTGATGCTGAAAATCGTACCGACCAGCCATTCGGCAATTCGGAAGAGAAAGGCAATCCGGAGCCTCCTCCCGTCTTGTCCCCCATAAGTATGGCATTAGGTGCATAGCGCATCATATTCACAAAGTCATTAGCTGCACTATAACATCTGCGGTTGGTCAGCACAACGACTTTTTTCTGAAAACGCAATCCATTAGCCGGCTCTACATATATTTCGTACGGTTTCGAAAAATCGTCATGTCCCTTGCCTGTTTTGTGTAGCATATAAGCCACCAGCGTTTTATCATTAAAGAAATATGATGCCAGTTTTTCACTGTTTGTCAACTCTCCGCCTCCATTATTCCTTACATCGAGGATGACACCATCACATACCGCAAATCGGTCGAATACCTGCGACAAGTTGCCATCACCTATCCCACTCGAAAAACTGCCATAATAAATATAACCAATATTATCGTCCAGTATTTTGTATTTCAAGCCGCTGGCTATGCCATAATCTGTACCCAGATAATTATCCTGTATTTTTGTATCAAAATTATAAGGATAGTCGTCGTACCATTTAGTATAACGGGCTACATCATGGCTTGCCACCAGATTCACATGCCCATCCTTTACCTCAGCCAGCATTTCGCCGAGTACGGTAAACAAGGCATCATTCGTCATATTCTCACTGATACGTGCAGCGTATCGGGTATGAACTTCGTTCCAGTCCACATCCTTATAACTGAAAAAGCAATAATGCTCATCCATTATTTTCCACAAAGCCTCAAAGTTCCCTTGTCTGGTATTCTCGAATTTATCTTCATCAAAACATGATGAAAAGCTGAAAACGAATGCAAGAGATATAATAAGTATATATTTCATCCAGTATTTTTTTTAAGCCCTCAAGGTAATAATAATTCTTTAAACTCCTGAAATGAATAACGGTAGTAGTTCAAATCAACATCGCCATCTACCCCGGGTAATTCCCCTTTATGCGAGAACTGCCATATACGCCAGTTCTTCACATCATCGGACGGCTCATTATGCAGGTCACACATCCAGATCAGGTTATCAGGGAAATTATCTTTGATATATAATTTATAGCAATCTTTGTTGGTATAAATGACCGGATGAATTCCGAAATGCTCATACAATTCCTTTTCCAGCACTTTCAATTCGCTCACAACAACTTCAATATAGTCTTTATCCTTACTGTAAGGATTGGCCGGTGAATGTTCCACATCGATAGCCGGAAGCATATCTCCGGTGTTAAACCTCGCTATTTTCAGAAAGTGCTGTGCCTGTTCCTTCCCAGACAAGCCGAATGTATAGAAATGGTAAGAACCCACCTTTATATTTGTTTCCCTTGCCAAATCATAATTGTAGGGATAATTCCTGTCTTCGTGGGAAGTGCCTTCTGTTGCTTTAAGGTAAGCGAAAGTAATATTTTGTTCCAGAACGCTCTCCCAGTTAAGAATCGGGTTGTGGTGGGATACATCTACCCCCTTTACAAAATACTTACTGGAATCGAAAGATTCGGATTCTCCAAAATAATCCTTTATAATGAAGAATGCGGCGACACACAGGCACGCAGCTATCACAAATGGCAGAATAAGCCTTTTCGGTTCAAATTTCGCCGTTTTCTTCCTGCCTGTTTTTTTCCGGGTTCGCTTTCTTATTACTCTCTTAGCCATTGGCTTACCCTTAATCGAAAACAACAGTTTCGGTAAAAAGCTTACCGGCTTTATCTTTTGCCGACAGAATCAGCTCTTCTTCTTTTATGCCCCAATTTATATTTATTGTCGGGTCGTTCCACAAAAGCGAGACTTCATATCCCGGGGCATACATGTTATCGACTTTATAAGAAAAAATGGCTTCGGGGCTAAGCACAAGAAATCCATGGGCAAAACCTCTGGGTACGAATAATTGCTTTTTATTATCTTCGGTAAGTTCTACCGCTAAAGATTTGCCGAAGGTGGGTGAGGATTTACGTAAATCCACCACTACATCGAGGACACTCCCCTTCAGCGCTCTGACTAACTTAGCCTGCGCATACTTACCCGTCTGATAATGCAATCCGCGCAACACGCCACGGGTCGACTTCGATTCATTGTCCTGTATAAACTCAACTCTGCCGACATGCTCTTCAAACGCATCTTTCCGGTACGATTCCATAAAATAGCCCCTTTCGTCGGTAAATACATGGGGCTCTATTATCCAGACTCCTTTTATGTTCTGCTCTGTAAATTTCATACGATAAAAAAACTTTAGTCTAGTAAGCTAAGTATATATTGTCCATATGCTGTTTTATCAAGGCGTTTGCCTAAAACCTGCAACTGCTCATTATCAATCCACTTGTTACGCCATGCAATTTCTTCTATGCATGATATATAAAAGCCTTGCCTGTTCTGTATTGTCTCAACATAGTTCCCGGCTTCGAGCAAGCTATCGCAATTTCCGGTATCGAGCCAAGCAAAGCCACGTCCGAATAGTTGCACCTTCAAGGTCCCTTCGTTCAGATAACACTTGTTGAGATCGGTGATTTCAAATTCTCCTCTGGCCGATGGCTCCAATGCTTTTGCCTTTGCCGAGACGGTCTTGTCATAAAAATAAAGTCCGGGCACAGCGTAATTGGACTTAGGATTTTCAGGTTTTTCCTCCAATGACATCACCTTGCCATCTTCGTCAAACTCAACAACCCCGTATGCCCGGGGATCTTTCACATAATAGCCGAAAATGCATGCACCTTTTTCTATTGTCGCAGCTTCTTTCAGCATTTTGGAAAAGCCTTGCCCGTAAAACATATTATCTCCGAGAATGAGACACCCGGCATCTCCTTCGAGAAATTTTTCGCCCAGTACAAAGGCTTGAGCCAAACCGTTAGGAACTTCCTGTATTACATATTCAAACTTCATCCCATACTCTTCGCCCGTACCCAGCAACGCCTCAAACATCGGTAAATCGCGCGGCGTGGAAATAACCAATACTTCGCGGATACCGGCCAGCATCAGTGTGGATAAAGGATAGTAAATCATTGGCTTATCATATACCGGCATTATCTGCTTCGATATTGCTTTGGATAAAGGGTAAAGTCGTGTGGCACTCCCGCCTGCGAGGATAATTCCTTTCATGCTTGCTCTGTTTATTTATTCAGTTGCAAATATAAGATAATAATTTAGGAGTAATGAATTATGAAACATGTGTTTTTCATCGCTTCGCTCCGTTTATATATGTTGCCTGCTTGCAACTTACAGCCCAAGTTATCCTTTTATGTTTTTTTGTTAAAAATAAGACATATATAACCCTGCCAAATTTCGCTATTTATAAAAAAAAGTATTCCTTTGTGTTGTTTTTTAGAATAATGAGTAACGGATAGGATTCAATGATGTATCATCGAATCACGATTTATGCTTGTTGTTCCACTAAATAGAGTAGTAAATAAGTCTGCGACTATAACAGATAGAATTAATGAAATACAGATTCATCACATTTTCAGCAATCTCCATCCTCGCCGGAGTTTCTTTTATTCAAGCGCAAAACGTTCCTGATAAGAATCAGCAGCAACGCTATTTCGACATAAATAAAAATATAGAAATATTCAATTCCATAGTACGGGAAGTAGACATGTTCTATGTAGACACTCTGGACCTGAATAAAACTATCCGCAGCGGAATTGACAATATGCTCAACACCCTCGATCCGTATACGACTTATTTCAACAAGGACGACATGAAGGAGTTCAGCACCCAGATTTCGGGCGAATATGCGGGCATAGGTTCCAGCATTGCTTTCAAGGACGGGAAAGTTGCCATAACAGAACCTTTTGAAGGAAAACCGGCCGACAAAGCAGGCTTAAAAGCAGGTGACTATATACTCGAAATAGACGGTAAAGACATGACTACCTGTGATCAGGTAGAAGGAGAAGCTTTTGGCCGTACACTGAGTAACTTTGTAAGCTCTAACCTGAAAGGGCAGCCGGGCACACCGATACAAATAAAAGTAGAGCGTCCCGGCGAAAAAAAGCCGTTTACAGTAAAGGTAGTACGTGAGAAAATCACTATCGATCCTATACCGTATTATGGCCAGATAACTCCATCGACAGGATATATTAATTTCAGCCCTACTTTTACCGATAAAAGTGCGATGGATGTGAAAAAGGCATTCCTCGATCTGAAAAAGCAAGGAGTAACATCGTTAATTTTCGATCTTCGCCAGAATGGAGGCGGAATACTTGAAGAAGCCGTACAGATTGTAAACCTTTTTGTACCAAAGGGAAAAGTCGTTCTGTCGACCAAAGGAAAACTGAAACAACTGGACAGGACATACCGTACCACACTCGAACCTATCGATACTGAAATACCGATTGTCGTACTTATAGACAGAGGCTCGGCTTCTGCGGCAGAGATCGTTGCCGGATCATTACAGGATATGGATAGAGCTGTACTTATAGGGGAACGTACTTTTGGTAAAGGATTGGTACAGTCGACAAGGGAAATTCCTTACGGAGGCGGTGTAAAGGTTACCAATTCCAAGTATTATATCCCGAGTGGAAGATGTATACAAGCCATAGATTACACCCATCGCAACGCCGATGGTAGTGTAGGACGCATTCCCGATAGCCTGACAACTGTATTCAAAACCGAAATCGGCCGTCCGGTAAGAGATGGTGGTGGTGTTTCGCCGGATATTGCATTCGAGGAAGAGAAAACTCCTACCATCACATACTATCTTGCCAATCAGTTCATCGTTTTCGACTGGGTTACAGACTGGGCTGCAAAACACAAATCAATTGCTTCTCCCGAAACATTCTCTATTTCGGACGAAGACTATGAAAGCTTCAAAGCATTTGTTAAGTCAAAAGATTTCCAGTATGACCGTATGAGTGAAAAATCGATGGCTTCGCTCAAAGAAGTAATGGAGTTTGAAGGATATATGAAATATGCGGATGCAGAATTCAAGGCCTTGGAGGCAATGCTTGTACCGAACCTAGACCGTGACCTGGAAACATTTAAAGATGATATCACACGCCAGATAAACACTGAAATCATCAGGCGCTATCATTATCAGAAAGGAGAATACCTCTATACTCTGAAAAATGATAAAGAGCTGGCTAAAGCCGTGGAAGTATTAAATGATCTCGAATTATACAAAAAGACATTGTCTGCCCCGGTTGAAGAAAGCGAAGTAGCTATGAATTAATATAAAACAAACAATAAAGCATCCGTCCGACAACGGGTGCTTTGTTGTTTTAAGACTGCTGTAAAATCAGGCTTAATCTACTTAAAATTACATTCTTATTTAATATTTTTAAAGACAGTATCAACGAGTTCAACTAAAAAGATTATCTTTGCAGTCCTGTTAGGGCTGAAATCGCCAATGCGATAGAAAAACCAAGGGCGCAGACCTATTTATTGTCCACCCGAGTATAACAATAATTGATAGTTATAGCTTTAAACACGACACTAAATACTTATTTTAAATTATAAGGCCTACAAACTGATTTCAGCACATTATCAAATTAAGAATAATAACCCAATACAAAAAATGGAATATAATACTCAACTGAAAAAACTAGCTCTTCCCGAGTATGGAAGGAATATACAGAATATGGTCGACTACTGCCTTACAGTACCTGACCGGAATGAACGTAAACGCTGTGCCAATACTATTATCAATATAATGGGAAATATGTTCCCTCACCTGCGCGATGTGAATGATTTTAAACACATCCTGTGGGATCACCTTGCTATCATGGCCGATTTCAAACTGGATATCGACTACCCTTATGAAATAGTAAAGAAGGAAGACCTTTATTCCAAGCCCGGCAAAATTGAATACAGCCGCCCCGATATGGAGTATCGCCACTATGGTAAAACTCTTGAAAAAATGGTGAAACTGGCTACCGAATTGGAAGACCCGAAAGAAAAAGAGCAATTCATATTGCTTGTTGCCACTCACATGAAAAAATCATATATACAGTGGAATAAGGAAGTGGATGATATGAAAATATTTATCGACCTCTATGATTTGTCGAATCATAAAATAGACATACGCAGTTCCAACATAAAACTTCCCGAAATGAAAGACCTCGGACAGAGGAACAATAATAACAATAATAGCGGAGGAAAGAAAAACCAACAGCAAAAGAAGAAATAAGGCTAACTCTTCATTTTTATATTAAGGCATTATAAAATATGATAAAAGAAAATGAAGTTTTCAAAATAGGGAAATTTATCAAACCTCACGGAATAAAAGGGGAGATGAATTTTTCTTTCGAGAATGATGTATTCGACCGGGTAGACTGTCCGTATCTTATTTGCCGTATAGACAATATCCTTGTTCCTTTCTTTATTGAAGAGTATCGGTTTAAGGGCAAAGAAACAGCTCTCATAAAATTTGAAGATATAGACAATGAGGAAAAAGCCAGACGGATGTCCGGCCTGGAAGTGTATTTTCCACGCAAATATTATGAAGAAGAGAGCAATGACGATATTGAATACTCATGGAATTTCTTTATAGGCTTTTCAGTTATAGATAAAACAGCCGGCAAGCTGGGTATAATTGAAGATATAGACGATAAAACTATAAACACTCTCTTTCTGATAAAAGATGGAGAGGACGAACTTATAATTCCTGCCACAGAAGATTTTATAGAAAAAGTAGATGCCAGGAAAAAGATGTTGTACCTTGCTCTTCCCGAAGGGTTGATTTAAGCGCCGATACCACATTGATGTATTATTCTGATCTTTGAATCCATTTTTCCATCCATTTTCACTACAAACGAACATTTTACTTTAAAATAAAATTATAACTTTGCTTTTTAGGTAAGGTCATCGGCCTGTTTATTACTTTTATATCTGCAATAACAATAGCCGGTTAAAATTAACGAATGTTGCATTAAATACTTTCTTTTACTTATATTTCGATGAAAGAACGCATAGTTGTAAAAATAGGTAGCCAAATACTGAGCCGTAAAGACGGGATGCTGGACCTCACCCGTATGTCGGCATTGGTAGATCAGATAGCCGAATTGCATAAAAACAATATAGAGGTTATTCTGGTTTCATCGGGCGCCGTAGCATCCGGAAAATCTGAAATCAAGGCAAAAGCAAAGTTAGACACTATTTCGGCACGTCAGTTATACTCTTCTATCGGTCAGGTGAAGTTAATCAACCGTTATTATGATTTGTTTCAGCAGCAGGGTATTATCTGCGGACAGATACTCGTTACCAAGGAAGACTTTGCCACACGCCGCCATTACCTCAATCAGAGGAATTGTATGTCCGTAATGCTCGACAATAAGGTCATCCCTATTGTAAACGAAAATGATGCCATTTCGGTTAATGAACTCATGTTTACAGACAATGATGAATTATCGGGGCTTGTAGCAGCCATGATGGGAGCAAAAAAGCTAATAATACTCAGCAACATAGACGGGATTTATAGTGACAATCCGAGTAAACCTGAAGCATACATATTCCGGGAAATAGACATAAAGAAAGACGACATCGAAAACTGTATCCAGTCATCCAAATCGGCAACAGGACGCGGAGGGATGACCACAAAATACAATGTGGCCCGCAGAGCAGCCGAAGAAGGGATCGAGGTCATTATTGCCAATGGACGCAGGGATAATATACTGGTAGACCTTATAAAAGGAAAGGACGTTGTATCTACCCGTTTCAAACCATCGGGTAAAGGAACAAACAGTATAAAAAAATGGATAGCTCACTCCGACGGTTTTACCAAAGGGGAGATACACATCAACAAATGTGCGGCAGAAGTTCTTCTGAGCGATAAGGCTGTGAGCCTGCTGCCTGTGGGTGTAACAAAAATTTCCGGCAATTTTGAAGCTGACGACATTGTACGTATTATCGACGAAAAAGGAAAACAGGTCGGCATCGGCCGCACCTCGTACAGCAGTGAAAAAGCTAAAGAAACGATAGGAAAAAATAATAAAAAAGCAATTGTGCATTACGACTATTTATATATTGAAAAATAAAAATGGACGATTATCACCAGAATACGTTCCAGTTGGTTATGGAAGCAGGTAAAAGCCTGAACTTGCTGGAAGAAAAGGAAATAAACGCAATATTGGAAGCTATTGCCAAAGAAACCGAGTCGAAAATGTATTACATCCTTGCCGAAAACCAGAAGGATTTACAACGGATGGATACAAGTAATCCTAAATACGACCGCTTGTTATTAAATGAACAGCGGATAATGGATATTGTGAAAGATATCCGCAATGTAGCCTCCCTACCCTCCCCCGTAGGAAAAACCCTCATGCAAAAAACGTTACAGAATGGACTGAGTCTATCCAAAATAACCGTTCCGTTCGGAGTTATCGGTATTATATACGAAGCCCGTCCAAATGTGAGTTTCGATGTATTTTCCCTATGCCTGAAATCGGGTAATGCCTGTATACTGAAAGGTGGCTCGGACGCACGTTTTTCGAACGAAGCCATTATAGATATCATTCGCAATGTATTGGATGAAAACGGGGTAAATCCAAATGTATGTACACTATTGCCTAACGACCGGGGAGCAACAGAGGAACTGCTTAATGCCCGTGACTATGTAGACCTTATCATTCCGCGCGGAGGGCAGGAATTGATTAATTATGTACGCGAAAACTCCCGTATTCCGGTCATAGAAACAGGCGCAGGTGTATGTCATACCTATTTCCATAAAGAAGGAGATGTAAAGAAAGGTAAGGATATTGTTACCAATGCTAAAACTCGCAAAGTAAGTGTCTGCAATTCGCTGGACTGCCTGATAATAGACAAAGACCGTTTGGACGATTTGCATTATCTTTGCGAAGATCTGGAAAAAAAGGATGTTATAATATATGCCGATAAACACGCTTATGAGGCTCTGTTTCAATACTACTCCTACGATTTACTGAAGAAAGCAAATGAAGACAGTTTCGGTACGGAATTTCTTGATTATAAGATGGCAGTCAAAACTGTCTCGGGTATAGATGAAGCCATCCGGCATATAGCTGCTTATAGTTCAAAACATAGTGAAGCCATCATAAGCGAAGACCGTGAAGCGATCAAACTATTCGAGAAAATGGTCGATGCAGCCTGCGTTTATTCCAATGCATCCACCGCATTTACCGATGGTGCGCAGTTCGGGCTTGGAGCAGAAATAGGCATCAGCACCCAAAAAATGCATGCACGAGGTCCCATGGCTTTGGATGAATTATGCACCTACAAGTGGATAATAGAAGGCAATGGGCAAATCAGATAATGAAGAAAAAAAAGAAAAAGACAGCAGGAAAAATAACTGTCGAAGATTATATAAAAGCGATTAAAATGGCCGACAGGGATGAGGAACTCTCCCTGTCGGCGGGATGGAAACGTATTACATCGGTACATAAAAATAAGAAACTATATAATCGCAAAACACAAAGAAAGAACTTTACAGAAGAATAATGGAACGCAACGTCTTTCTCGACTATTTCAAAATAATCCTTTCTATATTGGTTATCTGCATACATATGCTGCCACTATTCGGAAACGGGGAATTTACAGGCTGGATAATTTCCCATGGATTGGCGCGAATTGCAGTCCCTATATTTTTCATTATTTGCGGATATTATATAGGGCCTAAACTTAATGACCCGAAAAAGATTAGGAAGTATCTGATACATCTGATTATTGTTTATGTCACTTGGATGGTGATATATCTCCCTTTTTATTATGGCGCCTTTTATAATATAAAAAATACCATACGTATTGTAGTTATAGGGTACCACCATCTGTGGTATATACCGGCACTGATTAGCGGAATCGTATTTTTTTTCATCATCAACAAATATGTTAAGAACCATATCTGCATACTAGTTATCGCCCTGTCCTTATTTCTGTTTGGATTTTATTGCAGTCTGGATTATGCAAGAGTCTATTATTACCGGAACGGGATTATTATGGGCTTTCCTTTTATAGCTCTCGGATATTATCTGCAAAAATATAACTATGCGGAAAAAGTGAAAAACAGCTATTTATTGATTGGTATCTTTATTGGTTTAGTTCTACTTGTTGGGGAGTCTTATTTTCAGTATATAAATTCCGGAGGTTTCAATCCATATCAGGATTTCAGACTCGCGTTGTTGATTATCTGCCCTGCCATATTCCTATATATCCAAAAACACGCGGTAATATCATCTGGAAAAGAGTTTGTGGCTATTTTATTTTCCGGTATCTATTTTATACATCCACTGGCTATGAATATCATAGGAATGCCACAGACTTATATGATATATAAATTACCTCTGGTAGTCATACTTTCTATAGCATTATCTTACATTGTTTATTTGATAAATAAACGGGTAAAAATATTCTTTTAACCATGGAACGCAATATAAGACTCGATTACTTCAGGATTATACTCAGTCTGTTGGTTATCACGGTACACACGCAGTCTCTTTTTAGCAATGATTCATTAACCGGATGGCTCATTTCTAACGGGATAGCGCGGATAGCTGTACCATGTTTTTTCGTTATTAGCGGATATTATCTCCATTCTAAAATAGATAACAATAAGGCCATAAAAAAATATTTATTACATATTTTCATTGTCTACGTCGTATGGTTGATCATTTATCTGCCCACCTATTATAATACAGTAGAAGCGCATTCACTGGTTACATTTGCCATTATGGGGTATTATCACCTGTGGTTTCTGCCTGCACTCCTCTTGGGCATACTGATGCTGTTGGCATTAAAGAAGTTTATAAAGAATAATAACCTACTACTGCTTTCCGGCATTATTCTCTTCATTACCGGATATATACTGGAGAATTGCGGATTGCCTTACAGAGCATTCTGTAATGGTATTTTCTTTGGTTTCCCATTTATCGTACTAGGATATTATATTCAAAAGAAGGGATATGTAAATATAAGGCCTTTATATCTATATATGATTCTATTTATAAGTCTTATCACATTATTAATAGAATCATACCAAGGATATAAAACGAATATTTACCATAATTTATTTCTGTCTCTATACATCCTTTGCCCCGTATTAATTATCTGCATACAGAAAGGAGTAAATCACTCTGTTGAAAAATACGATATATCAAAACTGGCCGCAGGAATTTATTTTGTCCACATCCTCGTTGCAGGGCAAATAATCCCGATAGCGGAAACAAATAATATTTACAGGTTGCCGTTCATTATGATAGTCTCCGTACTATTAGCTATCTTTATAGTCTTAATCAATAAACGCATTAAAATACTTTTGTAATGAGAACATATACCAATGTCAAAGACCTCGGCGATCTTAATGCCGCAGTAAAAGAAGCTCTTGAAGTAAAGAAAAACCGCTTCGGGTATAAAAGCCTCGGTGAGAACAAAACGCTGCTGATGGTATTTTTCAATTCCAGCCTGCGCACCCGCCTGAGTACACAGAAAGCCGGGATGAACCTGGGTATGAACACAATGGTACTCGACATCAATCAGGGAGCTTGGAAACTGGAAACCGAACGTGGAGTAATAATGGACGGCGACAAATCGGAACATATACTAGAAGCCATCCCTGTGATGGGCAGTTATTGCGACATTATCGGAGTACGCGCGTTTGCTCAATTCGAAAATAAGGAAGACGATTACCAGGAAAAGATACTCAATCAGTTTATTAAGTATTCGGGACGTCCCGTATTTAGCATGGAGGCTGCAACAGGACATCCTTTACAGGCTTTTGCCGATCTCATCACAATAGAGGAATATAAGAAAACTGCTCGCCCAAAAGTTGTCCTTACATGGGCACCACATCCGAAAGCCCTGCCACAGGCAGTACCAAATTCATTTGCTGACTTTATGAACGAGGCTGATGTAGATTTTGTTATCACACACCCGCAAGGTTATGACCTCGATCCTAAATTTGTACGCGGAGCAAAAGTAGAGTATGATCAGGATAAAGCACTCGCAGAGGCGGACTTTGTTTATGCAAAAAACTGGGCTGCATACAATGATCCTAATTATGGCAAAATATTAAGCAAAGATATGTCGTGGACTGTAACAACTCAAAAGATGGCGCTGACAAATAACGCTTACTTTATGCATTGTCTGCCTGTACGCCGCAATATGATTGTAAGCGACGATGTGATAGAAAGTCCACAATCGATTGTTATACAGGAAGCAGCCAATCGTGAGATATCAGCTCAAACAGTTATAAAGAGAATGCTGGAAAATCTTTAAAATACAATCCGTTTATAACCAAGAGCAGCGCATTCCGAAAGAGATGCGCTGCTTCTTTATTTTGTTACTATGCCTTATTAGAATCTATATCCCAATGTCAGCAGCCCTTGAAAATTATTTGTCTTGAATGTAGTTTTATCTGCTCCTGTAAAGGCATACAAATCATCTTTCTGCGATTTCATTACAAATGCGATATCTGTATAGAAATGACGTGAAAATCTGTATCCCATACCATAAGTGAAATAGTTTGTAGTTCCATCCAATACATACTGAGTAGCTGCACGGCTATCGGTAACAACTTCATGGTCGCCCGGGAAATCTATTACTTCATTTTTGAATGGGCTTTGCATCCATGAATAACCTACACGAGCCGAAAACTGGTCTGTAATACGATATTCAGCCCCAACGCGAACAGTAGATGCATTTCTGAAATCATTCTTTATATAAGCGTTAGGATCGCCTGTACCTGTAGCAAGAGCATTACCCCGGTCATCGAACAATTTCATATTATTGGCATAGTTAGTCAATTCATAATCGGCGCTGATAATTGCTTTACCGCCGATAACGCCTGCAAGGCTCAATGTCCACTTGTCAGGAGTGCGCATCTTATAATCATATATGGCATCTTCACTCCGATCTGAATTGGGATCACTGAAGCTAGCTATATAGGAACTTGTTCCATCGGCAAAATCGGAAGACAGATCCGCAGCGAAATAATCGGTCATATTATACCATGTAGGAGAATGGTATGAAACTCCAATTCGTAATTCTTGTACAGGCTTTACAATTACACCGGCAGTAACCTGCCACCCTGTACCATCTGTTCTCATCCAGTTTTGTAATTCCTGACCACCCCAAAATGAACCGCTATTCTGATAGTCTTCAATATAACTAGAATACATACGATAATTTATATCGGTAAGGGACAATGTTGCCCCAACACTAACAATATCCGAAAAAGTTGTTCCTATATTAAAATCATATGTACTGACAGAACCTTTTTCTTCTACAAATAAGTCACTATAAGCCGCATACTCGGGGGAAGCCGGGACATATTGCCCTGAACCCACAGGAGTTTTCTCATCTATAATATGTCCATTAAAAGCTAGTACGCTCAGCCAGTCCTGATTGCGCCAGATATCTCTCCAGTCATTCCCTCCATCACCTAATGCAATAGCCGAGGCAGGACGTCCATTATTTGTTGCTCTATCAGCCATATAAGCCGACAAATCATACGACAGGTTATTGCCAATCGCATTATATTTCCTGTCAAAATTTTTCAATCTGTTGTACGAAAACCCGATATTGATACTACGAACCACATCATTATCAAATATAGGGAATACACTCACAAACGCCAGATTATCAAAGTTCACTTTAAATTTACTTTCATCAACTTTTCCGGCATTCATTTCTGTCTGAACCTTCGAATTCTGAAAATTAAGTGTAGTAACTATTTCGGATGTTTGATAAACTCCTATACCTGCCGGATTTATGGATACGCCGGATATATCACCTCCCAAAGCGCCAAAAGCTCCCCCCATAGAAACGGAACGGGCAGTACCGGTAAGATCGTTCTTTGAATATCTGTATGCATCCATTTCATTTTGGGCCTGGGCAGCCCCAAACGTCAATGCAGCTGTTAACAGTAGTAATGATACATGTTTCATAATGTAATTTTTAATATTTCTATATCTTTTCAAAAAAGCTGCCTCAAAAATTAATATTGAAACAGCTTTTATTTAGTTGTCCTTATTTTACCTTTTTATCTGCGTCCGCCTCCGCTTCTTCCGCTACTGCTTCCTCCACCTCCGGAAGAACGGCTACTGGATGATGAGCCTGAGCTATATGAACCTCTGGAAGAAGAACTGCTGGATGAACCACTGCTATAACTTGGTCGTGAGCTCGAACTGCTACTTGATGACCCGCTATAGCTAGGGCGTGAACTAGAACTTGAGCTTGATGAACCACTATAGCTAGGACGTGAACTTGAACTACTGGATGATCCGCTGTAACTAGGACGTGAACTGCTTGATGAGCCACTACCATAACTAGGACGTGAACTTGAACTGCTACCAGCTGAAGTGTTGTAACTTGGACGAGTTGTTGGTCTTGTAGTAACACTACCGGATGAACCGCGACCTGTACTTGAACCGCTGCTATTATAACTTGGACGGGTAGTAGGACGAGTTGTTACTCCGCCAGAAGAACCTCTGTCTGTTGATGTTCCATAACTAGGACGGGTTGTTGGCCTTGTGCTTACTCCACTTGATGAAGATCCCCTACCTGTAGATGTACCATAACTCGGACGAGTTGATGGTCTTGTGCCTACACTACCTGATGAAGAACCACGACCTGTAGACGTACCGTAACTAGGACGGGTAGATGGTCTCGTTCCTACACTTCCGGTAGATGAGCCTCTGCCACCATAACTAGGACGGGAACTACCTACACTTGATTCACGGCCGCTGTATCCGTACGAACCGCGACCCGAATTATAGCCATAACCTGACCGACCGGATCCGTAACTAGCCCGAGGGCGTCCGGAATAGTTGTAACGTGAACTACTACCGTAGTATCCGTGATGATGATGTCCTCCATACCAGCCTCCGGCATACCAACCGCCACCGTACCAGCCTCCCCAGCCATAGCCATACCAAGGTCTGCTCCAACCCCAGCCCCAGCTGCTGCCGTAATACCAAGGGTCGTAATATCCGCCCCAGTAACCGCTATAATACCATGGATCGTAAAACGGATAATAGCTACCGTAATATCCACCCCAGCCCCAGCCAAGATTTACATTAAAATTCCAGCCACGATTGCGATAATAATTGCTGTACAAGTCATTGGTAACATATACATTTATCTCGTTATCACTGGATATCTTAACACTGTTTTCTGGCTCATGGAATTTCACTATACGATCTGTATACTGATAATCCTGATATTCATCGGTATAGGCTACCGAATCTTCAGGGTATTGTTCATTATGGTATACAGACACATCTCCTCCTCTACGGTTATAGGTATCCACATCTACGTTTACGTTACCTTCTGTCTCCAGAGTAACGTCTCCGTTGTCGCGAACTACCAACACCTGAGTTGGTTTCTGTTGTTGTTTCTGAGAAACTGTATTTTTGACTTTTACCTCTTTCTTCTTGTTATCTTTTGATTTAGAAGTAGCATAAATGTCATCCCAGTCATCTTGCGCAAAAGCGATAAATGGCAATACAGACATCAGAAACATCAGTACTAAATTTTTTACTTTCATAATCTGCTCTCCTATTGTTTATTGTTTATAATCTACAATGCTTTGTGTTTATTGACAGCGTTTTAGTTATCTTTATAAATCTTAGACTGACTAACCTGTAAAAGGTTTAATACAAACATTGATAAAATATTAATAGAGAATAAACAAATATACGATATTTATCTTTTCGATTCAATATTTTATATATGAAAGATGCAACGAAAGACCTTTTTGCTGCTCTATATTATGTTAAAAAAAATATAAAAAACGAGTGTACTCATAGCCCATAAATCGAATAAAACATAAGGATTGCAATTTTTTCAGTTTAATTACGCTCTTGTCCATGTTAAAATGGGTCTGAACAACGCTGTTTTTCCTATTTTTATTTAGATTTGTAATGCCCATATAATTAAATAGTAACCGAAGATTAACACGATTCATTCATCGATAATGGATGGCATATTAGAAATAGCAATCCGGATTGCAGTAAATGCACATTACGGACAAACAGATAAAGGTGGTAAGCCATACATATTCCATCCCTTGAGAGTGATGAATAGTGTAAATACAATAGAAGCAAAAATTGTAGCCGTTCTGCACGATATTTTGGAAGATACTGATATTACTGTTGATGATCTGATGGCTGAAGCTATTCCCGAAGAATTAATAAATCAACTTCTTATACTGGCTCATTCTCCCGATATTGAATATAATACATACATAGAGCATATAGCCAAATTTCCAATAGCCACAACTGTTAAGCTTGCCGACTTGAAGGATAATATGGATACGTCAAGATTACCTGAAATCACAGACAAGGATATACAAAGGCTAAAGAAATATCAAGCAAGTTATTCATTTTTGACAAAGAAACTTAACGACAATAAATATTAGTCCAATGAACGACAACAAACTGATACAACACGAATTGCAACTCAATAATTTTCTGGCTGAGACTTTCCGCAGGCACAATATTGAATGCAATATAGAGAAAGACCTGATTATATTTCCTCATCAGTACATGACTGCATGGGCACACATATTCAATCGCTCATCTTCGTCTATGGCTGTGATTTTACAATTAGATATACATCTCGAAATAGGTCTGGGTAAAACCATTATCGAATCGTGCGCAGGAATGGGAGTGGACGAAAATACTGCAATAAAAGACGCATGGAAAAACTTCCTTACAAATTCTTTTCACACCTTACTTTCCGCATTTTTCACTAAAGAATTTGACCATCAGGTCAATAATCAGCAATGGGTAGTTGACGGACGCACCTATAATGTTACCATAAGCAATGTAACCACCAGAGGAAGTCATCCTGATCCGCTTCCTTTACGTTGGCTCGAACAGCTTGAAGAGACTATAAAAGTCCAACCCTTGACAGAAGGTACTCATTGGGTAAGATTCTACTATGCACAATCGGAAAGCGAATTGATCTCAGGTGAAATACTTCTAGATAACGAAGTTTGGACCGGTATAGAGAAATTCGTCCGCACATTTGATTTCCCCACCTACAAAGACTTCTTCTCGATGCGGGTCTTCATGGTACTGAAAGATCATTTCGACATAAGCCGCATGGCTGCTACTATGGCCTGGATGGTAGGTGAAAATGACGATGCAATAGAACAACAACTGATGGCAGAAGGCCTGTCTCTATCCGATGCCGAGAAAGCAAATACATTTATCCCTTTAGCTTTCGGGCGTGTATTTCTGAAAGGAATTACAACGGCCAAATTTTCAGATGAAGCCATTGTTACAGACGAAACTGAAAAGGAAGCGACTATAAAGCTTAGCGACGAACCCATCTATACATCCGCATATCAGTTGGCTGAGAAAATAATAAAGGAGGGATGCGTGAATCAAGAGCACTTTCAAAACTTATTCATACAAAGTGCGGAATTCAATGCTTACAACAATGCGCTGAAAGACGGTGCTAAAGCCGAAGATATGAACAATGCCACATTTGGAGAACCGGTAATATACATGCCACACTATCAGCCTGCCGAAAAAAAGGAAGAAACTACAGAAAATATTATTCCTGAAAAGACCGGTAAAGAAAAGAAAAAGCCATCATGGAAATTCTGGAAAAAATAATTTTTCTCTAAGTGGACTAAAAAATAAATTTTCATATTCTGCTTTCATCATCACAACAGTTATGTTTCACTTCCTATCCCAGAACCTCAAACCGGGCAAACTTCAGCAACAATTGCTTCACTCCCGAGTTTTCAAATTCTACGGTAGCTTTCCGGCTATCAGGATCACCTGTTACAGCAGTCACCTTACCTATACCGAAACGCTCGTGTTTTATTATCGCCCCTACTTGTACTTCTCCTGAATTCACTCCTGCGGAAGCTTTCGGCGTAGCGTTGCGCGCATTCACAAAATTGGAACGGGGAGATGCAGATGGAAGACTGGCTTCCTGCCGCTGAGCAGTTGGTTGCCGCTGAGTTAGCGGGCGTTCCGGGTATGTTGTACGGGGTGTATTGGTGTAATCATACAAATCGTTTGTATACGTTTCGGGTCGATTGAGCACTCCGAATCCGCCACCACCGAGCACTCCACCGTTTACATTCAGATAGCAAGTATCTATATCACGAAGGAAACGGCTTGGATTGGAAGCATTTATCTGCCCGTTCCGGAAACGGCTTTTAGCATATGTAATCATACAGTATTCCTTTGCGCGGGTAATAGCGACATAGAACAAGCGACGCTCTTCTTCTAAGCCCCGGAATTCATTCTTTGCCATTGACGACGGAAAGAGGTCTTCTTCCATACCTACAACAAATACATTTTTAAATTCCAATCCTTTAGATGCATGAACGGTCATCATTGTCACTTTTTCCTGATCGGCCTCTTTATCTGTATCCTGATCACTAAGTAGCGACACTTCGGATAAGAAATCCATCAATCCTATCCCCCCCAGACCTTCTTCTTTGCGGCTTTCGCAAAATTCATGGATACCGCCTAACAGTTCCTGTAAATTTTCCTGACGACTCATGCCTTCGGGTGTCTGATCCTGATAAGCTTCAGTAGCAATACCGCTTTGTTTTACAATCCGGGATGCCAGTTCATAAGCTGATAATTCGCGTAATTGCGCAATAAAACTTTCGATAAGTTCCCGGAACTCACTTAACTTTTTAGCTGTACCTGTGTTCACATTCAGATTATATCCTAACGAGTCACCAATTACCTCCCACAAGCTCACATTATGCAAACGGGCTGCATCTGCAATTTTATTTAATGTCGTATTCCCGATTCCCCGCGCAGGAAAATTAATGATACGCCGGAAAGCTTCTTCGTCGAAGGGATTCACCACCATCCGGAAATACGCGATAACATCTTTGATTTCCTTACGCTGGTAGAACGACAAACCGCCATAGATACGGTACGGGATATTTTTTTTCCGCAAAGCCTCTTCGAAGATACGCGACTGGGCATTGGTACGGTACAGAATTACAAAATCACTATATGCCGCTTTCTTATCGCGGCGGATGTCCCATATCTTATTCGATACAATGACCCCTTCTTCAAAATCGGAGAAAGCACTGGATATTTCGATACGTTCCCCTTCGTCGTTCTCTGAATATATTGTTTTCTTTATCTGTTCACGGTTTTGCTGAATAAGGCTGTTAGCCGCATTAACAATATTTTGTGTGGAACGGTAATTCTGCTCCAGCTTAAACAACTTCGATTCGGAGTAAACTTCCTTAAATTTAAGTATATTATCTATATTCGCTCCCCGAAACGAGTAGATACTCTGTGCATCGTCACCCACTACACATACGCGGTGGTGCGCATCGGCAAGCTGCTTTACAACAAGGTATTGTGCAAAGTTCGTATCCTGATATTCGTCTACGAGGATAAACTGATAACGTTCCTGATAACTTTTCAACACATCGGGATGGTCACGAAACAGGACATTGGTGTAGAACAACAAATCATCGAAATCCATTGTATTAGAAGCTTTTAGCCTATTGTTGTAATCCCTGTAAATATCTTTCAATACAGGCATCTTTGACCGTTGGTCATACTCCAGCAGTTCTTTGTTCTGAGCATACATCTGGGGTGAAATCAGCGCATTCTTAGCATTTGATATTATAGCTTGTACTCTGGCCGGCTTATAGACTTTATCATCCAGTTGATACTGTTTGATAATGGTCTTTATCATATTCCGGGAGTCGGCCGAGTCGAAAATGGTAAAATTGGAGGTAAATCCTATTTTTTCGGCTTCGGTACGCAAAATACGGGAAAACACCGAGTGAAAAGTCCCCATCCATAAATAGCGGGCATACTTCCATCCGATTATCTCCGCAATACGCTCTTTCATTTCACGCGCCGCCTTATTAGTAAATGTAAGTGCAAGTATGCTGTGAGGCATATAGCCTTGTTGGAGAAGGTATGCTATTTTATAAGTAAGTACCCGTGTCTTGCCCGAACCGGCCCCTGCAATAATCAGGGAAGGCCCGCTTATGTATTCAACAGCTTCACGCTGCTGTTTATTTAGATGATCCAGCAAATTGTCCATAAAAATCAGTGATAGGGTAACAAAGATAAGTCTTTTTTAGGAATGTGAGGTTATAACTTCGGGCAAACAAAAAAGCCGGAAGAAAGAGTTTCGTCCGGCTTTATTTATTTGATGTATGAGATAATCAAATATCGAGAAATTCAACTTCTCCCGACTCGATATGATAAATGGCTCCAACAATTTGTACATCACCATCTTCATGCATTTCTTTGAGGAATGGTTCTGATTTTCTCAGTTGCTTTACTCCGTGTATCACATTAGCTATGATGGCCCGGTTGTAAACATCGCCTTCGGTCTTGAAAACTTCATCTTCCTCTTCTTCGCTATCCAGTTTTTTGATAATGGACTCGATATGCCCAAGTTTCCCGGTATGATGGGCATCGTGGTTTTCATGGCTGTGTTTTATATCCATGAATGCTTTTACAGCCCCGCAGCTTGTATGTCCCATCACTACAATCAGCTTTGTACCGAGATGTTCGGCTGCATATTCGATGCTACCTTCTTCATAATCGGCCATTACATTCCCGGCTGTTCGGATAGAGAATATATCTCCCAACCCTTGATCAAAAACAATTTCGGGTGTCACACGCGAATCAGAGCAACTAACTACGATCGCGAAAGGCTTCTGTCCCGTTTTGAGTTCGTCTATTCTGCTTAAATCCTGATGAGTGTGCAATAACTGACCTGAGCAAAAGCGTTTATTCCCGTCTTTGAGCGCATTCAAAGATTCCTCCGGCTTTTGATCTTGTGCATAAGAAATAGCTGCAGATAAGCTAAGAATAGCCATCAGCAGAAAGTGCTTAGATAAGTAGCTTGTTTTCATTATAGTTGTTATTAAAAAAAAATCGGACAAAAGTAGAGAAAGAATCAGTTTCAGGTTCTTTCTTGAATATATTTTATAGTACAATAATGTTAAATAATGCAAAGGGAATATTACTGTAAATAATAATATGATTTCCTATTTATGTTAAACAAAATTTCAATTAACTTTATCAGCAACAAATTAACGATTTATCATGAAATACAATTTTTGTGGAAACAGCGGGTTACAATTACCCGAAATTTCATTAGGCTTGTGGCATAACTTCGGGGATGTGGATAGCTTCGAAATGGCTACATCCATGATTTTACACGCTTTCGAGAGTGGCATTACACATTTCGACTTGGCTAATAACTACGGACCACCTCCGGGTAGTGCCGAAACTAACTTTGGCAAGATACTGGCTAAAGAATTGAAAGGTCATCGCGACGAACTCATTATTTCATCCAAGGCAGGTCATCTTATGTGGGACGGGCCTTACGGAGATGGTGGTTCCCGCAAATACATCATGGCCAGTATAGACCAAAGCCTGAAACGTACAGGTCTGGAATATTTCGATATATTCTATTCGCACCGCTATGATCCTCAAACCCCTGTGGAAGAGACCATGCAGGCTCTGGTGGATATTGTACGTCAGGGGAAGGCATTATATGTAGGCATATCAAAGTATCCTCCCGAAAAACTGATTCAGGCATACAATATTCTGAAATCGCAACATGTGCCCTGCCTTATCTATCAGGACAAATACAGCATGCTCGTGCGCGAACCTGAAATTGAGCATATGGACATCAACGAGAAATACGGGGTGGGCTTCATTGCTTTCTCTCCACTGGCTCAGGGCGTACTCACGAATAAATACCTGAACGGCATTCCTGAAGATTCTCGTGCTCACAAGAGTCACGGCTTCCTGCAAGAGAGTGAAATTACACCTGAGGTGATAAAGAAAGTGAAGGCGCTGAACGACCTTGCCGGTCAACGTGGTCAAACACTTGCCGAAATGGCTCTGGCATGGCTGCTGCACAACAAGCATGTAACATCTGTCATAATAGGTACAAGTTCATTGAATCAGCTGAAAGATAATCTGAAAGCAAAGGATAATTCACATTTCACAGGTGAAGAACTGGCTCTGATAGAAATGATTCTGGCATAAAAAATAAGCATCCTAACCACAGGGATGCTTATCCACTTTCAATCCTTATAACTTAAAAACTACAATAAGGTCTCAGACCTATTTACTATTCCATTAAGAATCAATACAATTATCAGTTATATTTACATCGTCAGCACGATGTTATTTTCATCTGCCATGCGGCGTATATTGAGTATAGCATAACGCATACGTCCCAGGGCTGTATTGATACTGACGCCTGTATGGTCTGCTATTTCCTTAAAACTCAAATCCTGATAATAGCGCATTTCCAATACTTCGCGCTGGCTATCGGGCAGGTACGAGATTAGCTTACGGATATCCGATGTAATCTGCATACGGATTATCTCGTCCTCTATCGTACCATCACACAGCAACGGATTGTTCAACAAATCGACCGGGGCCTCGTCATTAGAAATTGTATTCTCATTCTTTTCCTGACGAAAATGGTCTATAATAAGATTGTGGGCGATGCGGGATATCCAGGCACGAAATTTTCCTGTCTCGGTATAGCGGCCTTGTTTAATCGTTACAATAGCCTTGATGAAAGTTTCCTGAAAGATATCTTCTGCCAGTTCCCTGTTGCGCACAGTGAAATAGATATAGTTGAAGACACTGATTTTGTGTCGTGACAGTAGGATATCAAATGCCTGATTGTTACCATTAGAATAATCGGTGACCAATTGTTCGTCGGTCATGGTTATTAATGTATCCATTATCTCTTATATTTTAAAGTTATAAAAAGAGTAATGTTTATTCTATAGGCAAAAAGTTTTTAGAGGTTTTTTTTAATAATCTTGCGTTAATGATGCAAATAAAAGACAAATTTATGGAATTGACAATATCTAAAAGATTATTTAACAGTGTGATGTGATTTTGCTTAATTTTATATATAAACCTATTGGTTTACTAAAAGATATAAAATCTTTTAAAGCAATAGAGCTTCCAGGTTTTCGGAAACTCTATGCTATATATAATAATATATGCTTATTCTTGTTCTGTATCGATAACTTTCCATACTACAGCCGAAATTGCAGCACCTAAGAACGGAGCAACAATAAATAGCCATAGTTGCGATAAAGCTTCTCCTCCCTGAAAAATAGCAGGACCGATACTACGTGCCGGATTAACTGATGTACCAGTAATAGGGATACATACGATATGCACCAAAACCAAAGCCAAACCGATAGCAACACCGGCAAACTGATTGTTGGCACCTTTAGATGTAACACCCAAAACAACCAATACGAAGATAAAGGTAAAGACTGTTTCAGCTACAAATGCAGGTAGCAGATCAGTATAGCCGTTAGCTCCGGTAAAAGTGGTTGTTGAACCGGAATCCTTTGCCAGTACATATAATATTGCTGAACCGATAATAGCGCCTATTACCTGAAAGATCATATACAAGCCCGCATCTTTAGCTGATATTTTTTTAGATAACAACAGGCCCAGAGTGATTGCCGGATTGATATGACAACCCGAAATTTTACCGATGGTATAAACCATAGCCAATACTGCCAATCCGAATGCAAATGCTACACCAAGTGTACCGACCGAAGCAAACGGTTGTCCGGCTCCTGCAAATACTGCAGCACCACAACCCATAAGCACCAGAACCATAGTTCCGATCATTTCTGCTAAATACTTTTTCATTGAATTTCTATTTTAATTAAACATTTGTGCTACTTGTGTAATTTTGTGTTAACTATATAGGATATGGCGAAGTTAAATATAAAATCGGATAAAAGATAAAAAGGCCAACACTTTTTTAGTTCTTCCATTTCCATTATTGCTATCATTCCCTATATTTGTAACACTCAATTAATAAACATTAAATCTAACACATATGAAGAAGTTATTGTTTTCATCTTTGGCCTTTTTTATCTGTATATATGTATCCGGGCAGGACTATAATGTCCCAAAGAACTATAAACTTGAAAACAAGGAGTCTTATAAGACTTATGAGCCTCAGATAAAAGAGACGATAGACTGGCTCCTGCAAACACCTTTGGGTAAAGATGCAAACAAACGGCAGGAAGCAAATGCGTTTCTTATGGCATGGCTCACCGGAACACCGGATGTACATTTAAAAATAGATGCCGACTTTATGATGAATTTCATCAAAATCAATCCTGAGTTGGTAATGCCTTTCACTGCCGGATGGACTAAATATTCGCTGGATAATGACTATTCGGAAGATGTGGTGCAAGGAACAAAGGCGGGAGTAGAAACAGTTATCACCTTTTACAGAAAGAACAGGGGTTATCTCAAAAAAGATGGTAATATAGAGAAATATGAGAAATTGATGGAAAAAGGGAAACTCGAAACCGAAATAAATAAAAAACTAAATAAGAAATAATTATACAAAAAAAGGAAATCATGAAAAAAATTGTATTCGCCGTATTATTCGGGTTACTATGCATCGTTAGTTGCAGCAAAAAAGCAGAAACGGCACAGGATGACACCATCATTATAAAAACAGGCTTGGAGGCCGAAGAAAGAACCGGCGACGAACTAAAGATAGCTGCTATCATAACTGTTAAGCCTGAGGCTATAAAAGATATACTTCCTATATTCCAGGCTGTAGTACAAGGCAGTCAGGAAGAAGACGGTTGTATTTCCTACAACGTACACCAGGATACCAGCGATTCTACACGGTTTATTATTCTCGAAGAATGGGAATCACAGGCCGCCATCGACTTTCACGGTAATACCGACCACTTCAAAACATACCAGAAAGCATCGAAAGATATGGTTGTAAAGAAAGAAGTAATAAAAATGAAACTCGTATATTAGAATATACATCCTATCAAAAAAGGTAAAAGTCCCTGCATTATTTGTCCGGGACTTTTATCTTTAAAGAATGATGTTTTTATATACGAGCAATCTGTAAAACACAAATAAAATACATACTTTTGTAACCTCAAATAATATAAAACGATAAGGTTATGATGGAACTGAAAATTGTTGCCGTTATTGTAGTAAAAGCTGCATATCAGGAAGAGTTGGAAAAGGTATTCCATACCGTAGTAGATGAAACCCGTAAAGAAACAGGAAATGTATCTTACGATTTGCATCAGGATTGCCAAAACCCATTGAAATACACAATCCTCGAAGTATGGAAATCGCAGGCAGCCATCGACGAACACAACGCAAGTGCGCATTTTAAAGCATTTGTAACTGCAATAGAAGGTAAAGTGGATAGCCTGACTGTGGACGTAATAAAGAAAATATATTAAAATACTATTTCAAAATCTCATGAGTTCAAAATCTCAAGATAACGTTAGTATCTTGAAACCTGAAATCTTGAAACCTGAAATCAAATATTAAAAAAATGTACAGAAATCATACTTGCGGAGAACTGACTCTTGCTGATGTAAATAAAGAAGTAACCCTTGCGGGATGGGTACAAAAAGTGCGTAAACTTGGTGGCGGAATGACCTTTGTCGATCTCCGCGACCGCTATGGAATTACCCAGTTGGCATTCAGCAAAGATGTAAACGCAGATTTGTATGAACAATCGAATAAGTTCGGGCGCGAATATGTATTACAGGTAACAGGTACAGTACAGGAACGTTCGAGCAAGAATATGAATATACCGACCGGCGAGATAGAAATCATAGTCAACAAGCTGGTTATATTGAATACATCGGAAGTTCCGCCTTTCACTATCGAAGACGAAACCGACGGAGGTGAAGACCTGCGCATGAAATACCGCTATCTGGACTTACGCCGTACTCCTGTACGCAAAAATCTGGAACTGCGCCACAAAATTGCTTTCGAAACACGCCGTTTTTTGGATGAACGCCAGTTCATAGAAGTGGAAACTCCGGTATTGATCGGTTCTACGCCAGAAGGAGCGCGCGACTTTGTTGTGCCATCACGTATGAATCCGGGAGAATTTTATGCCCTGCCACAATCCCCTCAGCTATTCAAGCAATTGCTGATGGTATCTGGATTTGACCGTTATTTCCAGATTGTGAAATGTTTCCGCGACGAAGACCTTCGCGCCGACCGTCAGCCGGAATTCACCCAGATAGACTGTGAAATGTCGTATGTCAGTCAGGAAGACGTGTTGAATATGTTTGAAGGGCTGACCAAGCACCTGTTCAAGAAGGTAAAAGGTATAGACATACCCGACTTTCCGCGTATGACCTATGCCCACGCGATGAAATATTACGGTTCGGATAAGCCGGATACTCGTTTCGGGATGGAATTCGTGGAAATTAAAGACCTGACTACAGGTAAAGATTTCGTTGTATTCGATTCATGCGAATATGTAGGAGCTATCTGTGCCAAAGGTGCGGTATCATACACCCGCAAACAACTGGATGCGCTTACCGACTATGTAAAACGCCCGCAAATCGGTGCAAAGGGACTTGTATATGTACGTTATGAAGCCGATGGCTCTCTGAAATCGTCTGTAGACAAATTCTATACAGCCGAAGACCTGAAAAAATGGGCGGAACGTTGTCAGGCAGAACCGGGAGACCTTATCCTTATCATATGCGGTGAAACAGAAAAGGCGCAGAAACAGCTATGCGAACTCCGTCTTGAAGTCGGAGATCAATTGGGACTCCGCGATAAAAATAAATTCAATTGCCTTTGGGTTATCGATTTCCCTTTGTTGGAAAAGGACGAAGAACTGGGACGCTTCTTTGCGAAGCACCATCCGTTTACGAGTCCGAAGGAAGAGGATATTCCCATGCTGGAATCAGATCCGGGAGCTGTACGTGCCAATGCATACGACATGGTGATCAACGGTGTTGAAGTTGGTGGTGGTTCGGTTCGTATCCACAACAGCCAGTTGCAGAATAAGATGTTCCATGTACTCGGGTTTACCGAAGAAAAGGCGCAAGCTCAGTTCGGCTTCCTGATGAATGCATTTAAATACGGAGCGCCTCCGCATGCAGGTCTGGCATTTGGCCTTGACCGTTTAGTATCCCTTTTCGCAGGTCTGGACAGTATCCGCGACTGTATTGCATTCCCTAAAAACAATTCGGGGCGTGATGTTATGATCGACGCACCAGCTGTCCTTGAACAGGAACAATTGGATGAATTGAATCTGAAGGTGGAGATAAAGAAATAATATCAAATAGATAATAAAAGATATAACGCCTTAACTTTTCCGGTTAAGGCGTTATTTTTAGAGAAAAACTTTATCTTTGATAACAAATAGTTTAATGAAATGGTGAAAGAAAAACTCATTATAAAAAACTTTGCAGGATTTGAGCATATCGAATTCGATTTTAAACCTATAAATATTTTTATAGGGCCACAGGCGGCGGGAAAAAGTGTGGTGGTGAAGTTGGCATATTATTTTAAGTCGTATTTGAATGATTTATATAAATTTGATAGAATACATATGCCAAGTGAACTCATAGATAGGTATAATGATCTTTTTTATAGTTACTTTCCCGTAGAATCATGGAGTAATAAAAACTTTACAATAAAATATATTTTAGACAAATCATTTATTATTATTTCTAGCTCCAGAAAAGCAAAAGATTGGTATATTGAAGTGAAATTTTCGAAAGACATAAGAGAAATAATAGAATCTCTAACTGAGATATTGGAAAATAATTTGGATCCACAAATGATAAATTTCTCAACTGCTAGAAACCTTAGAGAACTAAAAGAAAAAGTAAAATATAAATCAGTATTACAAAGCAAACAGTACTTTATACCAGCAGGAAGAAGTTTCTTTTCTAACATACAATCTAATATTTTTGCTCTTTTGCAAAGTAATAATACAATTGATCCATTTATTATCGAATTTGGAGCTAATTATGAACAAGCAAAAGTAGTATTTAATAAATCAAGTGATATTTTCAGGACTCACAATAAGCTAAGTAAACTTTGTTCAGAAATATTAAAAGGCATTTACATTAGAGATAATCAAATTGACTATCTAGTTCAGAAAGACAAAAGGAAAATCTCACTATTAAACGCTTCTTCTGGACAACAAGAAACGTTTCCTTTATTGATGTTTATCCAAACACTATTTTTTCCTTCAAATAAAGAACCTAAGGATCCTGTATTATATATAGAAGAACCGGAAACACATTTATATCCAGTGGCACAAAAACAAATTGTTCAAGTATTGTCTCGACTTTTTAATATACTCATAAACAAACAACTATTCATCACTACTCATTCGCCTTATATCCTTGCAGCTTTCAATAACCTGCTGGAAGCAGGCAATATCATCAAGGAAAAACCTGAATTAGCAGAAAAAGTATATAAAATTATACCGAAAGAAGAAGTTCTGGATATAGAAAACTTTATTGCTTATTCCATCAAAGATGGGAAGAAGGAAGTATTGATAAATGAAGAAACCAACCTTGTTTCTCAGAATATGCTGGATGATGCATCCAACGAAATAGCAGAGGAATTTGGAAAACTTGTTGATTTAGAGTTTGGTGAAGAATAAAAGGCTGTCAGAATGGAAGATATAAAATGTGAGTGTTCTGAATTAATAAGCTATCCTTTGATTGTACTGGAAGAGCAGAAAAGCAAAATAGTATTCGAAAATAAAAACAGGATAGAAATAAATAAAATAACTGTTGATGGTTGTCAAATTACAGATGAGAGACCCCGATGTGACTATCTTTTGATAAAAGTCGATGAAAATACGGAGTATTTCGTAGAATTGAAAGGACATGATATAAACAGAGCGTTGGAACAAATAGAAGCGACTATTCCAAGATTAAGCAAAGATATGAGACAACAGAAGAAATATTGTTTCATCATATCTGTCCGTACTCCAATGTCTTCCACTCAAATTCAAAATATAGCGAAAAGTTATAAGAAAAAATACAATGCTGAACTTATTATGAAAAGCTCACCAGGCTCTCATACTTTATAAAACATCTATGAAAAAGCTCGTCAAGATCTTACTAGCTCTCGTAATCGGAATAATCATCCTTCTGACTGCTGTTTATGCTTATTATGGTGGATTCAGAACTGTAAACTTTGAAGAAAAAGAAACAGGCGGGGAAGTATTCGTCTATGAAAATGTTACAGGAGATTACAGTCAAAGCCCGGTAGTAATGGACAGCATTTATTATGCGTTGCTCAACGATTATAAAATAGAAACAACAAAGGGTGCAGGCATGTATTATGACAATCCTCAACAAGTAGAAAAGAGTAAACTACGCTCGGAAATAGGTTGTATACTCGATACACCTCTTGACAGTATGCAGATGGTGGTACTCTCAAGCAGATTTAAAGTTAAAACGCTACCTAAAAGCGACTATATAGTCGGAGAATTCCCCAATAAAGGAATGATATCGACAATGGTAGGAATAATGAAAGTATATCCGGCAATGACCAAATACATCGAAACGACCGATTATAAAGCAGATGGACCTGTGATAGAAATATATGATGTACCGGCTAAAGTAATTATATACAGGCAATCTGTATCGAAATAGAAGTGAAAAGAGGAGTACACGCAAGTACTCCTCTTTTTATATTCGATCAATTTTTCTTGTCCAACTCCCGGGCTACCCTGCTCTTCATATAATCGCCCCGCAGGTCACGGGCCAATATCGTTCCGTCGGGACCGATAAGTATTATATGAGGTATACCTCTTACACCATACATTTTGGTCGGTATCTCCTGCGCATTTATTATCTGCGGCCATTCTACTTTATCTTCTACAATAGCCTTTTGCGTATCTTCCGGCTTATCCCATACGGCAACACCTACGATCTCGAATTTATCCCCTTTATATTTTTTGTATATTTCTTTCATATTCGGAGTTTCTCCCCTACAAGGGCCACACCAACTCGCCCAGAAGTCTACCAATATACATTTGCCTTTTCCTGCATAATCCGACAGTGATACTTTTGTGCCATCAGGCTGCACTATTGTAAAGTCACTAAATTTCTGACCTTCAGCAGTCTTTTTCAGAGCATCATTTGTTCCTACAATTTTCTTCACCATTTCCAAGGAAGCAATATCTTTACTTAATTTGGCAACAGCAGTATCTATCTGACCTGTACGCATCCACATCGACATCTCGTCCAATACAACAGACCCGATAACATTATTTGTGTTAGCATCGAATGTATTTTCCATCAGGTCCATATATTTAGGAGTCCATACTTTAATAAATATACTATCGAACTCCGCCTTGAACTTATCTTTATCCTTAATTTTATTTTTTAGCTCCGTATAGATATTTTCCCTTTCTTTATATAGTTCTCCCGTTTTCTTATTATAATCTGTCAAAGCATCATTCAATGGAGTATTTGACGCTATGCCATCTTTTAAATTAATAATTATTCGTCCTGTATCCAGTATTAACGGTACATATGCACCATCTTCAATAAATACTCCGGCATACCGGATAGTATCTGCGATCCCTTTAAATACAAATTTGTTGCTATCTATCAAAACACTATCTATCTTTTTATTTCCCAACCTATTATGGTCGATAAGATAGATTTTCTGCCCATTATAGGTCGAATCGGCTATACCCTCAATCACGTACCCGGGTATTACAGGCTGTTTCTTTTCACAGGAAACCATAATGGCCATACTTGTTACCATTATTAATAAAGCATGGATTGTTCTTATTTTCATATTATTAGGTATTAGAATCGATAAATTTAAAATTTTTAAAATATCTTTCTCCAATAATACTGTTAAATAAATAAAAGAGTCTGTTCGTCGGAACTCGCCGTCGACACAGATTTTGTAAAACGTGATTTGTGCCTGATATAAAAGATTCCGGTTGTAATGGATAAAGATTTTTAAAGAAAATTATCTATATAGGCAGAAGGCTGATAGCATATAATATCAGTTCATCGTTCTTTGAAAATTTGAAATTACAAAACAGGAAGAAACAGACTAAAGAGAAAAATAAAACTGTCAGGTTTGTCAGGTTTTCACTAAATAGTTATGAGTTATAAGTTTTGTCGCTTCTTATTACTAATGGCTAATAGCCAGAAAAAATTGACAGATAATAAAAAGGGGAAAAAGTGTCAGGTTTGTCAGGTTTTTACTCCTACCCTATCAAATACAGATATATTTATCCAAGGATTCAAAAAACAGGGTCGCTCAATGAACAACCCTGTGATATTTAAGCCTTGACTATGATCTAAGGGTATTGACAGCCGGAATGCTTTCGATCTTTAATCCAATGAACAGCAATATCAACAGGTTCCGTAAAATCCGAAAACGCCGTGTTATGACCTAATGTTGAAAACAGACAGTAGTCGTAATATTTCCCCTGCGCTTTGAGTGAGTTAAGACTATCCATCGATAACCTTACGGGGACTTGTACATCCTTGTCGCCAAAAAGCCAAAGGCCCGGAATTGAAAGTTTACTAAGGGCGTCGCAAGGATCAGTACTTATAAATTGATCCAATTGATAACGATCTGGCTCATTACCTATACGTTCGCGTGCCTCCGGGATGTATCTACGTACATCTGCTTCGGTGTGAATATCCCAAAAATCGGATTTTCCTTCTGTATAATGCTGAAAAATAAGCTGATCAAGAGTTGGAATAACAGCACCGCTAAACAACACTATAAAATCCGCAATAGGATTGTTATTTGCGGCAATAGGAATTATCCACCCTGCCTGACTGATACCTACAAAACCAATGGGAACATTTTTATCCAACTGATGAAGTACATTTAAGGCGGTGCTTGCATCTTCAGCCAATAGAGTGAGATTAGCCGAATCAACGTTGTTAGTTCCTACTTCCGGACCGGCATAAACCCCTTCCGATTCGCCTACTCCACGCTTGTCATAGGTTAACACCGAGATACCTTTTTCGGCCAAAAGTGATGCAAATTCTCTCATTCGGGGTGCCTGGCCAGAACCGTGTACAAGGACTACCGCTGCATGCGAATGGCGTGGCGTGTAAATTGTGCCGGCCAAAGTGATTCCTGCACTCTCAAATCTGATATCCTCAGCGGTCACGTCCGGCAACTGAGCTTTTACTTGATTCAAGGATACTAAGAGTAAGAGTGTAAAAAGACATCCCCTATAAAAAACAGCCATATTTATTAATCTATCAATACTTTTAATATAACTTATAGTACAATCTTTTTTTGTCATATTTACAGATTTAAATTAGTTTGATTTACTTTAATAATAAGACATAACAGACAAAAAAAGGTTACACATTTCTTAATAAAACACAAACATTCTTTTCAAAAAAGAGAGCATCTCTCTTTTGAGATGCCTTCTAACATTATATAAAAAAGTGTTACAGTTTATATTCCTGCCAGCTCTTAATCGGGATATCCGTTTCCTTCATTTCACAGAAAGCCTGAATAAATGCACTCGCCAAGCGGGCGTTTGTGATTAGCGGAATATTATGGTCGATAGCCCCACGACGGATTTTGTAGCCGTTGGTTAGTTCACGGCGTGTATGATTTTTAGGAATATTGACAATTAATTCGAACGTGTGATTCGACATCATATCCATCACATTATGTTCTTTCTCTTCATCCGGCCAACTGACTACCATCGCTTTAACTCCATTATCCGCTAAGAACCGGGCAGTTCCCGCTGTTGCGTAGATATCATAATTATTTTCCTGTAACATGACACAGGCATCCAGCAGATCAACTTTCGATTTACTGTCACCGGACGAAACCATTACGCTCTTCTTCGGAATATTATATCCGACTGAGATCATCGACACCAGCAACGCTTCGCTGAAATCATCTCCCAAACAACCTACTTCGCCGGTCGAAGACATATCCACTCCGAGAACAGGGTCGGTATTATGCAGACGGGAGAATGAGAACTGGGAAGCTTTTACACCTATCCAGTCGATATCGAAATTTGAGTTATCCGGTTTTTCGTAAGATGCATCCAGCATAATTCGAGTAGCCGTCTCAATGAAGTTACGTTTCAATACTTTAGATACAAAAGGGAAACTACGTGAAGCACGAAGATTACATTCGATTACTTTCACCTCATTATTTCTTGCCAAAAACTGCATATTGAAAGGTCCGCTTATGTTTAGCTCTTTCGCTATCTTACGGCTTATGCGTTTGATACGCCGCGCTGTTTCGAAATATATTTTCTGAGCTGGGAAAACAAGTGTTGCATCACCAGAGTGTACCCCGGCAAACTCCACATGTTCCGAAATAGCATATTCCACGATCTCGCCATTTTTAGCTACTGCATCGAATTCTATTTCCTTTGCATTTTGCAAAAACTGGGAAACCACTACCGGATATTCTTTCGAAACCTTTGCGGCCAACGTCAGGAATGTTTCCAGTTCCTCGGCATCGTGACATACATTCATCGCTGCACCTGAAAGCACGTAAGACGGGCGTACCAGCACGGGATAACCCACTTTCTGTACAAAACCCTGAATTTCGCTCAGGCTGGTCAGTTCTTTCCATGCAGGCTGGTCTACACCGAGCTGATCCAGCATACTGGAAAACTTATGACGGTTTTCAGCCCTGTCGATAGACAACGGTGATGTACCCAAAATCGGAATGTCCTGACGGTGCAGCCTTATGGCAAGATTATTCGGTATCTGTCCACCCATCGAAACAATTACTCCCTTAGGCATTTCCAGGTCGAGGACATCGAGTACGCGTTCGAATGATAATTCATCGAAATAAAGACGGTCGCACATGTCATAGTCCGTGGATACGGTCTCAGGATTATAATTGATCATGATAGATTTATACCCCAGTTTACGGGCTGTCTGTACGGCATTTACCGAACACCAGTCGAATTCTACCGAGCTACCGATACGGTAAGCCCCCGAACCAAGTACTACAACCGATTTATCATTCTTGAAATACGGTACATCATGTTCACTCCTGTCGTATGTCATATACAGGTAGTTCGTCAAGTCGGGATTTTCGGAAGCAATCGTATTGATACGTTTCACAGACGGTAATACATTCATCTTCTTGCGAAGATTGCGTACACGAAGCGATTCTTTCTCTATGTTGCCATCAGGATCTTCTACAAAGCGCGCAATCTGGAAATCGGAAAATCCAAGATGTTTTGCTTTCAGCAATACATTTTCCGGAACATCTTCTATACTGCTATAACCTTTCAGTATTAATGAATAGTCGTGTATATTTTTCAGTTTTTCGAGGAACCACGGGTCAATCTTGGTCAGGTCGTGTATTTTTTCTACGGTATATCCTTCTTCGAATGCTTTGGCAATGGCGAATACACGCAGGTCGGTCGGATTCGAAAGTTCTTCATCTAGATTGTTAAATTCCAACTCGCGGTTGCCTACAAAACCGTGCATTCCTTGTCCGATCATACGAAGTCCTTTCTGGATTATCTCTTCGAAGGTTTTTCCGATAGACATTATTTCACCTACCGACTTCATACTGGAACCGATAAGGCGTGAGACTCCGACAAATTTACTCAGATCCCAGCGCGGTATCTTACAGATCAGGTAATCGAGCGAAGGAGCTGCATATGCTGAATTAGGCGTCCCTATTTCTCCAATCTGGTCGAGGGTATAACCTAATGCAAGCTTCGCCGCAACAAAGGCCAACGGATAGCCTGTTGCTTTCGATGCCAATGCCGAGGAACGGCTCAGGCGGGCGTTCACCTCGATAACACGGTAGTCGTCAGTTTCGGAATTGAAAGCATATTGGATATTACACTCCCCTACTATACCGATATGGCGAATGGCTTTTTTAGAAAGCTCTTGCAACATGGTCAGTTCCTTTTCATCCAATGAACATGTAGGTGCAACAACTATACTCTCCCCTGTGTGAATGCCGAGAGGATCGAAATTCTCCATACTGGCAACGGTGAAACAGTGGTCGTTCTTATCTCTTATAACCTCAAATTCTATTTCTTTCCAGCCTTTGAGCGATTCTTCTACCAGTATCTGTCTGGAATAAGCAAACGAGCTTTCACACAATGTCTTGAACTCTTCCAGATTATTACTGATACCGCTGCCCAAACCACCTAAGGCATAAGCAGAACGTACCATCACAGGGAAACCTATACGGTTAGCAGCAGCAATGGCGTCTTCCATTGTTTCCACTGCCTGGCTGACAGGTGTTTTCACATCTATCTCATTCAGTTTCTCTACAAACAGATGGCGGTCTTCGGTAGCCATAATCGCTTCTACGGAAGTACCCATAACTTCTACGCCATACTTTTGCAGTGTGCCGTTCAGATACAGTTCCGTGCCACAGTTCAGGGCTGTTTGTCCTCCAAAAGCGAGCAAGATACCATCTACGTTCTCTTTCTTTATTATTTCTTCAACGAAATAAGGAGTTACAGGCAGAAAATAAACCTTATCGGCAATACCTTCCGAAGTCTGGATTGTTGCAATATTGGGATTAATCAATACGGTGTAGATCCCTTCTTCTTTTAATGCTTTTAACGCTTGCGACCCGGAATAGTCGAATTCTCCGGCCTGCCCGATTTTGAGTGCGCCCGAGCCTAGCACGATGGCTTTCTTGATTTTGTTAATTGACATAGAATTTATGGCTATATGTGTTAGATTATCTAATGATTGCGTAAAGATAAGGCATTTTTATGAATAAACCCTATAAACATATTATGGTGCTACATCGACAAATAATGGTCTATGATCTGATGCTATGCTGTCGTCCAAAACTTTAGCATGATATACAGGATATGTGCTTCCGGTTTCCGTATATCCCATAATGTAGTCAATAACCCTATCGGGAGTAGCTGACGGAAAAGTCATGTCTTCTACATTATTAAGGATTTTCCATCCGGCCGATAAGAGTTTTATCTCTTCCGAATCAGACTCTGCATTCAAATCTCCGATCAGAAAAACAGGCTTGCCATATGCTTTTGCTTGTTGGTTTATAATTTCAATTGAAGACTTGCGGTCTTCTTTGGTTAAAGAGAGATGTGTGGCAAAGATAATGTGATCTTCAAACTCGACTACAAGGAGAGTACGTTGTTCTTCCTTTCCCGGCAGTGGTATATTTCTTGACGATAAGGGACTCATTTTAGATAATATTCCTACGCCATATTTCCCTCCCTGAAATGAGATGGCAGCTCCATAAACGGCATACATCCCGGTGAGATTACTTAATTTACCGAGAACATCAATCCCATTACTGCGCCGGGTTACACTGTCGAGCTCCTGAATAGCCAGTACATCGGGAGATACAGACTCTATTATGTCTGCTATCCGTTGATAGTTGGTTATATTATCCATACCACGGGCATTCCGAATATTGTAGCTCATAACCCTGAATGTATCCTTCTTTTGAGGATACTGCTCTTTTTGAGCAAATAAGGAGAACGTAAAAGCCATAAAAAAACAGGCTAGAAATAGTTTCTTCATTGTGTTGATATATAATTGTGTTAAAGATACCAATATTTAATATAGTGTCAGACGTATTTATATAAAAACAGGGCAAACGCATCAAATTGTTCAACTTCTATCGAAGGCCTGTAGGGGCGTATTGCATACACTAGTGTCCACTAAAAAAAATTAAGACATAATTGAGTATCATTTTGATAGTTTATCTGCGTATCATTATTATTAAAAAGATTTTCTATTGGCATTCTTTCAAATAATGATAAACTAAGTATTCGTAATATTTCATAAGTGGACACTTTTATTTTTAATTCATGTTTCATGATTGTAACAAGACAATAGGTTATTATAGCAGAAAATATTTGAATTT
>NZ_JADCLQ010000069.1:0-11034 GCF_015234155.1 Dysgonomonas sp. GY75
TGGGTTGTGCCGCTTGCGATAAGCGGTACAGTCCTTCTTTACCTGTTCAGGGAGGGACAATCGTTTTTTTATACGTTAGCTGTCAGGAAAACTAAATCTAAAATAGTCCGAGCAACTTTATCGAACCGGTATAACAACACCTTTACAAATTAAGCATTTTAATACATTATTTTTATGAAAACAAAAACAAAACTATTGTCCTGCCTGCTGTTGGTACTATGCTACCTGCCAATGCAGGGACAGGTGACTATCGGGGACGGAATAGCCCCGCAGGATTTTTCCGTTCTGGAAGTTTCCACATTATCTACCAAGGGCGGCCTTCGCCTGCCGCAACTGACTACTGACCAGCGTGATAATGTGCTGATGAAATCTGCGCACTGGACCAGTGAGGTTCTCGGCAAAGGCAGGGGGCTTACCATTTACAATACCGACACCGACTGTGTGGAGTATTGGAACAAAACCAAATGGATAAGCCTGTGTTCGGGCAATGCCGGTTTTGAAGGCGGCGATTGTGCCGATACGCCTGTACCACCGGCAGGAGGTTCCACCAACTGCGGCATTACCGACCCCAACTGTGATACCGAAGGGGAATATACCTTCACCTTCGTTACAGGCAGCGATTATGCCACCCTGGAAGTAACCGATGCCGGTGCGGGCGAGTTCAAACTGACCTTCGATGCCAACGACCGGGCATCGGACCGGCAGGCTATCGTTATGGTGACTTCCCCCTGCGGGACAAGCTCGATGTTTGCTTTCACCCAGAAGGGCGACGACACGGGCTGCGGAACGACTGCCGTACCCGCTATCAAAAGCGTAGGCGACATTACCGCCATGTGCGGCAACGGGGCGGCTTACCTCTATCTGGAGGGTTATCCCGCAACGGGAATATTCATCTGGACGCTGAACGGACAACAGGTAGGTACCGGACACAACTATACGGCTTACACTTCGGGCAAATACATCGTATACGGCGACAAGATCGGCTGTACCAACAAGAGCGAGTTCCAACTCACATTAAGCGGGATGGGCGCGCCCGCCCCCGTGGCTGACGTAGTCAGGGGAAACAACGGCCTGGTATGCGATGCTGCGGGAACTACCAAACTCATTGCACAGAAACCGGCGGGAAGCGGAACGGTACGCTGGTTTAAGGACGGCGTATTGCAAAACCTGACTACGCCGGATAACGAAGTAGACGCCGGCGTAGGCGAATGGTTCGCCGTGGTCAACGAAGGCGCGTGCTGGTCTGAACCGAGCGAAACCATTACCGTATCGGTAGACCCCAACACGGGCGCCGACCTGATAAAGCCAATTGTAAGCTACACCGGCGGTTTCTGCGCCGGAGGCTCGGAACTGCTGAAAGTTACCAACCCGCAAGCCGGATATACCTATACCTGGTACGAAAACAATACGCAATTATCCCCGACGGGGACACAATACCTGTACAATGTGCCTGCCGATGCCGCAAGTGTGGTGATACGCTGCCGCGCCACTATGGCCGGAGGCTGTGCCAACGAAGCTATCGAAACAAAAATCATCAACACCGGAACCATCCCCGGCCGTCCTTCCATTACGGGCGACAGGATACTTTGCTCGGGCGTGGCTACCCTCTACGCGAATGCTGCCGCTACGGGAACAACATATGCTTACAACTGGTATAAAGACGGTGTGCCCTATGCCAATACCGAAAGCATCACCGTAACCGAAGGGGCGACCTATTCGCTGACCGTGACAAGCGACGGCGGTACAGGCTGTACCAGCCCTGCTGCAACGCGCACCATAGACAATGCCAGCTCAGCGAAACCTACCGTGACCCTGAACCGCAGCACCGAAACACCTAACCAGGGGGATGTGGTGACCTATATGGCATCTATCAACTTCGGGCCGGCTACGGGCTATACATGGACATATTCCAACGCTACCCTGCAATCGGGGGGAACCACAAGCTCGGCCAACGCCGTGTTTAAGTTCGGTAACCCGGGACCGGCCTGGGTGAAGGTAGAAGTGGAAAACGCTTGCGACATAGGGACGGCTACACACTCTGTGGCCGACGTACAGCCCAACTGTATCAGTCCGGACGGAGTATTTCCAGATCTAAGCACGAATATTCTTCCACTCGAAACCGTTGCCGGAATAGGCGTAACCCTCGGACGAGTATCGGCCACCTTCCCTTCCCTTTCGGGCGACCCTACGGTCTGGTACCAATGGTGGAAGAATACTGTGAATAGCAACACAGGAGGTACAATTGTAAAAGACTGGAGTACAAGCCACAGCTATGTAGCCACAGAATCGTCCGACGGAACCTATTTCTATTACTGCAAGGTGAAGAATGCCTGTGGAACCGATGCTTCTGCATTAGCTTCGGGCGTATATACCGTAAAGGTATTGCCGAACCCTGAAACACTGCCGGAGGGTACGGGAACATTGGTTGGTAAGACCTGTTTCGATGTGGTGGAGATCAACAACGGTGGAAGCTGCGGTGAACTGGCAGGACGATTGTCGCAGAAAGCGGACTTCTTGCAAGCGGCTACCAATACCCAGACCTATACCTTTACAACAAGCGGTACAGTAAGCAAGATACGCTTTATCTACACAAACGCGGGTGAAGAAGTGATCGAAAGCATTACTCCGGGCAATGCCTCGTGGGCTACAGGCACAAGCTTGAGCGGAACCTATACCGTGACTGTAAAATACAAAACCGACCTGACCAGTAAAGCCTCGGGGCTAACCCGCGAACAGGCTTTGAAAGCCGCCTTGTATGTGGTATATAATGACAACCCAACGGGTACGGGCACAGAAAAGATGCTTAAACTCGATATATCGGTGCAGGATTGTACGTGTTGTCCGGGTTACCTGGCTGTAGGAGGGGAATATACTAAAACTTACACGGGAACTTATCTGAGCGCCCTTAATCATGGCGACAATATATCGAGCGTTCTGACTTATTTTACCGCTACGGGAAAGTCTGTATGTTTCTTCAAAACCGATGCTCTCGCCGGCACTGGTGTCGCATTCACTAATGCATACAATAAGTGCGCCGATGGCTCGTACGTAGATGCTGAATTCCGTAGTATGGGATCGTGGCGACTGCCTAACCTTGCCGAGATTGGCGCATTACAAAGTGTGCATAGCAGCCTGGCAACTAACCCGAACTCCATGCTCGGCACCGCCAACATGCAAACTGCTAACTATTGGACGCAGACCCAAAGAAGCGCCAATGACGGCTGGACTTGGGGTTTTTCGGCGGGTAAAGCGCTTTATGAAGCCAAAGGTGAATCCTACACAGTGCGTTGCGTCAGGACTTTATAAAACTTTAGAAAATTAACTATTTCCGTCGTGCCTTAAGCACGACGGATTTAATACCGCGAAGCGGAGAACAACTACAGGGTGTGCCCGCCACACCCTGTAGTATAGCAAATCCGGGTGACAGGGGCCACCCTTCACCCGGATTTATTTAACAAGCTGTCTGTCAGCTGTTATCATACAATAAAAACAAGTAAAGGGATATGCAACCTTTTATCCGTTTGTATATCCAGATAACCAATCGGATACCCATAGGCCATATAAGGTATTGGGAAAGATGATTTTACAGCGGGTGCGCCCCGCACATTTAACAATGAAAACGAATATCACCACATATAGCGTGCCCTTGCGGCCCGCCCCCTACAACGGATAAACGATATATAAACAGGCAGGAATTACCGGATACCGAAAATGTAGGGCAGGCCTGCGTGTCTGCCTGAAAAACAAACGGGAACGGGCAAATAATATATGATGAATATGCGGGCGGATGGCCATTCGCCCCTACGAAATGAAAAAAAATAATATGAAACGAATAATTGTATTTACATTATTGGCGGTATGCACAGGATATACCGCAGCACAGACCATCTCGCTGTCGGCGCCGTTGTTTGCCGGCCGTGAGGCTAAACTCTATTATTTTGCCGGAGCGAAGGTCGATTCTTTGCTGTCGGTAGTCGATAATGCCGGTAAGGCCAACTTTACCCTGCCGTCCGGCGATTACCGGGGCATGGCGGCGCTGGTTGTTCCCGGTGCGGGAGGCATCGAACTGGTAATCGCCGAACCGTCGGTGACTGTCGAATGCAAAGATAACCAGCTGAATACCGAAACGGCTGTGTTTAAAAACTCGTCCGAGAACGATTTCCTCAAACACATCTTTACCACCCAAAGCAAGTATATGCAGCAGCAGGCATGGCTTCAGGCAGGGGGCGGGCTGTTCGGAAAAGAATCATCGATAGTAAAAAGCCTTCAACCCGAACTAAAAAAGGTAGGGGATTCAATGGCGGCTTTGGAAAAAGAGATAACGGCTTCCAAACTCTATGCCGCCCGCTACTTCCGCCTTGCCGGCTTTATGAACCGCCTGTTCGATACCGAGCAGAAACGTGATAGTGAAGGGGCTAAACTCATACGCAGGGAGATGGAAGAAACACTCGATATCGCATCATTATACACCTCGGGGCAGTTATGGAACAGCTCGCTGAACTTTTACGCCAGCCTGTTCAACCATACTGCCGGAGCGGACAAGCAACAGCAATACGCGGCATCGGTACAGCGTACAGCACAAAGGTTACCGGCCCCTTATTACGAAGCATTCCTTGCGGGCTGCATCACCGAAACCGAGCGTTTCGGCTGGCGTCAGGCGCAGGACAGTATTCTGGCGGGGCTGCATCCGCAGTATATACCCGGAAACACCTCTTTCAGGCGGGCTTTAGGGGCTTACCGTGCCCGTAACGGGCAGTCCATGCCGTCATTGGCGGGACTGGCTGAGACAAAAGAAACTTATGGAAAAACGCTGGCCGCCTTTTACGATTCGGACTGTTCGACCTGTGTCAACGAGATGTTCCGGTTGGTGAGTGTATATCCCAGGTTGCAGGAGAAGGGTATCCGGGTGGTATCGGTTTCGGCCGACAAGGACAGGAAGCGTTACGAAGAGGGTATCCGCCGCTTCCCGTGGGCCGATAAGCTTTGCGATTTCAAGGGATTCGAAGGGGAGAACTTCTCGGATTATAATGTGATCGGTACCCCGTCATTCTTCCTGACAGGCAAAGACGGGAAGTTGGAAGGGATGTACTATGCTGTGGAAGACCTGATGAAAATGATAAATGAAGAATAAGTTTATCCCTGTAAAAAAGCAAGAAGCCAAAAACAGGAAAAATAGATACGATATTGAAACAAAACAGAGATAAACCGAATAAAAAAAATAAGCGATGAAAAAAGCGAAGAATAACAGCCCGTAAGGGGCAATTTAGTAATAACCAACACAAGTAAAAGCGTAAATTATGAAAGAATTTACAGAAAAGATGAAGCTTGAACTGCTCTCCGGGCTTCGCCAAACCGACGGACAGAACACACCGGCGATGGACAAGGCGCGCGAAGCCTTAGCGCTGCTCGAAAATGCTTTTAATGAACTCAAAGCATTTATATGTAAAACGGGTTTTGAGGCCCAAGAAGAGGAAATTTAATATTATAATTTTTAACTGGCTATACATCAGTAATATTTCCTTGCCTCTTCCTCCATAAAAAGGGGATATATCATAAGGGGCTTCCAAATCTTGTTTTTTTTATAAATGAATGCTTTCAGCTTGTCAAAACCCGATTCCGGCAGGCCGATACACTCTTCGGCTCGCCGGTGCATACTTATATTTTCTATCTCATTTCATATTGTATTACTGGTTAAATCCTGTTTAGTTTTAAATCAAAGTTTCGCGTATTATTATGTATTGCTGTTTGTGCCAACTCCAATCTTTTCTCCCAAAAGCTTCTGCCATTTGGAGATCGTATTGCGGCTCAAGCGAAACTTGCCTGTCAGTTGGTTATTGTTTAACTTATTTTGTTGTTGGTAATGGAGAATATGCCCGATGCTCTCCCTGTCATAGGCACGATGTTTCTGATTGGAAGCAATTTCCACCTCTTCTTCCTGCACTTTCAGAAACCTGGAGGCACACTCCACACTTACCCCGCATTCCTGCATACGCTGATAGATCAGCCTGCCGATATGGATATTTTTGAAATTGGCCGCCATACTTTCAATTTACACATTTGTAATATTTGTAATCCGCTTTCACATCTCTATATCTTCCACCCGCACATATCTCCCCTGAATCATTCCCTGTCCGTCGATCACATAGAACGTCGGCGTACCCATTACCCCATAGTTGGTAAAATCCGTTCCGGAAAAACCACGGAAGTCGCAGTACCGGGCCTGCCAGGGAAAAGCGGCCGAGGTATTCCTGAATATCTGTTCCTCCTTATCGGCCGATATGGACACCACTTCATAGCCTTTCTCACGCAACAGCGGATAGTTCCCTTTCAACTGTTGAAGCTCGTTATCGCAGGCATTACACCCCGATTCGTAGAACACAAGCAGTACTTTGCCGCGGGGGAAGGCGCCCCGGGACAGGGCCGGAGCCTTACTTCCCTTCCGTAGCTTCAGCAGCGTATAGAGTGATGCAACCTTTCCTTCCGGTTCCCTGATCCTGTCGTCGTTGATAAGGAAGAACGCAAATTCCAGTTCCTGGTCGTGCCAGCCTTTCTTCTCGCAAAATACAATTACCTTTTCGCACAGAGCCGCGTAAATTTCTTCCGCAGAAGCGCGTCTGGCCAGGCGGGTCATAGCGGGTATGAAGGCCGCGCGGTTTTCTTCCTTGTAGCTATACCAGTCCATAAGCTGCTCCAGCACGCCCGCCCAATGCCCGGAGGTGTAAAGCGCATCTATGTCCAGGCTGTCCAGTACATAATCGTTCAGCGAACCGGCTATTTCATCCGGGCCCGAAACCGGGACAGGAGGAAGCCCCCTGGTTACATCTACAACCTGTGCGAAGCGTGCAGCGTAAAGCGGGTTACTCGCCGTCTCAGCCTGCAGGAGCTTATAAACCCGCTCCTGCTTTTGAAGTTCTGTGTTAAAAATGGAAAGTAAATCCGCGTCGTTTTTATATACTTCTGTTGCCATACGCATGGCGTCTATCTTTCCCAGAATATCTTGCTGACGCTTGTAACGGGTATTCAGGTAATTGTTTTCGGAGGTGTTTTTGTAAATGATATTCTCCTCCGAGGGTTGTGCCTCGGTGCAGGAGACGGAGAAATTCTCACCCCCGGCGACTATCATGCTCAGGCCCCCGCCGTTGGCCAGCAGCCACTGCGTCATGCCGCGGTAGTTCCTGTGGCTGGCAGGCATTCGGAGCACCGCCCGCCCGCCGGCGTCTAAGGTGCCGGAGGCAAGGGTATCCTGCTTCTCGCCCCGGAAAGCCGTAAATGTCCACTCGCTGCCCGCAAAATGGGGAAAGTCGAGTGCTACGGTTTGACCGTAGGCGGCAGGTAAGGTGAGGGTGGTCAAAAATAATAATATGAAAGATTTCATTGTTTTTCGTTTTTATCTTTGGGTTATTGGGTCAATACGATGTGACCGGGCTTAATGTGGTCCAATGCAGGTGGGGTCGCTACGCCCTCTACCAGCCGGACTCGGTCTAATAACTCCTCCTGCTTTTAATGCAGGAGGAGAAAGGGATGAATTGGAAAATGTAGGCTGTATTACAAGCTAATGCAGCGGATGCTTTCGCCCAGGCTCATACCTATAACAGGAGCAGGAGGGCCGGACATTGAAAAGCGGGTTTCATGAGCGTCGTTGGCAGCAGCTACGTTCGAGGTGTAATAGTAGCCAGTTGCGCCGTGGTTCGTAAGGGCGCCGGATGCCGAGCTGCGGTAGCCGGCAGCGGGTAAGTACAAGTGTTCGCCTACGTGCATGCCGCTGGTGTAATTAGTCGGTGAGTTTGTCCACGTGGAAGCCGGGGTATAGCGAAGTGTATTTTTGCTGGCAAAGCCAAAATCCGTTAGTTTGGGCACATGAGAGCCCGGAGGGCACGGGTCGTTTGCGGTTCGAGATCCGGTGGACCAAGCGGTATTAGAGGGGTTAGTTGTAACCCACGGGCCGTACAGGGCGTCCGGCGAAGCCGCGGGAGTCGGGCGGCCCCACTGGTAGTAATCCCCGTTCAATCCTTGAGCTGGGGTGAACGGGTCGAGCGTATAGTCCGCGCCCAGGTTATGGCACATAAAGGCTTTCCATTTGCCGTCAGCCATATAGGCTCCGCAACAAGAGCAGTCCTGTATCCGTACTTTCAGCGGAACGGATACATCTTGTGTGCCATTATTATATATGGCATATATAGTAAGCTGAGCGGCATTAGCCTGTGTACGGCCAAAAATTAAGCCCCCGTCGGCACTCAAAGATGTTTTATAATTAACCGTCAGCGTGATTACTTCATTATTGGCTATCGTTCCCTCTTTACCACCTGAATAGGATGACACACACTCTTCCGGATCCACAACCCAGAAGCGCAGGTTACTTTTTGTCCCGCTTGCCGAAGCGGTAAACGTATAAGTCACAGGTCCCAGATTAGCAAAGTCCGCCATATAATACGCCCTCATTTCCTGCGAGCCGCAATCGCCACCGAAATTCGACTTGTTGATATCAAAGCAGGTCCTGCCGGTGAACGTACCCGATCCGGGCGTGGTCGGCAGTACTGTTACCTTCACCGTATAGACTGCGCTGTTCCCGAACTTGTCCGAACAGTTTGTGCCAGCGTTAGCGACTTTGCAATAATAGTAATATGTGCCCGCCGCGTCATATACAGGGGTGGTATACACGTTGTCAACCGCACCAGCGATCGGCATGTCGTCTGCGGGCGTATTATTTTTTTGATCAACTGTGGTGTACCACTGGAAAGTACGTGGAGGGTTTCCCTCGTCAAAGAGCGCATTGACAGCACCCAGGGACGCCGAGAACCCGGTCAGCACGTTCTTGGTGGTCGCATCCTGGCTTCTGACATCTGTCACAGCGGCGCAGTCTTCGCCTACCTGAACGGGACGAATCGCCGGACTGGAATCGCCGCACTGGTTGCCTGCCGTAACACGCACCGAGGCATCACCCGTCGTCTGATCATAGATTACATAGATGGTGGCGTCTGTCAGGTTGTAACCGGGAGCCAGCGACGCATTCTCTAATGCCCACTGGTAACCATTTACCGGCCCGCCTGCTTTTACATTGACTTCATATTTGACCTTATCCCCCAAATTGACCTTTCCCGGAGTCTGCGCATACGAAACCAGCTCTATGACAGGCGCAGCGCTGCTAACCATCGGGATGTTTCGGCTAACCATCGGGCTGGTACAGCCATCCTTGGCAACAGTGGCATAATATGTACCGCCGGAAGTAATGGGTAGCTGCTGGCCGGTCCCCATCAGCGCGTTATTTAGATACCAGGCATACTCATAAGTGCCTGTGCTTGTATCTGAGGGTCTAACATTGAGAGTGCCCGTACCATCGCAAAGCACCATACTACCACCGATAATAGGCGGCGAAGGGATTGTCCCGGCATCGATTGTTTCAATGGCTATGGCCTCCCGGGCACATGAGCCTGCAAGGGTAGCGCGGCAACGGATAACAACCGGGCTGACGTCCGAAGGTACGGTGTATAATACCGAACTGCCGACACCGATCTGCGTATTGTTTGCATACCAGGTATAGGTATAGGTTGTATTACCACCGGATACAGACAAAAGGACAGTGCCGCCTGCACAGAAAGCGGGGTACGCAATACTAAATTTATCTAGCTGGCCGGATTCAAGATTTTCTATGACAGACACCGTTTGGGAAGGACGGGAGTAACAGGTAGTACCATCCGTCACCACGGCAAACCAGTCGCCGGTACCCACTTCTATCCTAACATAACTGGGATCTGTTGTTGTAACCGTATAATCGGTATTCTTTACAGCCTTTACACCGTTCTTAAACCACAACACTGTACCGGAGCCGTTCGGGTTCATGGCTACAAGCGTGGTGGTTCCGTCAGGGCCGCAGACCATCCCGTTATTACCGTTGACCACGATATTTACGGGCTGCGGTGCGCCGATTCCTTCCCGGGTTACAGTCACCGTATTGTTAGGCCTCTGCCCACAACCGATATGGCCCATCCAGACGTCGTACTTCCCCTCCTGGGTGACAACAATGTTGTTTACCCCACGGGCAAACTCAATATTGTTGCGTGTCCAGATCACGTCCGCAAGCGTAGCGGGAGCGGTGATCGTCGTTGCGTCTATCGACAGGTAAACAGCGCCATTTGCGCAAAATTTGATATTATTGCCCGAAGGCTCGGAGTGGATTTCTGGAGCCGTACCAAGGTTACTTGTACTACAGTCATAACCATCCTGTAAAAACAAAAAGTCCTTGTACAGGCCCGTACAGCTACTGGTTACGCGAACCACTACCGAACGCTGGTTTATCGAATTGTTAGGCTGGAACGAGAGACCGAACATACCGTCCGTCTCATTGACACCGGTAAGCTGCGCATAATCCTGACCGGCCACGATCAGGATTGTAAAAGGACCGTTCTCGCAATCCGGGTCGGTAACCGTAAACCCATCGCCACATAAGGAACCATCCGGCCAATTGCCATCTGCATCCGCCGGGCACGGTTCGGGATCGATTGTCATCAACGAACTGCCCTCGCAGAGGCTGACCCAACGAACAGAGTTCCAGTATTCGTAGCATTGGGTAGTTGTGTTAAAGATAGCAAGGCCCGGGGCATTTGCCAACTCGTCGGCGGTAACGTTTCCCGAAGGCTTTACAGGGTTGCCTGTGGAAACTTTAAGGAAATAATCACGCCAGGCGTTACGCTCTTGCGTGCTCAGTTGCGGCAGGCGAAGGCCACCCCTGGTGTCTTTTGTGGATACTTCCAGAACGGAAAAATCCCGGGGTGGCGTACCGTCCCCGATGGTCACCTGTCCCTGCATTGGCAGGTAGCATAGTACCAACAGCAGGCAGGACAATAGTTTTGTTTTTGTTTTCATAAAAATAATGTATTAAAATGCTTAATTTGTAAAGGTGTTGTTATACCGGTTCGATAAAGTTGCTCGGACTATTTTAGATTTAGTTTTCCTGACAGCTAACGTATAAAAAAACGATTGTCCCTCCCTGAACAGGTAAAGAAGGACTGTACCGCTTATCGCAAGCGGCACAACCCA
>NZ_JADCLQ010000007.1:0-47437 GCF_015234155.1 Dysgonomonas sp. GY75
GGCTAATATCCAAATTTTCATATCCAAATTTTCAGGCGAAAAAACGGATACTTTTTTGTTAAATAATTGAGTAAAAAACAGTCTTAAATACATTTTTTATCTTGATTTCTTAGAGGGGGTAAACCGCCATAAATCTTACACAAAGATAGTGATATTATTGGATTGTCAAAATGTCTTTAAACTATTATCCTCATTAAGCGGAAATTTACAGCCCCTGCCTGCCGCAGGGGATTAAATACCGGCTTATCCCACACTACCTTCCAGGCTTATCTGTAGTAGCTTCTGGGCTTCTACCGCAAACTCCATAAGCAGATTTTGCATCACTTCTTTTGCATAGCCGTTGTAGCGATATACTTCGATCACGGTGGAACACGAATTGTAATACAGGCACCATTGCTCATTCCTATCCATCCAAACAGTTCCATTTACGGGTTTGAAAATAACACTCATCTCATCATTGCTATTAACCTGAATTGATAATAGCCCTTTGTTATTTATCTTTTTCATATCGCCTTCTCTAATTCAGATTTAACTAGTCCGCTATTGTTTCTCTCAAATTCAAGTAATTCATTTATCTTATTGTCCGCGTTAGGAAACTGATACTTATTTCCGATACGGCTTTCCAGCAGTTTCATATCCTCATCCATTTTCATATTGGTTACTTCCGCGTAAATCTGGATGGTCTTTATGCTTCTATGCCCCATCGTCCGGCTTATCGTTTCTATCGGTACGCCATTCGACAGGCAAATAGTCGTAGCCCACGAATGCCGCAAGCAATGCGTGCTGAGCCGTTTTTTTATTCCACACAGATTTGCTATTTCTTTCAGATATTCATTCATCTTTTGATTGGTATGAATCGGCAAAAGTTTTCCCTCCAGATGCTTATACTTATCGAGGATCATTTCAGGTACTTCCAACAATGATATATTTGCCTGGATAGATGATTTTTGTCGATAGAGACGAATCCATTTCTGCCCGAATTCATCCTCCTGAATATTATCTTCTGTAAGATTAGCAGCATCTATGTATGCGACTCCTGTGAAACATTGGAAGAGAAAAACGTCACGCACTTCTTCCAGTCTTTTTGCTCCAAACTTTTGACTTATGAGTTTCTTTATTTCTGACTCCAGGAGATATTCCTTATCGACAGGTTTGTATCCGAGCCTATAATCAACAAATGGGTCAGTTGTAATATACCTGTTCTTGAATGCTTCGCCTAGTATCTGTTTCAGGTATCGCAGATGTTTTACTGTTGAATTATGTCCACAGTCACATTTGGAACGAAGATATGTTTCATAGTCAAGTACAAACTGAAAGTTTACATCCCTGACTGGTATATCTTTCTTCTTATATTGATATTCCAGGTAATCTTCTATACGCTTCTTTGTTGCTGTATATTTGGATAGGGTAGTATCACGGATAACTTTTCCGACAAGATTTCGTTTCTGTTCTACTTTTTTGTCGTACAACATGATTAAGGTATATTGTTGTATCTCTATACCCAAATATGAATCACGTAGTTTTTCGGGAGTTACATAACCATCACGGTCATATAAATTGTCGTAGTGCATCTTTAAGTTTGCACGGATCTTGTCTAGCATATCATTTGCATCTTTAGCATCTTTGCTTCTCCCTATTACTCGCCCGATAGGATTCCATAAAGTAGGATCAACAGTAACCTTTGAGTTAAACTCTACAAAGTCTCCGCCTACTGTGACGCGAGCCATAATAGTAGCTGAACCATCTTTATTAAGTCTGGTTTTTCTAACTAAAAATAAAACACGGAAAGTTGTTTTCATTTCTTTTCTCTTTTAATTCGACAAATTTATTACTCGAAATCAAGAGATTAAGAACCTTGAAAGTGGTCAAAAAATGTCATATTAAGACAATGTAAATCATCAAGTTATCCCGTAAATCGTGTGCAGAATTTTGAGGTCTGTTTTGTACACGATTTGTACACGGATAGGTTGTCTCAATATGTCAATTTTTGTCTTGTTTTGTCAATCGTGGAAATAAAAAAAGTCTGACTATCTACTGATAATCAGACTCTTTGTCTTTTGTTGACTTTGCTTGTCTTTCGACATTTCCACCTTTCGGTGGGCGTTGACGGATTTTACTTGTCCTATCTAACCCGTATGCTGTCAGCGATTTAACTATCGAAGATTTATTTTACTCACTCGTTACTCACTCCGTTTTTAGAGAACTTTTCCTCTATAAGTGATGAGACAAAGGTAGAAATAAATTTGTGGATTTCCTAATATTTATTTTGTTTTCATGAATATTGATATGTATTTATGTGTATCTTTGTACGGATAATAAAATAGGATAGGAGAGCATGATCAAATATATTGTAGAATTTCATAAACTCAAAATATTCCATAAAAAAGATATTGTTGCGTTGACCGATAATGAAAATGCAGCAAAAGAACTTTTGCGAAGGTATAAACAACAAGGATTGATATCACAAGTAAGGCGAGACCTCTATGTTGCTACGGATTTAGTTACAAAAACCAGTTCTGCTTCAAAGTACGAAATAGCCAGTCAAATCAATTCTTCTTCTTATCTATCCTATCATGCTGCACTGGAATATCATGGTCTGGCTCATCAGATATTTTACGAAATGCAGGTTTCATCCAAAGAGAGGTTTAATAACTTTGAGTATGATGGGATTAGTTATATTTATTCGGAATCAAAGTCAGATGCCGGAGTTGTTATTCCTCCAGCCGATACACTAATCAGAGTAACCGATTTGGAACGTACTGTTTTAGATTGTATCAATCAGATAGACCGAAGTGGTGGGCTGGAAGAAATGATAGAATGCTTTGCCCTTATCACCTATATCAATGAGAGTAAACTGCAAGACTATTTAAAGCTATTCAATAAGCAAGTTCTTTATCAAAAGACAGGATTGATCCTTGGCTATTTTCAAAAAGAAATGAAGTTAAGCGATACTTTCTTTGAATTTTGTAAATCCAAGGTTGGGAAAAGCATTCGTTACTTGACAGACAAACAGGAATCCAATGTTTATTTTAGTGAATGGAAGCTTTATGCTCCTAAAAATATTCTTTCATTTTTAGAACAAGGAGGAAATGTAAATGTATAATTATAGTAAAACTGATTTGGAGAGAATGGCTTCCGGTAAAGATTTTATTCGGGATAATCTGGAAAAAGTGTTCCGGCTTTGTGATATCTTGAAACACTTAAATGAAGACCCGTTATTTGCAGAACATTTGGCATTAAAAGGAGGAACTGCAATTAACCTGACAGTTTTTAATCTTCCACGGTTATCGGTTGATATCGACTTGGATTTTACTAAAAAGTGTTCACGGGAGGAAATGATGACAATTCGGGAGAATATCAACCAGGATTTTCTGAACTATATGTTTACGCAAGGATATGCGTTAAGTCCTAATACGAAAAGTCCACATTCACTTGATTCATGGGTGTTTTATTTCCAGAACGCAGGAGGAAATAAAGATAACCTGAAAGTAGAGATAAACTATTCTTTGCGAAACCATATCTTACCAATAGTCGAAAAGAAAGTGAATATAGATTTTCTGCAATTTGACTCTGAAGTAAAAACTCTTTCAACCCTTGAATTATTTGGAAGTAAGATCAAAGCTCTTATTGAGCGAACAGCTCCCCGGGACTTATATGATATTCACAATATGTTGAAATATAATATCATCCATCCTGATGAGATGGACAAACTTCGCAAAATTATATTATTCTATCTTGCTGTAGGAGGAAATGATAAACCTTTATACAGCTATAGTTTTGAAAGTATTGATAACCTGAAATTTGCACAAATCAGAAGTTCTTTACTTCCTGTCCTTAAGAAAAGTGAACGGTTTGACTTTGAATCAGCAAAAGTGGAAGTAAAAGAGTTTCTTATGAAATTGATGATATTTACCGAAGAAGAAAAGTCGTTTATCGAAAACTTCAACAATAATGTTTATCGACCGGAATTATTGTTTGAGAATACTGAAATTATAGAACGAATCAAAAATCACCCAATGGCAATTTGGAAAATGAGGAATAACAAATAAAAGAATTTATATGTCCGAACCTGAATTGTTAAAACGAATTGCAGAACTGGAAGCTCGAAATATTGAGTTACTTGCTGAAAATAACAGATTCCGGGAGATGTTGGGTTTGCCTCAGAATAACTCAACTCCTAAAACTACAGTTCAACTGCCATACTTTTCGGAACAGGATAATAATATAGAGACTATTTCTAAATCCTCAATAGATAAATACAGTAGCCCTGATGAAAAGGTAGAGTTGTTTCAATCCTTATTCAGAGGACGAACCGATGTATATGCCAAACGCTGCTACAGTAAGAAACATGGAAGTGGTTATTATATCCCCGCATGTAAAAACGAATGGGTGATAGGTCTTTGCGACAGAACACGTATAAAATGTAAAGATTGCAAAAATCGGGATTTATTACCCCTGGGAAATCACTTCGGATTTGCAAATATTGTTGTTGATAATGATGTTATTGCGGCATCGGCTGGCGAATATTGGTTAAAATATGAAGGGAAAAATATTTCCGTCATTTCTGTTGGAACGAGTATTAGCGTAGGGTCAATTATAGACGGAAAAGTTTTTCGAGGCTCACATAATTTAAGTGGGCAAATCGCACATCTAAAAAATTCCAATTCTGAATTGACAATTTCACAACTTTGTGGAGGTAAGGGAATTTCTGACAGATTATACAACGAATTGGGATCTCGTATTACAACTAAGGAAGTCATTAAGATGGCACAAAACGACAATTCTGTTGCAAAAAGAATAGTGGTTGATGCCGCAAAAACGATTGCACAAGTTATAATGTTTACTCAGAATATGATAGCACCCGATGCAATAGTATGTAGTGGTAGCCTTTTAGTCTGCAATGATTATTTTTACAATCTTGTTTTATCATATTTAGAATACTATCCCCAATGCTATACATTTAGTGGCATAAATCCACTAAATGTTGTCAAGTCAAATCTTAATCAACGCATTGGTATTTTAGGAAGTGTCGCTTTATGCAAAGCAATAGTAAAATAATCCTCAATATGGACCTTAAATCTTTCAAAAATTATGTCTAAGTATATTGTTCATCAAGGGGGAAACACAATCTCCAGACTATACTCATCACTTGAACTGGGAGCGGATGGAGTAGAGTGCGACTTACACATGACTAAAGATAATATATTAGTAAGCTATGATTTTTATTTTATCGCACATAATAATCAAAAACTTAAAATATCAGAGTTAACATATGCTGAAATTGAAAAAAATAAATACACATAACCCTCCTGTTCTGTTTGAGAATATTCTAAATTTTTGTATTGAAAATGAAATATATTTGATAATTGACGTAAAAAACGGACCCGTTTTTTATGACAAGATAGAAATAGTCCTTACCAATGTGCTAAAAAGGTATAATTATGAGAACATTGTTTATGTAATGTCGTATGACCATATATTTATAAAAAAAATAAAGGCTAATCAAGATTTCAAAGCAAAAGCAGGCATTCTATATTCTGCTAGATTAGTGGATTTATCTCATGTGTTAATGAGTACAAAATCTGATTTCATTCAAACAAATAATTATTATTTATCTAATGATGTAATTCAAGAAGTTCGGCAACATAATTTAGAAATAATCGGTTGGTGCACAACAGACATTGAAGAAATAAAATATAATATTCATCAAGGTATTGAATTTATTACCATTGAACATTGTGATATAAAAAAAATAAAGAGTCTATAGATATTAAAACAAGATTTACTCAAAATGGCCATGTCTATATTTGAGCAGTCCTGCAATGATTATCACCAATGGAATGTAATATTTCGGTTCTCTTCAAAAACCGACTTCACGAAGGCCGCATCCATCGTAATTTCTAAACCCTGTTGTTCCGCTTCTTTCATACTCGAAATGTAAGTATTCGGCAGACTGTGCAAAAACTCAAAACATCACCCATGTTTATCCCTGAATAATTAGGCAATCATCTGTTTTTTTCGTAAATTTATAGATATTCAAATCATCCGAATAATGGATCATATCACAGGTGCAGATCGCAATCAACTCCAGTTTATCTCATTGGAACAAATGGTTTCCGAAGACTCTTGGGCTCGGGTAATTGACTTGTTTGTAGACATATTACCTATGAAAAAGTTGGGGTTTAAGAATACCGGTACAGGAAAGGAAGGACGGCCATCTTACAATCCTTCTATGTTGTTAAAACTTTACTTATACGGTTACAAACACGCTATCAGATCTTCCAGAAAACTTGCGCATTGCTGTACCATAAATGTAGAGTTATGGTGGCTGTTACACGGATTAAAACCTTCTTTTCGCGCAATAGCCTATTTTCGGAAAGAAAATGCTCAAGCATTCAAGGCAACTTTCAGAATGTTTGTACTCATGCTGAAGGAACTGGAATTGATTCAGGGAGAGACGATAGCTATTGATTCATTCAAGATATTTGCTCAAAACAATTTGAAGAATAATTTCAATCAGAAAAAGATAGATCGTCATATTGAGTATATTGACAGTAAAGTGGAAGAATATGAAGCACAGTTGAATGAATCTGATGCAGAAGAACGGAACGTATTGTTAAAAAAGAAGATTGCAGAAAAGTTGTCCAGCCGCAAAAAATATGAACAACTTGCTGAAAAACTGAAGCAAAGCGGCGAAAAACAAATCAGTCTTATTGACCCGGATGCACGAAATCTTCTATCATTCAAAAATATATCGGGAGTAGGCTATAATATTCAGGCTGCGGCCGACGCCAAGTATAAACTTTTGGTACATAACCACATTGGCGAAAGTACCGACAAACGAGAACCGGCCAGGACGGCATTATCTGTACAATCCCTGCTTGGTTTAACGCACCTTAAAACACTAAGTGATGCATACCACCGGCGACCAACTATACATGTGTAAGCAGGCCGGTATTGTCACATACTCTTCTCCTATGCCAAGCACATCGCCTTATATTGACTGTTATCCGTTGTCCCGTTTCATATACCATAAAGAAGGAAATTATTATATATGTCCTTCCGGTGAGAAAATGATTACTCATGCCGGCTGGTCGCACCGCCCTAATTACCGGTCAAGAGTTTATAAAACAAAAGCCGCATAAACTGCTCCCTGCGGGAGAAATGTACTAAGAATAAGATTGGACGGGTAATAGAGCGAAGTGAGTATCAGGATATTATCGATGAGAATAACGGCAGGGTTATACTAAACCATGATTACTATAAGCTTCGCCAACAGATAATAGAACATCCCTTTGGTGTTCTTAAACGTCAATGGGGCTTTACTTATACTTTAATGAAAGGTAGAGTAAATGTATTAAGCGAAGTGAATATAATGATGATAGTATATAACCTAAGGAGATGCCTGTCTGTTTGGGGGATAGAGGGCTTCAGGAACAGGTTGAAAGACTTTGTGGAGCCTTTTTCAAAAATAAGTTGTGTGTTTTGTTTACTTATTCTTATGTTATATCCGTTTGTCACGAAAAAGTGGAAGGAAAAGTTCTTTTTGGAATATGCCAATTATTATACGCTCTAATATAATCCATTTTTTTAGACAGTTTTTGCACAGTCTGCCGAATACTTACATTGTTTATTGTATTTTTCCATCTCTTTTTTAGATAGATTCCGGGCTACCATATATGAACCTATTTGTCAAATATAAACCCGAAGCAGCGAATATAACTCCGATAATAGCTCCAATAATTGTTTTTGTACCATTATCTATATTTTTCATATTAAAAGAATATTAGGTTACATCTCATATTCAATAAAAAATGATTAATGTGAACCGGTACTAAATATTATATTTACTCCGATACCCACTGGGGGTAAAACCCGTATATTGTTTGAACAGCCGGTCAAAATAAGAGATATTGTCTATGGATAAATCCATGGCAATATCAGCTACTGGCATATCCGTAGTTAAGAGCAATAACTGAGCCCTCTCCATCTTTTTCCGGTTTATATATTTTACAGGAGTGCAATTTAAATCTTTCTTAAAAAGACGGGCCAGATGATCCACGGAAATGCAGGCGATACCGGCTAATCGATGCAGGGTTATATCCGTGTCCATATTTTCATGAATGTGTTGCATGCATTTATTTATCCGCCAGTCTTTATATATTGTCTTCAGAACGGCAAACTCCAGAAACCGTGAAACAAGCCGGCATAATATACCCTGAGTTTCCAGAAATGAATGCAGGGGCAATAAATTATTATCTGATATATACCGGAAAAATGTAGATGTATTGTCGTACATTCCGGGGTCTATTTGCTTCAGATCCCTGTCAGGATTTATATCCAGCAACCTTTTAACGAGTAGCCGATCCAGTGCATCTGCACAGATTTCAACAGGGAAGTCGAGTTTATCGAAAAGAGGTTCTTTGTTATATACCTTTTCATAAAAATGTATATAATAAAGGGAAAACGGACTGTCGCATTCATCGTCATGCAATGTGAAAGGAGGGGTAAGGTAAAGGTTTCCGGGCTTAAGAATATATTTTTGCCCGTTTATATATGTTTTTGCTTCTCCGCTAACCACATAATATATACGGGCAAAGGGACTCCTTATATTTTTCCAGTTCCAGTCCGCATTCAGTTCCGAGAAACCGATATTCAATAAAGTGAAATTTAAGTTATCCGCTAGTTCGTGCATCAGCCTTGTCCCAGTTTTATGTTATGGTTTACAACTGCAAATATACATATTCGCTGGTCTTCATGAAATTATTTCTGTTAATTATTATATCGGTTTTGTACAACAAGCTCGTCGGAATAATGAATATTATTTAAGGAAAATTGATATAGTTTTACAAAGTTTAATTTTGATAAATCTAATAAATCTCACAAAATATGCAAAAGAACCGGATATAGAAGCTTGTTTTGATCCGGTATATGTGAGTTGATAAATAACCTTAATTTAATGAAACAATCCGAACAAAAATATGCCGGAACAAAACGATTATTTCTCTCTGAAAATTTGGAGGTTAATTCCCTTTTATTAGAGAGAGAGAGAGAGAGAGAGAGAGAGAGAGAGAGAGTAAACATCACTACTATATAGCAGAAAACCTCTGCCTGTCAACGAATGATAGGCAGAGGTTTTCGTTGATATGGGCTCTATACCTGCCATAATGAACTTGTAAGGATAAGCAATCTATCCCTTAGCATTCAAAACTTTAAGTATTTAAGCTGTAAAACAGCATATATTAACTAAATTAATTAACTATGAAAAAATCTAAGAAGCATGACAGATGCCTTTTCCGGAAAAGTATGAAAATCGGCCTTGTGTTATTCTCTGTTGGTTTTTGGGCTACGATGTCTGCTGCTCCCGCGGTAACAGGCATGATAAAAACCGGACCGGAATCGGGCAGTCACAACCTGCATAGCGCAGAAAATGTACAACAGCAAAAGAAACTAAGCGGTATCATTAAAGACGCCGACGGGCCCATTCCCGGAGCGGCCATATCCGTCAAAAGTACAACCAATGCTTCGATGTCTGATGAAAATGGGAAATATACGTTATCGAATGTTCCCGATGGAGCAACATTAGTCATTTCCTATGTTGGGTATGTTACCAAAGAAATAAAGTATGCGGGACAATCGACATTGGATATAATACTGGAAACCAACGCGACAGAATTGGACGAAGTGGTCGTTGTCGGCTACGGTACGCAGAAAAAAGTCAATCTGACCGGAGCTGTAGCATCGATTGCAGGCGAACGGCTCGAAAACCGTTCTGTCCCAACATTGACGCAGGCCTTACAAGGTACGGTGGCCAACCTGAACATTTCCACATCCAATGGTGCGCCGGGAACCAAGCAGGAGATTAATATCCGTGGGTATACCGGAATCAAGATCGATGATGATGGCAAAAAATCTAATGTTTCCGGTTCCCCTTTGGTCGTAATCGATGGGATACAAGGCGGAGATATCAGTACAATTAATATGAATGATGTAGAAAGCATCTCGGTACTGAAAGATGCGGCTTCGGCGGCTATTTACGGTTCCAGTGCACCCTTTGGTGTTATTATAGTAACCACCAAAAAAGGCCGCACAGGGAAACCTGTGATTACTTATAACAACAATTTCGGATTTTCACAACCTACGAATCTGCCGCATTATGTAAACTCCCTCGATTTTGCTCAGGCATTCAATGAGGTGGGCAAAAATTCCAATTATACGGCGAAGTTGTTCGACGATGATGTGATACAACGGATAACGGATTATACGGATGGTAAAATCAAAGATGAAACAATAAAACATCCCAGCCAGGATAACTGGTTATCATGGAATGCGGCTAATGCCAACAACGACTGGTTCGATATTTATTTCAAGAAAGCCAGTTTCAGCCAGCAGCATAATATCGGTGTATCCGGAGGATCGGAGACATCAAACTATTACATCGGGTTGGGATATAACCAACAGGATGGATTGTACAACTTTGCTAATGATGTATATAAGCGGTACAATGCCCGGGCTAATGTCTCTTCAAATCTGACTAAATGGTTAACGGCCAGCTTCCGGAGTGCATTCTCCCGTGCTCAGACAGATAATCCGACTATTTACAGTAACATATCGGGCGGCAGTAATTATTCGTACGACTATTTCCATCAAATCGGCCGTACCTACCCTACTGTACCATTAAAGAATCCTGACGGATATTATTCGGAAGGTAGCGGCATCTTGATATTTACCGACGGTGGGCGTCAAAAACAGACTTCAGATAACGCCATATTGACAGGGGAATTTCTTTTCCACCTGTTACCGGGTTGGGATCTTACCGCCAATTATACATATGAAGGGACGTACATTGAAAACAGTAACCACAGGAAAACTTTCTTCATTGTAAAACCAAGCGGGGCAAAAGAAGCTCGTGGCGGTAGTTTCCCTAACTATATCGAACGTAATATGTACAAGAACCAGCATCATACAATCAATGTCTTTTCGTCTTATGAAAAAACATTGGGCGGCCATAATTTTAAAGTGTTGGGCGGATTTACACAGGAGCTATATGAAAAATTAAGACTGAAAGGCTCGAATGATAATTTATATTCCGATGAGATTCCGGCGTTATCCATGACCTACGGTGCAAACCGCAACGCAACCGACGAAGCTTCGGCTCTGGCTATCCGGGGCGTATTCGGACGGATCAATTACAATTATAAGGAAAAATACCTTCTCGAACTGAATGGTAGGTATGACGGCACATCCCGTTTCCTGAAAGATGTACGCTACAAGTTTTATCCTGGTATATCAGCAGCATGGACACTCTCCAGAGAATCATTCTGGGAACCGGTTTTAGATTACGTTAATCATCTTAAGATCAGGGGTTCATATGCAAGTCTTGGCGATCAGAGTTTTACAGACAGTTATTATCCGTTCTATCCTTCATTAGGAGCAAATGATCCCACAAGTACAAACTGGATTTTCAGCGGAGGAAGAGAATCGGCCATCAACCAGCCGGGGTTGGTTAATTACGATCTGACGTGGATAACCAGCAATACGCTTGGGTTTGGCGTCGATATGGCTTTTATGAACAACCGCCTCAACGCCAGTTTCGACTGGTACAGACGTCATGCGAAAGATTTTGCAAGCTTCGGAGAAAAGCTTCCGGCTATCCTGGGAACAAGTGCACCACGAATGAACGATGCGGAAACAGAAACGAAAGGATTTGAAATTTCCCTCGGATGGAGGGATAAAATCGGAGAAGTTTCTTACGGAGCCACCGCCGTATTAAGCGACTATACCGGAAAAGTACTTAAATTCAACAATCCTACCAAACTAATCTCAGACTTGTGGTACGATGGTATGACTATGGGCGAAATCTGGGGATACGAAACCGTAGGCCTGTTTAAAGATCAAGCTGAAATCGAAGGTACAGACCAATCCTATATCAATGCAAACTGGTATCCGGGCGACGTACACTATAAAGACCTCGACGGAAACAATAAAATCAACAGGGGTAATAACACCGTTGACGATCCCGGGGACAGGAAAGTAATAGGTAACAGTACACCACGTTATTCTTTCGGCCTAACCTTGAATGCCGAGTGGAAAGGTTTTGACTGTACACTTTTCCTGCAAGGCGTTGCCAAACGTGACATTATGTTCGATGCCGGTTCAAATTATTTCTGGGGTTTCGTAAACAACGAATGGCAATCATCGTATTTTACAGTACATACAGATCGTTGGACTGAAGAAAATACGGACGGATATTACCCTCGTGCCTATTTTACCACCGATAAGAATAAACAGGCACAAACCCGTTATTTGCAAAATGCCGCTTATCTGCGCCTGAAGAATTTACAGTTAGGGTATACACTGCCTGCAACGATAACAAACAAGATAAAATTCCAAAAAGCAAGATTATTTGTAAACGTTGAAAATATGGCGACTTTTACCAAATTGATGAAAATCGTAGACCCTGAAATAGTCAATGGGAACGCTAAGGTATACCCTTTACAAAGGACGTGGGCATTTGGTGTAAATGTTACATTTTAAAATTAAAGATCATGAAAAAATTTAACTATTATATAGCAATTTCAGTGTTCTTCATACTTGCGGTATCATGTAATGATGAGTTTGTGGACAGGACTCCTCTGGATAAAATCAGTGACACGAACTATTGGAAAACAGTTAATGACCTGAAACTGTATGTCAATAACCTGTATAACCGGAATGACCTGCTGGCCAAAGAAGACGGATGGGGATCCATCGGCCCATACGGTTGGGACGCCGACAATGGCAGCGACACAGAAGTCCGGTTCACTTACAACGAACGGATGAATGGTGAAGGAACGATACCGGACGATAACGGAGGCTGGGGGAACGGTGACTGGGAATCTTTGCGCGATATTAATTATTTCCTGGATCATTATAAAGCCGTAGAAGAACTAACATCATTCGATGCCGTAAAGCAGTATGTAGGGGAGGCGTTATTTTTCCGTTCTATTTTTTATTTTAAAAAGCTATGCCGTTATGGCGACTTGCCATGGGCCTCAACTACAATTACAACATCTTCGGAAATCCTGTATTTGGAGCGTTCGCCGCGCAACGAGGTTGTAACCAATATTCTGGCAGACCTTGATAATGCTATCGACTATCTGCCGGCCCGAGCCGGCGGTGCATGGACAGGACGGATCACCAAAGAGGCGGCAATGGCTTTACAAGCCCGTATTGCCCTCTATGAAGGTACATGGGAAAAATATCATGCGAATGACGCTTTTAAAGCAGCTACGAACGAGAGTAATAAATTCCTTGAGAAAGCAGCAAAAGTATCCGGCGATCTTATAGCGATGTCGGAAGCAAATGGTTATCCCGCACTCGATGGCGTAGGCGCAGAATTCGGTTACCGGGATTTATTCAATCAGGAAGATTATTCCGGAAATAAAGAGGTGCTTCTCTGGCGTAAATATCAGGTAGGAGCTATTAACAGTATCTGGGACCGCTATTCGGCTAACGGATCGGGAAGAGGCGCTACTAAAAATTTGATAGATTCCTATTTGAAATCGGACGGTACGCCTGTTGCCCCAGGCTATGATGACGCTACGTTGCTTAAACTGGCTGAAAACCGTGATCCGCGCTTAACCCAGACTATCCAGATCAACGACAAGAAACATCTCAGGTGGGCAGCAGCTAGCCCTGTTGTTTATTTCATGGCTCCGTCGTTCGACGGTTATGATTCGGAAGAATCCACCCCTACCGGTTACCAGATCTACAAGGGCCATAACTTCCGTTATGCCGAGGCGCGTCCTTCCGGTCAGGGCTTGCAGGCTCTCATCTACTTCCGTTATGGCGAAACGCTGTTGATATATGCCGAAGCTAAAGCCGAACTTGGAACGATTACTCAATCCGATCTGGATAAAAGCATCAACCAATTGCGCGACCGTGTAGGAATGCCGCATTTATCCGTAGGGGTTGCAATCGATCCGAATTTCGAATTTGCGTCCCTCTCTCCGATCATTCAGGCAGTGCGCCGCGAGCGCAAAGTTGAATTGGCTTGCGAAGGTTTCCGTGTAGATGACATCATGCGTTGGGCGGCAGCCGGGGAACTCATTGTCGGTAAAATACCCGTAGGCGCTAAAAAAGCGCAGTGGAACGGCTTCAAATTTGCAGATTATCTGCCGGAAGCGACACCTGATGTTTCCCGTCAGGAAAAATTTGAAGAACGGCTGAGTGCATTGGAAGTAGATGGAGCCGGATATATCAAGATATTCAAAAATGTACTGAATGGAGGAACACAAGGCTTCAAGTTCAATGAGGGCAGGGATTACCTGTATCCGATACCGACCAACCAGTTGACGTTGAATCCAAAACTGGGACAAAATCCGGGCTGGACAAAGTAAATAATCAGATAAATCTATGATTCAACGAATCATATCATATTGCAGGAGGAAAAACCGCATTGTTTTCCTCCTGTTTTTTCAATAGAAATTTTAATACTCAATCAACCGCTTTATTTTACAGGTTTATTATTATAAATTTACGATAGTTTATTATTTATCCATTAAATGTTAAATAATATGATATGCAATAATATAAAATCATTTGTAAGAATAATTTGCTTACTGCTTTTTATCCTTGTTTTTGAAGGATTTTTCACAAAAATATCATCAAAGGAAATTACTCCGATCCAATTTGAATATGTCGATCCTCTTGAAAAAGTATTGGCAGAAGCAAGTTACTTTCGGCCTAAAGAAGCTATAAGTGAAGTTATCAGAGGCGAAAATGCAACCTTGCAGTTTGTAGTTCGTTCGACCGATAACATCACCGATTTGAGAGTTCACGTTTCTACGGCTACAAACGGCGAATCTACTCTTCCTCTTGCTAAAAAAGGCTTTGTAGGATATGTAAAAGTAGGGCGGAGCATCTGGGATTATTCGAGAGACCGTATCGTTTCTTATTCCGGATATTACCCCGATCCTATTCTTGAGCAAGAGTCTATAAATGTGGTATTTGGTAATACGCAACCTATATGGATATCTGTTCCGGTTCCAGAAGATGCAAAACCGGGATTATATAATGGAAAAGTTACAATTACAGGAAAGAACGGAGAAGAATTGTTTTCCATTTCAAAAGATTACTCGGTAAAAGTTTACCCTGTTACGATAGAAGAAACGAGTTTATGGGTTACCAACTGGTTTACATTAGATGCTGATAGATTGAAATGGATGAATGACGGTGTCCCTTTTGAGCCTTTCTCCGATAAATACTGGAGATGTGTTGATAAACTTGCAAAAAAAATGGCAGAATACAAGCAAAATATTGCACTTATCTCCCCATTGCATCTTTCTGAATTTAAATTCGAAAATAACAAATGGGCAATCGACTTCTCTAATTTTGATAAAACGGTCGAATTGTTCATTCGTAAAGGTGTCATCGGTAAAATAGAGGGAGGGCATATTGGCGCCAGAGAAAGCCATTGGATATCCCAGTTTGTCGTATTTGTCCCGAATGGAGAAAAAGACCCTCGAAATAAGTTCGATAAACTGCCCATATCTGATCCTCGTGCGAAAAGGTTTTATACTGATTTTTTCGATGGATTAATGAATCATTTGAAAGAAAAAGGGTGGGAAAAAATTTATATTCAGCATATTGCCGATGAACCTATTGAAGAAAATGCCGAAACATATACTGAAATCAGCCGTTTTGTAAAACAGGCCGCTCCCGGGCTATTGATTATTGAAGCATGCCACAGTAAGAATCTGGACAATATTATTGATATCTGGGTTCCTCAGCTTGATTTTATGAACAAGGATTATTCTTTTTATAATGAGCAAAATAAAAATGGAAAGGAAGCGTGGTTTTATACTTGTTTGGCTCCGAAAGGCGAATATGCCAACAGATTTATTGAGTTACCTTTATTGAAAACAAGATTCATCCACTGGCTTAATTTTAAATATAATATACCCGGTTATCTCCATTGGGGGCTCAATTACTGGTCTGAAGACGGAAATCCTTTTGATGAGCAAACATTGATCAACCACGAAGGGGGAAATATATTACCCGGAGGAGATTCCTGGATAATTTACCCTAAAGACGGAAATCTTCTCAGTTCTATCCGGTTTGACGCGATGAGAGATGGAATTGTAGATTATGAACTGTTCAAAATGCTTGAGAGAAAAGATCCCGAAGCTGCTAAAAGTATAATTGATAAGGTTATTTATGGATTTGATAAATATGATAATAATATAGAACAGTTCAGGAAACACAGAAAACATATGATGGAATTATTATCAAAATAGTGCACTGTGGCGACTACGAGCTAAATAACTAATAGACAATGAAAAAAAACACATTACTACTTATTACTTTAATATTCATCACAAACCTTTTCGGGCAGAAAACTTATGAAACGGCTGTTCCGTTCGAACAGAAAGAATACTGGTGGGGAGGAGTTGTAGCATATGGTTCCAGGATGCCTTACCTGCAACCGATACAAGAATTTAATCTGGCTCTTCAGAATAATAATAATCAGGTAGTTCCCCTGTTCCTGTCCAGTAAAGGACGTTATATCTGGAGTGACAAACCTTTCTCTTTTGAAATAGCCGATAACACACTGAGACTAAAATCGGAATATGAACAAATAGAAGTTCAGCAAGGAGGCAAAACGTTGAAAGAAGCATACCTTTCTGCCTGCAACAAATACTACCCGCCGACAGGACTGCTTCCCGATGAGTTATTCTTTACTATGCCACAGTATAATACATGGATAGAGCTGATGTATAATCAGAATGAAAATGACATACTTAATTATGCCCGGTCGGCAATTGATCATGGCTTTCCTCCAGGAACACTTATGATAGATGATAACTGGATGAAATATTATGGTAATTTTGACTTTCGTCCCGAAAAGTTCCAGGACCCGAAAGGAATGGTAAAAAAGCTGCATGATATGGGGTTCAAAGTAATGCTTTGGATATGTCCTTTTGTCAGTGCCGATAGCCGGGAATACAGAGAGTTAGCTGCAAAAGGATACCTGATAAAGAAAAGAAATTCGCAATCACCGGCTATTATCCCTTGGTGGAACGGACAAAGTGCCTGCTATGACCTGACTAATCCCGAAGCCTTTGATTATTTTGTAAACGTATTGAAAAAGATGCAGTATGAATATGGAGTCGATGGCTTCAAGTTTGATGCGGGTGATAATTCATTCTATGATCCCCGTTATATCGACAGCTATAAAAAAGATGCAATATCGACAGATCATACACTAGCCTGGGCTAAGATCGGTCTGGAATTTCCGTTCAACGAGTACCGTGCCGGCTGGAGAATGGGCGGACAGGCTTTAGTGCAACGGCTTGGAGATAAAGGCTATTCGTGGAATGCCATACGACTGCTTATACCTGAAATGATTGCCGCAGGCCTGTTAGGATATTCATATACCTGCCCTGATATGATAGGAGGGGGATCATATGCTGCCTTCCTCAATATAAAAGACAATGAATTCGATCAAGAACTAATTGTACGTTCGGCACAAGTGCATGCCCTGATGCCTATGATGCAGTTTTCGGTTGCTCCCTGGCGTATATTAGACAAGGAACATCTGGCCATTGTACAGGATATGGCCAAACTGCATGAAAGATTCGGCGATTATATCATAAATTGTGCTAAGGAATCGGCTAAAACAGGAGAACCTATAGTAAGGCATCTGGAATATTCATTCCCTAACGAAGGTTTTGCTGAATGTAAAGACCAGTTTATGCTGGGAGAAAGATATATGGTCGCGCCTGTAGTAACAAAAGAAAATACCCGTACCATTAAATTGCCCGAAGGCAGATGGAAGGATGACAAAGGTAAACTGTACAAAGGTGGTCAGATAATCACAATGGAAATTCCGTTAAACAGACTGGTTTATTTCGAAAAATTAATTAATATATTATGAGATCCTTATTAATTGTAACCTTGATATACTTTTTTATTAATATTCAATCTGTTAATTCTCAGACAGCCCCACCTAAGCCTTACGGCGCTGTTCCCACGGGACACCAGATAAGTTGGCAAAGACTGGAATATTACATGTTCATCCATTTCGGCCCGAATACATTTACGGACGTGGAGTGGGGCAACGGGAAAGAGGACCCTAAGGTATTTAACCCTACTGATGTAGATTGCCGCCAATGGGCAGCAACAGCCAAAGCCGCAGGGATGCAAGGTATTATTATTACCGCCAAGCATCACGACGGTTTCTGCCTGTGGCCGAGTAATTACAGTACTCATACTGTCAGGGAAAGCCTCTGGCAAAACGGTAAAGGAGACATCCTGAGAGAACTGTCCGAAGCGTGTAAGGAATACGGGTTAAAATTCGGAGTATATCTTTCGCCTTGGGACCAGAATCATCCGGCTTATGGAACTCCTGAATACAATCAAATCTTTGCTAATACGTTGAACGAAGTATTATCCGGTTACGGGGAAGTATTCGAGCAATGGTTTGACGGAGCCAACGGCGAAGGACACGGAGGGAAAAAACAGGTGTACGACTGGAACATGTTCCATGAGGTCGTATACCGGAACCAGTCGCAGGCCATTGTATTTAGCGATGTAGGTCCCGGTTGCCGCTGGATGGGCAATGAAGGAGGTGTTGCCGGGGAAACCAACTGGTCTACACTGAATATAAAAGGTTTTGCTCCGGGCAAAGAGGCGCCGCCGGCAGATGTACTGAACAAGGGTGTACAGGGCGGTGAAGCCTGGGTTCCCGCCGAGACGGACGTTTCCATTCGTCCGGGCTGGTTCTATAGCCCTTCTACGGATGACAAGGTAAAATCCGTGGATAAGCTGATGGATATATACTATACTTCGGTCGGACGAAACTCGAATCTGTTGCTGAATGTCCCGCCTGACCGCAGGGGACGCATCCACCCGAATGACTCGGTAAGGCTGATAGAGTTCCGTAAAGCACGGGAGGAAGCATTCGGAGAAAATCTTATTGCCGGAACGGCAATAACAGCTAATGCTACAAGGGGAAACTCCTCCGAATATGCACCGGAAAATATGCAGGATGAAAATTACAATAGCTACTGGACAACTGATGATAACGAACCGGCTCCTTATATAGAAATCGACATAAAGAAAGATATGACATTCAACCGCCTGCTTCTGCAGGAATATATACCATTGGGCCAGCGGGTATCATCGTTTACTCTGAAGTATCAGAGAGCAAAAGACAAGAATTGGACGGAACTGACAAAGGCTACGACGATCGGTTACAAGCGTATCTTGCGTTTTCCGGCCGTAACGGCGCAGAAGCTAAGGATAGAGTTCAATGCCTCGGCCTGCCCGGTTATAAGTACCATCGGTATCTATAAATCGCCGGAACAGTTATCTATTCCTGTGATAAACAGAGATAAAGAAGGCTTTGTGTCCATTGAATGCAGGATACCCGGTCCTGTTATCTATTACACGCTGGACGGAAGTACCCCATCCGGTACATCTACGAGATATGAAGGCCCGTTTCCATTGCCGGAGGGCGGCATCGTAAAAGCTGCCGCCATAGCGGATAAAACGCGGAAAAGCGAAACCGTTAACGCCTGGTATGACATAGCACCAAAAGAATGGAAAGTTTTGTCACCGCAGGTAGCCGGTGTAGAAAAGGTAATTGACGGGACCAAGTATTCACAGGCAACTATTGATCTGGATGAAGCCTTGATTATCGACCTCGGACAAAGTTATACATTGAAAGGATTCAGTTATACGCCTCAGGCAAGAGTGCAGGCGCCCAATATATACAAATACGATTTCTATGCCAGTCTGGACTGTGTAAACTGGGTACGAATAAAAAGCGGCGGCACGTTCAGTAATATAGCCAATAATCCGGTAGAGCAGACAGTCCTGTTCGATAAACCCGAACCGGCTCGCTATATTAAGGTAAAGCCGGTGGAAAGCGTAGGAAATAAAGATGTATATACCATAGCCGAAATAGGAGTAATAACAAAGATCCGTCAAAACTATGAAAAGTGACATCCGAAAGTTTCTAATTTAATATCTAAATAAAAAATATGAAACATACCAAGCGGCTATTAGCATACGCACTACTATTTTTTGAAGTTATAGCAGTGAATGCTCAAGCCAAACCGCCTAAAGAGAATTTATTGCTATGGTACATCAAGCCTGCCACTGATTGGATGACGTCGGCGCTACCAATTGGAAACGGCCGCATCGGAGCCATGATATTCGGTGGGATAAGGCAAGAAAGGATACTGTTCAATGATAAGACACTGTGGACAGGAAGCACGTCTATAAGAGGAGCCTACCAAAGTTTCGGGGATGTTTATATTGATTTCGACAGTTTGAATATCTCGGACTACCACCGCGAACTGGATATAGAAAACGCCATAGCCCGTGTAAGCTACAAATGCGGCGGCACGCAATATACCAGGGAATATCTCGCAAGCTTCCCTGATAATGTGATCGCCATGCGCTTCTCTTCAGGCAGGAAAGGCAAGTTAAGTTTTAAAGTCTTTCTTCAGGGATCGCATAACGAGAAGACGTCAGTAAGCTCCGGCATGATGGCTCTTAACGGGAAGTTAGAACTACTTTCATATAGTGCAAAGTTATCTGTACAGCACGAAGGAGGAAGTATCCATACAGATGGTGATTACATCATTGTGACCGGAGCAAACACGGCAACAATTTATCTGACGGCAGGAACAGATTATGATCCAGGCAGCCCGGATTACCTGATTAAGAATAACTGGCAGGGAAAGATAGCGTCTGACAACGAAAAAGCCATTGCAAAAGGATTTAAGGTGATAAAAGAAGAACATATTAAAGATTACCAGTCTCTTTTTAAGCGCGTTTATCTACATGTAGGGAATACCATGCCAACGATACCAACGGATGAGCTCTTATGTAAATATGAGGCTGGCGAATACGATTCTGCACTGGAAGTATTGTATTTTCAATACGGCCGTTATCTGGAAATAGCTTGTTCGAGGCAGGGATTGAACCTGCCATCGAACCTTCAGGGATTATGGAACGGCAGCAATATGCCTCCGTGGGAAAGCGATATACATTCCAATATCAATGTGCAGATGAACTACTGGCCTGTGGAAACGACTAATCTGACCGAATGCCACATGCCTTTCATTAATTATGTATACAACGAATCGCAATTGTTGCCATCATGGACGAAAATGGCCTCCGAACTGGAATGCCGCGGCTGGGCTATAAAAACACAGAATAACATATTCGGATATTCAGACTGGATGTGGAATCGTCCGGCCAACGCATGGTATTGCATGCATGTCTGGGACAAATACTTATTTGATCCTCAAAGGAATTATTTGGAAAAAACGGCTTACCCCGTGATGAAATCAGCCTGTGAGTTCTGGCTCGACCGGTTGATTGCGGACGAGGATGGTAAACTGGTAGCCCCTAACGAATGGTCACCTGAGCACGGTCCGTGGGAAAGCGGGAATCCCTATGCCCAACAACTTATCTGGGACTTGTTCAGCAATACAATTGAAGCAGGGCAAATACTGGGAACAGACGGAGCATTTACCAATCGCCTTATGGACAAGTATAATAAGCTGGATAACGGGGTGAAGGTCGGTAGCCGTGGACAATTAAGAGAATGGAAACACCAGAACGATGATCCGGAAGACCAGCACAGGCATGTATCGCATCTGATTGGACTGTATCCCGGAAAAGCAATCTCCCCGATACTGGATAAAAAATATGCGGATGCTGCAAAAAAAACGCTTGAAACCAGGGGCGACAATGGCACAGGCTGGAGCCGTGCCTGGAAAATCGCTTGCTGGGCCCGCTTGTTCGATGGGGATCATGCCTATAAATTATTAAAATCGGCATTGCGTCAATCTACTATGACTGCCGTCAGTATGGATAATGACAAAGGCGGAGTTTACGATAACCTGCTGGATTCGCATCCGCCTTTCCAGATCGACGGTAATTTCGGGGCAACGGCCGGTATAGCCGAAATGCTTCTGCAAAGCCATCTGAAAGAATTACATCTTCTGCCGGCATTACCGGCAGAATGGCAGCAGGGAACTGTGACAGGCTTAAGGGCCAGGGGAGGCTTCGAAATCGACATAAACTGGAAAGGCAATAAACTGGCGACAGCTACAATCTTGTCTACTCATGGAAATACCTGCAGGATAAGAACCAACGTGCCGGTATCGGTAAAAGAACTGAATATAAAATCTTCTCCCGATGGAAATGGTTATCATATTTTAGTCTTTGATACAAAAGAAAACCAAAAGTACCGATTGGAAACAGATAACAAATAATTAGAGTAAATCATACCTGTCAGTACAATATACATTGAAAAAAATTAAAATCTATTAAATAAAATGAATCAATGAAGAAACAAATTTTTATCTTATTACTGGGAACATTTATGCTGTTGCCTTTATATGCCGGTAGTTTTAAAACAATGGAAAAGCCATATAATAAAAGCTTCAACATAACCCCGCTACCTCTTGAGGTTACACCTAAAGAGGGAACTTTTAAACTGGATGGGAAGGCAGTTTTTGTAGCAGGTAATAAAAACGCTGAAAAAGTAGCGGCATACTTTGCCGCAAAAATAAGAAAATCGACAGGCCATAGTCTGAGTATCCGTAAAACAAAACCGGCATCCGGTTATATAAACTTGTCTCTGGCCTCTGATATTCCTGTAAATAAGGAGGGCTACTTGTTGGATGTGACGGACAAAGGAATAGAGCTTCGGTCCAAAACACCGCAAGGATTGTTTTATGGAATGCAAACCATCATGCAATTGCTTCCTGCCGAGATAGAAAGCCCTGTACCGGTAAAGGATGATATTACATGGAATATTTCTGCCGTCAGTATAAAAGACGAACCACGCTTTAAATACCGTGGCATGCACCTTGATGTATGCCGCCATTTTGCCGATGTGGACTTTATCAAAAAGCAACTCGATATACTGGCAATGTTCAAGATAAACACATTCCACTGGCACCTGACCGAAGACCAGGGATGGCGTATCGAAATAAAGAAATATCCGAAACTGACCGAAACCGGTGCAAAGAGGATTGAAGGCGAAGGAAATGAATACGGCCCTTATTTTTATACACAGCAACAGGTCAAAGAGATCGTCGCCTATGCAAAGGAAAGGTTTATAGAGGTAATACCTGAGATAGAACTTCCGGGACATGGAGTGGCTGCTTTAGCCGCTTATCCGGAGCTGTCATGTACAGGTAAACAGATAGATGTAAGGAATATCTGGGGAGTGGCAAATGACGTATACTGCGCTGGAAATGAAGATACATTTCACTTCCTGGAAGATGTAATCGCAGAAGTAATCCCCTTATTTGAGAGTGAATATTTCCATATTGGCGGAGATGAATGCCCGAAAGGGAGATGGAAGACCTGCCCTAAATGCCAGGCGCGTATAAATGAGTTAGGGCTGATAAGTGATAAAGAGCATTCTGCCGAAGAAAGGCTGCAAAGCTATTTCGTGCAGCGTATTGAAAAGTTTTTGTTGAAGCATAATAAAAAAATGATAGGCTGGGATGAGATTCTGGAAGGCGGCCTTGCTCCGTCGGCTACAGTAATGAGCTGGCGCGGAGAGGAAGGCGGTATTGCTGCCGCGAATATGGGTCATGATGTGATAATGACCCCGGGCAATTGGTTGTACCTGGACAAATACCAAGGCGATCCGAAGCTTCTACCCGTAACTATCGGAGGTTATATGACCCTCGAAAAAGTGTATGGCTATGAGCCTGTTCCCGAGAAAATAGCAGCGGATAAGAGACATCATATACTGGGAGCCCAGGCTAATGTATGGACGGAGTATAAATACAACGGGGAAGATATGGAATACGATATCTACCCGCGTATCATAGCACTGGCTGAGTTATCGTGGACACCAAGGGAGAAAAAAGATTATAAGGATTTCGAGCGGCGGATAGAAAACCAGCGGGTACGCCTCGATATGCATGATGTCAACTATTATATTCCGCTTCCGGAACAGAAAGGAGTTCCATCTTGTAATTTTATCGCTTTAACCGATCAGGCTACACTTGAGTTTAAAACAACAGAACCTGTAAGAATGGTTTATACAACCGACGGAAGCGAACCGGCTTTGACATCGGAGATATATTCCAAACCATTAACATTTACGGAAAATACGATCCTAAAGATACGGTCTGTATTATTGTCCGGTAAAATGAGTCCGGCGCGTACAATTACAGTGGAAAAACAAAGCTATGCCCGTGCCGTGGAAATCGATGAAAACGCCAAACCCGGATTGAAAGCCGAATACTATAAAGGTTACTTCACGTCGGTAGCGGAGTTAGAAGGACAAACCCCTGAGGAAACGGAATATGTGGTTTCCCCACAAAACACAAAACACCGGGTGAACGGTTACAGGGAGTTATATCCGGAAGATTTTTACTCGACAATTATCACCGGCTACATGACCATCCCTGAAGACGGGGTTTATTATTTCAGCACGGATCATGAGTTGTGGATCGATGGTCAACTGTTAATCTCCAACGAAAAGGATAATCACGGGACAGCCCGTAAATTCTCCCGCAGCGATAAATCCATTGCTTTGGCCAAAGGGCCCCACTCTTTCAAACTAATACGGTTAGGAGCTATATTCGGAGGATTTCCTACACAATGGGAAAATGTCTATATCAGTATCCGCAAGGATGGACAGCCTGAATTTCGAAGTATGGATAAGAACTATTTCAGGTAATTGATACACAAATATCATGCAGTTTTCAGATTTGGTCTTAAAAAAATAAATAACAGATGCTTTCAAGTTAAATAGGTTGGTGTATCAGCAGGATCCTTTCAGGTTTGGTTCGCCTTTTCTGAAAGGATTCTTTATCAAAAAATTAAGAAGAGTAAAAAGAAAATCTATAAAAGAGCAAATCTATATTAAATAGCATCAACGGTTATAGAAGCCGGAAAAGAAAACAATAGAACATACCGGTTTATAAACAAAATATTAAGATTAATTTATATGACTACAAAACAAATCATTATAATATAAATGGGAGAAAGAGTCATATCAGCAGGCTTTGACCTGATAAATAATATTTAAAAGGAAAACCAAAAATAACTATACCGATGAACACGAATTTAGAAAAAATAGTCCCCCATTTTTTATTCGCCCATCCCATACTGCAAATCCGCCCTTTGGGTGAAGGGCTGATAAACGATACGTTTTTCGTTGAAACGCAGGGAAATAATCCCGACTATATCCTCCAGCGGAAGAATAAGAATATCTTCAGGGATGTGCCCGCGATGATGGATAATATTTATAAAGTAACCACGCATCTGAAGAAGATAATCTCAGAACGGGGAGGCGACCCTCTAAGGGAGGCCCTGACTGTCATACCGACGGTGGACGGCAGGCTGTTTTATAAAGATGCCGCGGGCGAATACTGGGCTGCCTGCCTGTTTATAGATAATACGGTTGCCTATGACTACGCAGATTCCCCTGAATTGGCAGCGCAGGGCGGAAGGGGAATTGGTAAGTTCCAGGCTATGCTGGCCGGTATGAAAGAACCGCTGGCCGATATATTGCCGGGCTTCCATAATATGCGTTTCCGTCTGAAACAGTGGGATGAAGTCCTCGGAAAAGATCCGGCCGGGCGCAAAGCGCAGGTCGCAGAGGAGATCGGCTGGATAGAGAGCCGCCGTAATAAGATACTGGCCTTATGGGAAAAGTTCGAATCGGGAGAAATACCCGTCAGGATCACCCATAACGATACCAAGATCAGCAATATCCTGTTCGACAGGCAAGGAGAGGTATTATGCGTTATCGACCTGGACACGGTACTCAGCAGCATGTGCCTGAATGACTATGGCGATGCCATACGCTCCTATACAAATGCCGGAAAGGAAGACGATGAAAACCTTGAAAATGTGTATATGAAGATGGATCTCTTTGAGGGCTATACCAGAGGGTACCTGTCGGAAGCATCGTCCTTCCTGACGCAGCCTGAAATCGACAACCTGGCCTTCTCCGCCCTGTATATTACCTTCGAGCAGGTACTTCGTTTCCTGATGGATTACATCGACGGGGATAATTATTACAAGGTTAAGCATGAGACGCATAACCTGGTACGGACCCGGGCACAGTATAAGCTATTGCTGTCTATGGAGGAAAACTATGATGGGATGCGCTCGGTCATCGGCAGGATTGTCAATGGGATGAAGTAAGGATAAATAAATAAAATAGGGCAACCGCACGAGGTTTAATCTTTTTAAAGAAGTTTATCTATAAGATATAGTCCTTAGTTATTAGTTATTAGCTATTAGCTATTTGAAATACTGAACAGGCTCTCTGGTCCCCGCAGGGGGAAAGTAAAATAAAGAGTGAAAAACTAAAAAGTAGCATGTGTAAAAAGCTGAAAAAAGTGTTACATGTGTTACTTTTTAACAGTTACGAGTAACTTTATTTTGTATCACGCAAAGGTGCAAAGACACAGAAGTTTTACAAGTTAAAAGTGTTGACTGATAACCGATATATCTGTTACCTTTGTTACTTTTTAACTATATATGGTTAAGGAAAGTAAATTTATAACTGCGGTTTCCGCACATTTAACCCTGGAGATAAGAGGAAAAATCCTCCTGATAATAAAAACATAAAAAGTTATAAAAAATGAAGAAGATATTATTTTTATTACTCGCCCAGAGTGTTTTTATTAATTTCCCTAAGTTGCCTGCAGTAAAAGCTGAAGGTGAAGATGAAAACCCACAATGTGTGAATTGAAATTCTCGAAAAAATAATCAAAATCTTTAATAGACAAATGAAGAAACTGTTATTGTATGTATTGCTTATAGCCAGCCCGTTGCAACTAAACGCCGGAATAAAGGCTAACGGTATCAGGCATGTCGTCGTTATCGGCTGTGATGGTTTCGGCGGATATGCCTATGGAAAAGTAAATATGCCCAACCTTAGAAAACTGGCAGTAACCGGCGCATGGACAACCAAAGCCAGGTCAGTGCTGCCATCGTCGAGCGCTGTCAATTGGGCTTCTATTTTAATGGGAGCTGGGATAGAAAAGGAAACCGTGATAATGGTTGTTGCAGGCCATGGAGGCATACAGAAAGGTCATGGGGGAAAATCTTTGCAGGAAGTGGAAACACCGTTTGTTATATACGGATCGGGCATAAAGAAAGGTTATGAGATAAAAGGGGTCGTCATTGACTACGATTATATCCCAACGATAGCGAAAATACTCGGATTGGAATGTCCACAAGCCTGGAGAGGAGTGCCTGTGGGCGAAGTATTTGACATATGAAATCAAGTATGGCTTATCCTAATTTTTAGCTTGGCGCATAAAAAAACACTTATTTTCAATCTTCTTTTGAAAGGGCAGAATATTAATAAAAATTTATCTTATGCTGAAAACACAAGTCTCTATGGCTGCTTTTGCAGACACCAAACCACATTATGACATACTCGACGGATTGCGCGGAATAGCTGCTATCACAGTTGTATGTTTCCATATATTCGAAGCTTTTGCGACCAGCCATTTAGATCAACGCATCAATCATGGTTATTTAGCAGTCGATTTCTTCTTTATACTGTCCGGATTTGTTGTAGGTTATGCCTATGACGATGGTTGGGGGAAAATGAAAATAAAAGACTTCATCAAACGCAGGATTATACGCCTGCATCCGATGGTTGTGATGGGGGCTATCATAGGAGCTATCATGTTCTATACTCAGGGTTGCTCCGTATGGGATGTATCAATAGTACCTGTCATGGTTTTGTTTATTGCTACATTCCTTAACATGTTATTGTTCCCAGTTACTACAGGAACCGAAATCCGGGGTGTGGGGGAAATGTTTCCTTTGAATGGGCCAAGTTGGTCTCTCTTCTTTGAGTATATCGCTAATATTCTCTATGCCTTGTTCATCCGCAAACTTTCTACCACAGCTCTTACTGTATTAGTTTTTGTTGCCGGATGCGGCCTGGCATCATTTGCCATATTTGGCCCGTTAGGTGATTTATGTGTCGGATTTTCACTGACCGGGACAGAATTTACCGGAGGATTCTTGAGGTTGTTATTTTCTTTTTCTGCCGGATTGCTTCTATCCCGTATTTTCAAGCCTGCTAAGGTAAAGGGAGCTTTCTGGATATGTAGTCTGTCTGTCGTTGCCCTTTTGGCTGTACCACGCATAGGTGGAGCCGAATATTTATGGATGAATGGAATGTATGACACGATGTGTTGTATCGTGATTTTTCCGCTTCTTGTCTATCTCGGGGCCTCAGGAAAAAGTACCGATAAGTATATGACCCGGATATGCAAGTTCTTAGGAGATATTTCTTATCCTTTGTATATGGTACATTACCCTTTCATTTACCTGTATTATGCCTGGGTAAAGAATAATAATCTCACATTTCAGGAATCATCTCCCGGTGCAGCAGCAGTTGTTATAGGAAGCATTATTTTAGCTTATATATGTTTGAAGTTTTATGATGTACCGGTACGGAAATACTTGACAAACCGATTTTTAAAGCAAAAAGACAATAGGTAACTTTATTCTGTTGAAGCCTTCGGTGCCCCTTCTCACCACTAAGGATTAAAGTTATCTACCTTTGCATCAAAAAGAAAAATTATATGCGAAAGTAGACACTGGAATTCTTCTAATCCATATACAACCGTTCAGGATTTACATAAACAGCTGGAAGCAGCTATTGCCAAGTTCTTCGGCATGGAAGATTCGATCTTGTATGCAGTCTGCTTCGACGCTAATGGCGGCGTATTCGAACCGTTGTTGAGCGATCGGGATGCCATTATTTCCGATTCATTGAATCATGCCTCCATAATAGATGGCGTACGCCTCTGTAAAGCTGTCCGTTACCGTTATGCAAATGCGGATATGGAAGATTTGGAGAAACAGTTGAAACTGGCACAGTCGCAACGTTTCCGGCTGATAGTGACAGATGGTGTATTCTCTATGGACGGCAATGTGGCCCCGATGGATAAGATATACGAACTGGCACAGAAATACGATGCCATGATAATGATAGACGAATCACATTCAGCGGGTGTAGTCGGTAAAACCGGCCGTGGAACTACCGAATTGTTTAATCTGCGTGGTAAAGTTGAGATCATTACAGGTACATTAGGAAAATCGTTTTGGGGAGCTATCAGCGGATTTACAACAGGTAAAAAAGAGATAATAGACATGCTTCGCCAGCGTTCACGCCCTTATCTGTTCTTTCTTTTATGGATAGTAAAAATTGAAATATTTTAAATGCATCAGAATGAAATATAAGAAACCTTTGCACCGTAAGATATACATGGAAGAAAGTCAATGTATCAACTGTGGTAAGTATTCGGTGAACACCCTTTTGTAATGGCGCAAAGATTTCAGTGGATCCGTTTTGCGATATCATCATATCTGGAGCAAAAATCTCTCATGACGTGATTGCTGGCGAACCCAAGCAGCATGGCTTGCAAGGCCTGTTACAGGGCTTAAAGAACTATTTGGTGGGTCCATATCCCTGCTACAGGGTTTTGAGGCAGGTTTATACGGCTAGCCGTCCGGCAGCTAATAAGTTGTCCGGTAATAGCTCCGCCAGATCCTTCGAGTAGTCATCATCGTATTGACGTATGTGGTCAAGGAAGTAGATCAGCCATGTGCGGAAGGCCGCTCCGGCCGCTTTGCAGCATCCCATAAAGGAATAGATAACAGCGGCGTCTTCCGCGGCGTCATCGTTACCGCAGAAAAGATAATTTTTCCCAACGCGATCGGACGCACAGAGTTCTCAACAGCATTATCAAACCTTTTGGATAATTTAGCCGAATCTGCCGTGCATCCCGTTGCTGTCGGCAGGCACGCCTATATGTTCTGCGGCAACCACCTTGCCGCTGAGCACGCGGCGATCATGTATACCCTACTGGGTTGCTGCCGACAAGCGGATGTAAACCCGCGGGAATGGCTTATAGACATCCTGGAAAAACTGCCATACTTTCTGAGGGATGAGAAAGACCTGAAAGAACTACTACCCAAGAACTGGAGCATAGAATAAAGAATGCGCATACCACGAATAGGAAGGCCGGAGCAAAATCTCCGGCCTCTTTTTTGTATACCCCACCTCTGACTGGCTCATTTTACTCCCGCAACACGTACTTCTCGGTAGACTTACTGATAATCAATACTTATGGAACATCTTTTTTGCATCGTACTGATACAAACATGCTATACATCAGCTTACTTCTTCGAACTTTACTATTGTTTGAGAAAAAATTACGGGTATACATTTCTGGAGTTCCGTAACCCGCAGAATTTGCTAACGAACTTGAAACTAAATTACCTTCGGAACCAAAGTTTAGAGTATTAACAGGGTTTGTCGTAATTCTGCCGGCCAGGATCACATAAAAACCACCTTTTGTAGAGGGCTTACTTTTTAAAGTATTTCCTGAAACAGATGTCTGACAAGGGGCTATCATAGCCAGGTTATGCCCATTCGACGAATCTGATCCTCTAAACCAGGCCGGAGGATATGGCGCTTGGGTTTCCCAGCCGGAATTCCATGTTGCTGGGGAGAATGGAGTATCTGTCGGAATATAACTACTGTATGTTTCACGTTTGTTATATATTTCCTTTTCAAGCTCATTCCATTCACGGTCGCTGGGAATATGCCATCCATTGGGACAGATACCTTGTACCTTTCCGGCGCCGATAGATTCAACTTCATCAGGTCCAGGGGTTTCACTCTCTTCCTGACCTTGGTCTATAGTATATAGTTTATGGCCTCCTAATGCAGCATAACCGTTATACATTAAACCAAGCGGTTCATAGTCTTTCACCCATTTGTCGTCCATACCATCTCCTCCGTCGGGCATAGGATATAACCACATAGGTTCATCCACGGTGAAGTCTAAACTTGGAGATGCGGGAAGAGGGGTTCCGTCCGCATATTTCCGGGCACGTAGATTATAAAGCATCCATCGACCCGCATCGCCAAAATCTCCGGAATAAAATTGATTCCCATCCTGATCTGCATGCACCTGGACACCTGAGGCTAAAGAAGATGTTTGATCAGATAGGGATTCCCATCTTAGTCCATTCCATACATAAGCGCCTGTACCGTCAGCAGTAACGGTGTTGAGACAGTTGTTTACATTATAAACCACCATTCCTGCATGTGCCTTATCATAATTATCTTTTTTATCTCCCACATTATTTATATAACCAGTATCGGCCGAGAACATCGGATATAAATTTCTCCAATCGGTAAGATTAACACGTGGGAGCAGCAGGCCTTTTGTTGAATTAGCCCCTCCGTTGGTTGAATTTTCCTGTTTTAAATCCAGCAAAGCTCCCGCGGAGGGAGGTATGCCCGAACCGATTGTGACCTGGGCGAGTATAGTCTGTGTAAAAGAGAATACCCCCAGCAACAGCAGCATTCTGGATATTGTCCGTACACATCGTGTTTGTTTAAAGTTTGCTAGTTTCATGTCGTTTAATTCTGTTTAGTTTATAACTTTGTTTTGTATATCCAAAGGATTATTGTAAATCATTGCATTATTTCATCTAAAAACATCAATACCCTCCAAGTTCCGTGCCGGCTGCTTTCACAAGTGGCGGACAGGAATAAGCAAGTATGAGACAAATAGAAGACAAACTAATATTAAAAATTATAAGCAATATCTCCCTGGCGGGTACTGATGTTTCATGCAAGACAAACTTAAAATTTACAGATTGGCGTTATCAGAGGTAAAGAAAATAAGCTAAAAAATAAGAGATCCCGGAAACCGGTTTGTCCAGGCTGGAACTATTATCATAAAAACGTGCAGGGAAGTAGCGTTCCTTGATAATAGGTTTATTCCAGCCTTTCAATAAAGGTAGTCAGCGTGGCAGGAATACTTGGAATGCCATTTGAGGCTGCAATATTCCCATTTATATTAAATGTTACCCTGTAAACTTCCTGCGTATTGTGAAGGGATACCAGTAATACCGCAAAATCCCGATTATCCGAATTTATTGTATAAGCAGTGCTGCTGCTCTGGTAAACATTGTCTCCCTTATCCAAAGCCAGCCATGTGCCCGCCCTCAGGGATTTCTTGCCCCAGAGGCTGTAATGTCCTCCTGATCCGGCTTTGTCATAATAATAACTTAAATGCGTATCGATATTCGTCGATAGTTGAAAACCTTCTCCACTTCCTCCTAATAAATAGTTCCACCTTATATACCGGATATTCAGGTTTCCCATTGTAAGAGGGTTTGTATAAATGTCTTGCCCTAAAGATGGAATATCCGGAAGAGCAATGACTGATCTTGCATATTCCATTACTTTAATATTTTTTACATCCCCGACTATAGCGGAACAATTTTGTCCCAGGAAATCAGTTATTACAAACTCGGTGGTTACAGGTGATGATCCTATGGGTGTACCTTCGACGCTATAATACAGAGAGCCGTTACCTACAGCTAAATTCCCGGGTTGCAATGTTGCGGTCAGGCCGTTAGTCGTAGAAATCGTATGCGAGCTGTATTCTCCGCCGTTACCTCCGATATAGGGTATTATCAGTGTTCCGGAATAAGGAGTACCTGCCTGATACTGCGCAGGGGATAAGGTGGCACTGGCGCACTTTAATTCCTGAATCTCCGGGGAGACAACTAACCTGCTGTCCATCCTTTTCCATAAACTGCCATCCCAGATATACAGGCCCGGAGTGAAAACGTCCTTTCCTTGTGTTTGAGTTGGATTGTCTGTTGTATTGAATACGACCAAACCGGTATGGGATTTACCCACTGTAGTTTTATCTGTTATGTAGGCTGCGTTTTCATTACCGGGCATACCGTACATCGGGAATAGTTCATTCGCTTTGACAAGTGATACGCGGGGAAAAAGTAATCCCCTGCTGGAGTTATCATCTTCGTTTTCGGTTTCCTTCAGTTGAAGGAGGGCTCCTTCCTGAGGAGCACTACCGGAACCTATCGTTACCTGAGCCTGCAAATTTGCGAGACTGAAAGAAAAGAGTAAAAAGATTAAATGAAAAAGAATTTTTTTATTTTTAATTGTCATATTATATAATAGTTAAGGCCTGAGAAAATAAGACTTTCGGCTTCAAGATTGATTATTCCCAACTGATTTAAAAATTCGATGCAAAATTGTTGCAAATAGTAAAACTAAATTTGTATTTGCATAAAATATTTGATGTGACAAAACGTAAAATAGTTATAAATTATTCTTATCTTGAATTTTATATGTAATTTTACTTCGGTTTTATTTTTTCAGAATATACAATTTGACACATCGACGATGTCATGGAATTAGTCCGTATATACTTCAGTGATTTAAATGGTGTAATATCATTTATTCCGGCTACAACGGCCCTGGCATCATTTTGTCTGATTTTTTATTCTTTACGGCAGAAATTACCCCCTAAAGAAAACCGTATAAGGATAATTTTGCTTTTTTATTTCCTTTTGTCGCTCACCATCCTGTTTTTCTCTGGCATGTTCAATATAATGGAAGGTATTATCAGGTATATCCTGCCATTATCGTCTATGGGAATACAGTTGATGCAGGTATTATTTTATCATTTTATATCAGAGGTGACTGCCAGCGAGAGGAAAAAACAAGCGATATCCGTATACCATTATTATGTACCCGTATTGCTGTTACTCGTACAGTCCCTGTTTTATTACAGAGAGTTCCCACATCTGGGTTCCCTGAGAGATGTAGGCCATTATCTGGAAAACTATTTCCATATTACCTGTAGCTTGTATGTTCTTTTCTATGCAATCCTGAGCTGGCGGAAAGTTAGGTTGTACCATGAAATGCTGAGCAGGAAATTCTCCGGCGATAAAAGCAAGATACATATAAATTGGATGTACTGGCTTATCATTTTGAGGTTTATATATATCGGATGCATGGTACTTTATGCGCTGAATGTAACCATAACCTCCCTGGTATTATACGTTTTTGTCCATCCTTTGATATGTACCTTGTTGACATACCATACATTGCTAAGGGATTATGTATTTGTTTATCAGGATATCAGTAACAGCGTAATGACCCGCGGAGGAAATATAATGAATATCCGCACGGATATCCTGAATGATTTAAAGGCAGGGGACAAGGAAGATCCACCGGCGGACAATAGCCTGATAGACCAGAAGGGATTCGAGCAGTATTTTGCTACTCACAGGCCCTATCTTGATACGGAACTGAAGATTACCGGTCTTCTGGATGTATTCAAGACTAATAAGAGCTACTTATCCCGCTTTATCAATGAGGTTTATGGGATGAATTTCAGGCAATATATAAACTCCTGGCGCATGGCTGAAATGGAAAAACTCCTGCAAATGGACGAAAACCGGGGGAAAAGTATCGGGTCATTATGCAAGCAGGCAGGATTCGGAAGTGTAAGGAGTTATTGGAGATGTAAGAAAGACAAGGGAATAAGCGATATATGACAACACCCGATCAGATAATACTTTTGGCAGCCTTCTCTATTTCTATTTTCGCTGCAATATTTTGTGCCATATTATTATCGGCCAAGCAAATCTATTCGTCCGGGGAAAACGGGCTCAGCAGGAAAACGCAAATTTATACCATCTATTTTTACCTGATCCTTGTATTGTATCATGTATGTACGTTTTTTCTAAACTATGCGATAGGAATATTCCTGAATATATCCTCATTGTTCTATCTGGTGGTTTTGCTGGCTTCGGTAGGCTTTTATCACATCATCTTTTTAATTACAAGGCTTCACAAAGACGGGGTTTTCCCGTATAAACACTATGTTTTTCCTGTAATACTATATCTGACCTATACGACATGGAGCCTGTTCGTCCCGGACGAAATCAGGGTAGGCTTGCCCACCAAAGAAATATATATAGCGGACGGTTATGAGTGGTTCTGCGGATTCCATTATTTACGGATTCTTATAAGAAGCATATTCATCATAGTATATTTTGTTTTGTCGGTCAGGAGGGTTCTCACATACAGGAAAAGCATTATCCATTACTCGGCTAATATGGAGGCTTCCTCCCTGCGCTGGATATACGAGGTATTGCTTATTTACCTGGTGACCTATGTCCCCATTCCGGTACTGTTCTTCTTTTCTGCCCCGGGAAGTAATATCGAGTACCTGACAAAGATATCTTTTAACTGTTTTGCATTCATTTTCGATATAATCCTCTGCTACAACATTTTTACAAACAACTATGTGCTGACAGCAGAGGATATAGTCACTCAGGAAAAGGAGGCTGAAACGGGCAATTACGGCTCACTGAATAAGAAAGAGTTTGAATCGTTTATAAAAAAGCAAAAGCCATTCCTGGACTACAACCTGAAGATAACAGACCTGGCATTGTCGCTAGGCACGAACAGGACATATCTCTCCAGGTTTATTAATGACAACTACCAACTGAGTTTTAGCATGTATATAAATAAATGCAGGCTGGAAGAGTTGGAAAAGATTCAAAAATCCGCCTCTTATGCTGATCTCAGTGAAGAAGAACTGATATACCTGGTTGGTTTTAAGAGTTTCAATAGTTATAAAAAGACAAGGGAGGTTTTAGAGTGATTTACTGTGTCCTTTCTGATTAGCAGTTGTCATTCCTGTTCTTCAATATTTAAACTCTCTTCATGCCTGTCCGCATATGAACTAAGAATCAATGTCAGAGCTCCGTCACTGGTTATATTATGAGTCGTCCCGAAACTATCAAGAAGGGCAAAAATGCTTATCATTAATGCCGTTCCTGCTTCATCGATACCTAGAACAGCGTGAATCAATCCAAGGGAAGTAATCAAAGTTCCTCCCGGCAATCCCGGTGCAGCAATAGCGAATATTCCCAGCAGAGGAATAAATACAAGCATTTTATCCAATCCCGGCATCGTGCCGTACAACAATTGTGATACAGCAAGAGATAGAAACACAACATCCAGAATCGATCCCACAAAATGAATGTTTCCGAATAACGGGATTGCAAAATTCCTGATATCATTCCGTAATACGGGACTTTTCTTTGTTTGCTCTATGGCGACACCCAGACTCGCTGCAGAAGACTGCGTTCCTAAAGCTGTCAGTGCCACAGGGCCGTAATATTTGAGTACATGCCACGGGTTTTTCCGCGAATATATCCCTGCCGAACTATACAGTATGGTCATCCATGTTATATGGCAAAGGACAGTAACAATCAGGATTGCAAAAAAGACAGGCAATCTTGATGCTAAAGCCCCTTCATATGCCAGTACACTAAAATTTGTAGCAATAAATAAGGGCAATATGGGGAGAAGAAACCTTTTCACCATTATAAATACCAGATTCTGGAACTCATATAATGCACTCTCTATCTTATCTGATTTTGTCCATATAATAGAAAGTCCCAGCATGAATGAAAGGACTAAAGCTGAAAGAACAGACATAAGAGGAGGTATATCCAACCGGAATATCATTTCAGGGATCTCTTTCAAAGATTCTGTTGCGGGTACAATGTCAAAAAGTGGAATCAACTTATAACCGACAACAGCAGCCAGCGTTGCGCTTCCGATACATGAAGCATAGGCTAGTATCAGGGAAACACTCAATAGTTTCGATGCATTTCTTTTCAGCTTAGTTATTGAAGGTGTGATAAATCCAAAAATAAGCAGAGGTATCAGAAAAAATATGATCTGCCCCAATACATGTTTTATGGGGAGTATAACGCTTATTACGGTTTCATTAGCAAACATGCCGATCAGCATACCGATAACGACCGACAAAAGCAGGCTGAAAGTTGTATTCGATATTATTTTCAGAATTATAGTTTTCATTTATAAAAGAATTAAACCTGTGCTATCAGCATACAATAACACAGGTTTGTTTTTAGAAATATTTTTTAATAGCCCGGATTCTGAGGAGTGATACCTAAGCTGGTATAATCCTCACTCAGTGGTATAGGAAAGCGATAGAATTTCCCATGTAAGTTATCAATTTTAGCGTGCAGGTGGCTATGTACACGGGCATAGAATGCGGCATTTATCTTATTTGCTATTTCTGGAAATGCAGTCTTTATAGTTGTAGCCGACTGATATTCAGGTTTATAATATTCATAATTAGGTACGGTGTTCTTGACCTGAGATAGCAATGTTCTCCAACGAACCAGATTTACCCAATGTTTTTGCTCAAAAGCAAATTCATAGTCCCATTCGTTGTACAAATCCTCTTTTGTGAGTGTCGATAGTTTTCCCCCATGCTCATAATGACCGCCAAAAGCTCTTTTCCTGATTTCATTTACAACAGGTAAAGCTTCAGATGCTTTATTAGAGAAAAATAGTGCCTCTGCTTTTATAAGCAGTACCTCTGCATAGCGGAAGTCAATATGGTCGATATTATTCGGCTGTTCATCTACAGCCCTGTAAGTGCCATCAGTTGTCCTATGTATCCATTTGCCCGGACGGACAATACTTACCGGCCAGGTCAATGTATCCACTACAGCATCGGTATACTCTATGCGTGTTGCATAAGAGAAGAGCTTGCGGGTATCATTAGCGTCGGGGATACGGTTTTCGAGTGTAATATCGGCATAGCTGATATGCGGGTCTGTTCTTGCACTCTTAGGCCATGTGAATCCACAATGTGTCTGATGGTTGCCTTGTGCATCGATTCCATCTCCATCATGATGGATAGAAAAGATGACTTCAGCATTATTTTCGTTAGCCACACCCCATATGCCATTGTAACTATCCAATAATTGATACTTACCGCTGTTTATCACTTTATTTGCATATTCCACAGCCTTTTGCAGCTTTTCTGTATCGGGGGCCGGTTTTGTGGGATCGGTCGTACCCGAAATTGCAGAAATATCTGATTGCGAAAGAGGCTTTTGCCCCCATGTTAGATATACCTTTGCCAGAATTGTGTTTGCAGCTCCTTGTGAAGGGTTTGATTTATTACTGTCAAATTCAGGAAGATTAGGTAAAGCATCTGTCAGGTCTTTAACAATCTGATCGTACACTACATCGATAGATGCACGCGTCCTTTCTGTACTGCTAGATGTCAGTACCAGGGGTACTTCTCCGAAAAGTTGTACCAACTGGAAATAGTTATAACCACGGATAAATTTGGAACGTGCTACCAACAGGGTTTTATCTGCTTCTGTCAGATTCGAGCTGGTATTTGCCGTGCCAATTTCTTCTATTGCCAGATTTGCCGCCCCAATACTCTTATACAAACGGTTAAACACCTTGATTGGATACCAGTTGCTCGGTGTTGTTTCAAATACACTCACCTGAGGCCCATCTTTGGAATCGTCTACCTCTTCAAACGAGATAGTAGTTTCTGTAGCCGATTCCAACAGGAATGAATAAGACGAAGATAATGTTTGTAGCGGGCCATATACCGCATTGGCAAGAGCCTCGGCTTCTGCTTTGGTTTTCACTGAAGAAGAATTCTCTCCTCCATTGTCAGGATCATTATTATCACTGCAAGAAAACAATGCAATGGAAAAGAGTGCAAACAGCACTATTGAAAAAAACAGATTCTTTTTCATTTTAGCAATCAATTTGGGTTTATAATAACAAGATTTTCTATTCAGAAAGTAAGGCTTACTCCAGCCATAAAACTTTTGGAAGAAGGGTAAATTCCGAGGTCTACACCACTGGCAACTTCCGGGTCGTAGCCTTTATATTTAGTAATCGTAAGAAGGTTTCGTGCAGAAGCGAAAACACGCACTTTCGCTGAAGAGGAATTTACTTTGATTGGGATTGTATAGCCGAGCGTCACATTTCTTAATTTCAGGAATGAAGCATCTTCTACATACCGGCTATCCAGTTCTGTCGCACGTGTGCTACCGAGGTAAGGTATTGTATTGGATGGATTGGCCTCCGTCCAACTGTTTAACAAAGCCGCCGACATGTTATAGGAATCATTCGGACGTTCAAGATAACGCCTTAGCAGATTATAAACCTGATTTCCCTGTGAACCCTGCAACAGAATATAAAAGTCGAAGTTGCCATAAGAAGCTGAAGAGGAAAAACCATAGGTAAAATCAGGTTGAATATTGCCTAAAACTACGCGGTCAGATTCAGGGGTTACCCTGCCATCAGGGTTTCCATCAGAACTACTTATGTCGGCAAACTTGGCATCTCCGGGTTGCGGGGTCCGCCCTCCTATTGTAGGCAGTTTTGAAATATCCTCATCAGATTGTACCACTCCTAAAAAACGGTAGCCATAGAAAGAACCAACCGATTCTCCTACGCGTAAGATTTGTTCCTGGTCATTTCCTTCGGTCAATCCATCATATTCACCCAGGCTTGTAATGCGGTTTATATTACGGGCAATATTGGCCGAAGCAGACCATGAAAAGTTTTTCCGCTCTATCAATTTCGCATTCAAGGTGAACTCAAATCCTTTATTAATAACATTTCCAATATTGGCAATCTGCTTTTCGCTTGTTCCCGAGCCTAAAGGAGCAGGTATCCGGAGTAGTAGATCATGCGTTTTTTTATAATAAACATCGGCTGTCAGGGTAAATCTGTCATTCAAAAATCCGGCGTCTATTCCGGTATTGTATTCCGTTGTTGTCTCCCATTTAAGATCAGAATTGCCCAGATTTTTCATATCGTAAGCCGGAGCGCCATTATATCTTCCGGTATTGAAATATTGTTCGTATTCGTCGAAGTCTATTTCCTGATTGCCCGCTTTTCCATAAGTCAAACGAAGTTTTAATGTGCTTAATGCCGGGGAAAGAGGCTTTGCGAATTCTTCTTCGTTTACATTCCATGAGAATCCGATAGAAGGGAAATAGCCCCATTCATGGCCTTTCGAGAAACGTGAAGATTTATCTGCCCGGTACGTTGCTGTCAGGTTATACCGCTCCAGCAATGTATAATTTGCTCTGCCCAGAAATGAGTTGAATGAAGCTTTTTGCTTACGCGAAATAGAAGGAAGCTCATTCCCTGTAGCCAGATTATCGAAAGACTCGAGATGATTGGCCTTGCTTACAGAAAAGTCCGTTTTCGTATTCTGATAAGTATATCCGGCTAATAAGTCAATAAAGTGAACCGGGTTGAGCTGTTTTGTAAATGAGAGTAAAAACTCATATTGAGTGACATCAGTACGCCTGTTTCCGATAGCTCCCATCCCCCGGATATCCTGATTTAGGCCCAGTGCCGTATAGGGTGGGGCAAAATAGTTTTGTGTAATATAATCAGTATTTGTTCCTGCGTTGACCTTTGCCTTCAGTTCTTTAAGGATATTGTATTCGACAAAGAAATTACCCAACAACGATGTGCTTATGGTTTGCCCAATGCTGTTCTTTAAGTCCGAGACCGGGTTTGCAGCCTGTCCGTAATAACTCAGATAACTATATTCGAACGGATTCTTATAATTATAATTCCCGTCGGCATTGTAAATGGACAATACCGGAGGCATGTATAAGGCATAAGTGAGAGAATTGGCTATCCCGTGGGAATAAGGTGAATCGTTATAATTGGCTCCTTCAAAAGTAGTGAGCGCATCCTGTGTGCTTCTGTTTACTGTGGCGGTAAGTCCGACTTTCAGATTCTGATATAGTTCTTTATCTAAATTCAGCCGCCCGCTAAACCGTTTGAAGCCTGAATTAAGGATAATGCCCTTTTGATCCGTATAATTACCTGAGATAAGGTAGCGGGTTTTCTCATCCCCTCCGCTGATCGATAATTCATGGGTTTGTGAAATTCCGGTCTGCAACACTGCATTTTGCCAGTCTGTCCCTTTATCAAACCGTGCAATCTCTTCCTGGCTATAATACAGGCTGGGCTTATCGTTGAAATATTCTTTCTGGATTGAGAGCCATTGTTTAGCTGTTAACAGATCAAGCTTTTTCACTGATTTATCCACGCCTATGGTATATTGATAGCGAATAGTGTTTCCTCCCCGTTTACCTTTTTTTGTAGTCACGAGGATTACTCCATTTGCGCCGCGGGAACCATAGATAGCTTTTGCCGATACGTCTTTCAACACTTCTATCGATTCTATGTCCGAAGGATTAATCGCCGCCAAAGGATCAAGGCTTCCATCAATATTACCTACACCTGCCTGAGTCGCATTTTTTTCGCTAAAGAAGATAAAGCCATCTATCACATATAACGGCTCATTGCTTGCATAAATCGAATTCCCGCCACGGATACGGATTGCAGATCCTGTTCCGGGCTGCCCTGAATTTTGAGAGACGTTCAGCCCCGCGATACTCCCTCCCAGAAGTTCGTTTACCGAAGTAGCCGGTTGTTCCAGAGTAGCTTTGGAAACCGACGCTACAGCACCGGTAAGTTCTTTTCTGCGCTGTGTTCCATAACCAACAACTACAACCTCGTTGAGTGCATTAATATCTTCCGTAAGATATATGTTAACTGGATCTGTTGTATTCCTTACTAAGACCTCCTGATCTTTATAGCCGATTAGACGGACAGATAGTTTAAGGGGAAACCTGCCGGATACTTTCAGGTCAAATCGACCGTCGGCATCGGTACTGCTTCCGTTGGTTGTAGCCTGTTCAACGACAGTAGCTCCGGTTAGCGGCTCTTTTGTTTTGTCATCAAGGACATATCCTGTCAGTGTTGCCTGAGCATGGATGACCAGTGGACACATGAATAAAACCAGTAAAATACGGGTACATTTTTTGACAGAAAAGGAAGAAGTACAACTTCCTTTAAAGAAATTAGTTATCTTTACCATGGATAAATTAATCTTTATCAAGAGCACTTCCAAAGCCATTTGCCGTCGGACAAGGAAGTGTTCGTTTTTTATATACGGATATATGTATTCCATATAGTTGACAGATTGCCTGTCAACCATATAAAACCGAAAAGTTTATAATTGATTAATTCGGATTTTATGTTGCTATTAACAGCAACACATTCGCATTCGGAAAGAAGAAAAGTTTTCGAAGCCGGAAAGGGCTGAGCAAAAGAATGTGCCGGAATTAGTGCTCTCCTGAAAAGAGGGGGTCGATTGTTTAGAAAATGATTTCATTTTTGCCGTACTTATATTATCATAGTGATTTCGATACAAATTAACATACATTTAATAAAATGTGAAATACCATATATGCGGTATTTTGCTCGCATAATTATGGTATAAATGGATTTTGTGTGCATGTAAACCTTCATTAGTATTTTATTTGCTTAGCCGTTTTCCCATATCGAAAGCCTTTTGAACATCAACAGGAAATTGTTCCTCGCGCACTTTTCTCTTTTTAGCTTCATCAAAAATTTCGACGGCATACTTGGAGTAATCTTTAAATGTTTTTGAGATACTAGATTATCGATGAATATCTATCATGATAAAGTAAGGAATAATCATTTTTTGATATATCTTTCAAAAATGCTTGGTGGATGAAATATCTTAATTTAGATAATTCAATAAAGATTTCGACCAATCCAGATATAAAAATGAATATTTCACTTTCTTATTTATCAAAAAGTATTCAAGGACCTTCAATGTTAAATGAGATATGGAGCCTTAATGCTGGGGGCAAATGGAATTTTTACAGAATAGAGGAGAGTTAAAGATCTTTTTAATACATGGTCCCCTAATATGAGGAGAACATATGCTAATCAGAATATATTCATGGATATTGTTCCAGATTCTCGATCAATAGTTTTATCTTTCTCTTATAAATTTGGAAATTATAAATCGAAAACAAAAAACAAAGTCGATACCTCTCGTTTTAAAGAATAATTTGAAAAATCGACACTATTCTTTTCATCCTCTATACAAAAATATATTTCGATCTAAAACACAAGACCGAGCTTTGTTCCGTTGTAAAAAATGTACTTCTCATACCTCGAATCGTATTTTTGCCGGAAGTCTTGTTTATTTGGCTCTCCATATGAAAGGTGTATATCGGTGAAAAAAAAATATTCAAGTTCACCTGTGCCAATCAACGCCAAATGCTGCCATATCAACGATTTGCTTTGTGCTTTATAACCTTTTATATAGCTTTGCTTGGATATTTAATTGTCTCAGCCTATGAAAAAGTCTCTTTATCTAAAATTATCACAGCAGGAAACCAATAAGAAAATTCAACTATCATAAGTAATCTTTATTTAAAGCACAAGGCATTGAATGAGAGTTAGTCCCTTCTCCTTAGGAAATATTTACTCCAACTAGAAACAATGCCCGGGCCTTAATCGTTATTTTTTCAAGTCATCCAATCCTTTACGATTCTTTTCTGCTCGCTTATTAGCCTTATCCGCTCGTTTCTCTTTTAGATTCTTTTGAGGAGCTTTTCTGTCTGCTCTATCTTTTCCTTTTTCTTCTTTTGACATAGTTTTTTTGTTTTAAATAGTTTTTCAAGATCAGGATTTCTTATCGAAAATATATTACATAATTAAAGCCATAAGTTAGATAATTAATAGTTTCAACACTTTTGATGACTTTACCTAAGAATTATGTAACTTATTGAAGATATTATGTAACACAAACACCCATAAATCAGCATACCTTTTAAAATAAACAGAAGAAACAAATATGTTAGATTTTAGAAGTTATAAGAAATTCCAAAACAAAGTCAATAATAAACCTTTTTACGGTGAATTGTTTAATACAGAACAGTTGGCAGAGTATTCGAAAGCACTTGGAGAGGATCATCAGGCAACAGGGAGTACACAGAGTAATTATCTGCGAGAGCAATTAGATTATAATGATGGTGTTCTGCACAATTTCAATAATAAAATGTTAACAAGTAGCAATCGAAGTTATGTAACTCCCGCTATCGAATGGATGATCGACAATTTTTATTTAATTGAAGAGCATATTTTATTAGCCCGACATCACTACCCCAAGGAGTATAACCAAGAACTTCCTTGTCTCTTAAAAGGTGAATATAAAGGGATACCTCGTATATATTCTTCAGTCATAGAACTCATCTCCCATACAGATTCTCAGATTGATATAGAATCGCTTTCTGCTTTTTATAAGACATACCAAATAAAATCTGCCCTCAAGATAGGAGAGTTATGGGCAATTCCTATTATGTTACGGTTGGCGTTAATCGAAAATTTGCAACGTATTGCAACTCGATTACAGTTAAATACGAAACATCGAGATACAGCAAAACTGTGGGTCGACAAGTTGGAAGATACCGCTCTCAAAAAGCCCTCCAAATTGATTGAGATAGTAGCTGATATGTCCCATTCCGATATCCCGACATCCGGTTCTTTTGTATCGGAATTCAGTCAACGGTTATCGTCTCAAAATTCGGCATTACAGATAGCCCGGAATTGGCTTGAACAAAAACTGGCGGAGGACGGGCTTTTTATAGACGAACTGATCTATCAGGAAAATCAAAATCAGGCAGCAAATCAATTATCTGTTAGTCATATCATAAATAGTCTCCGGTTTATAAATACAACCGACTGGAAAATATTTGTTGAAAAACAAAGTATTGTAGAGCAAATCTTACTTAAAGATCCCTCCGGAACTTATGGATCTATGGATTTTAATACTCGTGACCATTATCGACATATTATAGAATCATTAGCACAAAACAGCCTTAGATCAGAGATTGAAATCGCTCAATCTGCAATTACATTAACCCAATTGTATAAAGATACAGGCACACGACAAGCTCATGTGGGCTATTTTTTAATAGGTGATGGAAAATATTTACTCGAAAAAGAAATTGATGTAAAAAAGACTGTCTCAACAAGAATAAAAAATGTATTAAGAGGTGCTCCCTTAGCTATTTATGCTGGATCTATAGCTATATTATCTCTACTAGGATTTATCCTATTTGTTTCTGTCTTTCAATCTAAAGAAATATCAATAACACATTGGCATTTCATAATTTTATCATTTCTCTTTCTTATTTTCATTAGCCAGTTTGCAGTATTCTTCGTCAATTGGATAATTACACTTTTTGCAAAACCGGATATTCTACCTCGGCTCGATTTTTCCAAATCGATACCGATCGAATGCCGTACAATGGTTGTTATCCCAACCATCATTTCGAATGAAGAAAATATTGATAATCTTATCTCCCAATTGGAACTTCATTATCTGTCGAATAGAAATACCAATCTTCATTTTGGATTATTGACAGACTTTCCGGATGCTGCTAACGAGAAAGAGGCCTCCGATGATCTCTTGCTCAACCGGGCACGTTTGGGGATTGAAAATCTCAATAAAAAGTACAGGATTGATAACGGCACTTTGTTCTATCTATTTCACCGTCCTCGTCAACGGAATCCGAAAGAAAAAACATGGATGGGATATGAGCGAAAAAGAGGTAAGCTAATGGAATTTAATTCATTACTAAGAGGAACGGAAAACAATTGCTTCTCATGCATTGAAGGAGAACTGTCTATATTGCTAAGCTTTAAGTATGTGATAACCTTAGATGCAGACACACAATTATCGCCCGACACTGCTCATAAGCTGATAGGAACAATGGCTCACCCACTGAATCAGGCAGAACTTGATGTGAAACGCAATGTTGTAATTCGGGGTTATGGTATTCTTCAACCTCGCGTTTCGTCCAATCTTGTCAGCAGTCAATGTTCCCCTTTCTCACGCTTGTTTACAGGCGACTCGGGTATTGATATTTACACACGAACTGTATCCGATGTCTATCAGGATGTGTTTCACGAAGGTTCTTATATGGGTAAAGGTATTTATGATGTAGATGCATTTGAAACCAGCTTAAATAACCGTTTTCCTGAGAACAAAATACTTAGCCACGATTTGTTGGAATCATCCTATATCCGTTCCGGACTTGTTAGTGATATAGAAGTTTCCGAATCATTTCCTTCGGGTTATAATATGGATGCAAACCGTCGTTTTCGCTGGATACGGGGCGACTGGCAAATCTTACAATGGATATTGCCTTGCGTTCCTAATTCGGGTAAAGGTTTTTCCCGAAATCCTATTTCGAGTTTAAGCAAATGGAAAATACTTGATAATTTACGTCGAAGTATAGTCTCGCCTGCAACATTGTTATTTTTGATCGGATTTGCAACATTGTTTCCTCAAAAACTTTGGTCAGGTCTATTGTTGATTCTTCTCATTATCGCTCTTCCTTTTGTATTGGAGAATATAACCAACTCTTTACGCAAAGCAAAGGACCAATCGTGGAAACTCCATTTATGGGAGGTCTTAGAAAAAAGCATGCATCAATTTAAACAGGTTTTATTTGCATTCGTTGTTCTCCCATACGAAGCCTATCTATGTGTAAAAGCAATTATTGTCACTCTTTGGCGACTTACTATATCTCATAAACATCTGATGCAATGGCAAACCTCTGCCGATGTAGAGAGAAAAGCAGTTAATACGCTGTCGGGATTCTATAATAGAATGTGGTTTTCGCCCGTAATGGCTATCTTCTGCGGAATATCGTTAGGTATGTACAACCCTATCATGCTATACGTTTCTCCGTTTTTATTTATATGGATAATTGCTCCATATATCGCTTGGCGCGCAAGTTGTCCCACAAGCCCCAAAATATCTCACATAACAAATGAGCAATATCTTCTATTACACCGTATAGCCCGTAAAACCTGGCATTTTTTCGAGATATTTGTTAATGAAAAGGAGAACTGGTTAGCACCCGACAATTTTCAGGAGACACCCAATCCTGCTATTGCTTCCCGTACTTCTCCTACCAATATTGGTCTGTCGTTATTAGCCAATTTATCCGCCTTTGATTTAGGATACCTGACAGCCGGAAAGTTTGTAGAGCGAACTAAGCTGACCTTTGATACTATGACAAAACTGCAAAAACACAAGGGGCATCTGTATAATTGGTATAATACCGAAACACTTGAGCCTATGTTCCCGCTGTATGTTTCGAGTGTCGATAGTGGTAATCTGGCAGGGCATTTGCTTACACTCGCCCAAGGGCTAAGGGAATTAGAAAAAGACAATATTTACAAGCCTGTTATTTTCGAAGGGATGCTTGACACTGTACAGACAATGAGAAACATTGACTGCAAAAATAAGGCTTTAATTCTATTCGAAAAGGAATTATCTAAGTCTTTGCCCGAAACTTTAACCGCCGCGTTTGCCCTTTTAAAATCCGCAGAACAACAAATCGAACAGATCAATAATACTTTATCATCCGACGATGCCATACTAAACTCATGGGGTGCGGTATTAAAGAAAAACTGCAAGGAGTATGTTGACGAAATGCTTTTTCTTGCCCCTTGGCTTGCCATATCACTTCCTGTTCCTGTTGAAAGATCGGGAGAAAGTATTGCAGATAAACAGATGAATCATGTAATTTCTACACTGGAAGCTTTAGATTATGTGCCTACGTTAACACAAATAGCCAATTTAGAAGCTACCGGTATTTGTTCACAAATTCAATCTGTATTAGACCAATTGTCTGGCAAAGAGAATCTATCTGCTGATAGAGAAATAAAATGCTTTACACAATGGCAGGCTTGCCTGAAAAACGCAATAAAGAATGCAAAACAAAGAATACAAATTCTCAATGTTCTAGCACAGCAAAGTGATAGTTTTGCCAA
>NZ_JADCLQ010000070.1:0-2046 GCF_015234155.1 Dysgonomonas sp. GY75
ACACAGGTTTTTAAGGTGATGCCCCCATCGGGGCTGATATAGGCGTTTATCCGGTAGCGGTAATTGCGTATGACAGAGCTGTCCGACAGGGCAGGAACGGTGCGCCGCTGGGCGGTTAATCCGATTTTAGCTTTGTCCGTAAGGACGGGAAACACCCGGTTGTTGATATGCAGCTCCGTGAAGCCGGCATCCCCGCTTTTGTTCAGCAGCTCGGGGATATAGAAAGGCCCTGCCGCCCCGATCGAATCCCTGGTATAATCCAGGCCGGCCAGATCACCGCTAAGGGAGGCCACGGTCTGCCCGCTGTAATAAGCCTCTGACGGGGGAACCGAAAAAGACGCGGCTACCTGTTGCAGCTGTACCGAGGAGACGGCGCTGCCGGCAGGCAAAACGCTGCCCGGGTCCTTCTTATAGAAGACGACCTCTACCCTGGCCAGTGATCGCACCAGCTCTACTTGAGGGGTCGGTAAAACCAGCGGCTCGGGGGAAGCTTCGGTACCGCCCTGCAGCACACTGACCGCCTTATAGACTGCCGACATAAGCATCCGCCCCGGCCCGGTGGAAGTATCCGGTTTAAAGCCGGGGATATAGGACAACCCGCTGAAACGCGGATCAGCTGTAAATTGCGACACGTCCGTTACGGAGGACAGCGCATCCGGGAAGCCTGCACAGGCCGATTCGTTGGCGAAGAAATAAAAATCGTAGGTGCCCGGCTTAAACTTTATCCCGCGGCTCGGGTTCCCCAGGCCTGCCGGAAAATCCGGGAGACCGTTGTAGACGGTATTGCCGCCTGCATCGAAAACGATCATCCGCACTTCAGTTACACGATCCTCTCCGTTTATATCCTCATTGATGCTGCCCGAAGAGGCTTTTACAGACAGGTAGATATACGCCTGCCCTGCCTCCGGGCTGTGCGGGTCTTCTTCCCGGCAGCCTGTTAACAGCAGGCAACAGCCGGTAAGCCAACCATATAGAAGCGTCCTGAATTCCATCGTTTTCATAAGTCGGTCGTATAGCTGTGCACCAGCCAGTTGTTCACCCAAATTTCCATAATCATATAAGTCCCGCAGCTGCACTGGTCTTTGGCCGTGAAACGGATCGTGAAGTCATGGTCGCAGTCCAGGTTCACTGCCGGGTTCTTCAGCAGCAGCGTGCCCAGCAGGTCGCCCCGGTACAGTTCGCTGTTATCCGCCCTGTTGCGTATGACCAGCGAAGTATTGTAACCGGTAGCCAGCTTCAGCACGGTAAGCCGCGCTTCGAGAAGGCCATCTGTGAAAGCCGCCTGTGAACCGTATTCTATTCTGTCATCGGAGGCGATGCTGCCGTCGGTATTTATCGAGCCGTTGGCCGATTCGACGACGGCCTCATAATCCCCGGTTAGGGGGAGGCCTTCGACCTGTATAGTCAGCCGGTTGGTGATCTCCCGCAGGTTGATGGCCGCCGGTTCGAAGACGGACCCGTATTCAGCCGGGTCGGGCAAAAAGACCACGGGGCTCTCGCCGTAATAGATCCGTTTGCCCTCCAGGGAGGAGGCCCGCCCGCCGGAACGCTTAAGGCGGAACAGCAGGCCGCTTTTTTCATCCCCGGAGCCGCGTTCGAACGCATCCGCATCGAGCCCGGCCCAGGCCGTCACGCTGTACAGCCCGTTTTCAGCCTCCAGCCTTCCGGCATAGTGTTCCGTGATGACACTGTCACCGCTCTGGCGGTACGATACCAGCTTGCCGCGGCGGTCGAAGACGCGTAAGTCCAAACCGGATAACCGCGGGTATACCGTATCCAGGCACGGGGTCTTGCTGTACAGCCGGAGGTCTATCCCCTGCGGGCAGTCCTGCGTCCGCTCATAAACACAACCGCTTATACCGGACAGGAGAAAGGCCCCCAACAGCAGGAAGCTTATTTTCTTCCTGCCTGCGTACCCTTGATTTGACTTCGTTTTATGCATACGTTGTAGACTTTGTTTAGTGTATGAAAAATCAATGTGCCGATATGCCAATATACCAATTAGTTAATGTGCCAATGTGCCGATGTGCTAATATTCACATTCGC
>NZ_JADCLQ010000071.1:0-1916 GCF_015234155.1 Dysgonomonas sp. GY75
TAAAGTATTGTATATATTTATTTTTTATACACCCGGCAGCTTCCCCGCGGCACGTCAATGTCCGTCCTGCCGTCCACTCCCCTCCGGCCCGGCGGTGAATCCGGCTCCGGCCATCCCCGCAGAAGGGAGATAAAGGAGATGACGGCAAGGCGGCCATCAGGAATAATAATGTGCGTCTTGTAGTTAATGTCCAAGTTTGGAAAGCTTGGGTAGTATTGTTCACGTATGTGCGCAGGGATAAACCGCTTTCGGTACGAAAGAAAACCCGGCTCAGGGTCCGGTCTGCCCTGCGTCTTCCGCTTCCGGGAAATAGTAGTCCCCGCATATCCGTCTGTATCGTTTTTGTTAAACTTTTCATCTGTTGCCTTATTGCCTCTTGTTACTGTGTTCTGCGAATCAACCCCTCCTGAATGAACCAAAGGATGATCGACTGCCCCCTGTTTCCGGATCGTTCGAACCTATACCATCCATCCGTTAAATTATCTGACACTTACCAAGTGCCGGATAAGCCCGGAAAGGAATTTTAACGCATTAGATATTAACACATTAACTTATATAAAATAAAAATTAAAGCAGGCTTATGATACAAATTGTTAAACATGCGGGCCTCCACCGGCAGGAAAACGGGGAGGCAGGCACCTGTTAACTTATTGGCAACCAATCGTTTCTTAGGATTGAAACTGACTTTACACAGCAAAAGCATCATTAAACATAGATTAAACATGCTCAAAACCAATTGAATATGGAATTATTACACCTTAACGAACACATTTCCTGCCGGACTTGCCTGAACTGCGACAAAGGCGCAAACCCGTCCATTGAAATAAAACAAGCCGGCAAAGGCGTCCTGCTCACCGAGCAATCCGTGCAGCATATCATTATCTTCCTGCTCGAGGGGGAGGTCACCTACTCCTTCGGGATGTACCATAACTGCAGGATGCGCAGCGGACAGGCGCTTTACCTGCCCGCGGACTATAACCTGAGTTACAGGGCCGAAGCCGGGGCCCGCCTCCTGTTCATACGCCTCGACTGCAAGCTGCAGTTCTGCGACTGCTACAGACTGGAGGACCTGGTAAATTGGACGTTGGAAATGCAGGCGCCTTTGGATATGGGAACGGATTCCCCTTACCTGCTGGAAATGAACGGGGCGCTGAAAAGCTATGCGGATATGCTGGTGTACTGTATATCAAAGGAGCTGTGCTGCAGGTATTATAATGAGATGAAGATAAATGAGCTGCTCTACCTGTTCGGGGAGTTTTATACGCGGGAGGAACTTGCGCTGTTTTTCAGCGAAGCCCTTAGCCGCGACGCGGGATTCTCACATTATGTGATGAACAATTACCACAAATACCACTCCCTTTCCGAACTGGCCGTTTCCATGGATATGTCCCTGTCAGGACTGGAGAAGCGTTTCAGGAAGGTGTTCAATACCTCCGGATACAAATGGATGAACGACCATAAGACTAAAAAGATATTCCATGCCCTCTGCGCGGGGGACAAGTCGCTAAACGAGTTGCGAGCCGAATTCGGCTTCGCATCAAAGGCTTCTTTCAACCGCTACTGTAAGCAGCATCTGGGCAATCCTCCGGGTGCGATCAGGCACTTGAACCGCGCCGGTTATGAAATAGGTAATACAAGTAGAAAAATGGGTAACTATATCTGACGCAAATTTGATAAAATAACGTTTACTTTTGCATATGTTTATATGCGTTAAACAAACAGGTTCCGGCACTTGGTAAGTGTCAGGTGTTCAGACTAAACAGTAAAATTAACGCAAAATGTTCAGTTTTGTGTGATCCGGCTCCAAATTAGCCCCTCTTTTCCGCTTTTCAGTTAAAATATGATTGCAAATATAAAATAAATATTTTATATTCAGGTAGAAACAAAAAAAAATCTGCCGCTATATAAATACAGCA
>NZ_JADCLQ010000072.1:0-802 GCF_015234155.1 Dysgonomonas sp. GY75
GCTGTACCCGCGGATACGGTTTACATACCGTGCGTTGACAAACAATACCGCCATGAAAGCGGCAGCGCCTGCATCCTGTTTCCCGTCGACCGCTATGTAGTCTATCCGGACTACGGTAATAACCGGCAGGAGCTTTCCAAAATACAACGTTCGGTTGAAACCGTCCTGCAACTCCCGGGTTCCCGGATCGAAAGCATCAGCCTGGAGGCCTATGCCTCGCCCGAAGGGGAATTAAGCCATAATATAAGCCTGTCGGAAAAACGCGCTGCTGCCCTCCGGGATTATATGGTTGCAGCCTACGGCTTCGATGCCGGCTGCTTTACGGTGCGTTCCAAGGGCGAGAACTGGGACGGACTGCGGGCTGCCGTTATAGCGGCGGACGCCCTGGGCGACGAGGAGAAAGCGGATATCCTGCATATCCTCGGTGAGCAGGACGCACCGGCCCGCAAAGCCCGGCTGAAGGCCTACCGGGGGGGCAAGCCCTACGCTTACCTGCTGGGGGAGGTTTACCCCTCCCTGCGCGTGTGCGAATACCGGATCAGCTATACGGTTAACAGTGAACAGCATACCAATCCGGCGCTCCGGATTAAAATAATGAAGAAACGTCCTGGATGCTTACCTTGCGTGAGTTTTTGCAGCCCAGGCCGAAGTTTACAATGGTGTTTCGAACCCCATGAACAGCATGGCTTAAACCACAGAAGGTAAAATAATTGGTGATACTTTTCAAAGGTAATCCCGCTTAAGAGTTTAGATTTAGACAATGTGGTTTAGCAAAAACTATAACCATAAAAACTAAAAATAT
>NZ_JADCLQ010000073.1:0-523 GCF_015234155.1 Dysgonomonas sp. GY75
CATCGCCGGGTAGCTAAGTCCGGATTGGATAAGTGCTGAAAGCATCTAAGTACGAAGCCGACTTCAAGATAAGATATCCATTAAGGGTGGTTGTAGACTACGACCTAGATAGGCTACAGGTGTAAAGGCAGCAATGTCATAGCCGAGTAGTACTAATTGCCCGGACGCTTTCAATGGTGCCAGTATACTCACCGTAGTCAACTGGCACCGAACAACAAACCAGAGGTTTGCTATATTAGGAATATAAGTTAACGATACTGGCTCTTTTACATCAGTCAATATAGTTGAAAATTGAGAGTTGACAGTTACATATAAAACATTGTCCACTATCAACTATCCACTATAAAAAGCATTCAGGTGGTTATAACACCGGGGCTCCACCTCTTCCCATTCCGAACAGAGAAGTTAAGCCCGGTCGTGCCGATGGTACTGCGCAAGTGGGAGAGTAGGTTACCGCCGTTTTAAGAAGAGAAGTCCTTCACTATAGTAGTGAGGGACTTTTTTTGTTTGGGTATGTGAGGCA
>NZ_JADCLQ010000008.1:0-3224 GCF_015234155.1 Dysgonomonas sp. GY75
AGACACATCGGTGTATCGCCAATCATTGTATGATGAGATAATAAACCTGATACATAGTGGCGTAGATGCTACGTTTTTAGAAAAGCAAGGTGGCATTTATGTTCGACGGATAGAGCATATGCCACATGAAGATATATTGCTTCTTCAGTCTGTTGCCCGAATTGTAATAGATGATGAGCAAGGGACATTATTCGACCAAATGGAAGGTAAGTTAACTACAGATGTTCAGACTTCGATATTAAAACCAACACGTACTGTAAATACAACAGTAGAAACTGAATTAGCTCAGCGTAATTTAATTTTCTCTAATGGTTTTGGAGGATTTACGCCCGATGGGCAGGAGTATGTTATTACATTAAAACCGGGAGAATCGACACCCGCTCCTTGGTGTAATGTATTGGCAAATGAACATTTTGGAACGGTGGTATCTGAAAGCGGTAGCGCTTATACCTGGGGCGAAAATGCACATGAGTTCCGTATTACACCTTGGCATAACGATACAATACTGGACTCATCGGGTGAAGCCTTTTATATTCGCGACGAAGAAACCGGACAGTATTGGTCTCCAACACCATATCCCGCAAGAGGAAATACCCCTTATGTTATTCGACATGGTTTTGGCTATACTGTCTTTGAGCATACTGAAAATGGAATAAAATCAGAACTGTGGATGTATGTGGCTTTGGACACATCTATAAAATTCACAATCTTAAAAATAAAGAATATCTCCAATCGTCCGCGGAACTTATCTGTTACCGGCTATTATGAATGGGTGTTGGCAGAGAAAAAATCCAAAAGTCTTTTACATACTCAGACGGAGGTCGATATAGAAACAGGGGTGCTTTTTGCTCATAATTTCTATAACTCAGATTTCACAGGAAAGATTGCTTTTATAGATGTCAATGAGCCCCGAACGGTGACAGGCGATCGAAAAGAATTTATTGGGCAAAATGGAAGTTTATCTGATCCTGAAGCGATGAAGCATACTCGTCTATCAGGAAAAACAGGAGCAGGCATGGATGCTTGTGGAGTCATTCAAGTTATTTTTAATTTAGCAGAGGGGAAAACTAAAGAGACTCGTTTCAAGTTAGGATTTGCTCAGAATAAAGAGGAGATGAAACAATTAGTCCGCCGTTATCGACAAATAGGATCTTCACAACAAACATTAGATAGTGTTCGCAACTATTGGAATCAAACACTTGGTGGAATCAAAGTAGACACTCCTGATTCTTCGGTCAATGTAATGGCTAACGGTTGGTTACTGTATCAAACGTTGAGTAGCCGTATTTGGGCACGTTCGGGATTCTACCAATCGGGAGGAGCTTATGGTTTCCGCGACCAGTTACAGGACGTAATGGCTCTGGTTCATGTTGAACCCGATATAACCCGGAAGCAAATACTTCGTGCAGCCGCGCATCAATTTACCGAAGGCGATGTGCAACATTGGTGGCATCCTCCGATGGATAGAGGTGTACGAACCCATTTTTCGGACGATTATTTGTGGTTGCCTTATGTTGCATGTCAATATATTTCGACTGTTGGGGATAATGATATTTTAGACGAAGTCGTATCGTTTATCGAAGGCCGGGAGCTACGGGCAGACGAAGAATCATATTACGATCAGCCCAATCATTCAGCCGAATCTGCATCTCTTTATGAACATTGCGTGAGGAGTATTAAGTATGGTCTTAAATTTGGCATACACGGCTTACCTCTCATGGGATGTGGCGATTGGAACGATGGTATGAATCTGGTTGGAAAAGAAGGAAAAGGTGAAAGTGTTTGGCTCGGTTTCTTTTTGTATGACGTATTGATCAAATTTTCAGATATAGCAAGGCTTCGTAATGATGAATCTTTTGCTCAGTACTGTGTAGATCAAGCAAAAGAATTGCAAAAAAACATCAGGTTACATGCTTGGGATGGCAAATGGTATCGTCGAGCCTTCTTTGATGACGGTAGTCCTCTCGGTTCTGTTTTGAATGAAGAATGCCGGATTGACTCTATTGCTCAAAGTTGGTCGGTTATAAGTGGTGCAGGAGATAAGGAGCGTTCGGCAATGGCGATGAAGCAAGTTGATATGCAGCTAATCGAAAGAGAAGCCAAACTCATCCGATTGTTTACTCCTTCATTTGATAAATCATCTCTAAATCCGGGTTATATAAAGGGTTATATTCCGGGAGTCCGTGAAAACGGAGGGCAATATACTCACGCAGCCATCTGGACAGCGTTGGCTTTTGCCATGATGGGAGAAACAGATAAAGCATGGGAGCTTTTCGATTTACTGAATCCGGTACAACATGGGGCTACAGCGGCAGCTATTGCCATTTACAAAGTTGAGCCTTATGTGGTAGCTGCCGATGTGTACACAAATCCTCAGCATCTCGGAAGAGGCGGCTGGACATGGTATACAGGTTCGGCATCGTGGATCTATCGGCTGTTAATGGAAGCATTGCTAGGCATCAATCGTGTGGGAGATAAACTACATCTAACACCTCATCTGAAAAAAGAATGGGATAGTTACAAAATACATTATCGTTTTCAAGAGACTGTTTATCTCATCACATTCAATCGCATAAAAGACTCTGCAATAGAACCTTATCTTGTTTTAGATGGGCAGAAACAAGATAATTTAAACACTTTATGTATGAAAAATGATTATGCAGAACATTTTGTTGAGGTTTGGATTAGGTAGTAAGATATGAAATTGTATAGCCTCAATAAAATAGAAAAAACTTCCTCAAAAGGTCAAATTAAAGCCTTTGGAGGAGGTTTTACAAGTTTTCTATATTATTCCGGCGTTTATTCTTAAGGTTTTTATAAAAAGTAGGAGTCAATCCTGTCACTTTTTTAAATTGATTGGATAAATGGGCGACACTGCTATAATGTAATTTGTAGGAAATTTCGGTAAGGTTCAATTCATCATAAAGAATTAATTCTTTTACCTTTTCTATTTTATGTATAATAATAAAATGTTCAATAGTAACACCTTCTGCTTCCGAAAATAAATTGGCTAAATAAGTGTAGTTGTTATTTAATTTTTCGCTCAGATAATCAGAAAAATTGACTTTTAGTTCTTCTCTAGCGTGATGTATCAGTTCTATAATTATAGTTTTTATCTGTTCTATTTGGATTGCCTTTTTATCATCCATCAATTTAAGTCCCGATTTCAATAGTATTGTTCGAAGCTGCTCTTGTTGGTCAATTGAAATTTTCTCTATAGTTTC
>NZ_JADCLQ010000009.1:0-98861 GCF_015234155.1 Dysgonomonas sp. GY75
GTAAATTAGAATATAAAACATCCGGATTCGACAGCTCACAACTCGTTTACAACTCTTCCAAATCAGAGTTCACCGAAGATAGTATGCAACGAGCCTTTGCAGACAACGATATACATAATCAGATCAAACAAGAACTTGATATAAATAGTGATCGAAAGCATATCCTGGCATTTGTTCCATCTATTGACGAAGCGATTCAATTCGCACAGGAGTATCCGAATTCGGCGGCCATCTATTCAGGCATGCACGATTCGGAACGTGAACGGGTGATCTCCGAATTCAGGAAAGGTAATATCCGTGTCATATTCAATGTGCGTGTTCTTTCAACAGGCTTTGACTACACTAAGATAGATTGTATTATCCTCGGTATCTCAACGGCTTCTATCGCTCTGTATTATCAGATACTAGGGAGAGGAACGCGTATCGACGATGAGAAAGAGAATTGCTTAATATCCGACCTTGCCGGCAATATAGATCGTTTCGGAAAAGTGGAAGATATAACGTTCGAGAAAGAACGGATATGGAAGATGTACGGTACTGATGGAAGATTACTCTCCGGCATTCCTATACACGAGATCGGTACAGTAAAGAAAGGCGATGCAGAGAAGTCAATACAGCAAAATAGCTCAATCGGAAAACCTCTTGAAACAATGCCATTCGGGTTACATAAAGGAATAATATTCAAAGATATCCCTAAAGAGTATAGAGTATGGATGCTCAAATCATTCGATTGGCATGCTGCGAATATGAATCTGAAACAGGCTATTGTTAATAGCTTGTAAGAGAAAGAGGCTTTTGTTGAACGTTATTATATTTTAAATATAAAATGGTACGCATCGACATTAAGCCTCTCTCTGTTAACGAAGCATGGAAAGGCAAACGATTCAAGACAGAAAAATATAAGCAATACGAAAATACCTTACTCTGGCTTTTACCTAAAATAAAGATACCGGAGCCACCTTATGAGATCCATTTCAAATTCGGCTTCAGTAACTCCCTTTCGGATTGGGATAATCCTGTAAAACCGACTCAAGATATCTTAAGCAAGAAATACGGTTTCAACGACAAACTTATACAGAAGGCTATCGTTGAAACCGAAATTGTAAAGAAAGGAAGTGAGTATATTGAGTTTGGGATAAAAAAAATGAATAAGTATATAGATAAATTATCCTGCCGATGATGATACCGACAGGATTATAATTATTGCTACGAAACACTCAGACGGGACGTCTGCGCGAGCGTAAGTGTTCTCGATAGAGACCACTCCGAAAGAAGGGGACTATATCTTATTTTTTAATCGTCTAACAAAAAATCTTAAAAAATTACTTGGTAATTGTAAATCCGAAAAAGAGAGACTACTATCTGATTATTGATTTATTCAATTAGATATTTTTTGTTTGCTAAATTCAAAATATTTAATATTGCATTGCTTTCTTTCTCATAATATAAACCTATACTCCCTGTATGATGAAAATAGAAAAAGAAATTTTCTTTTGCATTATAAAAGATTGGACTATAAATAGCCTGATGAGATACAATACAAGAAAGTATTATTTGTAAAAAATTGGTCCAGTTTAAACAGGCACAAACACCCGAATACCCTTTTTCAATTCCTGAATTTTTAAGCATTGATAGATAGTCTATTACCTCTTTCGACTTATTATCAAGACTGTAATCATGAGTATTATTTTGAAAATCCCATGTATCAAGTGTAAAATCCCACCATGAATCGTTATAGACATATAGATTTGTTTTATAGTTATCAAAAAGATTATAGAACAACTCAATTAATCCATTAACTATATTATCAAATTCTTTTAGATAAACTTCTTTTTTATAAGCTTTGCTCTCTGGATAATTATTAAAATTCGCCCATTTTAATGGGAATTCTTTTGGCTCAACTACTCTTATGATATTCATATTATTTTAATATACTGTTTTTAATTCTCCCCAAGATATGAATGTTCCTGTTACACTTTTATGTTTATCGGAAATAAAATCCCCATATTTGTCAGCATCATGTATCCATTCTAAGCCTTGATTCGTTTCTTTAAACACTTTAAATTCACTACCTCCATGTTTGGTCTTATCCACAACCCACCAGAGTCCATCTGATTTACTTTTATAGAATGTACCCCATTTGCTATGAGATTTTATTGATGCGGCATATTTTTTTGATAAAACCCATAAACCTCTGGTACCAGACTTTACAGTTCCTTTTAATAAACTCGCCGAACCTCCTTTTATATAAGAAGTGGAACCCAAAGATGCAAAATACAGCAAACCATCTCCTGTGCCTAATAGTACATTGCCGATCCAACCTATATAATTTCCTTTATTCCAAGCTCTATCAGCATCATCTGCATATGATACCATTGGTAAAGAATAATAGGCAAATGTATTAGCAGCACTAATAGTACCCTCTATTGTTATAGTATTTAATATACCTCCATCCTTTATTGAATCATTTGGAGTCATTCCCGTTGGATCTGTAAATCGAAGAGGATTATTATATGTATAAACATATGGTGATAAAAAATAATCATCTTCTGCTCGAGGGTCAACGGTCGCAAACCTCCCTATACCAGGCTCATAAAACCTCGCACTATAATCATACATATTCAGCCCATGCATCTGATCCAGCTCCTTACCGTTATACTTGTAAGGTTGTAAACCCTGTTCAGCTTTCGTATCCTCGGCAAAGGCCATACCGAATGGGTAGTAATGATTACGTTGGATTACCGTTCCACTTGCATTTATAACGACACGATTGTTTCCTAAATGATCGGTCAGGTAATAGTAATATACTCCGTTTTCGATATATCCCCCCTCAACCTGTATACGGGTCTTATTGATTATTGAAGAACCTGTCTTGGTGGTTTCATAAATAATATTGCCTACATAATCGGTATTCTTATAATCAGCTAGCCCATCATTGGCCGGAGTGGTAGTGCCTATAGGTGAAGCATTCAGGCTGGGATCATATCGCTGCTCTGTTTTCAACTTCACGCCTGAAGCCGAATAGGTGTAATAGTTCTTGGCCTTGGCTATCGGACTGTTTATCACCATCTGACGTGGTAAATTTAACGAATTATACTGGATTTCCGATATACCTTTGTTTAAATCTTTATTCATCGCACCATTGGCATTGTAGGTGTACTCGGTAGCCACATTGCTGTAGTTTTTGAAATCGGCAGACTCGGTCAGGGTGATATTGGCAACGGCATCATTAGCTGCCAGCAACTGATTGCCTGTATGAGTCATGGTCAAGTTATCGATCAGCCCGTAAGTCGAAGCTGCCGTTTTTCCGTATCGTTGCAGTGTCTTCATATTGCCATGTTTGTCGTATGTGTAGGCTGCCTTGAAGTTCGTATTGGCTGTACCATTAATTAAATAGTTAGCTGCCGTCAGCCGCGATAGGTTGTCATAAGTAAAAGTATAACCTCTTAGCATGGTTTCTCCTTGCACTAACCAGTTCATAGCTGAAATATTACCGCTATATTGTTTGGTACTACTGCCATACGATTCGTTGTAATACAATGTTTGACTAAATAATGGACTAGTTATGGATTTAGTCCACGAACGCACATTATAAGCATAGGTTGCCAATGTACCAGCCACTCCTCCTTTCTTATTGGTCTTTAACCTTCCCAATTCGTCATAGGTATTCTCCGCGAGTGTTACCTGAGGTTTTACCGTTGTGCCGTCTGTCAGCTGGTGGATAGTGGTCAATAACCTGCCTGCATGGTCATAAGTATAAGTATAGACTTCTGTCTGGGTATTCTTGCCTGTGGCGGAGTGTATATGCTTCCTTTGCGTCGGTTGTCCTGTGAAGTTATAGGCAATGTATTCCTTTTCGATTCCTCCAGTCAGATGGCTGTTCGATTTGGTTTGAATCAGTTGTTTTTTAGTATTATAGTACATCACCGAATACAGGTAAGAAGATGCTGTCCCATTATAATTTATCTGCGCTGTTAATGTACCTGTCAGCAAACCCCTGTTTTTATACTTATTGGCATCGGTATAATCCGTCCCAGACCATATGCCATAACCTGCTTCAGCTATATATTTGAAATTGTTATCTGTATTTTCAGGTATAGTATTCAAACCCATGAACTCATAATTGTCGTAGTAGTTGGCAGATAAAATAGTCGGATTAGTTATGGTCACGCCTATAATAGTATAACCTTTATATGCATTGTTGGCTTTCGCCCACGTAGCATTTACAACGATAGTTCCCAAAGGATTGGTTGTATAATCAAATATATTCTTCGCAGTACCCGTTAGTACTGTTCTGCCGAGCGCATCAGGGATGCTAAAAAGCCACTCTCCTTTGGTACGTTGCTCGCCGTCCTGAGTGAATATCAGGCGGTCAGCCTTGTCGTAGACATAATATACCCATTCGCAGCCCGGTATTTTCTTTGCTATGCAGCGGTTGCGGGTGTCGTATTTATATAGGTAGGCATACTGCTTCAGAGTCGCATCTGTTTCCAACCATGCTGACGAACTCAGCAGTCTGTCCGATGCTTCGGGTGGAAGAACTGCCCGGAGATTGCCGTAGCTATCATAAATATAATTGGTATCATACACGCCTCCCGCATTTATTTGACGTGTCAATATTACTTGTCCTAACTTATCCTTGAACTCATAAGATATATTTCCATTTTCGTCGCTGAACCGAGTAACATGCAGCTCGTTCGCATTATAGTTGGCAGTCCGTGACAAACTGATGGTTTTTACATCATCAACAGTTTTATATAAGCCACATGCCAGGGAATCAGCAGCAACAAAAATTGTAGTTCCGGTACGGCTTTTATTAGTCAGGTATCCGGTTCTTACAGCTTTTTTATCACTTCTCCATTCTTTACCCGGACCATATTGTTCCAGTACACGGTTAAGCGGTGAGGCTTCATAGACAGGCCTGCTGTAGGCCGAATCATTAGCGTAAGTAGCCATTGCTTTTGCTTTATAAGAGACTAAAGGCATATAAGCTCCATTATTACTAGTCGCAACTGCCGGTAGCCAATTATTTGCTTCACGTCCGAAGGCATCATATTCCTGATAGGTGACCAGATCGGCGGCATTGGGAGTGATACCCCGTTCTACGGTTTGCATGGGGCGGCCTAGACCGTCGAAGTATTGGATCTGATCTAAATAATTACTTTGATTTTCTTTGGTATAAGTACGCGTACGAACATAGTTTTGATCTGCTGATTGGGAATAAGTCCCCAGACTTATACATAAACATATATATAATAGTATTTTCTTCATAGCCATTTATTTTTTATTGCATCATATAAACAGATATACTTTTATTACTTCCTATCTCTGCCTTTACATCGTTCACACTTATTATCTCTATAGAAGCAGACACTCCCAGAATATCAGGTTTCATAATATCTAAACCAATCACTACATCATGATTACCTGCACCCAATGTAATTGTTTTTTCAGATGTTTTTACTTCATTTCGATTGCCTAATAAAGAAAAGCTTTCATTTCCAATTCTAAAGTTTGCGCCACAACCATCTATAGGTATAGCAATCCTAGCTCTAGGCAGGGCGCCAAATAGTTCCGCTTTAAAAGTGATCGTCTGGGATTTTGACAAAGATATTTTTGCTTTCGCGATTCCAGTCACATTATTTATTTGTATATCAGAGAATTGAATTATATCGTTTTCAGTTACAGGTGGCTCCTCAGGCGATATCGGAGGTTCTATAGGAGGTATTGATATCCCCCCGTTATAATGATAATCGTATTCATGAACGGTCTTCCCGTCTACATCGTTGCCACGTTTCAAGCGGTCAAAAGCGTCGTATTCGTAAGTAATGGTGGTGCCAGATGGGTCGGTAACTGTCAGTATGCCGACAAGGGGCTTATAAGTATAGGTGGTGATATGGGCATTCTTAAGAGTTGCCGTATTCTTCCGCAAATCGTTTATGACTTTCATGTCAGCTTCGGATGGTATTATTGCAGTGGAAACTCGATCTATCAAAACTTTACCCAATGCTGTTTCTACATCCTTATAGGTGGTATTTTTGATCTCAGCAATTGGGTATTGGCCGGAGTAAGACCAAAGATAGACTGTAGGGCTTGCTGAACGCGGTAAAAGTTCAATGAGATTATATTTTGTATCACGTTTCATTTTTACTTCAGTCTCTTCTTCCCCAGTTCCATATTTTATACGAACACTATCCAATGATAGAAAAGAAAAACCTATAGGTACGGATGGAGTGCTACTATATTTATTCGTTTGTTTATAAATAACAGTATTATCTATTTTTTCTTCTTTCGTATCAAATTGCAGTTCCTTGGTTATTGCGGGAGGATAGGTGATATTAGTTATCTTTTTCTTACCATTGTTCAATGCTGTCGTTATCTGGGTAGGACGACAACTGGCCAGGTCATTATAAACATATTCACTTTTTTGCCGGACTGGGCTGGCTCCGTAATAGTTGGTACTTACGGTACTATCCATCTTACACCATTCGGAATAGTAGGTATAATCATAGGGAATATATAAATGTTCTAATAAATATATTCCTTCATGACCCGCCGGACATAGCCCTACTGATGAGATGTGGGTACCCTGTTTTACTTTTAATCCGCGACTCGATCGGTTTACTCCCCTGTGATTACTGTAATAATTAGTCGTCTCATTTATTAGATTATTCTCACTGTCATAAATACTTTCTTTTAATAATTGGCCGCGCAATGATGAATTGGAGATGACAGGTAATTCACTATCCAATTGTTGATCCAAATATGTTTTAAATTCATACTTGGTAATCCCATTATTTTTATTATCCGGTCCCAGTTTTTGCACCTGTACATATTGATAACTCAGATTATTCGAATAGATTCCTGTAGTCGGATTATCATAATATAAATGAGTTTCAGTATATTCATTCGTATAATCAGGATCGAGATAACCTGGATTTTTATAGACGCATCCTACACTTTTTGTATGCTTTGAGAGCAAAACATCTGCCGTATTAGTTATATATCCGCTGGATTTATTTGGATTATCCGGAATTGTATAAGTGAATTTGCTCCTATCCAGGAACTTTCCATCTGCATCATAATTGGTTATTGCCTTAATCCGCAAACCGCCATAAGGATAATTATACTTATCAGTATTAGGATCGTAATTGTTATAAGTAAATCCGAGATAGGCAGTTACATTAGAACAATTAGTCATAACTCTTACAGAATATGTGTGGTTAGCTTGTAGGCTAATTACTTCATTAATAGAAATGGTAGTATATTTACTTAAAGATTTACTCAGCCATACTCTTCCTGAAGTTAGGTCTGTAAACGTGATACTTCCCCAATCATATTTTTCATGTTGGAAATCAGTTGTATTGATTAACTTTATTAACCCTGATACATTTATACTTTGATCCACATAATTTGTAAAAGTTATATAATTATCTTCTTTATGGGGAGGATGATTGTCGGAGCATGTGATATCGCTACTTCCAGCCACCCTAACCGATTCTTCTTTTGTATATTGCCTGTCATATATCGGCTGTGCCGATCCGTAACGATGATTTTCCCATGTAAAAACTGTTCTTCCTTTGGTCGGGTATACTACCGAGATAAGAGTTCCGGCCTTTGTATATGATTCCACAACATTTTTATTGGCTCCTCCAAATGAGATAATTTCTCCTCCTCTAGTGAGAATATTATAGCGTGGTATTGGAGTTATGTTCATACTACCATTGTAATATTCGCAATAATCATATGAATAGCTGCCCTTATCAGGTAAAGGAGTCGTATCATATTCAAATTTAGCAACCTGTTTGCTTTCACCCTTAGAGACTTCATCAACGCCACTTAAAAACAGCCGGTTTTCTCTGTAGAAATAATTGAGCTGAAAGTATTTGACTGGTTCATATAAACCATTTTCCTGTATGCGTTCTATAAGGATTCTATCCAGTTTTTGAATTGGAGCCGAACCGTCATTGTTTGTTATATCAGTTCGCGGTGATAATATAAATGTCGCCCGGCCTCCTTCAAAATAAATATATTGAGGCTTTGTACTTTCTATTTTCATCCCGAGGATTGTTTTTTGTAAAGGAATAGTATGATTAATATTAGATTCTGAATACCAAGGTGCAGATATATCAATATAAGAATGATAATAACCTTGATACATCGAAGCCTTATCGGGTACATAATTACCATCGGTTTGATATTCATAAGTAATGGTGTGATTATGAGGAGATGTTATTTTTTCGACTCCCCATGCCGATGTATAACGAGATATCACATGTTGAGCGGTATAAGTAGATGTCTCATTTTTTTTGAAAGAGTATGTGATGCCTTCTGAATTAGTGATACTCCAACCCGTTGATCCTCCTTTTATTTTTACGGGTTTGTAAGGTATCAATACTTTTTCTGCTTCTCCTACAAATTTGCCACTTTCCATACCTGCATTATAATAATATTCATCCGGCATAAAGGAATAGCCCGCAGTTTTACCTTCTGCTAAATATTTGAGATAACTATTGTCCATATCTGATTTATATTGGTCCATATAATCGCGTATCTGACTAGCCGTAGGCCATTGCGATACATCAGGTTCATCTTCGTCCGGAAACCCATGCACTACACGGGTAACCTGTCCGCCATAAAACAGGTCCCAACCCAAGCCGACCCAGGTAGCTTCCTGCTGCACCTTGATACCTCCACCTTGATATCGTAATGTTATAGGAACGATTAGATCCCCACTCTTGATTTCATATAACGGAATCGAAATGTCAGGTAATCCATTGGAATAATCCATCTGATATTCACCGTATCTTCCTAATGACGATGTTGTCGGCTCTACAGGTTGAATGGAATATGAACGAAGTATTTCTTCCGGAGTGGGTGTTTGCGCATTTAGTTGATAATATGCAATGCAGATTATAAAAATTATCAATTTATATTTTTTCATAACACTTTCTTTTTACTTCTTAATAATCACTTCATTAACACTCAATCCATTTGCTGTAATCCTCAACACATAATTCTTCGGAAACAAACCCGAGCAATCAATCGTTTCATAATAATTCCCTACTGTCTTCTTTTGTGTCTTTATCTTCTTTACAGGCATACCATCGATCGAGTATAGCTCGAAAGACACATTAGCGTCCGTCTTCAACTCATATTCCAGATTCATAACCGATATTACAGGATTGGGATATATCTTACAGGTCATTATATCTTCCATAGAAATTGTTTTTACCTGTTCTTGCAGTTCCTCCTGTTTCTTATCCATATCCCATACCTCTTCCTGCAAAGCAAGATTTTCAGGATCAGTATCCAGATAAAGATGATCTTGTGGCGGATAGAAAAATGCAGTAGAAAAGATTTCCGTACTGTCATTTATGTTAATATTCCTCACTGTCTCAAATACCGGATAACGATAGCCTTTACTGTACCAGCGGCAGGTCTCGAGCTGTTTGCCCTGATCGCCCGTCTCTATGCCAGATGAACCTTCTACAGGGGTATTCAGGATGGTTTGTATTGTCTTTACCCGAAGTACAGGACTTAACGTATCTCCCGAAGGCAGTATCATCTTACCATAAGCATCAGCTGCGGTAACCATTGTGCCATGGGTCTGTATAGCCACTGTACCAGAATACAAACCTTTAGAGGTATAATCCGAGCTAATCGACTGACTGTAATTCAGCGGATATTGCATCAGTATCATAGGGTTGGTATATTTCAGTTCGACAACGGGGTTTTCATGCCCGGTCTGTAACAGGGAATCATGTATCATCCGGTAATAATACATTGTATTATGTTCTGTACCCACAATCAGCTCATTGTCCGAAATATCCTTTTTAGGATAGCGGGTATCTCCCAGTATATAGACACTATCCCCTTCCAGAGGTGGTAACGAATATGTCAGGGTATAGGCGTCATTCAGAGTCTTGAGATTACTGAAATCCCACAGCTGATCTTTGCCAGCATTGCCGGGATCTCTATATTCTACCTGTTGTTTTATTAACACATCACCGGGACGAAGATGGTTGTGAGAACTGTTCAATTGACTAAAACCGGGTAATGCTACCCACAGGGATAGCAGGACGAGAATTTGGGCAAGATTCATAGTTAAGATATTAATTATTAGTCTTTAAATTACGATTTCAGGTACTTTATATAAAGAGAAATGTTTCTCTTTTTATCATATAGATAAATGTCTCCTTCATATTTCACAAACAAAATATAAAAATAACATAATTTAATTAATATTTAATATTTGATAGCAGGTTTTAAAACATAAAAATTGTGTAAAGAAATGATCCGATCCGGTTATGCATGCAATTACAAATACTCAAAAGGTAAATATTACATCAAGCTTCAGGAGAAAGCCAAAGCTGATAAAAGAGGTCTTTGGAAAGATAATAATGCTGTCGATCCGTGGCAGTGGAGAAAGGAGAAAAGAAAATGAACCTCCTTTCTTAGAATATAGGCGGTTCAACTATTGGAAGCTATTCTTCACTATTTTATTTTCATCACTTTCTCACGCGTCACATTACCTTCTTCGTCAGTTTTTTCCAGAATATAGATACCTGCATTAAGGGTCGTATTCTGGATATCGAAATTGATCGCTTTATTTTCTTTGTAAACAAGCGAACCTGTAGGGAAGGAGTAGATGCGAATGTTAGCGGAGGCAACATCATCTGAAGTGTAAGTCTTCAATGAAGATAAAGAAAAATCAGATATTTCTTCTGGAGTTGGTTTTCCACCTTTAATGCGTCCATGGACAAACGCCTCTGGAGTTGTTCCACAAATGTTTTTTGTTTTCAAAAATAAATTAAATTCTCCCCATCTACCTAATCCTATAGACTGTGTTCTTATTGACATTGGTAATATATTTGTCTCAGAAGGTATTGTGATTACGTTGCCTTTAGAAACATCTAACATAGAAGCATTCCCCTCTATTCTCCATTCAAATTCACTCGCCCCTGTAATTTCTCCATCGAAAAAATAAGCTAATTGGGATTGATATTCTTCTAGCCTCTCATTACCTCTTATAATTGGTGTTAATGGCTTTCCTACCCACACTTGAGAGTTTTCCAGTTGATAACTTACGCCATCATATATAACAGTTGCTTTCGCTGTTCCATATCCATTCCCTGAAGCACGGAAAGTCGCATTAGGAGTCCCCTGACCTGAGACAAGAGTCATATTGGTGGAGGATTGCCATGTGATGACAGAAGCCAAAGGTTCTATCTTATATACCATAGTTTGGCTTGTACATAGTATCAAATTTTCAGCTTTAATGCTATGTTTAGGATGTATTATAACGTCTTTTCGTCCTGAATAATGATATTCTATGTTATTCATAGTGACGTGGTAATAAGCCTTTATTGTTTTTTTGCTATATATATTTTGTTTGGCTTTCAGTTTTATATAAGTGCGGTAAACAGGAGCATAAGTGTATTCTGTATTTATTATTTCAAATAAATCAGTATTAATATCATATTTTGGCCATGATTCATATCCCTCACTACCCTGATAGGCTACAAATTGAACAATTTCCCCGTACGGAATATAATCTGGCCCGTCGATTTTAATACTACCATATTGTTGCTGTGGTGGATCAGTGATTGCTTTTGTTATTTTTATTTTTAAGGTTTTAGTATTTGCAGGTATATCACCTTGTTTATATGTTGTTATTTTCGCATCATTAGTTGCCACTCCACCCCATTGAACATGAAATTCATACATAGTTGCACCTTTTTTCACAGTTTCTATACGCGATGTATCTTGGCTATTTGTAAAAGTACCATATTTACTAGTTCTGATAATAAATTTTGTATCCTCTTTCAACGCAGAGGTAAAATTCAATCTATATAGCCATGTTGAACCTGTAGTTACATCATAATTTCCTTGAATATCCCTAATTTGTGCATAAGCACAAACCGAGATACCCATTATATATATTATAATCAACAATATTTTCTTCATAATCAATAAAATATTAATTAAACAATAATCACTTTGGGGAAGCCTATTGCATACAATATTTTATCACAAATAGAAAGATGAGTAATTTTATTTCATAGGCATTTAATTTAAGGTTAATAACTCTTTCAAAGATAATACAACATCTATAAATTTAACATAAAGAAATAGGTTTAATTTGAGAGAGAATGTTATAATGATCAGTTACTTTAATATAATGCCTACTACTAGTGAGAAAAAGATGTATGAGTATTTTTGAAAATTTTGCATTTTATCTGAATCCAATTATCAATAGAGTGAACTAAAGGGAATAAAGGTTGTTATTATAATGTGAAGTGACTGGAATAATATATTACTTTATTTATTACTTATTTTATTGTTATTGTAATTATTATTTGTTACTTTGTCGGCTGAAAGAATAACTACTATTTGAAACTAAAAGTATAGAGTCTCATTACGTTACGCTATGAGCTTAATGAAGAAAAAGTCAGATACGAATCTAAAACTTGCTCAAGATTTAATCAACCTAGGTGAATATAATGCAAGTGTTCATTGTTCATATTATGGCTGTTTTCAATATTTAAAATGTATACTTAAAAACAATCTCAATTTATCATACTCTACACAAAATGAAGATAGACCTGAGTCCCACAACTTTCTATTGGAGAATTTATTCAAAAAAATAAATAATCCTAAAACAATAAAAATATCAGAGAAGATTTCATATTTTTGAAAGAAAAGCGGAAAATAGCAGATTACTGCGAAGAAGAAGTCGGACCTGATGGGAGTTTAGATGCTTTGGAAGAAGCTAAAGCTGTTATTTATAAAGTAAAAAATGCTTTAGGAGGATTAAACTTATGAAATCAAAAGATATATTATTTAAGTGGTTTGGTGAGATGATTGCTAAATATCATAATATCAAATTCTTTTATAAATATAATACAAACTACAAGTCACATTATATCGCAGTATTTCCTAAGGATATTGTAGATAGTGAAGATTATTGTGAAAAAGAGAATTCTATCTATGAAAGTTTGTCTAGGGATTTTGAAAATGAATCATTCCTTTTTGCGACTGAAGATAAAAGGTTCAAAATAACGAATGAATTTATATCCTATGAAAAAAATAATATTCCAGCATATGATATATTTCAAATTAGTTATAATACCGCGCAAAATAAAATATTAAGCAAAACGACCACGATATTAATAGAAAGATCGTCGAGTACAAATAAGGATAAATACACAAAAGAGGTATCTATTTTTAAAGATAATAAGATAAAGAGTATCCCTTGCTAATGGCTTTAAATAAATATAAAATAGAAAATATAGAAACAAAAGATATTGCCATAATTGACAATATGAAGGAGTTGAAAAAAGGGACTAAAATAACTATTTCAACATCACTATCTATAGGTGTTTCAGTAAAAAACAATAGCTCAATCAAACTAATTCCAGAATTAGAATACAGAGTTGGTGAAAAAAAATATCTAAACTCAGCTATCAGTGTGTATTTTAAAATTGACAATGGATATTGGACAAAACACTGTGTAGATAATCAAATTGTTTTAAAAAAGAGTTTGTTGATAAATTTGTTTAATGATTCTATAAATATCTTGAGGGGTTATCTTCTCGCTACAATAGAAACGCATGATAAAAAACCTTTTATATTACATGCAATAAACTCAAATATAATAGATGCTGATGTTACTTTACAATTTGAAGATAAAGATCACCCATCTTCATGATTAAGTTTTCTGAAACAGTCTTAATTTATATACTTAAAACATCCACTTCCCACCTATCAAATGCCCGTTATTTTGATTACCCAAACTCTTTTGATACTGATATTCCAATCCTAGATTGTGATAAAACACCCCACCGCCGATACCTACATAAATAATTCAAAGTAGAATATGATCCTGATATAAATGGCTGCCATACTTTTGTCTTATATATTGTTTGCCGTTCTATTATTGGAGTATAATTATAATCTAAAGCCGCAAGTCTGTTATATTGAATAACCGGGAATAACTCTAACTTACCTTGTGTTTTATTGTCGAAGGCTGTTAGTTTATATGTCCTTTTTAGTTCCCGGTCTGCAATTATAGCGGCAGTATCTGCCGGAAGATTCACATACTTTATACTGCCTGTATCCCGGTATTGGATATCCGGCTTTTCTTCCTTTATCGGTTCAAACTGTGTCAGACTTACTGATCCGGTTGTTGTGGCCCCTTTTATATATTCTAACTTCGGTTCTGAGTCAATGTACAAACGACCGAAAAAGAAGCCAATAACTAAACAGATAATTCCATAAATAATGACTATAGTTGCTTTTTTCATTGGATATCGTTCAACCTATTCAACCAACCTTTGAGAAATACCGCTTGTGTAGGATCAGCCTTTACTATATCTTCAAAGTGCTGTTTTCTCCGAAGCCAAAGTTTTTTGAATAACTCTGACTGATCGTGATAGTTATTCAGTGCATCTAATGTTTTAGGCCCTACTGCACCATCATCTTTAACTCCGAGTATTCTTTGAGGGTATTTTATTCCCCATGCACCAGATCCCCACATCCAATCAACTACAATATTTGCAACAGATTGATTTTTTATCATGTCGGCTTTCCATTTGTCCCAATAGTGAGGCTTCATCACTCGACTAACTACATCTTCATTTGAAAGTAATTTGAGATCATCTACATCAATATCCCCGTCACCGTCTTTATCATAACCTACTTTTCGCCATGTTGCAATGGTAACCCCTTTGTTTGTTGGCCCTCCTTTATCATTAGGATGTTTAACATATCCTCCCTCCCACTTAAGAATAATTGTAGCCAATAATTCAACTTTTGCCATCACTATCTTCTTTTAAATATTTACCTAATTCTGCGATGACAGCTGCCGCGTCATCTCTATTTTTAATAATACTGCTGGCCAATGTGCCAACCCTTTCAAATTTGGCCTTATCTTCAGCTTTTTCAAGTATGGATTTCACTTCTATTATACCAATGCCTATTGCGCCTAATAGAGTAAAAACTGGCAGAAGTGGGATCGAATAACCATGATAACCATTCAGGTAGCCGACTACAATCATTTGCATAGCATCCACAACAGTTAAAGCAAATAAGGGAATGTAATACCTGGCTAGTTTATCGACGGTTCTTCTAAACCCGAATGAACTTCTAAGTTCTCCTCTTTTTTAGCCTTCCTACATCCGGATATCAGATCGGCCACAACAGCTAATAAAACAAGTATGTATTCTGCAAATAATAAGACACAGACTACAAATAATTGCTGATAGTTAATTTCTAGTGTCATTTTTCCTTTAAAATATAACCTAGAAATTAAAATTTTTCTAAAAAATAAATTAATCTAATCGTGTAAATATCCATGCCTGACCGTCATAAACAAAATCGCATGTTATAGCATCTGAAATATTTATTGAGGATATTATTCCATATTGTCCAGCGTTAATTTTAATCTGGTTACCATTATACTCACTAATAATATTGACACTTTGGCCTTGATATATCAATCTTACTCTAATAAATTGTCCCTCGTATGGTTTTTCCGGAAGATTTAAACTTATGGATGACGCGTTGTAACAACTCACAAAGCAATCTCTATTAGTTAATACCGTATTTACTGACACTCTTCTTGAAGCCAAACACAACCCATTTGCTTTAAGAACATTGAACCAACCGCCATAAGCGGGGGCTGGATTTGCCGAACTGTTATTTGCATCTCCATACACACCGACAATCCCCCAGCCACCGCCCCATGCGGACTCATCCATCTTTCCGAAACCAAGACCAACCATAGCCGCTTTAAGGCTGGCACCCGTAGCCGCTGAAATAGCTTCGACACCTGCTCTATTAGAAAAAAAGCCTTGAGAGCTAAAATGGCTTACTTCATTTTCACTTTCAGCGCTGGACGATATTTCGCCTGTGTTCGAATCTATTTTAATCTTCTGCAAGACATTAACATTCCCTTTGTCTTCCGTCCATTTTGTAACAACTGAATTTAACTCTATATATCCCTGAGTATCATTTCCTATTATTTTCACAGCATGATAGGTGACGGAGTTATATGTTACAGTCTTAACGCTTTCAATCCAGTCATTGTAAAACTTAAATCCTGCTATCAATGCACTGCCAGCTACTTTTAGTGTGTCGCGCACAGTGGCATTTGTCAATGAAAGAGTATTCGGCTCTGTGACATTCCAATCAATGGACTGATTGCCGTTCCCAAATTTAAACTGATTCGCCAAGAATCTCAAGTAACTATTACCATCCAAAGATGCCATGTTATTTATTCTAAGCATACCCGGGGTTAACTCAGCAAACCCGAACATGTTTGTTATTTGTCTGTTTGCGCTTTCTTCCGAGTTGATGAATGCAGCCCAAAGAATATAATTATCGGGATCACTGTCAAAGTCGACTTTCGTTTCGGAGATAAACCACTCGCCATCACCTATTTTAAAACCATCTTCATTTGTGGTATAGGCTTTAGAGACTTTCAAATACAGATAATAAAACTGTGTAGGAAAATCAACTAAAACAGCCGAATTGTAAGACGGTACTACCCAGTGAAGATACTCTGTTTTATCCCTGTCAGGCTGCACGGTGTCGATACCGATTGTCATGTGACGGATATAAGCAGCATCGCATTCTATACGCTTGTTTGTGGAGCTATATGCAATATTGGGTTCTATCTCATTGGTGAAAGTTTCATCCAAAAATACATATTGCAGCAGTTCGTCGCCGAAAGCTCCCATCATGGCACGAACAGCAACAGCGCTCAAGATATCCTCTTGGAAACTGCCTGATGGATCGTAAATATTGTTTACAAGCTCTATCATTCCGCGATAAGAGCGTTTCACATAGTTAACTGTATTTCTATTCTCAGCTTCAGCCTTTACTTCATTCTCTGGGATTTTTCTAAAGTCTTCATTATAAGTCGCAGCAGTAACATTGGCCAATGTAATTTCAGTATAAGTGGGCTTATTAATAAAGTCTTTAATCGCCGTCTGTCTGATAAGGACACTCTCGGCTACTTCATCTTCTGATTCTATCAGGTGATCGTCAGTAAAGCGGACATAACCTCCAAGGACAATCTTCCCCCCGATATTCACCCAGTCCTTATTCGCCCAAATGCCATCAAGCGTTCCTGTAAATGAAAATTTTTTCTGTTCTTCTTCGTAAAGGAGCTTGACTGCTTGCCTGAACATATCCCAGCTTGCTCCAGACTTGCTATTATCATCCCGAATATACTCCTCCGGCATCATCATTCCGAAGACCGCATACTTATCTCCGACTTTCGGAGCCCATGTCTGGTTCGGCATAATCTGCCCTTCGTATTCCTGTGATACAAGCATGATTTTGCGTTGAGAATGTATATAGCCGGTTATCCTGTCCTTATCCTGCAAAACATTGAACTCTTTTGCGGTAAGGTCACCACTTTGGAATATAATACTCATTTCTTCGCCTGCTATGCGATAGAGTGAATAATCGAGATTTTCAGGAATAGTAGTATCATAGATATTATAATTTCCGGATCCGGTTACTTCAACATTTGTTACTGTACCGACCCTGTTTGGATAGATATTTGAGAGATCTGTAGAACTATCCTCATAAGAGACAAGAGGTTTATCTGCTCGCTGTATTGAAAAACCCTCCGCATCGACTTTATAAGTCTTGGCTAACGATGGGTCAAAACCAACCTGATCTTCAAAGAAAGCTCCGTCAAAAGCAATTGTCTGTCCCTTCGGTAATAATAGTTCGCTGTTACCATATTTCGAAGCATTTATATTTCGGGAACCGCCCTGTACTGCCAATATTTCAATAGGTACACGACTATCCACATTCTCACGTGCTATTCCTTTCTTAAAGCCATTTCCCCGACCATATGCCAGCACAAGAGGATTCTCTCTATTATATTCAACCTTACGAATATGGAGTGTTTTATTGACAAATTCAAATTCCGTATTAAATGTATCCGTTATCATCTTGAGGCCATCCCAGCACTTTGTATGATTGTAATTAATTACTGCTCTTTCAGCAACAATACATTCACCCAAAGTAAAACCTCCGTTTCCTATCTGGTTCAGGTTCCATACAATTAATTCTGCATGTTCCCTAGGTGTTGCTGTATAAGGAAACTTTAGTCTCTTATCAGCCCGGTTACGGATTGTCCTTTTCTCTGTGTCTGCCTGAGGGGATTCGAATATGATAGTATAAGTCAGATTACGGATACCATCTTTTTTTATACCAGACTTCTTTCTTATGGTATATCTTATGCCCTGGAAATCCAAATAACAACCCACTTTAAAATCTATCGGCTCTGCACTGGATACATAAATAGTAACATTATGCTGGCTCATTATCTCACGAATACGATAACTTTTGTCATCGACTTCGCTAATTAAAAGTTGATTATCGGGTGTGTATAGTTGCATAATTATATCAAATCCTTATATTTTTCAAAAATGCCATGTATAGCATTTATCTCATCCACAGTCATATCGTTATTAAATGTTGCATACATTTTATGTACAGCGGTTGTACGGTTATTCACAGAGCCATAAGTTAATAACTTAGGATTCCACGGATTTGTAGAACTTGCTGTTAGTGTCTTTGTTAAATCTACCGTATTATGCTTAAACCTTGCAGATGTACCCTTTACATAATAAGAATATACGCCTTTCTTTTCGGTTGCGTCTTCTGTTGTCGATATAGCAGTACCATCAGACCAAACCATTATGGTATTACTAATATAGTTTCCATCTCTTCCATTCGAAACAAACGCACAAACTTTATTAGCATCTGCCCCCCAATCGATACCGGTACCGGTAGGTGCTGCGGATAGCATAAAAACAACTAACAAACCTTTTGCCGAAAGATTGTAGCCTCCTGTGTCTGTAAAGTCTCCCGCTTTTGTAGTCCCTCCGGTTCCGGTAGCAGTTACTAGAGGCGTATTGTTCACAGTAAGCGCTCTAAGGTTAATAATACTGTACTTTACATGTTCCAGATTGTTTTCAGGTGATGCAAGATAGAATAAACCTGTAGACTTACTTAATACTGATGCCGCGTACAATTCGGCCAGCATATTCAACAAATTATCGTTTGTTGCACGGCCTGTTTTTGACAGATAAGAAGTGTACATTATCCGCACTTCTGCCGGGATTGTAGGGTCTGGAACTTCTCCGCCTACTATTGTTACCTGAGCTACTGATTTGTCGCTCCAATCCACTTCGGGTACAACTATTGCTACTCCCATATGATTATTTTTTTAAAGTTTATATTCGAATATTGAACACCAGTTATACAGAGGATATGTTACATCGGCAATCGTATAAGTCATATCCGAATTATCCCGTATTTCTCCGGCGTTTCTGTTGTTTGAGTTGGCAAAGCCATATGTCAGGGTAAGCCCTGCAGGACTTTGAGAACACTTTATTTCTATCGTGTCCGATTCTATGATGGTTACCGACTGGATAATCTCGGCACTCGATGCATTTAGCAGAGAAAGCCCTCTGTTTGTTATTGTGGCGGTTATATAGGGCGGCTTACTGAATGTCAATCCTTTTTTATTAAATTTCAGGTATATACTATTTCCCGATATAATATGAGATACGGGATATAATGGTTTCCAGCCATTGCCATACAGGACATTGAACAAGGCTAACCCGTAATAATCACCCATCAGCTTGGAAGAAAAATTCTTCAAATGCCAGCTGTCCGCATATTGAAGTTGATAGATAGGGGTCGCCATATAAAAGCCGCTGTTTTCTTCCTGTGCAAGCTGTAACAATGCAAGCCCTATGTCCGGGTATGATTTACCCGCCGTATATGAAGATGATACCTGATAGGTAATGAAAGGCAGATCGGAATAATCATCGCCTGCAATGTTGTGAACATCATTTATCAGGTCGCTGCGCAATTGTTTTAGTTTACCTTTATAATAAGCAATACCATTGCCGTAATCATATTCACCCTGAGTCCAGGTCACAGCTATGAGCCTGTATGTCTTGCCTTGTGCCTCTGCTATCCGTTTTCCGTTGGTTACGTCTGCAATGATATTACTATACCATGTTGTCCCCTTTGATAATTCATTGACAGTAGTTGCACCACGTGCGCAACATGAGGACAAAATATATTTATTATCATTTTCGTTCAGTTCGGACGACTTGATAAACATATCAGCTGTTCCGGCTGCTGGGGTTTCTCCGTTTTCGGCGTCCTGTCTCTCTACGTGTGCAACAAACTAATGACGAAATGTAAGACTTTCCGGCGCAAGGTGGCATACTGACAGCCAGTCGATAAATCATATTGTTAGAGAAGGCCAGATAAACACGCATAAATGCTGCAGCGACTTTCTTTAAGAAGTGACGCTTAGCAAAAAACGAAGAGTCCATATACAAGCAATAAACCCAGAAATCGCTCCGGGCCTCTCGCTTTCGCAGTATGATGGCCGCTTCGGCTTTTCTTATGAGTATCTCTCTGTCACTCAGTTTTGCCATCTATAATGTTTTGCAAGTCTTCGTCTGATAGGTTCTCAAGGTTACTCTTGATGCCAAGCTCGCCCGAGAGTTTGTTTTCTTGCCGGTTCTTCCAGTTGTCGGGATCACGGTTTGTTTGAAAGTGTATAATAGCACCAAGACTTGGAGGATAGTATTTTTCAACGACAGAATGTTCTTTGACTTTGACGATCGGTTTGTCGTTCTCGTCTTTTCGGCCCGTATCGGCTGTAACGGTTTTCTTCTCTTGTATAGTATAGCCTTTAATAAGCTTCACTAAGGAACGGTTGCACTCTATTAGTAGGTTCTGAGTTAATTTATCTTGGGCTTTTTTTATATCCTCCGAAAACTCCGATTTGGTTTTTAACCATTCATAGTATGTACTCTCTGAAATCTTAACTTTTTCGCATATTTCGGCAATGGTATAACTGTCCTTACTTATCAAGTCACAGATACGATTTACAATCTTTTGATTATGCTTTGCCATAGAGTAATTGTTTTACCCTAAAATATAAATATCAATTATTTTATTTAAATTTGAAGTAGTTAATATCATGTAACATATTTAAATTAAAAAGTATGGCAGAATTAAAGATTGGTGATATTGTTTGCTTAAAGTCTGGTGGGCCAACAATGACAATAGAAAGTATTGGAGAATATATGTATGAGACGAAAGCTGTTTGTACATGGTTTGATGAAAAGAAAAAAATATCTGATACTTTTAAATTAGAGGCACTCAGATTTATTGAAGATTAAGCAGTCCATATAGAGAGATCGATCGACACCATGCGAAGTTCTCTCTATATTTCAAAATAACTCTCTATTATTCAACTTGTTTTTGATTAATTCGAGTACTCCGTTGTAAATATCATACAGGTCTTTCTTGTCTTCAGGACCTTCCCATTCTGAGAAACTGTTACCCTCGAAAAACTTCCACGAAAATACTCGCTTTGCCTTTTTCGATAATTGAAGATTGTCGAATATGCTTCTTACTTTTTGCATTTTCTGTAAGATATCTGCAGATCTGTCTTGCTCAGGATCTTCTTCATCTATTATATCCATACGCTGAAAGTCAATTTTTGCATCAATGGGAATAGACTTGTATTTATGACGACAAGGAGAAGTCGGTGATTGTATGTTCAATTTTATCATTTGAAGCACAAAGAAATCAAGCTCTCTATATTGTCCTTTCTTACTATCGTATAGTTTTAGAACATGAGATTCATTGGACTCACATTTCTCAATCAGCATGGCGAGTACTTCGTTCAATACGTCGATGGCTTCTTCCACCATGTTTGCATGGGAACAGTGATAACGAGCGTAATCGAGCCAACGATCATACCTTTCGGAAATATATTTGTTTATTATATCTTTTGCCATCTGCTGTAATTTTAAAAGGGTAACTGATTACCTTGTTTGATCGTACTTATTGATTTATTTGGTATATCGCTCTCATATACATCGATAAAATGTGTCGTTTCTTTTTCAAACTTGTATAGCATCTTTAATAAGCCGATATTTCTTCCTTTCGCTACATCTATCATTGCATAGCCTTCTGTTTCTTTATCTTCATAGGGCTCAGGGAAGGATCTTAAATATATCTCAGGCCTGTATACAAATATTACAACATCTGCCGCCTCTGCGATCTGTCCGCTATCCCGGAGCCTATTCAATGATGGGACCGGATTTTGACTATCTCTATTTAGCTGAGATAAGGCGACGATCCAAATGTCCAGTTCTTTGGCTAAATTCTTTAATCGTCTAGCGACATCGGCCATTTGCTGTTCTTTATTGCTGCCTTTCATATTCACACTAAGAATCTGCAAATAGTCAATGATAACCCCATCTATTTGATACTTAGAAACCATTGCTCTGATAGAGCTTATAATCGTATCAATATTTGAAGTACTTCTATCATCGAATAGGATAGATGAATTGCATAATCCGTTTATCGATTTATCCAGTCTTTCAAACTGCCAGTCATCAAGAGGTGTATACAAAATCTGACTGGAGGATATACCACTTTCCATTGACATCAATCGAGCTGCCAATTGTTCTTTTTTCATTTCAAGGGAATATACAGCCGCCTTTGTTCCATACTTCACCGTATTGTTCAGTATCGATAGAGCTAAAGAAGTCTTACCTTGAGAGGTTTCAGCTGCAATAATTATCAAATCAGACTTTTGCAATCCTCCGGTTTTCTTATCTATCTTCTGAAATCCGGTAGGCGATCCAGTCAAAACCGATTTTGACGATTTATTATCATCAACGATCTTGTAGACAGACTTTACGGCATCTTTTATCGTAGAAATGTTATTTTCCGAAAAAGAATAAATATTCTCCAAGAACTTGCTTGCATAAGACGAAATATCTGTAATATCGTCTCGCTCAGATTGTCCTTTCGATTGAAGATACATACCAAGATCAACAAATTTTCGTCTAGCTGACAGATCATTCAACCGGCATGTATGCGAATAGAGATTTGTCATGGAAGAACTATCACAAATTTTCATTATTTCAGCCACTTTAATCTCTGAATATTTTTTTCGATATTCTTGAGCGATAATGATAGCATCCGGCTGTTCTCCTTTCGATTCAATATCTTTGAAAATTTGGAATATCTTTTTATTGAAATCGTTGTAAAAACAATCCTCATTGATAATATCCCGCACTTCATCGTATCCGAAAGAGTTTGAAATAATAGTCCCCAGAACAATATTTTCTAAATCTATGTCGTATGGATAATTCATTGCTTTTGTTTATAAACTTTATTGAGATCAATAGCACTAGCTAAAGTTGATTTCCAATCAATATTGACAGACTTTGACTTCTTTTTATGCTTCCACCCGGCTTCTAATGCCCAAAACTGAACACATGCTTTTTCTAGGGATAATTCTATATCCAGATTAGGGTGATATCGTTGTTGCTGTTCCAGCCATTCTTGGTTAGATATCAAATTTTGATAGGCTTCTCTCTGATCATTTTTGTAAACATCGTAAGATGTTCGTCAGGTATCCCCTTCTTTTCCTTTCTCTTTTCCTTTCTCTTTTCCCCCCACACCCCCTTTATTACTATCTATATTATCCCCTATATTACCATTACCTTTACCAGTGCCCCTTAAAAGGGGCTCACTAGGGGCTAGTGAGGGGCTAATTACAAATTGATTAATATCTTCAAAATCAAACAATAAAAGATTATCTTCTAATCTTTTTATAATACCTCTATGGGCATTGTTGGAAGGATTCAGTTTTTGGTTCTTTTGGTGTTTTAGGAAGTTCAATACAAAAACAAATCATTTATCTTTTGAATAAAGAAGTCGCGTCTCAACCTCCGTCAAACTCTTTTCAGCTTCTTGCTTACCAATTCCCAGATCGAAGCAGATCTTCCGGATATTAATCTCTAAAAATCCTGCTACATCACATTGGTCGCACAAGTACAAGAACAAGAGCTTGCTTAGAGGCTTAAGTCCACTTAACCAAGCATCATTCCATTTTTCTGTTTCTGTAAATCTACTAGCCATTTAAAACATTTCTTTAAGTCGTTTCTGCAAATACTCGATCAGTTCTTCAACCTCTTGTTTATCCAAATCAATATCTATATAATTTTCACCTTCCTTCGCCCATATAGTAATTTCTTTCGCTGAATTGTCTGAGTATGGATAAACTTCTAAATTCGTACCTTTAATGGTATCTTCTATTTTCAATATTGTTGCCATATCATTAATTATTTAAAATCTAACTCTTTTTGTTTTCTATTATCCAGTTCAGTCTGGTATTCTCTCATAGCTTCACGAACACGATGTTCGGTACGCATTAAGCCAATTGGAAGAATACCAGACAATCTGGCCTCACATCGAATTATACCATGTTTAAGCTGCTGCAGTGACATCTTTTTTAGTTCCATTCTTTTTCGGTTTAAGACGTTCTTTGATCAAATGCATGTTCTTATTTACAAGATCAATTATACGCTTGTGATAAGCCGTATTATTATTGAACTTGCCTCTACATTGCTCTACAGTAAAAGACTTTAGAGACACCTCTACTGTTTCCATTTTCTTACCGTCGACGGTTGCTGACAGAATTAATGATTCCGGTTTAAGATGGTAACTGTTGCTAAAGACACAATGGTGCAATACATCCCCTTCTTTGAGGTGGGCCTTAACTGTAGTCAAAACTTTAACTGTAATATTCCCCTCCGAAAATGAAATACCGAAGAACTGTTTCTTTAACTCCCTGAATTCTTTTTCCTGTTCCTTAACCTTTCGTCTCTTTTCATTGAGCTCTTCGCGTTCATCTACGCCTCTTTGTTTACGGACATACCTGTCGTGTGCTTTTCTCAGGTCTTTGGGACAGACATATTTCGCATTATGCAGATCCTTACCGAAATGATTTAGTAAGTCTAAATAGTCTTTCCACATGGAAGCATCTTTTACTTTATATTTATTCCGGATACATATTTTAATTGAAGGCCAGTAATTATTAACAGAATATGAATGTTCAGTATAATATTTCAGTAGACCGTATTGTTTCGCTTTCAACAAAGTTTCGGCTTTGCTATCCGTGAGCAGGAGATAGAACATCCGGAATGGAGCAAGTCCGTGAAAGCCTCCCTTAAAACCGTTTCGTTTTAATTCCGGGAGCAGCTTCATATTAGGATATATTTTCGGAGGAATAAGAGAATAACAGGTTGTATTTGTTTTAGGTCTGATTTCCATAGGGCTGGCCCAGCTCCATGAATCACCATAACAACTAAAAAATTGGGACCTGAGTTTTGCCATTGTCTCATATTCCCCATTCGGTAATATCCAATATTGTACAATCTCATTTGAAGCATAGTGTGGCTTTTGGCCTGTTTCATAATATGCCATCACGTCTATGAATCGGATTACCTGAAACTCTCCACACGTGGTTATCACCCCATAGTATGCACCCTGTTTATCTTTCTTCTTTTTGGTATGGGTTACTTTCAGTTTCATACCGCAATTCGGACAAATACAACCATCGATGGAAGTTAACAATGGAGGTTGTTTATCTTCCCACTGGTTACCGCAATCGAGACAGGATATAATTCTTTTATTCATATATCCATTATGCTCGAAGCAATTGTCATAAGCATATTGTATCTGAGTTTCGGTTATAGCTGGTAGTTTAGTCCTCAATTCAGCGACTCTCTTTTGAAGCTTTGTTTTCGGTTTCATGGTTGCACCTCCTTTCTGTCAATCAGTTTATAATCATACACCCACACCCAAGGGTTATTATCCCAAGTATTTTTGCCATCAATGGAATTGATAAGAGCTTTGTAAGGTTCTTTACGGGTCGTGTATAATACGCTTTTCCCATCATCATAATGAGTATGGCCAATATTTAGAGGAAATCCTTCATCAGGATAGAATTCTACATCAATTATGCCCTCTTTTTTGCAATCTTCTTCGGTTATATCTTGTAATCTTTCGGCTCTTACCTCTGTGATCTTGATAAAGTGACGTGCGGCTGATGCAGGCATAAAGAGTTTGTTTTTCCAATCGGTATAATAAGAATTACCTTCTGTGCCGACTTTATCACATGGAGTTTCTTCTCCATATTTATAGAGTATTGATGTGTGCCTACCTTCGCTCAATCCTCTAGTCCACTTCTTATACGGTTCTTTCAAATAAAGAACATCACCGACTTTGTAGCGAGGTTCAATAAATACTGATGCATCATTTTCGTCTCTGGTTGCGAATAAAAGTTTATTATCGATAATTGTAGAGCAAACTATATCTAAAGGTTGCGGAGTGATAATCCTTCTTGTCTGAACCTTGATATTTTTGACCGTTTTGCCATGTAACGGCTCTATAAAGCATATTCCTTTCATAGGTCAAAACAAGCTATATTCTCTAACATCTTCTTTCTTCTTAGGCTTGATCTTCGCTTTAGGAGCTTCTTTCTTAACCTCTGTTTTAGGAACCGAAGTCTTTACCTCAGATCGAATATTTGAAGTCTTTTCGACTTTAATATCATCCTCGTCGTAATAATGAACCGCCCAGCCGTATACAACATCGTCTTCGATCATCGCACAGCCGTTAATTACTTGCTTTTTTGCCTGGCTGGTTATGTAGGAACAGCAGTCTTTTATGTTTTTGTTCTCCTTTGCATACGTTATGGCAAAGAGAGGATCTTCTTCTGCTCGCTTATCTAAATATACTTTGATTCTGTCTTGTTGTGAATTATTTGTTGCCATGATTGTTAGTCTTTAAGTTCTTGAATTTGCTTCATGACGTCTGATACCTGTTCAGCTGTAAGCCGCCCAATAACGTCATCTGTGATAGGTGTACTGTAACATATACTATCGCCTTTCATAACAGCGACCAATAAGAACGGATACTCCATAACCATTATCGAAATCCAATATGGCTTGTTTTGCATCCTTATAATCAGGGAGAGAATTTATCACAATACGATGTCTTTCGAAAACTAAATCTTGAAATTTTTTCATGACTTCTTATTTTGTTCGTCCATAATCTTCCATAACTTCTTGTAGAATTGCTCATCAGGTACTTTTCCCTCGATAGATTCACCGAGGGCGACAAAGAACTCACCGTTATGCTTCATGTTATTAAAGTCGATAGCAAACTTTGCGATCGCTTTTGCTTGAGTAGTATCGAGTTCATCCAATCCGGATAAATCACGTTGATTCGATTCCAGTATCTCGAGAGCTTTTTCAAGTCCTTGCTTGGCTCCGGCATTCTCAGCCTTATTGATATTATCGTGCTTGAGAATGAGCTTTATCTTTCTGATTAAATCTGACTTTGTCATGGCTTAATCTGCTAACATCATTGGCATCAATAAATAGGTAAGTTGATCTCCTGATTTATCATCAACAGGAGTAATGAGAGTGGCCCGACTTGGATCGGAGAACGACATTTGCATATTAGGGGTAGGGATAGCAGATATTAGCTCTGTAAGAAGATGTCCTTTGAAGCCGATAGCTATTTGTTTATTGCTATACTCACAAGCAACGGTTTCATCGGCTGCCGTAGAGAAATCAATATCCTGGGCGGAAAGCTTTATGATATCATTCGATAGTTCCAGCTTAACCAAACTGCTAGATTGATTAGCAAAAACAGATACACGTTTTATAGCTCCGTTCAGCTCAGATTTACCAATAGATAATACCTTATCATTATTTTGCGGAATAACAGAGCGGTAGTTTGGGTAGTTCCCTTCAAGCAAGGTTGCAACAATGCTTTCCGATCCATATTCGAACCGGACTGAATTACCATTGATGAATATGTTTATCAATTCATCGGATGGTTTGATGGAACCTTTTAGAATGGTTGCGATTTTTAAGAGGGAGGGCAAAGCTTATCTTTTCTGTCATTGATTCATCACGAATTTCTAACAGCGCAAGCTTATGACCGTCGGAGGCTACAAAGTTGATTTGTTCTTCTGCTATAGACAGATAGACAGATGTCATTATCGGACGGAGATCATCGGTAGAAGCACAGAGGATTGTTTTTTCAATACCATTCAATAATACTTTAGATGGGATTGAGATACTCTTTGCATTGGTAACATCTTTTTCTTTAGGAAAGCCTTCGGGTGATATACCAACCAATTCGAATTTACCTCCTTTGTATTTGATTGTAGTACTAAACTTATCGTCAATAGAAATTGCAAGGGGCTGTTCCGGCAATGTCTTTAGGGCCTCGATTAATAATTTAGGTTCGATACAAACCGATATATTATTATCGGTCAATATTCCATCAATGGAAGTGTTTATCCGACCTTGTGTATCTGTTGCCGAGAATTTGACTGTTCCGTCTTGGATATTCAGAAGAATATTGTCTATGATCGGAAGCGTATTCTTCGGCGAAATGATTTTACTTACCGACTGTAGCCGGTTTAATAATTCTGATTTTGAAATTGAAATTGTCGTCATAGTGCCTAATTGTTTTTAGTAGGCTACCAGACAAAGTGCTGATGCGGTTTTTAAAGAAAAGTACGAGGTAGGTATATAAACACAAAAAAGCCAAATCTCGTACTTTTACGAAATTCGACTCAAACATTCGATTCAAATATATTCAATAATATTTTACATATGCAAATTATTCCGAATTATTTTTTATAATATTTTTGAAGAGTGGTAAAATGCTTCATTTCCCTAAGTACTTTCCTAAGTATATAAAAAACAAAGCGCGTAAACCATTGATTTACACGCCTATTCACTTTTCAAAAGTGACCACGGCAGGATTCAAACCTGCAACCTTCTGATCCGTAGTCAGATGCTCTATTCAGTTGAGCTACGTAGCCATTGCTTAATTGCGTTGCAAAGGTAAAATAGTTTTGTATATTCTCCAAATCTGTAGTAGGATTTTTTACAAAAAAATTGTCTAAACCTTGATCAGCACTTGATATTCAACTCTATAAGGACATTTCTTATTTGCTCATATGTGGTAATTCGCGTAGGTACAAGAGGCAAGCGCAGTTTATTTTCAATATATCCCATCATATTCAGCATACATTTCACTCCTGCCGGGTTACCATCCACAAAAAGCAGATTGAATAATTCGTTGAAGCTATGATGTATTGTAAGGGCGCTATTATAATCACCCTCAAGGGCAAGACGCGTCATCCGGCTAAATTCCTTAGGAAATGCATTCCCTATAACGGAAATAACCCCTATAGCACCTAAAGTTATCAAAGGGAAGGTAACCCCGTCATCTCCCGATATAACATCGAAATTCTCGGGTTTACGCTTGATTATTTCATCCATCTGGCTCATATTACCCGAAGCCTCTTTCACGGCAACTATATTCGGAAAATCATTAGCAATACGCAATGTCGTATCGGCAGTCATATTCACCCCCGTTCGGCCCGGTACATTGTATGATATAACTGGAAGCGACGAAGCCTCTGCGATAGCCTTATAATGCTGATAGATACCTTCCTGCGAAGGCTTATTATAGTATGGCACAACGGAAAGAATGCCATCGATACCCGCATAGTCGTTCTTCTTTAGTTTCTCAACGATGGCACGCGTATTATTACCACCTTCACCCAAAATAATAGGAATGCGGCCATTCACACGGCTTACTACCAGTTCTACAATCTGTTTCTTTTCATCTTCGGTCAGTGTAGGGGTTTCGGCTGTAGTACCCAGCACCACAAGATAATCAGTACCATTTTGCAGTTGGTAATCGACAAGGCGAAGCAGTGCATCGTAATCTACACTTTCATCGTCTTTAAAAGGAGTTATCAATGCAACTCCCATTCCTCTGAGATTTATTCTAGGCATAAAAATAGTTCAAGACATTTGTCTTTTCTTCCAAAAAGACTTTCTGCATTTTGTTTGTGCAAAATTAAGAATTAATTTACACCTCAGCATATATTGTTCAGGTAAAATTTAACCTGTTCATATGTTTCAAGTAAATTAGCATCTTCCTCTTTAAGAATAATAAGGTCATAAACTTTAAAATCCTGTTCCCTGATACCGATACAAAATTCGGCGGAATTATTTGCCAGCAAAAACAGCAATGTCTTATCATTCTTTGTAGTTAAATCCAACAATGTATCATACGAGAGTTTCTCGAATTCATCAATCACGATGGAAGACAACCCCATCCATTTCGAAATATCTTTTTGAGCTATAACCCTCACTTCAGGTGGATACACCTGACTTCCTCCATCTTTTCCCGCTTGCACCGTCCACAAAATAACCTCTTTACCCTTCTCTCCTAAATCCTGACTGATTTGAACGACTTCATCCCAATCTTCACGGGTAAATAGTATGAGGATTTTTTTCATATCGTTCAGTTTATGAAAAACATGTGTACGTTTGTTGCTCTCAAGGGCAGCATGTATCTTCTTTTTAACCTTAAAACCAAACATATGACTGAATATATGGTGAAAAATTATCTTTGTTATTGGTATAGTGTTTGTGCGTTGTGTATCAAATTCCCCCGTTTAATATAAACGAGGGAACTATAAATATTAGTATCAATGCCCTATATTTAGTTTTCTCTAAAATCCGGCTTGATTATTAAAGTTTTCTTGCGCCGTCTTTGATCACGACATCGTATACTTTAGGTTTGATTTTGAACTTTTGTTCATAAGCTTCGGTCGCACGCTTGATAAAGCTATCGTGTAACTCATCCTTCACAAGGTTGATAGTACAGCCTCCAAAACCGCCACCCATCACACGTGAGCCTGTTACGCCACATTGGCGGGCTACATCGTTCAGGAAGTCTAGTTCGTCGCAACTTACTTCATATTTACGGCTCAATCCGATATGAGTTTCATACATCTTCTTACCTACAGTTTCGTAGTCGCCTTTCTTCAATGCTTCACAAGCATCTTGTAAGCGTTGTATTTCTTCAATTACAAATTCAGCACGCATATAATCTTCTGCACTGACTTCATTTGCCACTTCTTTCAGCATATCCAAGGTAGCATCACGAAGTAATTCTACTTCCGGATGATATTTACGGATGTAAGAAGCTGCATTTTCGCACGATTCACGACGCTTGTTATAAGCCGAAGAAGCCAACTCGTGAGCCACACAGGTATTGAGCAATACAAGACGGTATCCTACCGGATCGAATGGAACATATTCGTATTCCAGAGAACGGCAATCGAGACGGATAAGCGAACCCTCTTTACCAAAGCATGAAGCAAACTGGTCCATAATTCCGCATTTCACACCTACATAATTATGCTCGGTAGCCTGACCTATCAATGCCAGTTCGAAACGGTCGAAACCAAGGTTATACATATCGTTGATTGCGAAACCAAAGCAGCTTTCCAAAGCAGCAGAAGAAGACATACCTGCACCCAGAGGCACATCGCCTGCGAACACACAGTCGAAACCTTCAACTTTCTTTCCACGCTTGATCATTTCGTTGCATACTCCGAATATGTATTTACCCCACTGTTTAATTGGAATATCATCCAGTCCGAATTCGTCCATTTCGGACAAGTCCATAGCGTATGCCCTGATGCGATCCGGTGTACCATTCGGTTTAATCACGCAATACATAGCTTTATCTATTGCTCCGGGCAGTACGAAACCACCATTGTAGTCTGTATGTTCTCCGATAAGATTGATACGTCCGGGCGATGTATATGTTACACCATCAGTCCCGTAAAGAGATTTAAATTTTTCTTGGATTGGTTTCAATTCCATGGTTGTTTTTTTATTTAGGTTTATAAAAAATAAGTTTCTTTATTTTATCATTTCCAGAAATACCTCTTCGCTTATAACAGGCACACCCAGACTTTCAGCTTTTTCCAGCTTAGCCGGGCCCATATTATCACCGCCGAGTATGTAATTTGTTTTTGAAGAAATAGAACCACTGTTCTTTCCTCCGTTTTGTTCGATCATGGCTTTATATTCATCGCGTGAATGTTTTTCAAAGGTACCACTGATAACGATCGACAAGCCTTTCAACTTCTCTGTTCGCTGAGAAACGATATCCTCACTAAGTTCAAATTGTATGCCAAACTCTCTCAGTTTATTGACCACCTCTACATTGCTTATTTCGCCGAAATACCTGACAATGCTTTGTGCTATCCTGTCACCAATTTCATCCACTTGCACCAGTTCTTCTGCCGAGGCAGCCATAAGCGCATCTATATTAGGAAATGCGAGAGCCAGCTTTTTAGCCACGGTTTCTCCTACATAACGGATACCCAAAGCATAAAGAACACGGGCATAAGGTACCGAAACCGATGCATGGATGCTATCCACAAGATTTCTGGCGCTTTTCTCGGCCCACCGCTCAAGACGGGATACATCCTGCCATTTCAATGTATACAAGTCTGCAATATTATGTATAAGACGCGCATTATACAAATGCTCTACCGTTTCCGATCCTCCGGCTATATTCATCGCCTTGCGGGTAAGAAAATGCTCTATGCGCCCTTTTATCTGGGGCGGGCAGGATATGTCATTGGGGCAGTAATAAATTGCTTCTCCATCGTCTTTCACTAAAGGAGTACCACATTCAGGACAGTTTTTGGTAAACTCTACCTTTTCATCGAAGATTCCTCTTTTGGTAGTATCTACCCCGGTTATTTTAGGTATGATTTCACCGCCTTTTTCCACATACACCTGATCGTTGATATGTAAATCGAGCAGATTTATATAGTCTTCATTGTAGAGAGAAGCACGTTTGACTGTGGTTCCGGACAGTTTCACAGCCTTCAGATTGGCTACAGGAGTAACAGCCCCTGTCCTACCCACCTGATAAGAGACAGATTCCAAGGTGGTCACCGCCTTTTCGGCCTGAAACTTGAATGCTATCGCCCAACGCGGAAACTTCGATGTATACCCGAGATTCCGTTGCTGCGTAAGCGAATTCACTTTCAATACGATTCCATCGGTAGCTACAGGTAGATTTTTACGCTCAATATCCCAATAGTGAATATAAGCAAATATCTCGTCCAGAGTCTTACACTTTTTTGTTGCATCCGAAATTTTGAAACCCCATTCCTTTGCTTTCATCAGGTTTTCGTAGTGTCCATCAGTCGGCAGATTCTCTCCGAGCATATAATAAAGGTAAGAATCGAGCTTGCGCGAAGCTACAATCTTAGGGTCTTGCTGCTTGAGTGTACCCGAACCTGCATTACGCGGATTGGCAAAAAGCGCCTCTTCCTGCTCTGCCCTCTCTTTATTCAGGTCTTCGAAGACAGACCAAGGCATGAGTATCTCGCCGCGTATTTCAAATTCGGCAGGGTAATCATTGCCATGCAAACGCAATGGAATACTACGAATTGTACGCACATTAGCTGTTACGTCATCCCCCTGTACGCCGTCGCCACGGGTTATCGCCTGTGTCAGTTCGCCGTTTACATATGTCAGGGATATGGATGTTCCGTCATATTTGAGTTCGCAGACTATTTCAAACTCATCATTCAGCCCCTTTTGTACACGGTTGTAAAAATCTGTTACTTCGGCTTCGGTATAAGTATTCCCAAGCGAAAGCATAGGATATCTGTGTATCACCTGCCTGAATGATTTATTGATATCGCTACCTACACGCTGAGTCGGTGAATTAGCATCGAAATACTCCGGATGCAGGGTTTCCAATTCAGATAATTCCTTTAATTTTTTATCAAATTCGAAATCAGATATTGTAGGTGAAGACAGTACGTAATAGTCGTGATTATGTTTATTCAACTCTTCTCTGAGAGCTTCTATCTGCTGTTTTATATGGTCCATTATTAATGCTAAAAGTGTATATACAAATATAGAAAGAAATAGGTTTACCAAACAAATAATTAGTTATTTTTCAGATTTGGCGGATATATGTTAGCGATAAACGGTTATCAGTTAGCAATAAACAGAGAATACATATTTTTCATTCAGGTAATTTCCACCTTTTAACCCATAACTATTTTCTAAAAACCTGACAAACTTGACACATTTCACAGTTTTTTTCATCTGTCAGTTTTTCCCCATTTTTCAATTATGCTATAACCTCCCCACGGAACTAAAAACTTGACAAACCTGACACTTTTTGTTATTTTTTAGCTTATCGCTTTCCATTCAATATTTCAATAAATTAGCGGCCAGCGGCCATACTATTATAGATAAATCAATTCTATTTTAATCAACTATAAAGTAGCTTATTTTTCATACTTTCTTTTCCTGTAAATATAAATAATTCCCATAAGAAAAACCATAAACAAAACAGGAAACCCAATATTCAGCACCATATAGTTATCCCTGCTGTCAAGGGCTTCTTTCTTATTCAATATATAGAGTTTCTGTTGTTTTGTGCGCAACGACATCAATCCATCCTCATCAGTGAGCCAGTTAACAGCACTCACGATAAAATCACGGTTCCCGTATTGCTGCTCCGATACCCTGTCATATCCCATTGGCAATACCCGGGAGCTTTGCCCTTGCCCCTGTATATCGTTACTGATAATATCGGAAGATGAAACAATTATCATTTTTGTATGTGTACTTTGACCTATACTTTTATTCACACCATGTACACTATCGGGTACCAAACGGTTTATAAATGCCGAAGTAAACTCACCTTCGAGGCTTACCGCGACAGCTACAAACGGCTGATTGAAATAATCCGGCTTATCCTGTATACGTTCTACATCAAAATCAATTATTTCAGGAACCTGTAGTAAATGAGCATTTGCCGAACTTGTCAATAATACATTCTTCTTCACGGCAGGCGAATTATTCACTACATCTATAGAACTGGTGAAGCCTGCTTTTACATCTCTTATATTTTTGGTTACAGGATGGTTTGGAGAAGGAATCAGCAGGGGTTGAAAAAAACTGGGCAAGAGCGTCTCGGCCTGCGTCTTTTCATCGGCAACCAGATATGTGGATACGCATTGCCTGTCCTGTATCAGATCGGGGTTTATACGCACCCCGTAGGTAAATAGCAGGTTGTCAAGATTTACCTCATTCTTCATTGTAGCCGATTGTCCGGTCAGGGCCAGATCCTTATGCGAATAATACACACCGTCTATCAGCCACAGTACCTTCCCTCCATTCATTATATACTGGTCGATAATATACTTTTCGGCCTCGGTATATTTTGATAGCGGGCCGGCAATAATAATCGCCGCAAAGTCGTCCAGTATCTCTATATTATCACCTATTTCGCCACGATTGACAGAATAATATTTGGACAATAATTCTTCTGCATCATACACATATGTTCTGGGCAGTTCATTATGCCCCTCTATAAAAGCTATGTTCTTAACATTCTCCTGATCCAACAGACGCATAGCATCAATAAATTCAAATTCCAGGCTTTCAATAGATGCATTCAGGTTTTCTTCAGCCGTATTACCAGCTACATTTTTGAGTAGGGAAACCACCAATGTATCTCTCCCGTTTGTAACCTGCGCGTAAGGATAGATCATCTTCCTGCTGGCTTTCCCCTCACGGTCTACTTCGTTCAGCATGATACCGGTCATTCCGTTTGAAGAAAAGGATTCAAATGTCTCATCCAATGATTTGCCACTTTCATAGGGGCTTATATATCTGATATTGATATTATCGTCGGCATATCGGTTAAAATCTGAAAGCAAATCTGTTGTAGCATTTTTCAAACGCTGAAAACCATAATTTAAGTCGCCTGTCAGGTAAACATTCACCGTTAAAGGATTCTTGTCCCCCACCCGCTCCAGTATATCTTTGGTATAATCGTTCAATGTGTAACGCTTATCAGCCGTAAAGTCAAATCTGAAATTTGGGATAAAAAGAAATGCTATATTTAAAGTCAGCACCGTCAACGCCAAAGAAATTAGCATTCGCGGCTTATTCTGTTTCAGATATAAGATAGACAAGAGTATGAATATAATCAGGTAATTTGCCACTATCAGCAGATCTCCGGCTTCTATCACACCCCGCTGCATCAACTTATAATGTTCCGCCAATCCGAAAGAAGCTGTTACGGCTTGTATTTTTCCCAAAGAGAAGAAGCCCGACAGCAGATCGAATCCATAAAAAGAAAATAAACAGAGAGAAACGGATACGATAAGCGCAACTACCTGATTCTTTGTGGTCACAGATCCCAATAATCCGATGGAAATAAATACCAAAGCTATTAATATCAGAGAAATATATGATGCCGCGATACTCGCTAAATCGATATTTCCTACCGGATTCGACAACTGATACAATGAATAGACATAAATGAGAGTAGGCAGAAGGGTAACCAGCACAAAGACAAAAGTAGCCAGGAACTTACTAAAGTAAATTGTAGAAGCCTTTACCGGCCTGGCCTTCAGTATATCGAGAGTTTTAGTTTTCCTTTCTTCTGAAAACAAACGCATTGTCAGTGCAGGTATCAATATAGCAAATAAGACAGGCGCTAAGCCGAAGAAGTGGCTCATATCCGCATATCCGCCATCGATAAAATTGTATCTACCTGGAAATGCCCAAAGCATCACACTTATTATTAAGAGAAAAGCCAAAGCAAAAAAAGCGCCCGCAGGGGTGCAAAAAACAGATTTAAGTTCTCTTAATACTAAAGCTTTCATATATCTTTGTAAGAATACATTCTTTTACTTATCTATGACTAAACGGAGGATAAAGATAGTTATTTTATTTGTTCTGATAATCACTATTCTTATTGGCGGATGGCAGATGTACCGGAGATTGAAGTATAACAGGCAATCTTTCGATACAGACCTGTACAGTTATGTGTCACCTCAGGCTACGGAAGTAATAAATATAAACAGGGGATATAACTTCGAAAAGTTGTTTCTGTACGAGCCATCCTTGTCCCGGTTAATAGAAACCTTAGGTGATAACATCCATTATCCGGTCATAATATCAAAGTATGCCAATGGAAAAATGCTGTTGGCGATGAAGACCAGCCATGAGCAGGAATACGCAATAAGGGAATATATCGATAAACAGATATCCTTACCCTTCCCTCCTAAAATAGTAAAATATAAAGATGCTGAAATATATATACATGCACTAACCAATAGTGAATTCCTTGTATATTCTTTTTATAAAGGGCTGTTTTTTGTAAGCCATCATTACAAGCCTGTTGAAAACATTCTGAACTCTGATCCCGAAAATACATTCTTCTCCGGAGAAAAGTATAAAGAGATTATAGAAAAAGTAAGGCTCAGCGCACCTGTCAGCATGTATATTAAAGTGCATAACGATATGCTGGCTATAGATTACAATATACATAACGACACCATACAGATGGAAGGATACATTCTCAATCTAAATGAAGGTGATGCCATTACCCCTAACCGGGAGGTGATTCCTTTTATGATAAACCTGCCCGATAGTATATGTATAGAAAGCTACACAATATCGGATGAAAATAAACCGACGGCCGTTAAAATTAAATTAAACAAAATATATTAAGTTTGTGTTTTAATTTTAATTGTAGTATTTAACAAACTAAAACATATAAAAAGGATATGGCGGTTTTAAAAGAATTGAAGAATTTCATGATGCGCGGCAACGTGGTGGATATGGCGGTCGGTGTTATTGTCGGTGGAGCTTTTGGTAAAATAGTATCATCTCTGGTGAGTGACATCATAATGCCTCCTATAGGAATTATTTTAGGAGGAGTCAATTTTACGGATTTGAAATTCGTGCTTAAAGATGCCGTTGGCGATGTTCCGGCAGTAAGCATCAACTATGGTACTTTTGTTCAAACTATCTTAGACTTCGTTATAATTGCAACAGCTATTTTCTTTGCCATTAAAGGAATAAATGCTTTGCAAACCAAGAAAGCGGAAGAACCGGCGGCACCTCCTGCCCCAACTAAAGAAGAAACCCTGTTGACAGAAATAAGGGATCTACTGAAAGAACAGAATAATAAATAATTATAACCTATCAAACTAAACAAACTATTATGGTAAAGAAATGTCTTATATTAGTTCTTGGCTATACATTACTCTTTACGGGATGCGGAAGTGTTCCGGTAACAGGACGGAAGCAATTGAACCTGGTTTCGAACAGCGAAGTGCTGACTCTTAGCCTGCAACAATACGACGAATTTATAAAATCGGCTCCTATATCTACGGATAAAACCAATACTGCCATGGTGCAAAAAGTGGGCCGGAATATAGCTAATGCCGTAGAGACTTATCTCAAAAACAATGGCTATGCCGATCAGGTAAAAGATTACTCGTGGGAGTTTAATCTGGTAAAAAGCACTGATGTAAATGCATTCTGTATGCCCGGCGGAAAAATCGTAGTATATGAAGGTATATTGCCTTACACTCAGAACGAAACCGGATTGGCCGTTGTATTAGGACATGAGGTAGCACATGCCGTTGCAAAACATGCTAACGAGCGTATGAGCAACCAGATGGCTGCACAATATGGCACTGCGGCTGTCGGGGCTGCCCTTGGTGGAACATCTGCAGTTACGCAACAAGTAGCAGCTGCAGCCTTGGGATTAGGGGCTCAGTATGGAATCCTGTTACCATACTCACGTAAGCAGGAACTTGAAGCTGACCAACTGGGGCTTATCTTCATGGCTATGGCCGGATACGACCCTGGCGCCGCATCTGCATTCTGGCAACGTATGGCCCAGAACGGAAGCAGCACGCCAGAATTTATGAGTACCCATCCTTCGGATGACACTCGTATTAAACAGATACAAAAAGACTTGCCTGAAGCGTTGAAATATTACAAAGGAGGATCAAGCAAAACGGGTACCGCTAAAACATCGAACAAATGGAGTTTCTAATAGTATACTTCTAATAAAAACAAAAGAAGCCGGAGAATTTACTATCTCCGGCTTTTTGTTTTTAATCCGATAAGGAAAGCAGCTTATCCCTTTATTCCAAGTATTTTATCAATGGCAGCAACTATATCATCAATATCCATAGTATTTGTATCTATAGCCACACTTCCTTCATTATAGGGCTTATACTTCTCTATATCTGTAACGGAAAACAATCCTATAACAGGAGTTTGTCCTGCGCTTGCCAAATGCATAATACCACTATCTGCGCCGATAAATGCCGCTGTATTATTAATAAAAGCGGTCATCTCACGAATATCCCGGCTATAGTATGATGGAGCCTGAAAGTCTATTTGTGAAACATTCTCGATAGGTAGAATTTCCAGAATATTGTATTTTTCACCATATTCGGCTTTAAGTCTCCCATAAGCATTGAGCCACCAATCTTTTGAATAACATTTATCACCTGTAGCAAAGGTATAGATAGATATTGTTCTTTTGCTCTTATCTACCAGACTATCTAAAATTTCTTTTCCTGTAGCAACTTCAGCGGCACTCAATTTTATATTCAGAACGGGCATCGGGTTATCTAAGTCTATTCCCGTGAATCCTAACCGGATAAGATTTCGCCGGAAATTATATACCGGAAACTTAGCCATATGTTCGTAATCTTCATACTTTGCCAGAAGATCTTCTTCCAAATCATTGAAAAATTTAAAGCGGGCATTAGAAAACTGTGTGGACAACCTCCCCGACGAAGAATTTTTATCTACATTAATTACGATATCATAGTTATACCTTTCTAAAGAAAACCAGACTTTAATGTATTTAAATAGTTCTTTGAAGGGTTTTCTGGGCAACCTGATTATCCGCTCGATGCATTCATAATTCTCAAACAAAATAAAAGAAATGTTTCCCCTTACAAACAGATCAATCTTACAATTTGGAAATGTATTGGAGATTTCCTGTACCAAAGGAGTTATCAACAATTGATTTCCCAACCGGCTGTTTGGTCTTGAGATTAAAACTCTTCTAATATCAGAATCAGATATACCATGGGCATCCTTATTAAGCGCAGAACGACCTATATTTTTGGTCAATCCACGCATGATGGCCCGTCTTTTGCCATTTACAACGCTTTTAAAGCTCATATGTTATTTTACTCAAACTCTCTGGCAGCAAATATATGAATAAACACAACAATGTAAATCACATTTTATCAGAAAAAAAATGACTGGAAATAAAATTTTTCACAGAAATATTTCCTGTACGAAAACAGAGCATATTATAATAATCGCGCACCTTCAAAAAATCAACACATACGACTCATTATAAGATGTTTATAAAAAAGGCAGACTCCTTTAAAATCTGCCCTGGCTCATTGCCTAAATAATCAATTAAAAATTAATATCCTATTTTTCAGGAGTAATATTCATTCACCCGTACAATCTACAATGCGTCAATAAAATCTAAATAGCTTCTTAGTATTTATTTTCCACATTAAAGTATCCGAATACAGCTTTATTATCCTTTCCATTATTTTCGGTAAGCAGGCCGACACGTAATCCACGTCCCCATTGAGGCAGCCCTGTTATATCTACGCGTTGATTACCGGACGGAAATATATGCCACTCCGTTTCGTCCACCGACCAATAGAAACGGTATAGTCTGGCATTTATAGCTTCAGCTTTTAGCATTATAGATTGGTAGTTGCCGAATGGGGCTGAATACAGTTCTGTTTTCTGCCCTTTCTCCAGTTTGAACAACTTTATATCTTTGCCTTCAACACCCCACGCATAGAGATTTTCAAATCCTCCATATATAGTCAATCCTTTAAAGTTGGAACCTGCAGCATTTACCTTCGTAGTCATAGTATAATTACCTGTCTGTGCATTTATTCCACGAAAGACAAGGCCTTCCTTATTATTTGTTACGGTCAGTGAGCCGTCAGCCTTCTCTGTCAGCGGTTTGGATAAATACATATCCCATTGCCAATATTTATCTTTTTCCTCGTCTGCAATAGTAAAATCGTCATAGAAATCTATATTCCTCTTTTGCACAGTCCCTTTGAACGGAACCGGCGCCTGGGCTGTAGGGGTATCGCCATATTTGAAATAAGGCCATCCTGTAACATCATTCCATACAAGCTCGTCTAAAAGTGCCTGACGGCCTACATATTCGAAATCGTAAGCATTGTACGCATGATAGAGGTAAAAATATCTGTTATCGGGAGTCTGTACGAGTGTACCATGTCCCGAACACCGCCAGTCTTTACCCCCTTGCAGTATCGCGTCAGGCTCATATTGTTCCCATTCTCCCCTGAGGCTTTTTGCACGGGCAACATGTACCCGGTAATCGCAACGATTGTCACAGCATCCACCGATAGAATAAAAATGGTAATAGTAACCATTACGTTTCACAATACATTGCCCTTCATCACCACGCCCGATCCAGCCTTTGGTGTGATCGGTGAGCGTAAAATGCTCTCCTTTAAGTAACAGGCCGTCTGACGACAACTCCGATGCCAGTATCTCTATCGGACGCTCTTCGAGACCGTAAGCTTTCCATGTGATATAAAGCTTTCCGTCATCATCTTTGAATATATAGGCATCTATCGCTTCCTTTCCCCATTCTAAAAGCGGTCCATGATCGGTAAATCCTTTTGTAATATCTTTTGTTGTAGCTACACCTATGCACGATATGTTGTCACTTTTCTTACGAGCAGTGTAATAGACAAAATATGTACCGTTGTTGTAGTACAATTCCGGAGCCCAGCAGTCACCTTTAATCCAAGCCGGATGCTCATTAAACACAGCACCTATACGTTCCCAGTTAACAAGGTCTTTGGAGTGAAACAAAGGATAGCCGGGTACAAATTCAGAGGTTGTCCCTGCCGCATAATAATTGTCACCTACACGAATCACCGTAGGATCTGGTAAGTCACCTGCAATGACCGGGTTACGGTATGTCTGCTCTATATTCTGGGCAAAAAGAGAGACCGAAATAAAGAATAATAAAAAAGTCAATTTGTACATAAATCGTTATATTAGATAAGTGTTCATTCAAATCGGGATGTTTATTCCTGGTTATCCAGATGCATAAGAAACCTATTTCTTATCTGTTCCGTCGACCATCTTCTTCCAAGGTTTCAATACAGATATTATAATAAAACTAAGTAATATCGTAGTTTGTATTGTTCCCCATACACGTGTCATTTGGAGATTATTAAAATAGTCGGCGCTGGAAAGTATATCCGGTCCGAGGGTCTGCGCCAGAGTTACATTTCCATTTATCCAAGGGCCTAATACAAATGTACCGAATAACACCTGAGCAATAGTCAGTATCCATTTCACAGTCAACCAACGATGTTTGAAAAACCCCCATTTTGTCCATATACCATAAACGATACCGATAAGAATATTTCCCATCGCACCGGGAATAATCAGGTAATCGTCTATTATTTGCAGCATACGCGAGAACATATACAGTTCATCACCCGTTTCAGGCTTACCTGTCAAAGCAAGAACCGACATTGCCAATGCTCCACCAATCCACATAATAGCTAGAAGAAGATGTAGTATTTTCAGGTACTTTATACCTTTTGATCCCAGTGTTTTCATGGTTATATCTTTATTTACCCAAAGATATTAAAATCCCATTCCTAAACCAAACATAAACCGGAAATCGTCTCCTGAACCAAACCATGAATATTTAGTGGTTATTTTATTAATTATGGTTACCCAGGCACCCCCACCATAAGAGGCATGCCATTTTTTTGAAGATTCGTGCGGATACCACACCCGGCCAAAATCGAATCCGGCGAACAAACCATATTTAAGGGGAGTAAACGGATTCTTTATTTTTCCCATATCTATGCGTAGATCTGAATACTGATAATAAGATTGCCTGCCGATAAACCGGCTATCACGATATCCACGCAACTCGGTAGAAGCTGATTGATAAAACTCATACTTATCATTAAAAATGGCTTTACCTTTCAGATTCGTGGCCCAGGTAATCCTGTCGGTAAGCTTAACATTGAGCGCCATATCGAGTTCTGCATAAGGAAAATTGCGTTCCGGGTGAAGTATATTCATCTTCCATCCGGCAGTAAGTGACCCGGTAAAAGTGGGAACAATATCGGAAACCTTCTTATCTATATCATACGACACACTCAAGTCTGCAAAGTAACGGGTATCGAATATAGAATAGCCATTATTGTAGTATTCATTGATATATCTGCCGTCGACCTCTTTAACTTTGAATATTTCGAATGAGGTTGATAATATGAGCTGATAATCTTTCTCCAGCGTATAATGAAAGGATGGTGTCAATGAATACTGCCCCACCTTCACACGATTATATACTTTCTTTTCATCTTTAAACCCATCTGTATTGTTCCCAAATCCAAAGAAGTTGGAGAAGTTTGTCGGAGAACCGACAAAGGCATCCAGATAAATACTTTTGCGATCGTCGTACATCGGGAAAATACCTTTATACATAAATCCTTTCAAATAGTTATAGCCTATACGGTGCTGATACGAAAAAGGGGAGCGTTTAAGTCCGTAACGGGTATATGTCACGAAACTACCCAAACTCAAGCCCCAGTCAGAGTCATATACCCCCCACGGGCTGAACGAAATACTATTATAGCGCGTCTTTTCATAATCATAATCATGTATCTTATCATTGTCTGTAATGACCACCTTCGCATCCTTTACAGAGTCCAATGCCTGTTTTTGAGATTTATATCCAAGTATTTTTATTTTACTCTCAGGTTGCATACTATATCTGTTATCACCTTTTCCTCCCAGGACATACAATGGTATCTTATTTCTTTTATCTCCCTTCACTTCAAAGTTATCGTCTCCGGTCAAGCCATACAACCATATTTCTTTTGAGTTTCTTTTCGTGTATCTGTGCCTGAATACAAGTTTACCGGTATTCCTGTTATATATATCGACCTGTATACTGTCGCGATGAAATTTATTTATTATAAACTTATCATTATTATTCGTACCGGTTATTACAGGATTGAATTGCAATTCTTTATAATATTCCATTGCAATCACATTGAGGTTATCTCTTCGTTTTTTCAATTTTTGCCTGATCTTATTTATTTCCTCGCAATGTATTTCTTTAGGCAATCGGGCAAAAGCATAATCAACCACACTGTCGGTCAATATATTTTTCAGATATTGCGCCTGCCGGAGCCAGTCTTTCCGTCCACTTTGGGCAGTCAGAGCCACATCAAGCGTAAAGCCCAATTTATTGAATTTTTTCAGATTACTTATGTGATCTTTATAGTCAGATATAAAACCGAGGGAAAGCACGCTCAACATTTGGCCTGTCAGCAAGCCATCTACTTTCATAAAAGCATGGCTGCGATCTATAACAATAGGCTTATACACAATCTTATTATCCGCTACACTTCTCTGCCAGTTCCAGTTCTCAGGTGTTTTGTTCCAATCTCCTATCAGCATATCAAATAAACGTTCACGGATATAAAGGTCCTGATCTACAACGTGAGACTTATCATCCTGCAATTTTTTCAGTAAATCACCCGTACTAATGATATCTTTTCTTATGGCAAGATCAGGGACATTCATTATGCTTACAAGCTTATCCTGAATCTCCGTACCATCAATAATAGTATCTGACGTAGCGTTACGGGCAATATAATAAAGGCGTGGATTATTTGAATTCAAATCCAAAACTTTAGCCATGTAGTCGGAAGCTATAAATGTATATGGATTTACAATAGTATATGCATCTCCTATAAAACTATCAAGATATGTGTCTTTAAAGTCGTTTTTATTATACATTTCCTGAAAGAACTCGGATTGGAGAAAACTTGACGAACCGCTTAAAGGCTTCACCAGATAATTCCTGCCACGTTTATCAACCATATAAAGCCCGTGAAATTCCGGTGCCTGCCCCGTTACTTCGAGGGTTCCAAAAAGGGAATTCAGGGTAGATGAACCTACCGAAACAGGAATAGTATATAACTCCCTGTAATGTTTTCCCCAAACAAAGTCATAGACGCAATTTCTATTTTTCTTCTGCTGCGAATAAATGGATTTCCGTATTGTATCACCCGAATATAACGGAATCGTATCATTATTAGTCCCTCCTGTCTGTGCCGACAAGATTACAGGCAGCAATAACTGCGATATCGAAAAGATAAATAATAATATAGCTGTATATTTCTTGTTGTGTTTTGACAAATTATTCACGATTAAGTATTTCCTTTATATATTAAATAACCAAAGTTACGATTAATACAGATTACCTCCTTAACTGCTCCAACAAAAAAAAATTGAAAAAGCTGGTCTATAAAGATTAAACTTTCTAATAAACCTGTATCAACTTATCTTTCAGTAATTATCAAATAAAACGCATTAAAAGAACAAAAATTCTCAATCACTTGTTCTGTCATTTTAAGTTAATTCATTACACTTTCACGAAAACAGAGCAAAATAAGACAAAACAGTATGTTAATTAACTCAATCAACAACATCAAGTCACACTCAAATGTTAATTATGATATCTATTGATTTTATTTATTGATTACTAACAATTTATTTATATCAAATTTTAACATTTGAATGATATTTTTTAGTTGTTTATGCAATCAGTTATAAAAAAACATATATCTTTGCAAAGTCAAGAACAAAAAATTATAAAACATTTACAAAAACTGAAGAGTAATGAAAACTAGCAAACAAACACTGGAACACGACTTGGTACAGATGCAAAGCAACATGCTAAACTACGCATTAACCCTGACGACTAACCGAGATGAGGCTAAAGATCTTACTCAAGAAACTACACTGAAAGCCTTGAGTAATATAGACAAATATTACGATAATGTCAATTTCAAAGGATGGGTTTTTACTATAATGCACAATCTGTTTATAAACAACTATCGCCGTGTAGTACGCACACAAACGGTTTTGGACAACTCGGAGAGCCTATATCAATTAAATATGCCTCAGGAATCCGGCTTCGACTCACCGGAAGGCTCTTTTACGTACCATGAAATAATGAATGTACTGGACACTTTCAATGACGATTACAAAACACCTTTTTCTATGTATTTTACAGGCTTCAAATATGATGAAATAGCTAAATCATTAAACCTGCCACTAGGTACGGTTAAAAGCCGGATATTTTTTGCACGTAAACGGCTACAGGAAATACTGAAAGATTATAAATAATTTTGTAAGTAAATAAACAACTAAGCATAAGTTAAGCATTAAGGCCTTCCGGATAAAACCGGAAGTTTTTTTGCATCCTTTTATGCAAACAACACATATATACGGAGTCACTTTTTGAAACACCTTCTCCACCAGGGACTTTTTCAGGCAGTTTTAGGCCCTAATACAAATAATTTTCGTAATTTTATAGCTAGTTAAAGATACTAAGTATTAATCGGTCTGGGCAAAAAGACAATTGATTATATGAAAAATGATTTTAATAAAAAAATCGTATCTGTTTTTAACTCATACTTTCCTCAAGCTAAAGAACTTGCGCACTATTTAACGGACACTCTCGATTTGAGCCGCGAATCAGTTTACCGCCGGCTCAGAAGCGAAGTACCTTTCTCGTTTGAGGAGATTTGTATAGTTGCACAGGATTTGGACTTGTCGATAGATAAGCTTATCGGATTAAAAAATACAGATACGGTGTACTTTGATCTGAAGATGCACCCATCGGCAAAACCGGAAAATGTTTTTTTGGAAATTCTGCAGGATAATATAGAAATCATGTGGAAACTTCAAAAATCCGGTACATTCAAAATGTATTTTGTATTGAACAGACTTCCATTTTGTTTTACGCTAACACAGAAAATCCTATCAAAGTTCTACTATTATAAATGGTGTGTAAATGCACTGAAAGGCGATTTGGATTGTGACTTTAGCACCTTTACCGTTCCGGATATAGTATATGAAAAACATCGACAATATATAATGAATGATAACTTACTGACCGGTGAGATGATCATGATATTAGACGAAAATATATTTCTTTATATGATAAAGGAAATTGATTATTTCCGCAGGCGTGGTTTGCTCAACAGCAACGACCTGATTGATTTACAACAAGGATTATTACAGGCCGTAGACCGGATGGAACATATGGTACGAACGGGGACAGGCAGCAGTGGGGCTAAAATACGCATCTACCTATCTGCTATAGACATAGAGCCCAGTTATTTATATGCTGAATATGGAGACAAAGTATCCATTAGTTTTTGGTCTCCGCAATCAGAACTGGCAACCACCCACAATCCGGTGTTTTGCGCACAAAAAAAGGAATGGATCGAATCCCTTACCAGATACACAACTCTCATCACTCAATGTAATGAAATGGAACAAACATCTTTTTTCAGCACACAGCGCTCTCTTATCAACGCCATGAGGTTCGGAATACCAGCAATAAAGCACGAGGTATTGTATAGATAATTTTATATATAACTCAGATGATTCTATTTTATCTTCTTTCATAAAAAAATACGGGTTCAAGTCCTACTTTGTACATAACTTCGTGATTACCTGGAAAGAAAGTTTAGAGTAAATTATGGAATCCGGCCATATATCACTCTATATATAAGCTTATATTCAAATTGCGATATACACCGATAAAACATTTATCGTATATTTGAAAAATCATCATACAAACCTATTACCAATGCAAAAAAGAAAAACCGACATAGTATACTATTCGAACAAAAGGCAGGATTATATTTTCGGTACTATCTTTTTACTCATCACATGTGTCTTTATTATCTTTTCATTTCTTTTCATTTCTGACGGGATCAAAGCAGTCCGTATCGAGTGGGCAGAAGACAGTACAATTGGATCTATAGCAGGATTAGTACTTATTTCCTTATTATTTGTAATAATAACAATATTGTTTGGAATAAGAGCTTATGCCAACCTTTTCAAGAAAATAGAAATAGCCCGTCTTGCGGACGATGGCCTGTTTTTCTCCGAAATGAAGGGACAAATGCAAATACACAAAAACTATGTGGCATATGCAAATATAGGCAGGGCATACATAAAAAAGAATAGATTGACAGGCTCTACGGTTATTATAGAGAGTAACGATGAAATACCCGTACCACTGGGCTATATAAACAGTTTCTTATCGCTGGCAAACAAAGAGGCCCTGATAGAAAGCATAAATGACCGTGTAAGCAAAATATCAGTACCAACTCAACCCGAATAACTACCCCACCCTATGGATATACTTACCCACGCCTTGTCCGGAGCAGCTGTAGCAACCTGTGCTTCAACCTTCGTTAAGACGACACCCTTAAGAAAAGCAAAAATAATATTGCTTGGTACTATTGGCGGTATACTCCCCGATATAGATGCCATCAGTATGTGGTCGCGTTTCGATACTACATTGGGTGAATTCTTCGGGCTCTCTGACACAGGCAAAGTTGTCTATAGCAGTAAATTTTGGTATTCGCATCATGCATTCTTTCACTCGTTGCCGGCCAGTATCATTCTAGGAATACTGCTTATTGTTAGCATTTATCTTATACAGAAATCATTAAAGAAAACAGATATACACTTTACCGGTTTTATGAAAAACCATGCAATTTACTTTATAGCCTTTGTTCTGGGCTTCTGGGCACATCTGGCCGGAGACCTGTCTACTCCCGCTTCGGCTTGGGGAGGTATAGCGCTTTGGTGGCCGGGGGAAAACTATACCGGGGGATATGGAAAGATATGGTGGTGGAACAATTATGATATATTTCTGCTCATCGTATGCTGTATTATCATTAATCTTACTTTCCCTGCATTCAAAATCCTGAGGGATAAATCAAAGATAATTACCTCAACAGTCCTATTTCTTACTTTTATCTTTATACTTATACAGATAAATAGCCGGCAATATGATTATGCCTATACAAAAAATACAGCAGCGATTTATGCTGAAATGGAACAAAACTCGAAAAAAGAGCAAGAACGTATTTTGGGAAAACACGTGTATAAATTAATGGATAAATTTGATCGCAGGTTGAAAATTCACTTCTAAATTTCCCCATTAAAACACCATGTAATGTTAACAGAAATTAAAAACAAAAACAACCTTCTTTAACGAATATCTGATTTACAGCACAATAATAACTCCCCAATATTTTAACACTGTTAAATCGAAATATGCAGCGAACATTTTACCTCTATAATGGTTCTATGTTTGTGTAGTTTTGTAAAGTTTGTGTTAAGGTTGGGAAAGTCAGCGATGTGATGTTGCGGACTTTTTCGTTTTATATAAGTCAGGATAACCCACCTTTCATTCTCAGTTTTTCAACAAATTCATCTACTATAGCCTCCGGAGTAGCCCATGAGGTAATAAACCGTACAGCCGTTTGCTTTTCGTCTACAATACTCCATACCAGGCACCCGTAATTATCCTGCATATGCTTTAATAATTCGTTTGGCAATATTGGAAATATCTGGTTCGTATCTGAATCGATAAGTAAAGAAAATCCTTTCGCTTTGAATGCGGCCGCCATCTTTGCGGCCATACGATTGGCATGGTCTGCCAGATTAAATATTAGATTGTCCCGCAGTAGCTTATCGAACTGTATTCCCATTGCCCGGCCTTTTGCGGTAAGTGCCCCCCGCTGCTTGAGATGAAATTTGAAATCTTTCTTCAGTTCAGGATTTGTTATCACAACGGCCTCTCCAAGTAATGCTCCGCATTTAGTACCTCCAATATAAAACATATCGGTCAGCGCTGCTATATCTGCCAAAGTCATATCATTAGAGGGGGCAGTCAAAGCCATCGGCAATCTGGCTCCATCCATAAATAAGATAAGATCATTAGCCTTACAAAACGTATATAAATCAGTCAGTTCCTGTCTTGTATATACTGTCCCCAGCTCCGTGGAATTTGAAATATATACTACCCTCGTACGCACCACATGGTGTCCTCTTATTTTGTTCAGAAACGGTTTTATATCTGCAGGATATAATTTCCCGTTACTTGTGGGAGCTGCCTCAACCTTGTGTCCGGTAGCCTCTATAGCTCCGGCTTCATTCACATAAATATGCCCTGTGGTGGCAGCGACCACCGATTCGAATGGGCGAAGTATAGAGCCTAGCACTGTAAGGTTAGCCAAAGTCCCTCCCGAAATCATATGCACATCGGCATCACTATCGGTCAATTCCCTGATCATTCTTTCAGCATTGCGGCTATATTCATCGTCGCCATATCCGGGTTGCTGAGAATAATTACTTCTTGTCAAAGCCTCTAATATAGAGGGATGGCACCCTTCTGCATAATCGTTCGCAAAACTGTATATCATCTTTATCTGTAGTTATTAAGGTCGCAGACCAATTCATTGATTCATTAAGTTAAACCTAATGACTAGTCAGAGATTCTAAGACTATCATTAAATACTTACTTTTACTTAATTGCCTACAAATGTAATATCTTAACAGGAAAAAAAGGAATGTAAGGTATGAAATAAATCATATATTCAATAAATGGTAATTAACCATTTATACCCTTCTGAGAACCGGACCCGACAAGTTGCTTTTTGTACTTTCGTCCTTTCAACAATGCGCTCAATGCCTCATCCAAATGTTCGAAAATAAAACGATAATGCAGATCGGAAAGATGCTGAGGAATTGCCCGCTGACCATCTACTACCATCGTGGCCGCTTCGCTCATAACAAGTTTCATTATAAATGCAGGCATGCGAAATATACGTGGTCGATAGAGGGTAGCTGACAATATATTGGAAAAACGCTTATTTGTCACCGGATTGGGAGCTGTAAGATTAAATATACCCTGAGCTTCGGGCATATCCATCAGGTAAATAATGGCATTCACCATATCCTGTATATGTATCCATGATATATACTGACTCCCTTTACCGAGTGTACATCCCAAGCCCAGACGAAAAGGCAAAGTAAGGATAGCCAACATCCCACCCTCCTTTGATAGAACGACCCCCGTACGCGATATGCAGACCCTCGTCTTGTCGCTTTGAGCTGCCAATGCCAATTCTTCCCATTTTTTGCATAATTGATGAGTAAATTCATCGTTAAACCCTGACTTCTCAGTCAAAATATTATTATCCTGCGCACCATAATACCCGATAGCCGAACCGGATATAAATACTTTAGGAGGTCTGTCACTGGCTTTTATCAACTCTGTGAGCCGACGGGTTATATTCCAGCGGCTATTACACAAACGCTCTTTCTGCTTTTTAGTCCAGCGTTTCCCGATAATAGGCTCTCCCGCCAGATTTATGACAGCATCGTACCCATCAAGAGACTTCATAGCTTGCAATGATGTACAAAATTTTGCCTGTTTCTCGAGCTTCTTCTCAGCCTTAAGCGGATTACGGCTCAGAACCATAACATCATGGCCTTGCCTGATGAGTGTCTTAACCAAAGCTGTACCAATCAGCCCTGTGCCTCCGGTAATAAAAATATGCATAGCTGTCTTTTTTTTGAGCAATGAGTTACTTATCTACTATAAAACAGCAATATACATCTTAATGTTTACCTGAGTCCGTTAATGTTTTCTTTTTTATTACGGCTTTTGATTATGAACTTTCTATTTTCCGTAAATGTAGTCTTTCAGCTCATTCAGTTCATAGGCAATCTGATCTTCCCATTCTTTTTGCTTAACCGGATCGCTTGCCGAATTGGTTTCCTGAGTATATTTACTTCTGCGATCGAGAAATTCCGACATCACTTTCCAGTTCAGCTCATCAGCAACCTTAGTTCCCGAGATCAACAATTTTCGATTTTCTTTTAGCGCTTTTCGGAGTTCACGGGCATACACTTCACTCAAATCGAAAAGCGTTTGCTGGTAAAGTAAATATTGTTGTACATTACCGGTAGTATCAATCTGGGAAGTCGATTTAACCATATAATTACGAACATTTTTATTGAAATTCTTACTGACAAAGTTAAAACGGCTCACCTCATAGTCGATAGCGAAATCTGCCGAAGTGGCTCCGCTTTCCAGATTCTTTGTTTTGATACCAAAATCATCAACAATCAGCTTTTGTCTATCATTCCAATATACTCTGTCGTCATCCTTTTTTTGAGAATAAGCAGCTGCGAAAACGAGAAGAAAAAAACTCAGGATAAGTAGTCTTTTAGATTTTAAAAGTTCCATAGCGGTATCATTTTATCGTTTAACGGATAAATGTATGGAAAATGCCATTATAGCAAAGGTAAAATGCCGGTTATTATTAAGTTGAATAACAAAATAAAACTTATTTTTGCATACATTAAACTTGAGATATTTTCTGTTTATTTTCTTCTTGCGCTACAGAATCCTTTTTATATTAATGATATACTTTTATTTGTTTATCCGGATAAGCATTGCTTTACGGCCCGTTTTATCCCGCAGGCATAGCCGGCATCAATTTACAGCATCGAGCAAGTATCTGCAACCCATTCATCTGAAAAAGTGTCTGATTTTTCGCCCTTATAGAAAAATCCCTGCATAAAATAAAAGAAAGTGTAAGCAGAGGAAACAATCCTGTATTATTCATAGATGAACCATTAGATAGCCAACCCGGACTTTGTCCCGGTATTGTCCACCCCCTCATACTAAAAAGATAATCTACAATCCAGGGTCTTTCTATATCGGCCCGTGTAAATTTCAGGCTTATATCTACCTGTTCATTATCCTCACTCATGCAAGTAAAGGAAGTATCTGCCCAATTGAAAGAAACATCGGCTGGTGAAGCAAAATGAAGTGGTAATATATTTGACGGGCAATAAGTAAGCATAGGATTATTTACGCTGCTCTTTTCCAGCCTGGCCACCAAAGAGTTTGCATATAACAAGACCCGTTCAACAGGCAGGGTAGTACCACCGCCCGATGTATATAACTTCAATTTTCCTCTTTTTACCAAGTCTTCATTCTCAGTTTCTATCTGTTCTATTTGTTTTGTGCCTACGATACCGGATATGGTCAGCGATTTAATCTTTTCCTTAGCCCTTTCCACCGATTTGATACGCTCCGAATCGTCCGGTTTCATTTCCGGCAGCTGATTTTTTATTTCTTCAAACTCTTCATCAGATAGCATCCCATCTGCACTCCCATTGCTTACCGCCGTTTTTGTACTACGCACAGGTTGAGCAGGCAAGATCAAATTACGGTAAACGCTTTCTACCGTGTTGTTGGATGGAAAATAGTTATCACTCCACATCGGAATAGGATCTACCAGTGACGAGATATTTTCTATAGCCATTTGGCTTCCATCCGGATTATTTACCGACCAGGGATTAGCATACTGCGACTCTTCCAGGACATCGGGAGGCCATGAGAATAAATATTTGAGCTGATCGCCAGCCGTACCCATAAATGACTGGGTTATAAATCCGTCGATGAGCAGAGCCCTCAGGGCTCGCTGTACGTTAGAGTCTTTTATGATTGGATTCATTTATGTATATATCATTAAGGTAAAAAGAGGTAGCAGAGGATATATATCCCATCCCCTGCCCCCTTATTCAGTTGCTTATTGCGGCGGACATTCCGGCACAATGGTACTTAGCCATCCTATAATCTGTAAACCTTCATTTTTGAGCGTTTTTCCGTCAAAAGAGGATGCAAATTTCTTATCGCTACTACCATGCTCGTATCCCCCACTGATAGCGAATGGTCCCCATCCGAAAGAAGCCTTCGTTTTCAGTTTGCTTGTTATCAGTTCTGAATCCTCTTTCGAGAAATCTGCTTTTATGGACAAATCCCTTACAGCAATAAAACTGGTTGGCAACATAGGGAAAGGTGTGTTGAGTGGTTGATTTCTTGTTCCACTGGATAATCCTCCTTTTTTATATGCATTCCCAAGCGACCATCCTTTGATAGAATACAGCAAGTGATTGTACCACGGACGATTGATCTGCACACGGGTAAACTTAAATGACACTGTCAGATTTGTTGTCTGTTTACTCATCGATACATGTGAGTCTTCTTTATCGAAACTACCGCCTACATGCCATAATCCCCAACTGGCATTACCACCTGCACTGATTTTTGAGAAATCGGAATGTTCATTAGTCTTCAGAGTTTTAGAATCCAGAGTCACTGATGTCCATGTACTGGCGGCACTCGGAGCAAACCAGTTGGCTGGTATCGCATAAGCCGGATAATATACACTATTCGGGTCGGATATATCTCCTCGCTGATATTTATCATATTGCAATTGCGCATTATTAAATACCTGACCGACCTGATTGTTTATATACTGAGCTTCAACTGCCAGCATATCTTCGACCCTGGCTTTCTGGGCATTAGTCCAGTCCTGATAAGCAGAGTCTGCCTTCGATATATACCTTGGGCCTAATAAGCTCCATTGTTTTTGATCTGCCGGCTTACTCATATCAAGGGCGAAATAAGCAGCTATCAAACTGGTCAATGCATCATTATATGCATCCATCTTACGCTTATAGTTAGTATAAACCGGAGAGTCTACCTTTACGGTGATAGGTTTTCCTTCACCGTCAAAGTCCGTACCATCTGCATGCAAAAAATTATACGCTTCTTCATATCTCTTTTTTGCATACTCGTCAATAGGTGGTGGTGTTACCGTTGCCTTAACAGTCAAGGGGTAAATACCCTTCGACAGAGTGTGTCCGTTTTCGGCAGTAATAGGATTGATACTAAACAACCGGTCAACCAATTGCGAGAAATTCTGTACAGATTTTTCACTTCCATTAGGATTTGCCGGCGATTGAGGATTGGCAAAAGATTCGAGATCAATAGCTTGTCCGGGCCAGTTTAGCGACAAGTATATGTTTTGGTTCTGGCTTGTTCCCTGTAGCTTGAGGTCTGCAGGCGGATCAGCATAGGCACTAAACAACGTGTCATAAATAGACTGTAGCATCATTTTATCGATGTCTGCCATAGTAGTAATGTTTTTAGATTAGTACTCTAGTAACTATATAGAATGCATTCATATATTTCATATTTGAAATGGGAATTTCCTTTCCCGAATATTATTAAATATAATAATTCAATATTATGTTACGAAAACTCTCAATATGATTTGTTAAAGCTATTTCTAAATACAGTCTAAATCTCAATAGATTTAGTAAGAAGGCAAATTGGGCATCGTTTGTTAATATTACAACATCGATTTTTAATAAAAGTTCATCATTTAAATAATTATTTTAAGTTAATTTTAAAAATATCACACAAATAGCACGTAAATAGCTGTTAAAATCACAAAAAAATTCTGATGAATTATATGTTAACAAGGATATCCGTTTTTCTAAAATTTTCTATCGTTCATAATATTTGCTATAGAAAAAATTAAGTATCTTCACATTGTAAAAAAATGACAACAATTCGACAAACTAAAAAACGAAAACAATATAAACATGCTAAAAAAGGATACACTGGATTTCCTCGCCGCACTTAAGGAAAACAACTATCGCGAATGGTTTACCGAAAACAAAAAATGGTATGAAAGAGCACGTGCCGACTATGAAAAACTGGTAGGACAGACAATACAGGCAATAGCCACATTCGACCCTGAAATAGGATTGCTGGAGCCGAAGAAATGTATCTTCCGCATCTATAGGGATGTGCGTTTTTCTACAGATAAGTCTCCCTACAAAACGCATTTCGGGGCAGTATTCCGTCCACGCACACTTGATAAATCGTCAGGTTATTACCTGCATATCGACCCGGAGGAAAGTTTTATTTCGTGCGGGCATTATATGCTGATGCCTGATCAATTAAAAAAAGTAAGAAGAGGTATATATGACGACTTCGAACTGTTTCAGGAAATACTCAACGAAAAGCGCTTCAAAAAGGAGATAGGAGATCTTTACCGCGACGAGGACGCCTTGCAGCGTGTACCCAATGGATTCGACAAAAACCATCCCGCAGCCGAATATCTGAAATTGAAGCATTTTTATGCCTACAAGCCAATCCCTGCTGAAATGCTATTCAGTGACGACCTGATACCATACATCAAAGACATGTATAAACTGATGCAGCCATTGAGCGAATTTCTGAACGATTTAATAATAGAGGATTAACAAATATTCCTTTTTCTTAATTTGGAAAAAATAGCGATAGCCAATATCTTTACGGTATCAATAAAGAATATATATGGAAATCGCAATAATCGTTGCATTAATACTATTGAATGGTATTTTCTCAATGTCGGAAATAGCAGTTGTGTCTGCCCGTAAGTCCAGTTTGAACAATGAAGCCAAACGAGGAAACAAATCTGCCCAGTCTGCTGTAAATCTGGCTAATAACCCCAACCGGTTCTTATCTACTGTGCAGGTTGGGATTACCTTAATCGGAATCCTGACCGGTCTTTATTCGGGAGATGTATTAGCTGATGATTTTGCCAAGGTACTAAGTAATACAGGCATTTCTCAGCAGTATGTTCTGACCGTTTCAAAGGTGAGCATTGTTATTGTGGTTACCTATTTTACAATTGTCTTCGGTGAATTGGTTCCTAAAAGGATCGGTTTAAGTGCCGCCGAAAAGATAGCCAAATTTATAGCCCGCCCCATGCACTATCTCTCCATAGTCGCATCTCCTTTTGTATGGGTTCTCTCTAAAAGCACCTCTCTGATATTTAACCTTCTGGGCATTAAAAATTCGGACACAAAAGTGACGGAAGAAGAGATAAAGTCAATGATTCAGGAAGGAACCGAAGGGGGCGAAGTTCAGGAGGTAGAACAGGATATAGTAGAACGTGTTTTCACATTGGGCGACAGGGATCTGGAATCTATTATGACTTACCGGGGGGAAATAGTATGGATAGATACCGATATGACCAATCAGGAAATAATCGGGATTATACAGAATAATCCATTCGACAAATATCCTGTAGGTAATAAGGATCTGGATCATGTAGAAGGTATTGTGCACCTGAAGGATATGTTCGGAAAAATAGAAGACCCCGATTTTGATATTATGCAGGTAGTACGTCCCGTCCATTATTTTCACGAAAACATGGAAGTCTACAGCGCTTTGGAAGAAATGAAGATGAAGCATGTACAATACGCCCTTGTTTGTGACGAATTCGGTATCGTACGCGGTATCGTCACCCTTAAAGATATTCTGGAAGCATTGGTAGGAACAATCCTCGACCCGCATGAAGAACCCGACATTGTGCAACGGCAGGATGGCAGCTGCCTTGTAGACGGGCAATGTTCGTTCTATGATTTCCTTACCTATTTCAAAAAAGGCGATTTATATTCCAAATATGAATACAATACACTTAGCGGACTGATACTAGACTTATTGGAACATATACCCAGAACAGGCGAATTATTAACATGGAAAGGATTCTCTTTCGAGATAGTAGATATGGATGGTGCACGTATCGACAAAGTGTTGGTGAAAAAGCCGTAACACCTGCTAAAATTTATATGTAAGCATCAAACGGCCCTCTGCTGTGGAAGAAAATACATTATCGAAATATTTATAATTCGTATCACGCGCGTAATTATAACCAATACCTGTCAGATAAAAACGGTCTTTCAGCTTCAGATCCATCCGCAGACAGACTACATTCAACACCGCTTGCGAATGGTCGCCTTGCGCATTCAGTGTTTTTTCATTCACTGTTTCCCAATTTATATCGCGTGGATAGCCTTTCCATGTAAACATACGGTATCCATCGTCAGTCAATGAGACACTGAAAATATCCTTATAAGAAATACTAGCCCCCAGTTTCCAGCTAAAGCCGCTAGCCAGATTATAATTACGGTCGTCAAGAATATAATGGTCGCTAAGAGTACCACCCAATATAATGGCATTGAAATGAGCAAAGGAGTCGAACACCCAGTTTGAAAACCGTTTGCTCTTATGTATCAGCCCCACCCCGAACGAAGCCGGCGCAGATATCTTGTAAGGTATGCGTGACGATACATCCGATATCGTATCGGAATCATAATAATCGAAATGCTGATATACTCCTATACTGAGAAAATCCTTCGAATTATCAATAAGTTCGGCCGAATATAGCCTTCCGGTAATATTAAGTTGACTAAGCATGGGTTGCGAGCCTTGCCCGTTAATATTAGCTTTGAATGTAAAATAATCGTATGGCTTATTTGTTTCAGCCTCGAATCTGTCGCCATATTCCACATTGATATTCGTAGCGAATCCAAGACCTTTATCTATCACGGGGTCTTCAAATTCCAAGACCCTCACCCCCATCGAAACTTCGACGCTTACATCAGGTACTCCAAACTGTTTGCCCGAAGTAGATCTTTTCCGCCAGGCATCTCCCGACATGATACGTGTGAGTCCACGCATAGGTGATATAAGAAATGCCGCAGCTTCGAGTCCGAAACGGGAAGAACCTGTACGCCTGTCGTCAAGAATCAGATCGGAGGTACGGTAAAATACTTCGCCTATAGCCATACCGCCTATAGGTGTAGCTATTATATCATTGGTAGAGGGAAATTCATTTTCCATAAACATTTCCCACATGGCACTCCCGGCTAAAGCCAAGCCTCCCGATTCCCAATAAGTAAGGCCGTTGGCCCGTCCTGCATTGAAGTGAAGATTGCCATGATAAGGGTGTGCAAACATATTTGTTTCCAAATTATCATTGTCCCAAATGAAGCCTTTCTTAAAGTTTCGCCTTACAGACTTCATGCTGATATAAGCATAATCCCCTTTCTTTACATACCTGTCGAATGCCCATAATCCGATATTGAAACCCACAGTGGTTCCCCCGGCACGATACCAGTTCTTTTTCGAATAATATGCAATATCGAGCGAATCGGCAAGTTTGGGTTTAGCTGTCTGGTGCCGCATGGTAATTTGCGAATACCCACTCAAAGAAATAAAGAAAAATAATATAAGGGAAAAACGGCAATTCTGCATTATTATATATGAGGTTAATCTTTAGTGTGTAAGATATGATTTTTACAAAAATAGAAGAAAACATAAATAAAGAGGTGCTATGTAAAAAAAGACAGAGGTGAACCCTGTCTTTTTAATAAAATTTCACACAACACCGATATTTAAAGACGCAAAATAAGTAATTAAAAATATCATATATCAAAATGTTACCTGCTCTATATTCAAATTAAAAATCCTCTACACCTTAGTGTCTTTCCGAGAACGATTCATTGCATATCCATATTATCAATGCGATACTGCTTTTAAACCAACTACCGATGCGATCAAGGTAACGATAAAAAATATCCGCATCAGATTGGCTGGCTCTTTAAACACAATGATCCCCAAAAGCACAGTCCCGGCAGCACCTATACCTGTAAATATGGCATATGCAGTACCCATCGGTATCGTTTGAGTAGCCTTTACCAACAATCCCATTCCCAATACCAAACATACTCCGAATGCGATATACCAATATGTGGATTGAGGTGCGGCTACGATTTTTGCTTTTGATATACAAAAAGTAAAACCGACTTCGAAAACACTTGCCAATAATAAATAAACCCAACTCATATAAAATCTATTTTAAAAAACATCTCGACCATATTGAACAAATGTTCAATATGGTTATAAAAAATATATAACCTTTATTTTAATAATGCAATATAATGGCATAAAGCGTTCTCCAGATTGCGGATCACACTTTGTCCGTCTGATGAAAAAATACTTTGAAACCATACACCATCCGTAAGTGTAAACAACTGGTTTGCCGAAATATTTACATCTATATCTACACATATTTCATTTCTGCCAATACTATTCTTCAATGCATATTCCCACCCTGTACGCTCTTTTTCGGTCGTTGCCCTGTAATTATTTCTGAAGATGGCGTCCCGTTGCATCACCTGATAAAACAAAAAGTGATAATTAAGCATTGAAACTTCTTTTACACTTCCGGTTTCCTCTACTATTCCGGATATAACTTTACTGATATAGCGGAAGCGATCGCACATAAATTCAACAAACTCAGTTACGCTATAATCCTTAGCCTTACGGATATCAAAATCAAATATCTGAATGAAAAACTTCTCAGTTACCTGTATAAACAACTCCTCCTTATTCTTAAAATAATGATAAAGAAGCCCTCTCGACAAGCCGGTAGCCACCTGAATATCAGTTATGGAAGTAGCATCAAAACCCTTTAACAACAGGAGTCCAAACGTTTTTTTTAATATAAGCTCTTCTGTATTCATACATTTATATTGAACAATCGTTCAACAAAAGTATAATATTTAGAATGAATGGCCAAACTTTAATTATAATATTTATCATAGGAGGAAAACTTTATCTATATAATTATAGCTGATAGCTTTTTAGCTCTTAGTTTACAGCTCTTTGAAATATTGGAATAAGTGGTAAGTTTTAAGTACTGAGTACATGAGATACGAGTAGACAAAATACGAGATACAAGTTGTTAACTGATAACTGGTATATGTGTTACCTTTGTTACCTTTTAGTGAAGGAGATGCTTCGCACCGTTTTGCATGACAAATAATTATTAATTATTCATACTTAATTATTTTCCGTTACTTCTGTTACTTTTTAACGACATACAGTTAATAAATAAAAATAGACAAGATAAAAACAATGAATATATGTCAGATGTGTCAGGTTTTAACATTATATGGTTAATTAATACAAAAATGGCGTAAGCAATTATAGTTGTCAATTTTCGTAGGCTTACCCTAGGTCTGTAATCTTATAAGTTGTGTGTATTACAAAAAACAAATATCTTTACATATAAAATTAATTAAACTATATGAATAAATCAATTATGGCATTATTACTCGGCGCATCAGTGGTTTCGTGTGGCGGTAAGTTTTCCGCAAAAATAGAAAATACGGAAAAAGATGCACCTCTGATCGGCAAAGCCACTGTAAAAGTTGAAAATGGCATTATGACACCTGAGGTACTTTACAGCTTTGGGCGTGTTTCGGATGTACAGGTTTCGCCTGATAAATCAAAAGTACTCTATGGAGTCACTTATGTAAGCATCGAACAAAATAAGACCAACCGGGAGTTATTCACTATGAATATCGATGGCTCGGACAAAAAGCAGATAACTCAAACTGCCAAAAGTGAGAATAATGCCATATGGATAAAAGGAGGCTCTAAAATAGCATTCCTTAGTAGCGAGAGTGGTTCTTCGCAGATATGGGAAATGAATCCGGATGGAACCGAACGCATGCAGATCAGCGAGATAGAAGGGGGCGTAAATGGTTTTTCTTATTCACCCGATGAAAAGAAGATACTATATATTAAAAACATAAAGTTCGGAGAGCGCACAGCCGATAAATATCCCGACCTGCCTAAGGCGTCAGGACGTATTATAGATGACCTGATGTATAAACATTGGTCGGAATGGGTGGAAGAAATCCCTCATAGCTTTGTTGCCGATTATGATGGCACAAAAATAACAGAAGGCATAGATATATTAGGAGATGAACCTTACGAATGCCCAATGCTTCCATTCGGAGGAACAGAGCAATTGGCATGGAGTCCCGATAGCAAATCAATAGCATATACATGCCGCAAGAAAAAAGGGATGGAATATGCTTTATCTACTAATTCCGACATCTACCTTTATAACATAGATACTAAGGAAACTAAGAATCTTACCGAAGGGATGATGGGATATGACATCAATCCCGTTTTCTCTCCCGATGGCAAATATATTGCCTGGCAAAGCATGGAGCGCGACGGATACGAATCCGACAAGAACCGGATGTTTGTAGTGAATCTGGCTACTAATGACAAAATTTATGTAACCGAAAAGTTTGATTATAATACTGATTATCTGGCATGGAACGATAACGAAAGTATTTATTTCGTATCATGCGTAGAAGCCAAGACTCACATATTCAAAGCTTTTGTACACACTAAAGAAATAAACCGGATAACAAAAGGCGACTACGATTATGAATCTTTTGGTATAGCCGGAGACAAGCTCATCGCAACACGTCATTCTTTGTCAGCGCCAAATGAAATATATTCTGTAAATACAACTAATGGCGAAGCTACCGAATTGAGTTTCGAGAACAAAGAAATAATGGGGCAGTTAAAAATGGGTAAAGTCGAAGAGCGTTGGATAGCCACTACTGATGGAAAGAAAATGTTGACATGGATCGTATACCCGCCAAACTTCGACCCGAATAAAAAATATCCTGCCCTTCTATATTGTCAGGGTGGTCCTCAAAGCACTGTGAGCCAGTTTTGGTCATATCGCTGGAATTTACAGATGATGGCAGCAAACGGATATATCATTGTTGCACCTAACCGCAGAGGTCTTCCGGGCTTTGGTCAGGAATGGCTGGAGCAAATCAGCAAAGATTATGGTGGACAGAATATGAAGGATTACCTTTCGGCTATAGATGCTATGGCTAAAGAACCTTTTGTGAATGCAGACAAACTTGGATGTACAGGTGCAAGCTATGGCGGTTTTTCCGTATACTGGCTGGCAGGTAACCATAATAAACGATTCAAAGCATTCCTTGCGCATGCCGGTATCTTCAATGTGGAAGCACAATATCTTGAAACAGAAGAGATGTGGTTCGCCAACTGGGATCTGGGTGGTTCGTTCTGGGACAGAAGTAATTCTATTGCACAACGGTCGTATGCTAACTCTCCGCACAAATTTGTGGAGAAATGGGATACTCCAATAATGATTTCACACGGGGAGCTGGATTACCGCATACTGGCGTCTCAAGGCATGATGGCATTTAATGCAGCCAAGCTGAGAGGCATCCCTGCTCGAATGCTTATATATCCTAACGAAAACCACTGGATAGCACAGCCTCAAAACGGAATATTATTTCAAAGAGAGTTCTTCCGCTGGTTCGACACTTATCTGAAATAGAAGATTAAGATTCGTTATATACAAAAGCTTATCAGATAGGTTATCTGATAAGCTTTTATATTTAGATAAACACAGGCTTGAACTACAATATAAAGGATATAGATATAGGAGTTTCTTCCATTCGTTTTTCATATTAAATAAAATCTATATTATTTTCATAATATATCTTATTATTTATATATCATTCTTCTTGTTTTTGCTAAATTTGCACTCGAGACTTACACTAAGAATAGAGATGGAAAATAGATATAATCACAGTGCGATTGGCCGATTTCGAGTCAATAAGGATATCTTTTGTGGAGAATTTAAATAAAAAGGATACCATACTTCCTAAATGTTATACCATATTTCCACTAGATGAAAATTATAAAGAATGATGTTATATATTTGCACCCGATATTGAGGAGAGACAAGACTGAGATGGAAGACAAGACAAAAATGTACGGAGAAAAAAAAGCTCTGTCAAAGGACAAGAAAAACTCTGTATATTCTTTTGGGTATGACTTTAATATTTGTATGGGAGAGAGTGCTCTTCCCGTTACATATACCCAGACATATCTTCCCATAGGAATCTTAGGCCTTTGCACTGAAGGCTCCGCTATAATAGATGTATACATGCAAGAACATCATTTGTCGAAAGGTGAATTAATGGTAATTCTTCCGGGACAGATAGTTTCGTTGAAAAGTAAGAGTCCTGATTTTTCGATCAATTATTTTACGGTATCACATTTGTTAATAAACGATGTTCTCAGTGGAGTCGCACGCCTTTCTCCTTTATTCTTTATACATATGAGAAGGAAGTATCACTACAAGCTATCGAAAGATGAAGTATATCGATTCTCCGGTTACTACAATCTCATACATAGCTGGGTGAAACCGGCCGACAATTTATTCCAGAGGGAATACATAGTCAATCTGCTGAGGCTTTTCTATCTTGATCTTTATAATAATTACAGGAACAATCTGCTATCCAAGAATGCCATTAGGGATATTGATAGCCGTAAAGAAAAGATCACATACGATTTCTTTCTCCTGATAATGCAATATTTCAGAGAAAACAGAGAGATTGCTTTCTATGCAGAAAAGCTCCATATTACGCCTAAATATCTGACTTCAGTAGTAAAAGATGTCAGTGGCAGGCCGGCAAAGGATTGGATTGTAGAATACAGCATCATGGAGATAAAGTCTCTATTAAAGAATCCGGCATTGAATATACAGGAGATAACTGTGAAGACCAACTTTTCTAATCAGGCTTCTTTAAGTAGATTTTTCAAGAAGCATACAGGTCTGTCTCCTACACAATACAGGATGGATAAATAAGAATAAATAAGAATAAATAAGAATAAATAAGAATAAATAAGAATAAATAAGAATAAATAAGAATAAATAAGAATAAATAAGAATAAATAAGAATAAATAAGAATAAATAAGAATAAATAAGAATAAATAAGAATAAATAAGAATAAATAAGAATAAATAAGAATAAATAAGAATAAATAAGAATAAATAAGAATAAACAATATAATATATATGTAGTTTTGTAAAGTTTGTGTTAAGGTTGGGTCCTGTGAGTCGAGAGATTCGCGGGACTCATTATTTTTCTAGCTAAGAACTATATCTAAAACAGAAAGGCACATGCTCACGCATATGCCATCCCAACCTTAAGACAAATTAAAAAAACTACACAGAGTAGATAAATCTTATTTTATACTGAATTATTCTTTTATACAACGTATCGAACTCCCCTTGGCCCTATTATCGGTTGCATCTACCTGAATATAATAGGATTTAAAAAACAGCCGATATACAGTACTATAAAAAGCCGTTGCCGACCAGTTATACCCTTCCAATCCTACCATTGTCAGATTCCCTGTCGCTGGATCACGATACCCCGCTGCCGGATAATATCCTGCCACAGTCCATTCCTCTCCCTTACCTTTATCAAAAGCAGGTCCACCTCCGCCTAAGCCATTCCAAGGAGAATTGCTGCCTGATCCACTCCGGGGCACACGCCATCCTTTCGGGCAAGGATCATAAGTACCTTTTGTATTATCCGTATCATTCCACAAATAGTTATTCGTTGTGCCAGAGTTGCTATACCAATCCTGATTACCCTCAGTACTATAATAAAATGTATATGGATTAATAATAGAAGTCGGCATATTAAGACTATTATTCACTTTGCTCTTTCCTATAGCGACATTACCTCCGGGCAAAGTATAGAGTAAGATTTCCAAATTATCATCTGCAGCAGAAGAACCAGGAAATGGATCTTTTCTTCCCCATTGATAAAGCAAGCCCAATGAACCGATATTACCCGGTGTCGTATTTATCGCACCTAAGTTGCGATCCATAAATATCGTATTATTATATACTTTCTCTCCAGCCAATACATCAGGATCATAATTCGTCACCCATATATGCCAACTCCACCGTATCACATTATTTATTCTCACAGCTACAACCGCATTACCTTGTAAATTATTACTATTAGTTGTAACCCTCAGCATTGAAGCCGTGCCTTTATCACCTGAGGCAAGGGTAACCTCCTTTATCAGGTCTTTTTTATCTTGCCATAATAATTCTACACTAACAGTCCCCTGCAATCCCACTTCATTTAGATTCAACAACTGATTCCAAACTGCATATGCCTTTATAACAGGGATATCTATTGTTTTATTATAGCCGACAATAAATGAATTTGACAGTTTCAGCGCCGCAGGATCTGTCATACTGGATGGTGCATTTGGTTCCACCGGCACGCTCCCCGGATTATCTCTGGTAGGTATACTGTCAGATAGTGTTCTTAGCACAGCCCACTTGTCCCCATCCCATAAATATAGCCCTGGAACGAAAGGGCTTGTTTTAGTCATATTATAAACCAGCAGACCTATATTTTTCGATTTCTCGCTATCATACCCGGTCTCTGTCGGATTAACAAAAGGTTCTAAGGTTTTCAAATTTACTAATGCCACCCGAGGCAAGATAAAACCTCCCGTTTTACATGTTACATTATCGGCGTCCGGCTCCTGTTCTTTTAACTGCAATAATCCTGCTTTAGCTGGTGCCGATCCTAATCCTATTGTAACCTGTGCTTGAAGATCAATTGTGTGAAGAGCTAATGTAACAAACCCTAATAAAGTAAATTTGAGTGTTTTTGTGCAAGTTTTCATATATGAATAAAATTATTTTCGTTTGCATCATATGTATGTAGCTCTTCCATATAGAAATATTCCTATTCTTGGGATAACCCTTTAAAATACAAGTTATTGTTTTGCATAGTAACCAAGAAGCGCATTTGTATATTTTGTGATTTCCTATTAAAATTTCCGCAAAATTAAAGAAATATTTCTCAATTAAAAACAAATAATATGAAATAATTCTACATTAACCATTTTTTACTTTATCTTTATTTTACAGGCGAAAAATTAACTTTTTTGGTATTTCAAGAATTAAAGTTATTTTTGTTAGAAATCTTACAAACTATATTGCAATTATACCTCAATAGGTATAGTTATAATTCGTTATCGATTACACACAATGAACAAAAACTTAACTCAAAAGGACAGGATTATACAGTTCATAGACAAACAGGGGATTAGTAAAAATAAATTTTATAATCAGACTGGAGTCTCTAACGGTACTCTGGACAAGAAAAGCGGTATAACAGGCGAGACAATAGCTAAAATATATACAGCATACCCTGAAATAAATCTGGAATGGCTTATTTCGGGTGAAGGTGAAATGATAAAATCATCGCTATTCTGGTCATACGACAACTTACAGTCGGTACGGGAACAGTACGCCGCTGTAATGAATATAGACCCGGCAACTGTTTCTGACAAAAATCTGCTCAAAGCAGAATCTCCTCTGGAGTTTATACCGATATTCTCCTATAAAGGATCACACAAGTGCCATGGATATCTATCTATACCAAATTTAAGTTCATGTGATGGGGCCGGATTTGTGAAGACAGACAGCATGTATCCCTTGATAAAACCGGGAGATATTGTATGTTATAAAACAGCAAATCACACCAACGACATTTATTGGGGTGAAATGTATATCATATATCTCACCATCGATGGAGAAGAATTTCTCACCATTAAAAATTTAGACAAATCTGATATAGGTGATGACTTTATAAGGCTTTCCGGATACAATCAGAAATATCACCCAAAAGATGTGCCGATAAATCGTATACAATGGAAAGCAATAGTAAAGGCCTGCATCAATTACAATTCGGTGATATAATACCGGATAAACAGCCTATCACTCTATCTTCTCTAACAGATAAAAAGGGATACTCTAAATCATTAAAGTATCCCTCTCTTATAGTATCTGCAATATTTCTCTTAACTATTGAAGTGATATAGAAATATTACGGTTTCTTCCAATGCATTCTTCGGGCAGTCTTTTATTTCCAGGACAACCTTCAATTCGGCTTTGGCTATACCTCTCAGGTTAACAAGCGATGCCAGGGTAACCCGTAAACGTACTTCACTATCGACAATTACTGCCTGATTAAATTTCAACTTTTCGATACCGTAATTTATCAGCATCTTTATATTGTTTACCTCTATTATCTGATCCCAAAGATAGGGCAAGATAGACACCATGAGATAACCATGTGCAATTGTACTTTTGAAAGGACTCTCAACCTTCGCTCTTTCTTCATCCACATGAATCCATTGATAATCAAGCGTAGCTTCTGCAAATTTGTTGATGCGGTCTTGAGATATTTTCAGCCAATCAGAAGTCCCCAGTTCTTTTCCTACATACTGCTCAAAATCGGCATAGGAATTAATAATAAGTTTAGCCATAAAAAGTTAATTAACAAATACAGCATAAAAATATCTATATTAAACGATATTACCAAATAAACACAATAAGGATTATAAAATTAACTATATTTTAATCGATGGACATGCTATCTTATTAAAATCGGCTTCAGACAACATTATCAAATCTAAAACCTGACAAACCTGACAGTTTTTCTCATTTTCTCACCTGTCAGCTTTTTGGTATATTTCTTATCTTCAGGTTTCAGTCTTAAGCTTCCTCCACTTTTAAGTTGAGGAAAGAGTTGATTATTTTAGCAGGCTTTGACCAAATACTTATCGGCTAAAGTCTGTTTCAATGAGTCATTTATATAAGGCTTTACAACCAGCCCCGTAAGGAAGCCAGGGAGTTAAAACCTGACAAACCTGACACTATTTTCTTCTTTTTTATTTGTCCGTTTTCTTCACAACCCTTTTTTGTTACACTGAATATCACTAGGCATGGACAGAAGAACACTGAATAAAAAAGTAACAAAGGTGACACAGAAAACAATTAATAATTAAGAATGAAAAATTAATAATTAGCTTGTCATACGGAGCAGAACAAAGCATCTCGTCAGTGAACAGTCATCAGTTAGCAACCTGTATCTCGTGTCTCATATAACTTTCAACTTATTACTTAAAACTCATTACTTGTTAAAAGGTAACACATGTAACACATGTAACACTTATCACTCATTTGCTAATATGCTAATTTACAAATCTGCTAATCTCCTAATCAAAATTTGGCTCCGCCGATTTTCAATTCAAAGAGCTATAAGCTAACAGCTAAAGGCTATCGGCTATACACATAGATAAAGTTATTTCATATACATTATATAAATCTTTATAAATTTAATTCCATATCTTTGCACTAAGTTTTGGTGTTACAAATCCGCATTGCCGGATGAGTGATTAAAAGGGAATCAGGTGCAAATCCTGAACAGACCCGCTGCTGTAAGCTCTATTCAGAGAACAGTTAACAGTCATCAGTTAACAATGTTTCTGAAAAAAGTTTTTGGACAATACTCAAACCACTGATTGACAGTCATCAGTCATCAGCTATCAGTTAATAATTTTTGTTAACTGTTAACTGCTCACTGTTAACTGAAGATTGGGAAGGCCGTTCAAAGATGGAGTAAGTCAGAAAACCTGCCGGAACATTATTAGTTGAAAGCTCGCGGTTTAGGCTTAAATACTATTTACAGACAACACACGTACCTGTTCGTCTATTATAGTCCTATACTAAAGGCATCTGATTTTTAACTCCAATAAAATGGATTGTATAGATGTTTGATTCCGTTACATTCGTATCTCTCGGTCCCGGAGACCCGGAACTGATAACCTTGAAAGGTTTGAAAACACTGCAAGAAGCAGATTTGATATTTTGTCCGTCAACCGCCCTTCCCCAAGGAAAAAGCTCCTCACGGGCAAAAGATGTCCTATTGCAATTGGGCTTCGATGAATCAAAACTGAACACATTCAATGTGCCTATGAACAAAGACCGTTCTCTGGCCATTGAGAGCTACAAGGCTGTGGCGAAAGAAATATCGGACAGGTATAAATCCGGACATAAAATAGCTGTTACAGCCGAAGGCGATGCCGGATTCTACTCTACCATCTATTACATAAGCGAATATCTTACACAGGAGAATATACCTGTCAGCCGCATCGCGGGCGTGCCTGCGTTTATAGCCTGTGGCACTCTGGCCAACATTCACATTGTGAAACAAGAGGAAGAACTCGAAGTTATTCCGGGTATCATAACATTAAACAACCTGAAAGAAAAACTGGAGAAAGGTAAAGCCATTGTACTGATGAAAGCTTCGCAATGTGAAGAGGTTATAATGGAAGCATTAGAAAATATTCAGGACGCCACTTTCCACTATTTTGAAAATGTGGGAATAGCTGAGAAAGAATTCTATACACAAGACAAGCAAGTCATTGTAAGCCGGAAATTCCCTTACTTTTCACTAATAATAATCCGCAAATAAACAAATATGAAATTTCTTGCCCGTTCAATAATCCTGCTTGCTTTTGGCTGCTTCATAGCATGCAACTCGAATAAAAAAGATAGCAACAATATTTCAGGCTCGCACGATACATTAAATATCAAATATGCAAAAGGCTTTACCGTATCCGAACATGGAAATTACAAACTGGTAGATATACACGATCCTTCCGGCGAAAGCGACACCAAATATCAATATGCATTGTTGAAACGAGGAGAAGATAAAACGGGAATACCTGCCGGGTACCAGATTATAGAAGTCCCCGTAAGAAGTGTGGTATGTATGACCACCCTGCAAATTTCCAATTTTATCAAATTAGATGCTGTAGACAAAATAGCAGGGATAACCAGCACCCGTTTCCTGTTCAATCCTCAGCTAAACGAACAATTGAAAACCGGGAAAACAAGAAAAATCGGTATCGAAGGCGAGTTTGACAACGAAGTGGTTATGGCTCTTGATCCCGATATTATCCTTGTTTCGCCCTTCAAGCGCGGTGGTTATGATGCTATCCGCAATCTGGATATTCCTCTGATCAGCTTTTTAGGATATAAAGAATCGTCCCCTCTGGGGCAGGCCGAATGGATAAAATTTACAGGGCTTTTATTGGGAATGGAAGAGCAGGCCGGTAAACAATTCGATGAAATAGAAGAAAAATATAATCAGTTGAAATCACTGACCGGACCGGTGGCCCATAAGCCGGTAGTACTTAGCGGGGAACTGCATTCGGGCAATTGGTATGTCGTAGGAGGGAACAGTTATCTGGCGCAACTCTTCCGCGATGCGGGAGCATCCTATTTTATGAAAAACGATGACGAATCGGGCGGATTTTATGTGGATTTCGAAACTGTATATTCTCAGGGCGCGAATGCCGAATACTGGCGTATGGTAAACAGCCACAACGGAACGTTCAGCTATGAAGCGCTGAAACAAAGCGACGCACGTTACGCCGACTTCAAAGCATACAAAGATAAAAAGCTTATCTATTGCAATCTCAGGGAAAAGCCCTTCTATGAAAATACGCCTGTAGAGCCGGAAGTCGTACTGGCCGACCTGATAAAGATATTCCACCCCGAGTTGTTACCCGAACACACACCTGTATATTATGAACTATTGAAATAATGAAACGTCATATACTTTTACTCGCACTTATTTTTGCATCTATCCTGCTGTTTTTCATACTTAATCTTGTATTGGGAACCATCTCCATACCTGTAGGTTCTATCTGGAATATATTATCCGGAACAGGAGATGAACCGCTGATATGGCAGAATATAATCTGGAAATCCCGTTTTCCACAGACACTGACGGCTTTGGTTGCGGGAGCAGGCTTATCTATAAGCGGGTTGCAGATGCAAACCGTATTCCGTAATCCCCTGGCCGGTCCTTCCGAACTGGGTATCAGTTCTGGAGCAAGCCTTGGTGTAGCTTTCATTATCCTTCTGTCGGGGAGCATTGCCGGAACGGCGTTGAGTACTTTAGGCTTTTTCGGGGAAGTGGCTGTATCTGTGGCGGCTATTGCCGGGGCAATGACTGTGATGGCAATCATAATAGCCATTTCGCAACGGGTAAGGGGAAATGTCATACTCCTTATCATCGGAGTCATGATAGGCTATATAGCGACCGCCATTATCGGCGTCCTTAAATTTTTCAGCAACGATGAAGATGTCAGGGCATATGTAATATGGGGACTGGGCAGTTTCGCGAAAGTATCGGGTAATCAGGTCTATACTTTCGTCTTTATAATGGCCGTACTTATCCCGCTTTCATTCCTGCTTATCAAAACCCTGAACCTTATGCTGCTCGGGGATGGTTATGCCCGTAATTTAGGGCTGAATATAAAACGTGCCCGCCTGTACGTGATTTGCTGTTCGTGTGTTATCACGGCTATCATCACGGCTTATTGCGGACCTATCGTCTTTCTGGGACTGGCCGTACCTCATCTGTGCCGTACAATATTTGTCTCATCCGACCACCGGATACTGATGCCTGCCGTCACACTCACCGGGGCATCCCTTGCCCTGCTGTGCAACCTGATAGCACGCATGCCGGGTTTTGAAGGGGCATTACCCATCAACTCGGTGACGGCACTCATAGGTGCGCCGATAGTTATATCGGTATTATTCGGAAAACGTAAAAATGAGATAACGGAATAGGAAAATGAAACAAAAGACAATCGATATACAGCATCTTTCGATAGGATATTCTTCAAAAAAGAATAGCATTACTGTCGCCGAAAATATAACATCATCCATTTTCAGCGGGGAGCTTACCTGCTTGCTCGGAGCCAACGGGATAGGCAAGTCTACTTTGCTGCGGACACTTTCGGCTTTCCAGCCCAAATTGTCAGGCAGTATCTATATACGTGGAAAAGAGATAAAAGAATATAGCGAAAAGGAATTTGCTACCCTCGCCAGTGTAGTCCTGACCGAAAAGTTTGATATAAAAAACATGAGCGCCCGCGAACTTATCGGCTTGGGACGCAGCCCATATACAGGATTCTGGGGAAAACTGAATAAAGAAGATAAAGAGATCGTAGATAAGGCCATCGCGATGGTGAAAATAGAAAATCTGTCGCACAGGATGGTTCATACACTGAGTGACGGGGAACGGCAGAAAGTGATGATCGCGAAAGCGCTGGCGCAGGAAACACCGATAATCCTTCTGGATGAGCCTACTGCTTTTCTCGATTTCCCGAGCAAAGTAGAGATCATGCAATTGCTGCACCAACTATCCCGCAAGACGAATAAGACTATTTTCCTTTCCACTCACGATTTGGAACTGGCGCTCCAGATAGCTGATAAAATATGGCTGATGGACAAGCAGAGCGGAATAAAGACAGGGACACCCGAAGATCTGTCCCTGGATGGCAGCCTGAGCAGTTTCTTTGCACGGAAAGGGATTATTTTCGATCAGAACACCGGACTGTTTAGAATAGAAAATGAATCGGACAGACAGATAAAACTACTTGGGCACGGACAGAAATATACAATGGTAAGAAAAGCGCTGCAACGGAATGGAATACTGGCTTCGCGGCAGTTTAACACCGATTCTTACATTAATATTACAGATAACGGGATAAAAATCTGTATGCCGGAGCAACCGGACTTATTAATTTCCAGCATTGAAGAACTACTGGACAATATACATAGGCTATGATACTTATATTCGGCGGAACAACAGAAGGACGCAAAACCCTATCGGTGTGCGACGGGGCTGCCAAACCATATTATTATTCCACGAAAGGCGATTTGCAGAAAGTGGAGAGTGTGTATGCTATTCTTCTCTCCGGAGCCCTCGATGAAGAGTCTATGATTACATGCTGTAAGGAGAATAACATTAAGCTTATTATAGACGCGGCGCATCCCTTTGCCGGGAACCTGCACGGGAATATAGCTTCTGCATCCGCAAAGTTGGAAATACCCGTAGTCAGGTATGAACGCAGTTATCCGGAGCATACTGACGATTTGCTCTGGTTCGATTCTTACAACAATGCAATCCATTATCTCGAAAGTAATAAGATAGATAACCTGCTTGCGCTGACAGGAGTAAATACGATTGCAAAACTTAAACCGTACTGGGAACGGCACAATTGCTGGTTCAGGATTCTGGACAGGGAAGAATCTCGCGCTATTGCTCAGGCAAACAATTTTCCATGCGACAGAATATTATATTACAGGCAGGGAGAGGATGAAATTCCCTTATTCGAAAGAATAAAGCCACAGGCGATTATAACAAAAGAAAGTGGCGACTCCGGTGGATTTAATGAAAAAGCAGATGCAGCCCGCAAACTGAACATACCCTTTTTAGTCGTCAAACGGCCTCCCCTATCCCCTTCTTTCATTTCCGTTTATGGCGAAAACGGACTATGCAAAGAGATAGAAAAATATGTACCCGGGTTCTTCGATTTAAGGACAGGATATACTACAGGAACATGTGCCACTGCTGCTACTAAGGCGGCACTCACAACCCTGCTCACCAATGAGATACAGGAAGAAACCGGCCTGACACTGCCAAACGGCGAATGGATACACATTCCTGTTGCTACCACACGGTTTTCAGAAAATACAGTCAGTTGTTCAGTCATAAAAGACTCCGGAGATGACCCGGATATTACCAACGGATGCGAAATAGTATCTACGGTACAACTCTGCGACACTCACAAAGGCGTCCGTTTTTTACAGGGAAAAGGCGTGGGTACAGTAACACTTCCCGGACTGGATATAGAAATTGGTGAACCGGCCATCAACAAAACACCCCGTATGATGATAAAGCGGGAAATCTTCAAAGTCTTGCGCCACAATCAGGACAAATTGCCGGACGGGAATTTAAAGACAGGTGTAAATGTCACTATTTCCGTTACCAACGGAGAAGAAATCGCACTGAAAACATTCAATCCCAAACTGGGTATCACAGGCGGAATATCTATTATCGGCACTTCGGGAATAGTAAAGCCCTTTTCTTCGGAAGCATTCATCAACTCCATCCGCCGCGAAATGCTGGTAGCCAAAGCCCTGGGATGCGAGCGGGTAGTGATTAACTCGGGAGCAAAGAGCGAACGTTTCGTAAAACAAAGATATCCTGATCTGCCTGCACAGGCATTTATCCATTACGGGAATTTCATCGGCGAAACGATAAAGATAGCGTCTGACCTCGGTTTCAAAAGCCTGACGTTGGGCATCATGCTCGGAAAGGCCGTGAAACTTGCCGAAGGCTCTCTGGATACACACAGTAAAAAAACGGTGATGAACAAAGAGTTCCTTACCGGCTTAGCTTACGAAAGTAATTGTTCCGAAAGAACAATTGCAGCGATACAGGAAATGACTCTGGCCCGGCAGTTATGGGATATTATTACTACCCAAGAGGAAGTTTTTTTTACACTTCTTATCAAACGATGCTATGATGCATGCGTCCCGCTTTTGCCAAATGGAAAGCTGACAATTATGCTCATAGACGAAGATGGGAATATTATCCTCTGAACAGATGCTTGAACTGGTGAGAATATAATTTCGACAATCCTTCCCTGTTGCCGATCGCGTCACCTACTACAATCATGGTAGTCAGCGTCAGGTTATTTTCTTTGACAATCTTAACCAGATCCTTTAACTGCCCACGGTATATTTTCTCATCTTTCCATGTGAGCTTATAACAGGCTGCTACCGGGGTTTCGGGCGGGTAATGTTCCATCAGTTCCTTTTGTACCTGCTCCACGACAGTTGCACTCAGGAAGATACACATCGTGCTTTGTGAGCGTGCCAGTAAATGAAGCTTTTCTTTTTCGGGCATCGGAGTCCTCCCTTCCCCTCTTGTCAGTATGATAGTCTGCACCTTTTCGGGTATCGTAAACTGCGATTCCAAAGCAGCTGCGGCAGCCAGAAACGAGGATATGCCCGGAGTGATATGATAAGACATATTATGTTTATCGAAAAAAGCCATCTGCTCCTGAATAGCCCCGTAAATACACGGGTCGCCCGTGTGCAAACGTACTACCAGCTTACCCTTATCGTAAAACTCTTTCATCAAATCAAATTGCTCTTCCAGATCCATCGAAGCGGAACTACGCACAACCGCTCCTTGTTTTGCACAATAAGTAAGCTCCACCGGAACAAGGCTTCCTGCATATAAAATCAGATCGGCGGCTTCAAGAAAATAACGGCCTTTCACCGAAATCAAATCCGGGTCACCCGGCCCTGCGCCTACTATCTCGATATGTCCTTGCCGGACTGCCGGACGTTCAACGGCAATAGCAAAAGTAAAATCATTGCCCTGACTCAATACTCCTTTCTGTTTTTCCAATATAAGAGGTCCTCCGTCAGAACTTTTAATGGCTGTGGACTCGGAAACTCCGGCAACTGTTGTTACTTCTTTCACCTTATCCGATGGATTAGGGACTTCGATGTCTTTCAGTTCCTCCGCGTTATATATATGTACAGGGATATTTCCGAGATACGATTGTAACTCACGAAGCAGAGGCTCATCCTTTTTAATATCTATAGTCGAAATACTGCTTATGGAAGCGATAGCAATATGCTGTTGCAACAGAGTACCGGCAATATATCCGCTTATACCCTCAGGATTACAGTCTTTACGGCATCCGATACCCAGATGCAATACTTTCGGATGATAGCTGATAACAGCTATGCCCGCATCAGGATAAAGGTATGGAGAAACTGTTATCAGCAATTCATATTCGTGTAAATCAATATCTTCATACCTGTAATATATCTTCACATGCCCGGCAACTGTACGCTCCATAAATTGAGTCCCTTCGTCCACAACATCGAGCAATAGCGCGGTGGGCTTTCTGTTTACATAAGCCGTAAGCGGTTCATTGAAATTATCTGCGTTGGTAGTCGTTACCCAATTATATTTTTCACCGATTGTATCCAGCGCCCAAAGGTTAGTATTATCGCTTTGGGTAGTGATAACCGCTTCAGCACCTGTAATGTTGGCGATCCTCTTTGTCAGCTCGTTAGCACCTCCCACATGTCCCGAAAGCACGGACACCGCATAACGCCCGGTACTGTCCACATTTACAATGGCAGGGTCGGTATGCTTGTCTTTGATATAAGAGGCGATACTGCGAATGCAAATACCCATAGCCCCTATAAATATGATTGCCTCCGATTGGCCGAATAAGTCTTTTACACAGTCGTTTATAGAAGAAATCCGATTCGTTCCTTTTATGCCGGCTTTTGTGTATATATTAGTTTCACCTAATTCTTTCCTGATGGTTTCAGCTAAAGGATAGCTAGTTTCAGATGTTAGTATTATTGCGTATTTCATATTTTTTCAGTTACAAGTTACTTAGCCCTCTGTGCAGTTACTAACTACGAGCCACCTGCACCATTCTTAATTATTAATTATTCATTCTTAATTACCTTCATCACCTCAATAGCATTAAAATCATCCACAGTAACAGTGATGCTTTCCTTTATTACCAAATCATTATCCTTTGCCGCCGCCAGAAACATTTCTTTGCTTTCGGCTGATACAGAATTGAATACTATTGTTCCTCCCTGGACTAATACCGAACATACTTTCGACATTATATCCTTCATGCGTCCGCCATGCCCGCCGATAAAAACAGCATCGGGGCGGGGAAAACCGGAAATATCCGTTTCCACAAAGTCACCGATGATGGTATTTATCCCCGGTGTACCGAATTTCCGGGAATTATTTTCCATAAGCACTTGTCCTTCTTCCCGTTTTTCGAAAGAGAAAACCTCTAAATGAGGAAATTGCATCTTGGCTTCAATAGATACCGAACCTGTACAGAAACCTATATCCCAGAATACCGACTTACTTCTCAAATCCAGCAAACTCAGTGAAAGCAGGCGCACCGGCATTTTTGTTATCATCCTGGCCCTGCCATTCAGCAAATCGAACTCGCTTTCGGGGATACCGAAAGGGCGTGGACGTTCATATGTCTTTTGCAAAATAAGATTATTGGGAAAAGCAAATGTTTTTCCCGTAACATCGGATAATTCCAATGCAGTTACATTCTCCTTTTCTTTATTCCCCAACAATTCACCTATATACATCTTGTAATTATCATACCCATAATACAGCATTCGTTCGGCAATAGCCGCAGGTGTATGTTCCTTATTGTCGGTAAGCACCCCTATCTTATTATATCCGCAAATTAACGCCTCATCGAAACGAAGCCACGGGCGTCCGGTAAGCGAAACGATATGCATATCGTGATATAGCATCAACAGGCGGTGAGCCAGTAGTTGCAAGGAATTGAAGTATGGATACAACAGTATTTCAGCCTCCGGTAACTCCCGCCGAATGGTGTTGGCAAAACCATAAAAAAGAGGATCTCCCGAAGCAAACACCACGATTTCGTCATAAGTCCGGTATTGCCCGAAAATCTTGTTCAGGGGAACAGTTATCTCTATCCATGAATAATCTTCCGGAAGGAAAGGCTTCACTATTTCGTGATGGCGTATTCCACCCGAAAAAACAGTATGTGAGTTAATTACATCTGTTATTTCAGGAGAGAAATGTTGCGACTGGTTATCGTCAATACCTATAACATAGAATTTCATTCGTCGTATTTTCTAATAATGTATTATCTATTACCCTATTTGCAAGTCCCCCTCCGGGGGATTAGGGGGCCAAGTTAAACATCCCTGCCCGGTTTCAATTGCACCGCGTCATCGAACGTCAGAATGGAATTAACCAGTGTCGCCGCCAAATTACTGCCACCTTTTCGTCCTTCGACGATCAGTTTAGGCACATCTTTAAAGGGTTTGGCCATATGCTTGGATTCCCTGACATTTACGAAGCCGACCGGAGCAGCGATAATACCTGCCGGATGCGCTTTCTTCTTGCGTATGAGTTCGCACAATTCCATCAATGCCGTAGGGGCATTACCAAACACATACAAGGCATCGGGATGTTCTTCCGCCACCAGACGGATACCTGCCTGAGTACGGGTAATCTCCTTATCTTTTGCCAGTTGGGCTACACGCTCATCATGCAGATAACATTTCACCTCAACGCCAAGACGCTCCAATGCCCCTTTGCGAATACCCGAGGCAACCATAGTGACATCCGTAACAATCGTTTTTACCTTTCCCGATATAAATTGATTATGGAGTTTCTCTACAGCCCCTTCATCCGTATATAATATATTCTCCATATCAAAATCGGCAGTCGTATGTATCGCATGTAGCAAAGCCCATTTCTTATCCAATGGAATATCTTTCTTTTTCAATTCGCTTTCTATGGTTCTGAAACTACGGATCATTATATCCTGCCCGATACCGACATCATCTGTTTTAGACTCCCGATAATATCCTCTTGGTGTCACAATGTTATGATTGTCGAAAATGTAGGATTGAGAATTCCCGATAATAATTACGGTAAACATATCTATTTCTTCGGAATCGAACTCTCCTAAAGTGGTTACGACCACCTCCTGTTCCTCCCGTCCCGCCTGACGTACATAGCCGACGGGGGTTTCGGGTGAGCGTTCCTTGAGAAAAATTTCTATCAACCTGTATAGCTGCCAGTAACGGCCATTACTCCTCGGATTATAAACTGCCGTTACAAAATCGGCGGAGGCCGCGGCTATAATGCGCTTTTCTATCCTGTCCCACGGTGTCATCAGATCGGATAAGGAAATAATGCAGAAATCGTGTCCGACAGGTGCCCCTAATAATGCCGCCGCCTTCTGGAAAGCGCTGATACCCGGCAAGACTTCGACGGCTATATCACTCTGCTTTTCCTTTTTCATTTCGTACACCAAAGGAGCCATTCCGTAAATTCCGGAATCACCCGAACTGATAACACAAACGGTACGCCCGTCTTCGGCATGGCGAAAGGCTTCTTCTGCCCGTTCGCGTTCTTTCTTCATTCCCGTGTCGATACAAAGCGTCCCGGGACGGAGAATATCTTCTACAAACCGGAAATAATATTTATAACCTACAACTACGTCCGATATCTTCAGCGCATCCAGTACGGCAGGAGTAATATCCTCCTGCGAACCCGGGCCTATCCCCGCAACAATAATTCTTCCTACTGACATATATTCGTATTGTTTTTTTTCTTTGAACAAATATACTTTTTTAATCTCTTTATTTTCCTCTTTATATACCTGAATCCTAACCATACACCTGTCAGGGAAACCAATGTTCCGCCAATCATAGTTGTCCACATCACTATATTCCATAGGACAGGGCGTTCTGCCAGAAATTTAAATTTAAAACTATGTAAAGCCTGATAAGACCAGCGTCTTACTTTGGTATTATTATTAAAATAACGAGTATTACCATTCTTCGGGTTAATGTAATATGTACTGTTGTCGGCATCTTCGACCTGTACTTTATATACAGGGAGAGGCAGGTGATCTGTCAACCCTACATAATAGTTGTCGTATTCGTCCATTAAGGATATAACCGCCGGTTCTTTATGGAGCAATGAGATGCGGCTTTTTATAGTTGCTTCATCCAACTGCATGTTAATTACTGATGTGTCGGAAGCATCGATTGTTTGCAAACGGTCATTAATTACAACCTTGTATACAGGCTTTTGGCCGAAAGAACTCCATTCTACGGATTTTATCTGATCGGGATATTTCTCGAAAAGATGCCTGTAATCAAAGGTATAGGTATTGGTCTCAATCTTTTGTTTCGAATACAGCTTTTTCTCAGCCGATGGATTATGTACTTTTACCATCCATCCGGGCACTTTGGCCAGAGACATCATGCCGCTGAAAACAAAGGTAAAGACAAATATACCGAACAGGAAGCCCAATATATGATGCCATTTATATGCAAATTTCCGATAAGGACTCTTTATCTTTTTCTTCCGGCGATATTCTTTTATATACGAACGGATGCCCAGTATCAGCCCGGCAACACACATAACAGAACCTATCCCCGAAAGCCATATGACAACATCCATCCATTGCTGCGAATTCTGGCGGAGCGATGTAAAATATACCCAATGAGGTATCGCGCCCAGCCACGCCCAGAAGCGGCTGTCTTTGTCTGTAAACTGCAAAGCATTTCCCGATACGGACGAAATATATAGCTGCGACTTGCCTTCATCTCCGAAGTAGAATTTATAGATAGGAAAATCTTTTCTCAAATGTCCGAAAGGAATCCATTGTTCCAATTCCCGCAAAGTATCTACCTTGACAATTTCCGCCTGGCACCAACGTTGAGCGTAGTTTTCTATCTCTTTATAATCCAGTGAGGTTTTTAGTTTCGTATTCGGATTTACCGGAATCTTATAAATACTATCGGATGTTTTTACTTCAAAAAAAGGAGTTCCGGCATAGGATTTCAACGTAAGCGCGGATATTTCTTTACCGTTTGGGATATTATTAGCCAGTAAGGAATCGAGAGCAGGCATATCTCCCGGCAATATATCCATATGCTTGTTTTTATCCCGTTCGGTCGCTTTTGGAAACGTATGGTATATCATTACAAATCCGGACAGGAACCAAACGAGGAACAGGATACTGAGGAGTGTCCCCAGTATCCTGTGAATAGAATATAGTATATTTTTCAGCATATTCTACAGGCTGTATGCCAGCGTAAACAGGTAGTTGCGAGGCATACTCGGCACCATCTGAGTACCCAATGACTGATTATAATATTTCTCATCAAATACATTATTGACATTCGCCCTTAGCTGTATTCCATTTTTCAGCTTATATGAAATACCCAGATCGGTCAGCCAATATGCGGGATATACAACGCCTTTGTCGACTGTTCTGTATACATTATCTGTGTATGAAACTGTCAGATTGAAACCCAGATTGCTGAACACCCCCTTAGATATCCGGTAGTTTCCCGCCGCAAAAAATGTATTCTTGGGAATTCCTGCCAGACGCATTCCTTTTTGTATCTCTTCTTCCATGTATTCATTTTTCTTTATATCGCGGATAGTAGCGTCGGTATAACCATAACCGAAAGACAGGGCCGCATTGTCTACAGGGGTAAGCGTCAGTTCCAACTCAAAGCCTTTCGATTCCGATGATCCGACAACGCCTACTACACTTTTTGTTACTCCGTCTTCGACCACTCCTGTCTTCAACGTTTTCTTTTCATTGTTTTTACGGATATAGAATGCGCTTGCTGTCGCCTGTAAGATGTTATTGTGAGAATATCGTACACCGATTTCCCCCTGATATCCCGTCTGAGGTTTGAATGCCTGATCTCCGTCTTTGGGTTCGAACCTGTTACCTTCGCCATTGATATAGATAATGTTAGAACTTACTATATCCCGGTACGGCATAAAGAAGTTGGCAAAAGATCCATATACAGAAAGATTTGTAGCAGGTAAATAAACTGCGCCAAGCCTATATGTAAAAGCGGAAGTTGTAGTTTTGTCGAATTCAGGTTGATCTGAATATTTCCGTTCTTTTGATATTGGATTTATTGTGGCTGTGGCTGTTTTAAACAAAAAATGATCGAAACGGCCGGAAGCCATCACTTTAAACTGATCTGATAATTCCAGCAAGTTCTGTAGATAAACACCATTTGTAATATTACGTGTCGCGGTTCCCGCACTAAAAAGAGGGTCCATATATCCCATACTGTGAGGATTATAAACAGGGACTTTAGAGTTCAAGCCAGGTCCGTCAATTAAATCGGAAAGTTGATAAGTTTTGTTTGTTTGAGGATTTGTACCTCCATAACCACGATAAGTATTGCGATAAAAATAAACGAAATTGTATCCTCCCAAATAATTATATTTCATACCGTTGTCGAACTCAATTTTCCCCGATGCTTCTAGCTGTTCGTTTATCACATGCACTGTATAAGCAAAACGTAATGGATATGTGAGTTGTACAGTATCCAAAGAAATATATTGCTTTGTTTGTTCCTTTGTTTTGGCATCGACCTTCATATAATAATGACTGTATATAGGATCGGCACTTTCCATATAGGACAATGTTTCGGTACTGAAATAGTCTATATTATCGTAATTATAGGCCAATCTGTTTTCAATCTTTAATGATTCCGATACCTTATTACTATAGCGGACAGAGACATTCGAGCCGTTATTTATCATAAAATCAGATTCATTGTTGTACCGCCACCTCCTGTTCAGGCCGGGAAGCATATCCCCTTTCGACAAATATTTACTGCCATCCGTATTATAAACATCATTCGCCATAAGCTGGGGCAGGCCAATCTCCGTGCCATACCAGTCACGGTTAAAGCCGGCGCGTATATCCAGTTCCTGCTTGGCATCCAATTGTCCGCCCAAAGCGAAATAGCCGGAGAAGCGTTTGTCGTTGGTATATCTGTAACCTTCATTATCCGACCAGTTAACGACAGCCCGGTAATTGAACGGACCGAAAAATTTTCCACCGAAATCAATCATAGCCCTCTTATTATCCCATGACCCGTAGCTCATCAGTGCATTTAATGTGTTCTTTGATGTCGGTGCTTTTCTAATCACGTTCAGAACACCACCGACTGTAGAATGCCCGTACAGAACAGAAGCCGGCCCTTTGAGCAATTCGATAGACTCTACCGAAGACAAATCGGGTAAAGGAGCAGAATTAGTAATAGAAGTACGTTCATCTCTCACCCCATCTATCATTATCGGTGTAAAATCGAATCCCCGAACTTCAAATTGCTGATATGCACCATAGGTAGTACGCATACGGGTGTTAGGCAAGAACTTTACAGCATCCTGCATATTCACAATACCTCTCATATCCAGGGTATTTGCCGATACTGTAGTTACAGAAAGCGGCAAATATTGGAGAGGCACGTTGAGTTTGCCTACTTCGTTCTTTTTCAGATTAGTACCCACAACCTCTACTTCCCGAATAGAGAAGATTGTGTCTGTCATATTTTTATTTTGGGCAAATACATTGCCTATCATCATGGTACCGATGATTATATATAGATATTTTTTCATTTGTTTTTTGTCTTTTATTAATGCATTACTTCCCCCGTAACTTCATAGATGGCTTTTTTCTTCATTATTCCGATTTTACGGTGTCCGGCTTTAAATTTGAGATGGGAAATATACAAGTCCTGTATCGCTGGATTTTCCCCCAAGCCTTTCAACTGAAGTTCCACTGTGAATCCTTCTTCTTCCAAATCATTCTTCCAGTCTTCGGCAATATCGTTTTTTGCATGTTCACCAGCCACAAACATAAAAGGAGTCAGCACAACTTTCTTCAGACCCGAAGCTTTCAGCTGCGCCAGCATGTCTTCAAAAGCGGGATAGCCTTCTATCGTACCCACAAAATGATTTTTATGCCCCTTTGCTTTCAGCATGTAATCGAGCATTGCATATTGAGCCGTAGTAGCATCGTATGTTCCGTGTCCTACCCAGACATAAGCTATCTGACTGTCAGTATCGTCTGTCAGTATTTCTGTTACCTTTTCATAATCTTCAGGAGTGTAAAGCAAGGGATTACCGATGCGTATATCTTTAAACAAGGGCTCCACTTCGTCTACATTCTTTTCCAGTGATTCCATTTCCACTCCGTCGATAATCGTAGATGCCTGTATCAAAACATGGGTATATCCATCTGCATGTAATTGTTTCAAAGCCTCTAACGGATTCTGTTTATTTATCCCCCGTTCGCCCAAGCGTTTGATAATTATGCGCGAGGTATAAGCTTCACGCAATTCCACTTCAGGAAATTCTTTCCTCACTTTATCATTCAGTGCATCTATGGTCAGCTCACGGGTATCGGCATGTGTAGTTCCAAAATGCACCATCAGAATAGCAGCCTTATCTCCCGGCTTCATCGTTTTGAAGAAATCGGAATGCTCATAATTTCCACCACCATGAGCAAAAAACGGTAAGACTGTAATATATAGTAATATAGTTGCTAAAATCTTTTTCATATATCCTGATTATTTGCTAAACTTTAAAGACAAACTCACATAGAAAACCCGTCCGGGAGACAGTGTAGCATAATTTGCGCCGAAAGGCTTGTCGTCCACAAAATCAAAAATATTTTCGATACCGAAGCCCGGTTCTACAACAAAACCGTTGAAATTCTTCAAACGATGGCGGGTCGCCAGGTTCCATTGATTATATGCGCGCGCAGGATCTTTATCTCCCATATAACGGCTGCTCTGTATCCGTCCGTTAAAGTTTATGTTCGAATCTACAATCCACCATTTTTTATTCCAGTTTACATTTCCTGTACCAATATGCTTGCTGGAACGTACCAACGGCTTACCTGTATCGTAATCCTTGGAATTTACATAACTGTAGCCCAACCCTATACTCAGTCCTGCTCCGAGATATGAATTCACGGAGGTTTCGAATCCGTTTACACGAGCTCTGGATGAATTGGTGTATACCTGTTTTTTCTTTATCCCTTCATTCTTTTCGTCTTCGGTTATCGTTTCTGTAACATCCCTTGTCTGGATAATATTCTTTATCCGGTTAATATACCCTGTAACAGAAACTGTCAGAAAATCGTTGTGGTATTCAGTATTGAGTGAGTAATAGTTGGATGATTCCGGCTTCAGGTCAGAATTACCAAGGCTTAAAGTAGAACGTGTTATAGTCCTTGTATATAGTTCTTTCATATCAGGAGCGCGGAATCCGGCTGAATAAGATGCCCTGAAATTGAAATGGTCGAGTGAATACATTCCCGACAACTTTGGCGTAAGCCTGTTACCGAAAGCTTCATTATAAACATAGCGGAATCCCGGCACGAATTGCAGTTTGCTATCCAGCAGCTTTATCTCATCCTGCGCATATACCGAATATGTATATACATCTCTCGAACCGTCTTTTGTATCCGACTGGCTTTCGATATAGTCCAACTGGTATTGCGTTCCTACCGAAATACGGTTATATTTTCCTAAGTTGAATATACCTTTCAGATTGGCATCATAGTATTTTTGTCTTCTTTCTTTCGATTCATCTCCGTTTTTATAATTTCCATCATCCTTGATGTATTCACGGTAATATTCAAAATTGTCAGTATATAAGTCCAATGTAATTACAGCCAGATCTTTAAGCATATACCTTGCTCCCGCTCCTATATTGTAATCTTCATATTTCATATTATACGCATATGACGATACTGGTCTTTTCAGCTTCTTGTCATAGAGGCTTCCTTCTGCGTATATGCTTAGAGATTTAGCCGGCTTTACTGTGAATTTCTGACTCACCACATCAGAATAATTCGTGTTCACAGCCATTTTATCAGTATCTATCAACTTATCTCCCGATGTTTCCTGTGTGTTCAACTGCCAGCCATCGCTCTGGTTACGCTGAAAAGAAGTTGATGAGGACAGCCATTTGTAATTTATATCAGCGTTTATAGCCTGCGAAAATTGGCCATATTCGGCATAGCGGGTATCGGATGTTATATAGATGGATTCTTTAGGATTCTCAGTGATAATATTGATAACCCCTCCCATTGCCTCCGATCCATATAATGCAGATGCAGCACCTTTCAACACCTCTATACGCTTTACATTCTTCATATTTATCCGCGACAAGTCTGTATTACCCGATACATCTCCTGCCAGTTTCTTTCCATCTACCAATACAAGGATGTAACGATTGCTTAATCCGTTCATCTGCATATACGAACCCATAGCGTTAGTCATGAAAGAGAAGGATGGACTGATGGACATCATGGCATTTTCGAATGTAGGGACATTTATATTCTCCAGTTCCTTTTTGGTTATCATATCCATTGCTACAGGGGTATTCTTTAATCTGTTGTGCGTACCTGTACCTGTAACTACTACTTCATTAAGTTTCAGCGGGGATTTTTTTAAGACAAATAAGATATCCTCGCGGGAAGATGCAATATCAATCTTAGCTCCATTGTAGTCGAGTGTCGATGCTCTTAATCTGTGTTTGCCTTCGGGTACTCTCTGCAAACTAAACTCTCCGTTCTCGTCCGTCGAAGTTCCCAGTGTGGTATATTCGATCCATACACTGGCACCCGCAACAGGTTTCTCATTTTCATCCACGACTTTTCCCTTTAAGGTCATTTGAGCAAATGCCATGTTTACAATACAGCACAAGATGGCTGTAACCAATACTTTTTTTCTCATTAAAATGCGAAGTATAATGTTAGTAATTATATTCTTGGCCCCGAGAATATTTAATTTATTGTATGCTAGGCAGGTTTCCTGACTTACTCCATCTTTGAACGGCCTTCCCATTTTCAGTAAACAGTTAGCAGTTATCAGTAAACAGTCAAAAAAAACTGTTAACTGATTACTGTATCACTGATTACTGTGAAACAGTGGTATTTGGTCTTGTTCAAAGACTTTTTTCAGAAACATTGTTAACTGATGACTGTTAACTGTTAACTGAATAGAGCTTACAGTAGCGGGCACTGTTCCGGACTTTAACCGGATTCCCTTTTCATGTAAAAAGACGGATGCCTTTTTACATCACCTTAGCGGCGGCAAAGTTAATTTTTTTAAATATCAGAAAAAAGTATTTAAGGAAATAATTTGCAAGTATATTATTTTCTATACACCGATACGAGTTTCATATCCCATATTTTATACTTTTGCTGAAGAAAAAGAAAAATCATGGCATATACATCCCATCTCCTTATCTCGGCAATAGCATCCGGCTCCGGTAAAACTACAATTACTTTAGGTTTATTGAGGGCACTCCGAAACAGAGGTCTGAGTGTACAACCTTTTAAATGTGGACCGGACTATATAGACACCAAATATCATGTCCTGGCAGCAGGAACCGAATCAGTCAATCTCGACCTGTTCTTATCGTCAGAAAGCCATATGAAGTATTTGTATCGTAAATATTCATCGGGTAAAGATGTTTGCATTACCGAAGGTGTCATGGGACTATTCGACGGATACGACCGCATGAATGGAAGCAGTGCGCAAATAGCGGAGAAACTGGATATCCCTGTCATTTTAGTCCTGAATGCGAAGTCGATGGCTTATTCGGCGGCGGCCCTGCTTTATGGTTTCAAGAATTTCTCTGATAGGGTGAATATCGCAGGTGTCATTTTCAATTTTGTAGCTTCCGAAAGCCACTATAATTTCCTAAAAGATGCCTGTCACGATGTAGGACTTGAACCATTAGGCTATCTGCCCAAGAATACTGATATAGAAATTCCATCCCGCCATCTGGGATTGAATATCGACGAACAATACCGCTTCGATGATTTCGCGGACAAGGCTGCTGACCTGATAGAAAAGCATATAGATATAGATAAGCTCTTGGTCATTACTCGCAGAAATCAATCGGATATAGAGGCTGCAAAAGAGGAGCGCGTATCCTCACAGGATTTAAGAATCAGTGTTGCGAAAGATGCGGCATTCAATTTCATGTACCATGAAAATATCGAATACCTGAAAAGATTAGGCACAGTGTCTTATTTCAGCCCGCTGCACGACAAGCATCTGCCTGAATCTGATTTTGTCTATCTCCCCGGAGGATACCCGGAGTTATATCTTAGCGAATTAAGTAATAACCGGACAATGCAGGACAGTATCCGTCATTACATTGAAGCCGAAGGAAAAGTCCTCGCCGAATGTGGAGGCATGATGTACCTGTCTTCATCTATCTCCGATGAAAATGGTACTGAATACCCGATGGTAAACATTTTCGACCAAAAAGCCACAATGGAGAATATGAAGCTCAAACTGGGTTACAGACAATTCAAGTATAATGGTCTGTCGCTGAAAGGACACGAATTCCACTATTCCTCCATAAAAAGCGAACAACAAAGCGTTGTACAACAATACACAGCCAAAGGGCAAGTTACAGATACCAAACTGTTGCGTTACAAGAATGTTATCGCAGGCTATACACATCTTTACTGGGCAGATATGGATGATCTGATGGATCTATTTTAAGAAAAGAAACTCCTATGCATCTATTATTTAGTTATTATATTTGTAGAAATATATAACAAATGGCTATCGATATCATTCTTACCATAATAGGAGCAATTCTCATTATCACGGGCATAGTGGGTTGTATCATGCCCGTACTACCGGGTATTCCTCTCAGCTATGCAGGTATCTTTCTTTTACATCTGACGTCGAAAGTTGAATTTTCCACTCAGTTCTTAATCATATGGGCCATTGTTGTCATCATTGTACAAATACTCGATTTCTATATCCCGGTATGGGGTACCCAGAAATTCGGCGGAGGGAAGAAGGGTATTTGGGGTAGTGCGGTAGGGATTATCTTCGGTCTGTTCTTTCTTCAACCCTTCGGTATTATCCTTTTCCCGTTTCTAGGAGCCTTTATTGGAGAACTGATAGACGGCAAAGAACCAAAGCCCGCTCTTAAGGCCGGGTTTGGAGCTTTTATCGGATTTATGACCGGAACTGTAATGAAACTGGCTGTAGCTTTCATTCTTGCTTTTTACTTCTTCAAAGAGGTAATTGGTATCTTTTTCTGAAGCTTTTATAGACGGCACTCTCTTTTTAACATTTACATCCACATATCACCTAAATGTTAATTAACAGATTTAAAATACAACTAAGCTAAACGATCCCTATATTTGTATATTATAGAGAGCCCTTAATTAAAATTAAATCGTTATGCTAATGAAAAAACTAGTTCCTTTGTTTTCTCTGACAGCTATGGTACTGATAACGTCGTGCAACGGTCCGGAACCAACTGTAGAGAAGCCTTACAACCAAAGTATAAACATTACTCCTATCCCGCTCGAACTGATACAAAAGCAAGACACTTTCAAGCTTTCTAAGAGGATTGTTTTCGTCGCAGGCAATACAGATATAGAAAAGGTTGCTGCTTATTTTTCCGCAAAGATAAAGGCCTCAACCGGATATGACCTTAAAACAGTAAAAGACAAACCGGCTTCTGATTACATAAGCCTGAATATTGTACCCGACCTCACTCTCAATGATGAAGGATATACATTAGACATAACACATCAAGGTATAGATATACAGGCGAAAACGGCCCAAGGATTATTCTATGGTATGCAAACAGTTATGCAGTTACTGCCTGCCGAAATAGAAAGTCCTACCCTTATTAAAAATATAGCATGGAATATTCCGGCAGTAACAGTCAAAGATGAACCTCGTTTCAAATACCGTGGATTGCATCTCGATGTATGCCGCCATTTTGTTGATGTGGACTTTATCAAGAAGCAACTGGATGTATTAGCCATGTTCAAAATCAATAAGTTCCACTGGCATCTGACAGAAGATCAGGCCTGGCGCATCGAGATAAAGAAATACCCTAAACTGACAGAGATGGGTGCTGTACGCACCGAAGGTGAAGGAAACACCTATGGGCCATTCTTCTATACACAGGAACAGGTGAAAGAAGTAGTAGCCTATGCCAAAGAACGATTCATAGAGGTGATACCCGAAATTGAACTTCCGGGCCATGCTGTGGCGGCACTGCATGCCTATCCGGAATTATCATGCACAGGAAAACCAATCGAAGTACGTAATATCTGGGGTGTTGCAACGGATGTTTTCTGTGCGGGGAACGATTCTGTATTTCTGTTTCTTGAAGATGTGATCGCTGAAGTAGTCCCTCTGTTCGAGAGCGAATATTTTCACATAGGCGGGGACGAGTGTCCTAAACTACGTTGGGAGAAATGCCCGAAATGTCAGGCGCGTATCAAAGAACTGGGGCTGAAAGGCAATAAAGAGCACAGCGCAGAGGAGAAGCTCCAAAGTTACTTCGTTCAGCGGATAGAAAAAGTACTGCTGAAGCATAACAAGAAAATGATCGGCTGGGACGAAATACTCGAAGGTGGACTAGCGCCATCTGCAACCGTTATGAGTTGGCGGGGAGAAGAAGGCGGCATTGCCTCTGCAAATATGGGACATGATGTAATTATGACCCCGGGAGCATGGCTGTATGTGGACAAATACCAAGGAGATCCCAATCTCCAGACAGTAACCATAGGCGGATATCTGACATTAAGCAAAGTCTATAATTACGAACCTGTTCCCGGACTAATAGATGACGATAAGAAGCACCACATACTGGGAGCTCAGGCGAATATGTGGAATGAATATAATTATACAGGAGAAGAAATGGAGTATGATATATATCCACGCATAATAGCCTTATCTGAATTAACCTGGTCTGCAAAAGAAAACAAGAGTTATGAAGATTTCGAACGACGTATCGATAACCAACGTGTACGTCTCGATATGCACGGTATCAATTACTATATCCCTATGCCTGAAGATAAGGGACCTCATATGATAAAATATTGGGGTGATTCTGTCAGCGCACCATTCTCCTGTAATTTTGTAGTGTTTACAGATCAGGCAACACTTGATTTCAAAACAACCGAGCCTGCCAGAATGGTTTATACAACAGACGGAAGCGAACCTACACTGAAATCGGAGGTATTTACAAAACCATTGACATTTACAGAAAACACAACACTGAAAATACGCTCGGTACTGCTTTCTGATAAAATGAGTCCTGTACGCACAATTACAATAGAAAAACAAACATATGCGCCGGCTGTAGAAAAAGAAAAAAATGCTAAACCCGGACTAACAGCGGAGTATTACAAAGGTTATGTAAGAACAGTTGCCGAACTGAATGGTAAGAATCCAACTGAAACCGAACAGGTAGCAACACCTCAGGATACCAAATACAGAGTCAAAGACTATATGGAAGTATATGCCGACGATTTCTATTCTTATATTCTGACGGGATATATAAATATTCCTGAAGATGGAATATATTATTTCAATACGGATAGTGAATTATGGTTGGACGGCACATACTTAATCTCTAATGAAAAAGATAATAGCGGCACAGCCCGACGATTCTCCCGCAGCGACAAGTCCATCGCTCTGGCAAAAGGCCCTCATGCTATTAAAATAGTAAGGCTAGGTGCTATATTCGGAGGCTGGCCTACACAATGGGACCCGGTAATGCTATCGATACGCAAAGCCGATCAAGCGGAGTTTACTCTTATGGATGCTTCTTATTTTAAATAAAAGCTTTTGGTTAGATTTTTGAAAGCCCTTGAAGAAATATTTCTTCAAGGGCTTTTCTTTTCTTTCAATATTAAAAGTAACCGGCTGAAAGACCGCTTAACCAATTCAATATCGGCCTTATCCCATTTTGTATTTTATCTGATCGAATAAGTAAGGAAATATCCTCTCATCTACACCATGGTTAATGAGAGTAACTCTATCGGCATCGAAAAGCATTTGAAATAATTCAAAATCATTGTCCTGATACAATGCTTGTTTATAATATTCGACAGCTTCCTTTTTGTTTCCCATGCATAGCTCCACATGACCGGCATTCAGATAATCATGCACAGTTGGCTTGCCCGTCAGTATCCGGCTGTAATATTTTTGAGCAAGATCGTATTTCTTTTGTAAGAAAGCGGTCCATGCAATCGGCCGCAGAGCCTTCGCCCCTTTGCTGTCGAGCAATTCTACTTTGAAATAAGTGTTCAATGCTTGTTCATAATCATTCAGTTCCAGATAGCAATGACCTATATTCAATTCTATATTTATATTATCAGGAGTCAGTTTGGCTGCTTTCTTATAATATTCCAAAGATAATTCAGGTTGTTTCTGCGAACGGTACAATTGTGCGATACGCTTAATTATCCACGAGTCGTTAGGCTTCAGTAAATCTGCTTGCAAATAGGCATTGAGAGCACCCTCCAGATCATTAATCATCTGCCTGCAATAACCAACCTTCTGCCATATATCGTCGCTTTGATCATCTATAGCTATAAGCCTGTTGAAGATATTCAGGGCTTCACCGAAATTATTTTTATCAAAACAATACAGTGCTATTTTCTTCATATCTTCTATGTTTGAGATAAGCGGAGCTATCGATTTCTTGTCATAGAAATTGAGGCTTAGCCTGAATATATCATAGAAACTGTTTCGGTAAGGATTCAGTTTGAAGAAGCGGTACAAATCCTGAATATACTGATTCGACACCACCTCTTCATCTATAGCCGGATTCATTTCTTTAGCCTCCTTTTGCAGCTGTTTAATCTCTTCCGATTCAGCGCCCATACGTCCGAGCATCATTTCGCGCTGGGTAGCGGGGATCTGCAAAAGACTCAGGCAGAATGAATATTTATCGGAGTTACACATATGTCCTGAATCTACAACTGCAGCCTGCAGCAAAGCACTCTTCTTCTCTTCGGGGAACAGAGTCGAAAATTCGGAATATGAAGGATCGAACGGTAAGAACCAGTTACCCATATCGGAGAAAAATGAAAAGTTCTTTAATCCGGAGAAAGTAGAATGGAATACATCCGCTCCTTCCATTTGCAAATTGGAATACTCCTGTAACTTCTTACCCAGGCCGGATTCTTCCAGTTCTTTTTGCCATTCAGGATTCTTCTCCGAAAAATCGGAATCACCACCCATTAGTTCATCCATATTGAGTTTTCTTCCTGCCAGATTATTGAACTTCATCATCTCGGGCAGTATCTCTTCCTTGATCTTTTTAGTTATCTGTTCCGTTTCGCGGGAACGAATAAGCTGTATGATAGTTCTTAATATAGCTTTGCGAAACTCCGGTTTTTCGGAAAGTGTATCCAGTTGATTTTGTAATTCAGGATATAATGCCCAACGGACGTCATACATTTGCATCACGACAACCAATCCCACAATTGCCCTGGCCCTCAGCTGTATATTATCTAAGGCTGATGCCTGCATCAACACCTGTATTTTTCGAAAATCGAAACGATGAAACAGGCTCAAAGTGATAGCTGACAAGAACAGGCTTTTTTCGCGAACAGGCAAACTAAAATTGGTAACAAACGAAATATAATCGTTAAAATCATTCTCATCGGCACGTGGTGAAACAAATACCATATTGAAGATATCGGAAGCTATACGCTCACGTTTTACTGCTAGTTCCCGCTTCTTATTTGTTTTTTCTTCGCCATCCTCGAGTAAATCGATCAGTGCAATAGAGTCTGCCACATCTTTTAGTTGCGAAGCATAGCCGGATATTGTCCCGTTTTTCAGTGAATTAATACGATACTTTTCATAAAAGACATTCGATGACTCTATTCTTAGCAACTCATCAGCCGAGTCATCTGCCAATTCATATAATGAACGTAATAGATTATTGTACACACTCTCCCGCTCCGGGTCTTCAACCCCTTCGAAGAGATAATGGAGCATGAATTTATAATTTGTTTCCAGTTCGCTAAGAGTTTCAGAAATTTTCCAGTCCTGTGTATTTATTGTCAGTTTCATTAATGACTCAAAGGCATCTTTCAACTGTCTTTTTGACAGGTTTTGAAGAATATCTTTCTTTAATGAAATTATGTCGCGGCTGTTCATACTTTAGTTACGAGTTATAAGTTACAAATTTACCAGAGTCCCGGCAATTAATTAGTAAGGACTAAAGTAGAGGGTGCATCTTTCATCAGTTTAGGATTTCTGCTATCCAGTTCCTTCCAGCTATTGAGGCTTATCATTATCAAATCCTGCTTTTTCAGAATATCACTATCGATAGGGATATTATTATTCCAAAGCTGGAACAGATAAGGGTTTATCGCCTTAATCGCGCGAACGGATTTTATGAAATCCATCGAGGTATCCATCAGTCCGATAGCATCCCAAAGGGTAATCCGCACATACGAATTTTCGGCCAGTCGTTCCATGAAATCCCCTACAAAGATGTCGTCCTCGTCCAGTATAGGAACAAAAATATTCCTCATACTTACCAGTCCTTTATCTATACCTCTATCAACAAATATGCCAACCGGCATATCGCTCTTGGAAACAATGGTACGTTGCCCTTCGTCGAGGGGGGCCAGCAGCATGCGGCTCCATTTTTTCTGATTTCCTAATTTTGTAAGTAAATAATTAGGTAAATGAAGTATCCTGTTAGAGAAGCCAAGGAAGCGTCCCAGAACATTATCTGATAAAACAGAGCCCTGATAGCCTATCAGCAGGAAGTCATAATCCCCTTTATTTGCTATCTTGGCAACACTATTATTGGTATCACCCACCACCTTGAATACCGGAATGAAACTTTGTTGCAGACTGTGCGCTTCCTCTTCTACCGGCTTGAACATCTCCTCTTCTTCTTCCTCTATACCGTATTGATACAGTAGGTTTCCTTCTGAAAGATGAAGCATTGTCAGTTCAGAACCCGCCTGTTTCTTCCTTATGAAACTATTAGCGACAAACATCAGTTTACGCCCCATTTCAGGGCTCTGAAACCAAACTAATATTTTGTATTTATCCTCCTGAACGAGATCGGTATCCGCTTGCTTTTTCTTGAATACTTTATCTATAATACTTAGTAAAGGAGATGTCATAAAAGTAGTGGTAAGTGCCATCACAACCATCATTGCAAAGACTTCGGGCGTAAGAATACCAAGGTCAAGTCCTATATTAAGCACAACCAATTCCATCAGTCCCCTTGTATTCATCAATGCGCCGATGGTAAGGCTGTCTTTCCAGTTATTCCCGACAAATCGTGCGGCAATTGCGCTACCCATTGTCTTTCCAAAAATGGCAAGGAAAACAATCCCTCCGCAGATCATCCATAAACCCGGTTCGTTGAGCAGTCCTATTTCAGTGCGTAAACCGGTAAAGACAAAGAATAAAGGCAGTAATAGTACCAGTGATACGTCTTCTATTTTTTCGGTAAACAGATTCCTGAAGTTAAGATTGGGAGGCATAATCACACCCGCCAAAAATGCCCCGAACAGCGCGTGTATTCCTATTACTTCGGTAGCGTAAGCCGAGAGAAACAATATCAAGAAAAACACTCCTATAACCGACTTGCTTATAGTTCTATTAGAAGATTGCAAATCAGCTATCCGTTTCAGAAAAGGACGCACAATCTTGAACATGGCTAGTACATATAGTAGCGCCAAAAGGATGATAAATAATGAACTGGCAAATGAGCCTGCCTTAACAACGGCAATAACGGCAGCCAACAAGCACCAGGCAGTAATATCGTCTATTGCAGCACATGTAATTATGGTAGCACCCAAGGGTGTTTTATTAATCCCTCTTTCATGTATAATACGTGCCATGACCGGAAATGCTGCAATGCTCATAGCAATTCCCATAAATAAAGCAAACGGCAGAAAAATTGTGCTCTGGTGTGTAAAATTTCCAAACAAATAATAGGCAACAAGAACACCTAATGTAAAGCAAACCGCAATACTGGTATGGCTGATAATAAGAGCATTATTAGCCCTATTTTTCAAGGTTTTCAAATTCAGTTCCATACCCACGATAAACATAAACAGGATAAGACCTATCTGACTGAGAAACCGTATATTTTCCAAGGAGGATACCGGAAAAAGGAATTCGGATACCTGAGGGAAATAATGTCCAAGTAGGGAGGGACCGAGTACTACTCCTGCAAAAATCTCGCCCACGACGGTAGGCTGTCCTATCTTTTGGCAAATCCACCCGAATATTCTTACAGCCAGCAAAATAACAACTATTTGTAATAATAATATAGCTACAGGCGCGCCGAAATCCTCGGTCAGATGATGTATAAAATCGTTCCATGCGGAGGTGGTTGATGCCAACCCGTATACATTTTGTTTAGCTTCGAGATTATGTCTTCCAACCCTGACGATAAAATATATCAGTGCCGAAAACAGGCCTATGATAGATGTGTAAAATACAAGGTTTCTATATTTTTTCATAAACTTAATATGCTGTTTATGAGCTTACTTTTTTCTTTCAGATGCAAAGATACAATTTTTAAATGATAATCCGGTATTTCAATCCGGAACGAAAAATCGGCAAATATTGTTTCTGCACTATATTTATCTCTATATAAATAATTTGTGATCTGATAGCCTATTCATACAATATTCGTATGGTTATTTCGTTTCTATACTATAGAAGATGTGTGTATATGCTTAACAGTTAATAGAGAAGATTAGCTGAGAAACCTGTAGAGTCTTAAACAAGTGATAATTAAGAAGTGATATAAGAGATACTTTACCTAGTATTTAAAACACTTGACAAAGTGTTAAATAGCTGCATATTTGTTAAAAAATAGCTTTAAAAGTATGTATTAATCCAAAATTTAAACCCGAAGTTATCAGATATTTATTATATATAATTATCTTTGCAGCGTTTTTCTATAACTATAAATATTACAAAACTTTACGATTTCGATTTTTCGAGCCAAAAATAAACTTTATGGAGAAAAAAACTTACAAACTATTATCCGGGTTATCGTTTACTAGTATGTTGTCCATCCCTATTGTAACACTGACTTTGATGTTGTCGTGTTCCACATCCAATTCAGTACGTGAGATACGGGCTTCCCGCGACCCATACGCAAATTACGTACCGCCTATAAAAGTCAAAGTCCCTGTTACAAAGGATGATGCTTTGACAAAAGATTTATTTATGCAATCCCAATCTAAACGACCTAATATAGAGTTACCCTATATAGAAGGACAAGATAAAGGACAGGTTGTAGTTGCCGAGCAGGTCACATATACCAATGCAGAGACAATAAACGAACCTAAGCCTGATGCAAATAAAGTACTCGATCTTAGCCAAGTACAGCATCTGAGCGAGGTGGTAGTTATAGCTAAATCCCGTTTTACACCGGAGCAAAACGGACGGGTAAACGTGGACTTTGTAGTAAGAGTGCCTAAAGAACTACTTTCTACTAACTTCCGGGTAACAATGTCACCTAAGTTGTTGCATAATGACTCTGTGGTACCTCTTAAAACAATTGTGCTAAAAGGACAGGAGTTTTCAAACAAACAGAAACAATCCTATAAAGATTATGAGGATTATGTAAATTCCATAGTAGATGAGTCGCAATACGACAGCGTGTTTGTGGACTATAAAGGAGTAGAGGAAGATATCGCTTTCCAGCAAAACTTCTATTACAACCAGTACCATAAAGAATGGAGCAGGCAGGCTGATTTCGAAGAATGGAAAACCAGCAAGGAAGATGCTGAAGCGTTAATGGCCGCTAAACAGACCGGCTTCGACAAAAAGCTCTATTATGAGAATGTGCGTAAAGCAAGAGAGAAAGCAATGAAAGAGGTAGCAAAAGGTAAAGATACCACAGGCTTTTTCGCAAAATATATGAAAAATGTTCCTAAGCCGGATGATCTGAAAAAAGGCAGAACCGTTGTGGAGCAGAAAAATGATTATCGTCTCGATTTTTATAAAGAATATTCGAATCGTGCCAAAGAACAGGTTTTACGCGATTGGGCAACAGGTAAGGATACAATCGGAGCTTACGCCCGTTATATGAAAAACTTCGACAAGAACCTGAAAACTTTAATGCTGGAAGGAGAAGATCTTACCCGTATTCCTGAGAGGTTCCGTGATATATACAGGGAGGGTCGGGCTATGAACCAGATCAAGAACCAATATCTGACCAATCAGGACTCTATAGAAATCGCTCAAAGCCGCTATAAGTTTGAAGATATAGCGCTTAACGAGATGAAGAAAGAAAGGCGTGAAGAAAAAAGGCGTGAATTAATCGTTTTTCCTTATGAAGAAAATACCCGCCTCGATACCGTTATTCAAACCGATCGTGATTTCTTCTTTGTATACAAACAGGATTATCCTGTAACACCGGGGATGAGAAGACTTCGCTTGGCGATGAATACTAAAATAGATGCGATAGACCGCAGTAGTTTTGTTACCCCTCTGTCCGATACATTGTCTTATTTTATTTCATCCTTGTCTCAGCTGGTAGATTCTACACTCATATCCAAGACTACTACAATTCACAGGGATGTATATAATACAATGGTTATTTATCCCAAATTTGCAACAGGTAAATCCACCTTCAATATAAATTACAGGGATAACAAAGAACAGGCTGATAAAGTATTAAACACTTACCGCACATTTAGCGGAGAAGGCAAATTATTGATGGACAGTGTGATCATACGGGTATCCACAGCCCTGGATGGTTCGTATGATGATAATATCGAATTGTCAATGAAGCGTGCAAATGCACTGAAGGATTACTTTATCAAGTCGTTAGGAGGTAATAAAGCCGATATGGCAATGATATTCAAAACACGTTATAGTGGAGAAGACTGGAATACAATGGCCCGTTTGATTGTCAAGAGAACCGACATGCCTAACAAGTCTGAAATATTGGATATGTTGACACAAGCGGTAAATCCTGATCAATGTGAGCAGGAAATAAAGAAAAACTATCCGGCTGATTTCAAAATTATTCAGGATTCAATATATCCATTGTTAAACAAAGCTGACATTATCTTCAATATGACTCGTCCGGGTATGGCAGAAGAAATTTCAGTGAATACCGAAGTACGCCCGGATTATGCACAGGCACTCCGTTTCTTACAAGACAGGGAATACTGGAAGGCATTGGATATATTACAGGCTTATCCGGATTATAATACAGCACTATGCCTCGTATGCATGGGCTACAATGCGAAGGCTTTAGATTTATTAAATGATTTGAAGCAGACAGGAAATACGGAATACCTGAGAGCAATACTCTCTATCCGTGCCGGTAATGATAATGAAGCTATCGAACATTTAATAAAGGCCTGCGAATTAGATCCTACAAAAGCATATCGTGCACCACTCGATCCGGAAATTGCAGGATTGGTACGCAAATATAATCTGCAAGACCGGTTGAACAGCAGTGCCAATACTCCTGTAAGTTTACCCGATCAGGAATAACGTAATCGAGATAAAGAAAATTGAAAAAGCCTCAGCTAAATAGATAGCTGAGGCTTTTTTGTGCTGAATATTGAAATACGCTTTAATATGCAAGTATATACCTCCCCCAATAGCCATACCAATCTACCCTTCCCCCAACCTACCGGAATATATCTATAACTACTTTATATTTAGGGCAAACGCATCAAAATTCATAAAGCTGTTTTTCAGCCTCATGTAGGGGCGTATTGCATACACTAGTGTCCACTAAAAAAAATTAAGACATAATTGAGTATCATTTTGATAGTTTATCTGCGTATCATTATTATTAAAAAGATTTTCTATTGGCATTCTTTCAAATAATGATAAACTAAGTATTCGTAATATTTCATAAGTGGACACTTTTATTTTTAATTCATGTTTCATGATTGTAACAAGACAATAGGTTATTATAGCAGAAAATATTTGAATTTTGACGGCATTT